>CAVQVM010000016.1:0-123767 GCA_963717085.1 uncultured bacterium
GCTCGGGGGGCAGGGCTCGAACCTGCAACAACCGGCTCCAAAGGCCGGCGTTCTACCAGTTGAACTACCCCCGACCGGGCCATCACGGTACCCGGTCCCTACAACACCGGGTTTGCTTGAACGGGTTCGGCCGCCGCTAGGGTTGCGCCCCTCATGGGTTCGTTGATCAAAAAGCGCCGCAAGCGCATGCGCAAGAAGAAGCACAAGAAGATGCTGAAGCGCACCCGCTGGCAGCGCCGGGCCGCCGGTAAGTAGCGGCCGCCGATCAGCCGTAGGCCGGGACCGTACGCACGACCACCCTCCCGGCGCCGGGGTAGGCCCCCTCCACGTACCAGGTCGATCCCGAGCCGGCGAGCACTGGGGCCTGCCCCGTTGCCTCGCCCAGGCGATCGCGCCAGCGGGCCAGGCCGGGCTCGACGCTCAGCGCCGCCGGTTCCAGGTCGTTGAGGCCGCTCGCCGTGGGTCCGCCCAGCGAGTCCCACGCCCGGTACACCGCCGCCGTCGAGCAGCCGAACGGCGGCGTCATCAGCGTGAACGTTCGCTCGACGAAAGGCAGCGGGTCGAGCCCGTCGCCGATGCCGGACACCCGGGCCCGCCCGCCCCGCAGGCAGAACGGCACGTCGGCACCGAGCCCCGCCGCAAGCGCCACGTCGTCGTTGCCGGCCCAGCGCAGGACCGCGGCGGCGTCCGCCGATCCACCCCCCAGCCCGCCACCCGCCGGGATGCGCTTGACCAGCCGTACGTGCGCGTCGCGGCCCACGGCCCGCAGGGCGCGCAGCACCAGGTTGTCGTCCCCGGCGGGGACGCCCGGCGGCAGCCCCGGCGCCGCGGGCACGCCGGGCCTCAGCCCGGGGCCACCGGCGGCCGGCGGCGCGGGCACCGACGACGCGTCACCCCCGGGTCGGGCATCGACGACCTCGAGGCCCCTGCCGTCGCTGAAGGTCAGCTCGTCGGCCAGGTCGAGACTCACCATCTCGGCGTCGAGCAGGTGGTAACCGTCGGCGCGGACGCCGGTCACCCGCAGCGAGAGAGTGAGCTTGGCCGGCGCGAGGACGACGCTCAGTCCGAGGTCTTCTGCTTGCCCAGCCACACGCTTACGGCCAGGAGCACCGCCGTGTAGAAGACCCCGGTCGCCAGGTCCTGCAGGCTGCCGAACAGGCGGTCACCGAAGTCGGCGCCGAAGTCGTCCTGCGTCAGCCTGTAGATGAACCAGAGGCCGTACATGCCGAGCACGACCCACGCGGCGATGAACACGAGCTTGGGCAGATCGAGGGGCTTGTGGGTCGGCGGCGCAGAGCCGGAGTAGTGCTGGCCGTAGCCGGAGGGTTGGTACTGGTAGCCCGGCGGCGCCCCGGGTGGCGGGCCGCCGGGTTGCGGCGGCGGCGGCGCCTGACCGTAGGGGTCCAGCGGGGTCTGATCGCTCATGGCCGTCACCTTGTCACACGGAGCTCACCAGAGGCCGAGCCGACCGGCACGGCCGTGGCCCAGGTGCCCGGCGCGAAGCGCCAAGAGCGGGAAGCACCGCAAAGGCTTGCCCGGGTCCGTGAGTCGCTGTCAGATCGCGTTCGCCAATCGGTCCCAATCGTCCAGGCTCAGCTGCTCGGGGCGGGCGTCCGGCCGCACGCCCGCACGCTCGAACGCGGCGGGGTCGACGAGCGACGCCAGCGAGCGGCGAAGCATCTTGCGACGCTGGCGGAAGGCGACCTCCACCAGCCGGAACAGGCGCTCGGGATCGCTGTCGACCGGCGGCTCCGGCAGCCGTCGGAGGCGCACCAGAGCCGACTCCACCCGGGGCTGGGGGAGGAACACCGTCGGCGGGACCCGGCCCACCACCTCCGCCTCGGCCCAGTACGCGACCTTGACCGACGGAATGCCGTAGGCCTTGGATCCGGGCCCGGCCGCCAGCCGCTCCCCCACCTCGCGCTGAACCATCACCAGCATGCGATCGATCGCCGGCACCCGGGCGAGCAGGTCGAGCACCAGGGGCGTGGCGACGTTGTACGGCAGGTTGGCCACCAGCGCCCACCGATCCCCGCCGCCGGCAACGTCGCCGTCGAGCACGACGTCCCAGTCGAGGGTCATGGCGTCGCCCTCCACCACGCGCACCCCGAGGGGCTCCACCACCGACCGCAGCACCGGCAGCAGGTGGCGATCGACCTCGACGGCCGTCACCTCGGCCCCGGTCTCGGCCAGCGCCACCGTGAGCGAACCCAGGCCGGCGCCCACCTCGACCACCCGGTCACCCGGGCCTACCGCCGCCAGCCGGGCGATGCGCCGCACGGTGTTGGGATCGGCCACGAAGTTCTGTCCCAGCGCCCGGCTGGGCGACAACCCGTTCTCGGCGAGCAGGTCGCGCACCTGCCGGCGGGTCAGGGTCACCCGGCCGAGACTACGAACCTGCGGCGGTTACGGTCGTCATGGCGTCGCCAGGCGCCGCAAGTTCGGTGGGCTACCGCAGCCGGTAGACACGCTCGGCGTTGGCCCACGTCGCCGCCGCGACCGCGTCCACCGTCACCCCCATGGCCTCGGCGACCGCGGCGCCGACCAGCGGCACCAGCGACGGGCGGTTGGGGCGGCCGCGGTACGGCACGGGTGCCAGGTAGGGGCTGTCCGTCTCGACGAGCAGGCGCTCGAACGGGCACACGGCCGCCGCCGCCCGTACGTCGTCGGCCGACCCGAACGTGACGATGCCCGAGAACGACAGGTAGCCGCCCCGGTCGAGGCACGCCCGCGCCTCGTCGACCCCGCCCGTGAAGCAATGGAACACCGTGAGCGGCGGCACGCCCTCGGCGTCCAGGACGGCGAACGTGTCGTCCCAGGCCTCGCGCGTGTGGATCACCAGGGCCAGGTCGCGCTCGTGGGCCAGGGCGATCTGGGCGGCGAACATGTCCCGCTGCACCGACCGGGGCGAGTGGTCGTAGTGGTAGTCGAGCCCGCACTCGCCCACCGCGACGACCCCGTCGTTGTCCAGCAGGTCGACGACCCCGTCGAGCCCGTGGCGGGCCTCATGGGGGTGCAGGCCGACCGTCGCCCACACCACGCCCGGATGACGCGCCGCGGCGCGCACGGCCTCGGCCGAGCGCAGCGCGTCCGTCCCCACGGTCACGAGCCGCTCGACGCCGGCCGCCCGGGCCTCCGCCACCATGGCGTCGACCTCGTTAGCGTCGACCTCCTCGTTGACATCCCAGCCCAGGTGGCAGTGGTCGTCGGTCCAGCGGATGCTCACGGGGCCGCTCGGCGACGGCTAGTCCACCGGCAGGCGGGGGAACAGCGGTAGGCCCTTGGACACGGGGAGACCGCCCGGGTAGCCACCCCATGCGGCGGCCTCGGGCAGGCGCTGGTCGAGGACGGATCCGGGAAGGCCGATGCGCCGCCACGCCTCCTGCACCGCGCCCGGAATCGCCGGGCTCGCCAGCACCGCCACGATGCGCAGGGCCTCGAGGGCGTCGCCGAGCGCCGCGTCGACCTCGGGACCGGGCTCCATCTTCCAGGGCTCGTTCACCTCGAGGTAGCTGTTGGTCTCGCGGATCAGCCGCCATGTCGCCTCCAGGGCGGCCGCCGGCTGGACAGCAGCCCACGCCTCGGCCGCCGCCGCGTGGACGTCGGCCGCTACGGGCGCCAGCGGGCTGTCGGCCCGGGGCTTGGGGCCGACGCCGTCGCACTTGCGGTCGACCACCGTCGCCACACGCGACAACAGGTTGCCGAAGTTGTTGGCCAGGTCGCTGTTGTACCGCTCGACCATCCGCTCGTAGCTGAACTCGCCGTCGGGCCCGAAGGCGTTGTCGCGCAGGAAGTGGTAGCGGAAGCCGTCGACGCCGAACTCGTCCACCAGGTCGGCGGGTGCGATCTGGTTGAAGGCGGTCTTGCTCATCTTCTCGCCGCCGACCAGCAGGAAGCCGTGGACGTTGATGTCGACGGGCGGTTCGATGCCCGCCGCCATCAGCATCGCCGGCCAGTACACGCAGTGGAAGCGGAGGATGTCCTTGCCGATCAGGTGGTGCACCACGGGCCACCAGGTCGCAAACCGCTTCTCGTCCTGCCCGTAGCCCACGGCGGTGACGTAGTTGATGAGCGCGTCGTACCAGACGTAGGTGACGTGGGCGGGGTCCCAGGGCAGCGGCACCCCCCAGGAGATGGACGTGCGGCTGATCGAGAAGTCGTCCAGCCCACCCCTGATGAACCCCAGCGCCTCGTTGCGCTTGCTCTCCGGCCGCACGAAGTCGGGATGGGCGGCGTACCAGTCGAGCAGCGGCTGCTGGAAGCGGGAGAGCTTGAAGAAGTAGTTCTCCTCCTTCACCTGCTCCACCGGGCGGTGGTGGATCGGGCACAGCCCGTCGATCAGCTCGTCGGGCGTGTAGTACGCCTCGCACGACACGCAGTACAGGCCCTCGTAGATGCCCAGCTCGATGTGCCCATTGTCGTAGACGCGCTGCAGGAACGCCTGCACGGCGACGTGGTGGCGGCGCTCCGTGGTGCGGATGAAGTCGTCGTTGGAGATGTCCAGGAGCTTCCAGGCGTCGCGGAAGCGCTGGGACGTGCGGTCCGCCATCTCCTTGGGGCTGATGCCGTTCGCCTCGGCCGCCCGCTGGATCTTGAGCCCGTGCTCGTCGGTCCCGGTGAGGAAGAAGGTGTCGTCACCCAGCAAGCGATGCCAGCGGGCCACGGCATCGGCGATGACGGTGGTGTACGCGTGTCCGATGTGCGGGGCGTCGTTGACGTAGTAGATGGGGGTCGTGACGTAGTAGCGCACCACCCGTCGAGGCTACTGGCCGTAGTGGCCGACCCGGCCGTGATATCCCCTGGCGGCGGCGGGCCGGGTAGGGTGGCTCGGCCGCCAGTAGGTCGTTGCGGCCAGCTTCGACCCAGAGGCGCCCGCTGGGATGTTGTTGGAGGACAGACACTGAGCCCTGCTCGACCGCCGTCGCGCCGACGGAGGACCGACCGAGCCAAGCGTGACCGAGACGGCCGCAAGGTCCGCCCCGCCGACGAGCTCGGCCCGGACCAGCCGCCGTCCCGAGGTCGCGCCCCCCAGCCCGCCGGCTGGGACGCAGAGCGCTGGTCGGACTGGCCCCCGGACCGCGGCCAGGACGCACCGCCCGAGCCGGACGATGCCGAGATCCCGCGGATCACGGCCGTCCATCCCGCTGCGGACACCTCACCTCGACCATGGGAGGAGGCCGCCGCAGCTGCGGCCGCCACCCGCGGCGCTGCGGTCCAGCACCGCCCCTCCGGTGACACCGTGACACCGATCTCGCCGCGGGCCTGGCGGGAGGAGGTCGCCCGCCGGACGGCTGGGCGGACCCCCGGACCGGCACCCTCCCGGCGCAACCCGGCGCCTCCGGCTGCGCCACGCAATTCGGCCGCACCGCGCAATCCGGCCGGGCCGGCCCCACGGCGCTCGTGGGACGATCCTCGCCCCATCCCCCAGGACTGGGGCGACCCCACCCCCAGCGGGCCGCGGCAACCAGTCGAGTGGGCGGACCCCGCCATCGCCCCACCGCCGCACGGCTGGGACGAGGCGACGCAGCTCCGCGGGCCGGAGGCGCCCACCGGCGACCACGCGCTCACCTCGCCCTCCGCACCGTCCATCTGGGACGAGCCGCCGGCGGGCCTGGTGGAGGACTGGGCCGACGACGGCCTCGGGCTCCGCACCGCGCCGGTCGAGTCGACCCCACGGCGAGGGCCGGATGGCGACGGCCGGCGGCGTCGCCGGGCCCCACCCCGGCGACGCGAACGCCAGGCGCCCGGCACTGTGGATCTGGGCCCCCGGCTGCCGCACGTCGCCGGCTTCGACGGGCTACGGGCGGTGGCGCTGCTGGCGATCCTCGCCTTCCACCAGGGATACGAGCTGGTCAGGGGCGGCTTCCTCGGCATCTCCAGCTTCTTCACCCTCTCGGGTTTCCTGGTCACGACGCTGCTCCTGGCCGAGTGGTCGCAGGACGGCCGGGTGTCGGTGGGCCGGTTCTGGGAGCGCCGGGCGCGGCGCGTTTTCCCGCTGCTGGCGCTGGTGCTGGCTGCGGTCGTCGCGCTGCAGGTGGCGCTGCGCGTGGGCGCCGGCCCCGGGTTCCGGGGCGACGTGGTGGCCGCCGCGGCGCAGGTGCTCAACTGGCGGTTCGCCTTCGGGGGCGACGGCTTCGCCAGCGTCCTCACCGATCCGTCGCCGGTCCAGCAACTCTGGTCGGTGTCGTTGCTGGTCCAGGTCTTCGTGCTCCTGCCGCTGGCGTTCGTCGGGATCATGCGCGTCGTCGGTCCCCGCTGGCGGGCCGCGGGGGCGGTGTTCGCCCTGGCGGCCGGGGCCTCGTTCGTGGCCGCGTCCATGACGGCCAACCGGGCGGGCAACGACGGCGTCGCCTACTACGGCACCCACACCCGGATCGGCGAGCTACTGGTGGGCGTCGTGCTCGCCTACGCCGTGCTGAGCCCCTCGTTCCGCCGGCTGATGGAGACGCCGCGTGGCGCAGCCGTCCTGCGCTACGGCCCGGTCGTGGCGCTTGCCGGCCTGGCGTGGCTCTGGAGCACGACGAGCCTGTACTCGTCGAACCTCTTCGGTGGGGTGACCGCCGTCAACGCACTGCTCACGGCGTTCGTGCTGCTGGCGGTCACGATTCCGGGCCCGGCGACCACCGCGCTGGGTTGGCGGCCGCTGCGCGCCGTCGGTGTGATCAGCTACGCCGCCTACCTGGTCCACTGGCCGATCTACCTGCTGCTGGACGAGGACCGGACCGGGCTCGAGTCGAACGTGCTGTTCCTGGCCCGCGTCGCGGTCACCCTGGCGGTGGCGGCGCTGCTGACCTGGGCCGTCGAACGCCCTATCCGCTATCGCCTGGCGGTCCCGCGGCGCCAGCTCGGCGTGGCGCTCGGGTCCAGCCTGGCGCTGGTGGCGGCCGTCGCGCTGGTCCTGCCCGAACAGCCACCACGTGACGTGACCCTGACCGTCGACAATGGCGACGGGCCCGGCGACCTCGACGTCGTGACCCCGTCGGCCGGCGGCAACGAGATCGTGCGCATCGCCCTCGTCGGCGACGGGCTGGCGGGCTCGATGACATCGGGTCTGGAGACCTGGAACGCCGAGCAGGCCGACCAACAGGTGCGCGTCGATACGCACGTGGCACCGGGCTGCCCGGTCAGCGGACCCGGCCCGGTGCGGCTCGCGGGCGAGACCGCCGGCGACGACATTGCCTGCATCGGGTTCGGGCCCCGGTTGCCCAAGCTGCTCGACGCCTCCGGCGCCGACGCCATCGTCGTGGTCGGCGGGCTGGCCGACCTCGGGGAGCGCGAGATCGACCGGAAGTGGCGCCACCTCGGGGATCCGGTGTTCGACGACTGGCTCGGCGACCGCTACGACGACCTCGCCGACAGGCTCGCAGGGCAGGACGTGCCGGTGCTCTGGGCCACCTATCCGCACGTGCGGCTCGCCCCCGGCAACGACGGCGAGGGGGACTGGACGACGGTGGCCGAAAACGATCCGCTGCGGGTCGAGCGGCTCAACGAGATCATCCACGACACGGTGTCGGGCCGCGACGACTTCTCGGTCATCGACCTCGACGCCTGGACCCAGGACCTGCCCGCCGGCGGCGCCTTCGGCGCCGAGTACCGGCTCGAGGGCCGCGACCTCACCGAGACGGGCGCGGACGCCGCCGCGCGCTGGCTCGTGCCCAAGGTCCTCGAGGCCACGGGCACCGAACCGCCCGCCGCCGCCGCCGAGAGCGGCGACACGACCACCAGCACCACCGCCGGCTAGCGGCAAGCCCCCCGGGGCGGCGGCGGCAGACCGAGGCAATGACGAACGCCGGCGCACGCCTGAGGCAATTGCGAACGGCTTCCGTTCGTTGATGCCTCGAGCTCCGCTGATCGGTCGCCATTGCCTCGAGCTGACCGGGTCGGTCGCCGCGACCGGGTGCCATGCTGGGGCCGCCCATGGCCACCTTCATCCTCCGTCTCGACGATCCCGGTGAGGCCGCCCCCGGCGCCCCGCGCCTCGCGGTCAAGGACCTGGTCGACGTGGCCGGCACGCCCACGACCGCCGGTTCCGCCGTCGTCGCCGCCACCGCGGAACCGGCCGCCACCGACGCCCCCTGCGTCGCCGCGGCCCGGGCCGCCGGGGCCCGGATCGTCGGCAAGGTCAACCTCCACGAGCTGGCGTTCGGCGGCACCGGCATCAATCCCCACTTCGGCACCCCGGTGAACCCGCTCGACCCCACCCGCATCCCCGGCGGGTCGTCGAGCGGCTCCGCCGTCGCCGTGGCCACGGGCGAGGCCGACGTCGCCATCGGCACCGACACCGCCGGCTCGGTCCGCACGCCGTCGGCCTGCTGTGGGACCGTCGGCCTCAAGACCACCTGGGGGCGCATCCCGACCACCGGTGTGTGGCCGCTGGCGCCGTCGCTGGACACGGTCGGCCCGATGGCCCGGGACGTCGCCGGCGTGACCCTCGGCATGCAGCTCCTGGAGCCCGGGTTCACGGCGCAGGCATCGAACGCGACCACCGTGGGCCGGGTACGGCTGCCGACCCACGTCGATCCCGTCGTCGACCGGGCCGTCGACGACCTCCTGACCGCGAGCGGCCTCGACGTGGTCGACCTCGTCCTGCCGGGGTGGGCGGCCGCGGCGCGGGCAGGTGGCACGGTGCTCTTCGGCGAGGCGTGGCTGACCGACCACGCCGTCTACGAGGCCGACGCCGCCGGCCTGGGGGCCGAAACACGGGACCGGCTCGAGCAGGGGCGAGCCATCGCCGCCGCCGATCTCGCCGCGGCTCGGGCCTACGCCCGCGCCTGGCGCCACGAGCTCGCCGCGGTGTTCGCCGGCGTCGAGCTGCTGGCCCTGCCGACCCTGCCGGTGCTGGCCACGCGCCTCGACGAGCCGCCGGCCGACAGCCGCACCGCCAACGTGCCCGTCAACCTGGCCGGACTGCCGGCGCTGGCCCTGCCCGCCCCGACCGGCGGGCCGCTGCCCGCCAGCGTCCAGCTCGTCGGACCGCGCGAGTCCGAACCGTTGCTCCTGGCGACCGGCGCCGTGCTGGAGGCCGCGGCGCTCACGCGGTCCTGAGCGCCATCCGGCGATGACCCGCATCTGCGTCGGCGCGACCGGGGTTGTGTCGGGCGCCGGCCGGTTCGTCTTGCGCCGCAGCGGGCCGGGCCGCACGCGCATCACCTGGGACGAGCGACTGCGCTTCCCTGGTGGCTGGGCGGCCTGGTCGCCGGCCTGGTTGCGGCTCCGGTGCTCCGCCTGATGTGGCCGGGCAACCTGCGGCGGCTGGCCTCGCTGGTGGAGAATCGGGCCCATGGCTGAGAAACCGCGCGCCAGCCGTCCCCACATGCCCGGCTACGGCATCCGAGGGCCTGCCCAGGGAACCGGCCTGCTCCCCTGGTCGTGGGCGACGGAGCGGCTCACCCGGTCACACGACTACTGGCTTGCGACCACGCGGCCCGACGGCCGGCCCCACGTCATGCCGGTGTGGGGGTTGTGGTGGGAGGACGCCGTGTGGTTCAGCAGCGGGCTGCGTTCCAGCAAGGCCAGGAACCTGGCCGCCGACCCCCGGTGCGCGATCACGACCGACGACCCGCTGGAGCCGGTCGTGGTGGAGGGCGCGGCCGCCCCCGTTCGGGATGCGGACGCTATCCGGGGCTTCGCCGAGCGGCTCGGCGCCAAGTACGAGACCGACTACGCGGTCGACTTCTTCGACCCCGACGTCAACGGCACCTATCGCGTGACGCCGACCTGGGCATTCGGGCTGGTGGAGAGCGACTTCGAGGGCTCGCCCACCCGCTGGGACTTCGCCCTGCGCTCGTGAGCGCACCCGATCACGCGACGATGAGGCACCCGGCGTAAAAGACCGCCGCGAGGGCCCCGCACGCCACGACCGGCAGCACCGGTGGCGCTTTGCCGCCCAGGCGCGGGCCCCACTCCCAGAGGATCCAGCCACCCACCGCCCCGGCGATCAACCCGCCGATGTGACCGCCGATGGAGATCCCGGGTATCGCAAAGGTGAGGATCAGGTTGATCACCAGCAGGGGCCCGATGCCGGTGCTGAACGGGTCGACGCCGCGGGACCGCAGGGCGATGAAGGCGGCGCCCATCAGCCCGAAGACGGCTCCGGAGGCGCCGAGCGTCAGGGCGTTGGGGTCGATGATCAGCGTCAGGAACGACCCACCGAGCAGGGCCATGAAGTAGAGCACGGCGAAGGCCCAGCGCTTGATCGCCGGTTCGAGCAGGTTCCCGAGCTGCCACAGCAGGAACATGTTGAAACCGACGTGCAGCAGGTTGGCGTGCAGGAACCCGGCCGTGATCGGTCGCCACCAGTCGCCGGCCGCCACCGCCGGGCCGTTGAGCGCCCCCTCGGCCGTCCAGTTGTGGTCGCCGAATTGGTTCGACCCCGACAGCATGTCGGCGATGAAGATGGCCAGGTTGGCGGCGACCAGCGCCATCGTGATGACGGGGCGAGTGGCGAGCGACCGCAGCGGAACCATGCGCTGCCGGCCGGAGCGAGCGCACTCGGGGCAGTGGAACCCCACGGAGGCCTGGCTCATGCACGACGGGCAAATGGGCCGGTCGCAGCGCTGGCAACGCACGCCGGCCCGGCGATCGCCGTGTCGATAGCAGGTCTGCACGCTCGTGGCCACTGAAGGAGGCTACCGGCGCGGCGCCTGATTCGGCTGGTCAGGCGGCCGACGGGTCGACCGAACCAGCGCCCCTGACGGCGACGTCCGGAACGGAGGCGAGGTGGCGGACGCCGATCCGGTCACGCAGCAGCCACTGCGCGCAGAGGCCCGCGCCGGCGATGGCGGCGGCGACGGCGAACCCGCCGCGGTAGCTGGTCAACGACACCGCGACGCCGATGAGGGTCGCGCCGAACCCGCTCGACAGGTCGAAGAACACCGAGAACGTGCCGACCGCGTGGCTCCGTTCGCTCTCCGGCGCCGCACCCATGACGGCGGTGAACAGCGACGGGTACAGCAGCGACATGCCGATCCCGAGCGGGACGGCCGCCAGCCAGATCGCGGGCACCGACGCCCACACCGCCACCAGCCCGACGCCGAGCCCGACGCCGCAGAGCGCGATGGTCGAGCCGACCCGCCAGCCCAGGCGATCCGGCAGGCGAGCCCCGACGATCCGGACGACGAGGACCAGCCCGGCGTACAAGCCGAACACGGCGCCCACGCTCTCCTGGCCTAGGTCCTCGGCGAACAGCGGCACGAACGACGAGAACGCGATGAACGGGACGAGCCCGAGGAACAGGATCACTCCCGGCAACAACGCGTCCCTTTGCAGGAAGCTGCGGTGGGGCGCCACCGCCACGGTGCGCCCCCTAGGGATCCACAGGCTGATGATCGCGGCGCAGAAGCAACAGGCCGCGAGCGCGATCCACAGCGTCGTGAAGCCGTGCGTGACCAGCGACTCGCCGATTGGCGGTCCGACGGCCAGGCCGCCGTAGAGCGCGACCGAGAAGTAGGAAGCCGCCTCGCCGCGGCGATGGTCCGGCGCCAGGTCCTGCGCGGCTGTAGCCACCCCGACGAACATGGCCGCCTCGCCGGCGCCCGTGAGCAGCCGGGCGAGCACGAGCATCCACAGCTCGGTGGCGGCGCCATAGAGCAGGATCGAGACGCCGACGATGGTGGCTCCCGACACCGCCAGGACGCGCCGGCCACGCGTGTCCCCGATGCGCCCGGTCCAGGGACGCAGGAGGGCCGCCGTCACCGCCAGCGAGCCGACGCCGACGCCCACCTGGACGCCCCCGCCGCCCAGTTCGTCCTCGACGAACCGGGGCACGGTGGGGATGAGCGCACCGAGGGCGATGAAGTACGCGAACGCCGCCAGCATCACGACCGCGAACTGCGGCGTGAGCAGGCTCTTTTCGTCGTCGTCTAGTGGAGCCGGGGGGATGTCGGCAGGCACAGGAACGTCCAGCTTCCCACCCGGGCCCCGACGGTCTCCACCCGGACAGGTTTGCGCCGACAGGTCACGTCTGCTGGTCCTCGGCGGCTGCGCCGCCGAGAGAGAACCGAGGTTGTTCCCCGCTCTTGGCGCCTCCGGCGCCGGGCCGCTCGGGCCACGGCCTGCCCTATCGGCCCGGCCTCTTAACCACCCGGAACCAGCCAACGGACCGCCAGCGGCGGCAGCGTCAGCACCGCCGAGTGGGGTTGCCCCTGCCATGGCGTGCCATCCGTGTGCACCTCCGGCTGGACCACGCCGCTGCCGCCCCAGCGCTCCTCGTCGGTGTTGAGCGCGTCGACCCAGCGGCCCGGCAGCGGCAGGCCGATCCGGTAGCCGTGGCGAGGCACGGGCGTGAGGTTGGCGACGCAGGCCACCACGCCGGCGTCGTCACCGGAGCCCAGGCGCAGGTACGCGTAGACCGACGAGTCGCGGTCGTTGGCGTCGAGCCAGGCGAACCCCGCGGGCGTGGTGTCGCCGGACCACAACGCCGGGTGTGTGGCCTCGACCGCGTTGAGCTCGCGGAGCAGGTCGCGCACGCCCCGGTGCAGCGGATCGGCCAGCAGGTACCAGTCGATCTCGCGGTCCTGGCTCCACTCCCGTTCCTGCGCCAGCTCGGCACCCATGAACAGCAGCTGCTTTCCGGGATGGGACCACATCCACGCGTACAGCGCCCGCAGGTTGGCGAAGCGCTGCCACGGGTCGCCGGGCATCTTGTTCACCAGGGAGCCCTTGAGGTGCACGACCTCGTCGTGGCTCAGCGGCAGCACGTAGTTCTCGGTCCAGGCGTAGGTGAGGCCGAACGTGAGCAGGTCGTGGTGCCAGCGGCGGTGCACGGCCTCGTGGCCGAAGTACTCGAGGGTGTCGTGCATCCAGCCCATGTTCCACTTCTGGCTGAATCCAAGGCCTCCCGCATCCACCGGTCGGGTCACCCCACCCCACGCCGTCGACTCCTCGGCCACGGTGACCACGCCCGGGAAGTCGCGGTGGACCAGCACGTTCATCTCCTGCAGGAAGGAGATGGCCTCGAGGTTCTCACGCCCGCCGTGGCGGTTGGGCACCCACTCGCCATCGCGACGGGAGTAGTCGAGGTAGAGCATCGAGGCGACGGCATCGACCCGCAGGCCGTCGACGTGCATCTCCTCCAGCCAGTAGCGCGCGCTGGCGATCAGGAAGTTGCGCACCTCGTTGCGGCCGAAGTTGAACACCAGGGTG
Source organism: uncultured bacterium (assembly GCA_963717085.1). Taxonomy (GTDB): domain Bacteria; phylum Actinomycetota; class Acidimicrobiia; order Acidimicrobiales; family VFJN01; genus DASQUK01. The sequence goes on from CAVQVM010000016.1 coordinate 13,144, forward strand.
CCCCAGTCCGGGTGCTCACCCTGGCGCGGATCGGCGTGCTCGTAGAGCGCGGTGCCGTCGAAGCGCGCCAAGGCCCAGTCGTCGCGGGGGAAGTGAGCCGGCACCCAGTCGATGAGCACACCGATCCCGCGGCGATGCAGGTGGTCGACCAGGAACCGAAAGCCGTCGGGGTCACCGAAGCGGGCGCTCGGTGTGAAGTAGCTCGACACCTGATAGCCCCACGACGGGTCGTAGGGATGCTCGGTGGGCGGCAGCAGCTCCACATGCGTGAAGCCGAGGTCGACGACGTGGTCGGCGAGGGACTCGGCGAGCTCGCCGTAGCCGTGGTAGCGCCCGTCGGGGTGCCGGCGCCACGAGCCCAGGTGCACCTCGTAGACGGCCATCCGCTCGTCCCACGGACGCGCCGCCGCGCGGCGGGCCACCCACTCACGGTCGCCCCACTCGAAGCTCGTCCGGAAGATCATGCTGGCGGTGTCGGGCGGCGCCTCGCTGGCGGTGGCGAGGGGGTCGGCCTTCAGTCGCAGCGATCCGTCTGCGCCCAGCACCTCGTACTTGTACCTGTGCCCGGCGCGCGCCTCGGGCACGAAGATCTCCCACACGCCCGAGACCCCGAGGCTGCGCATGGGATGGACCCGGCCGTCCCAGCCGTTCCAGTCGCCCACCACCCGCACGGCGCGGGCCGAGGGCGCCCACACCGCGAGCCCGGTGCCCTCCACCCCCTGATGCACCCGGGGGTGGGCGCCGAGCACCGTCCAGAGGCGCTCGTGGCGGCCCTCGCCCACCAGGTGGATGTCGAGGTCGCCGAGGGTCGGCCACAGGCTCCAGGGCTCGACGACCGTGAGCTCGTCGCCGCCGTCGCCATCCCAGCGGTAGGTGACGCGGTAGCCGGGGGCCGGCGCGGCGTCCACCACGGCCTCGAACACCCCGTTGTCGTCGATCCGGCGCATCGGCTGGCCCTCGAGCGTGGCCGACGACGCGTCCGGGCGCCACGCCCGGACCACCACCCTGCCGCCATCGTCGTGGACGCCCAGGAACCGGTGGGGGTCCCGGCACGTTCCCGCCACCAGCGACTCGATCTCGGCGGTGCGGGGGACCGACGCCACGGGCACTCCTGCTTAGTGTCCCGGAAGGCAGATCATGTCGGTATTTCGACGGGTCTGAACGCCGCTCGCGGCGTCCTCCTCCTCGCCGCAGCTACGGCTGCGCCTCGTCGTGCGTCCTTGCGACCGACGCCCAGCCCAGCCGAAATATCCAACGGATCCACCTTCCGGGACACTAGGCGACCAGCGCAAGCGTGCGCCGCACGGCGGATGCCGGGATGTCCACCCAGTCGGGCCGGTGCGAAAGCTCGTAGATGATCTCGTACAGCGCCTTGTCGAGCTCGAAGGCCCGCAGCAGCGACTCGCGGTCGGCGGGCGAGGCCGGCAGCAGCTGGTCGATGCCCGGGACGGACTGGTAGGCGCGCCAGAACTCGTCGGTGGCCCGGGACTCCCATTGGTCCGCGAGGTCCACCAACTCGGGATCGACGTCGCGCCCCCGCTCGGCGAGGCCCGTGCGGGCGGCGTAGTGGAAGGACCGGACCATGCCGGCCACGTCCCGCAGGGGCGACGAGGGTCGCACCCGTTCGGCCACCGGCCGGACCGGTTCGCCCTCGAAGTCGAGCACGAACCAGCCGGCGTCTGACAGGAGCATCTGCGCCAGGTGGAGGTCACCGTGGATGCGGGTTGCCCGTCCGGCGTCGGCGACGTCGGCGAGCGCCGCCAGCGCGGCGTCGACGGCGGCGGCGTCGACGATCGCGGTCACCGGTGTCGTCGCCGCGGCCGCGGCGTCCGGCAGCCGTTCGAGCTGCGCCCGGAAGCCGGTGAGCCAGTCCTTGGGCGACCCCGGCTCCGTGCCGAACACGTCGGCCAACGCCAGGTGCAGGTGCGCGGTCACGTCGCCGAGCGTCAGTGCCTCGGGGCCGAAGTCGCCTCCCGACTCGTCCGGCGGCACCCGGGTGTTGAACAGGTCGCGCAGCGAGGTGCGGGCCAGGTCCCACGCGTCGGTGGATCCCAGCAGGTACTGGCGGACGACGGCCAGGTCCGACCGCTCGTACCGCAGCTCGGCCAGCTGGGGGACGACGTGGGGGAAGCCCCGCTCCCCCAGCAGCTTGGTGATCTCGACGTCGGGATTGGGCTCGGGGTACACCCGGCGGAACAGCTTGAGGATGAGCCGCTCGTCGTAGACCACCGACGTGTTCGACTGCTCGACGACGAGAGGCCGCGCCACCTCCGCCGACTCGTTCGGTGCCACCCGCTCGAGCACCAGCAGCGCGAGGTCCGGGTCGACGAGCGCGTCGTAGTAGATCCAGCCGTCGACCTCGCCGAGGGTCACCCGCGCCTTGCCCTGGAGGAACTCGCGGTCGCAGGGCGCCGGCCGCCCGCCCAGCACGACCTGGTAGGTCGCGCGGTCACCGTGGGTGCCGATGGCGTCGACCAGCAGCCAGACCAGCACGGGGTCGCCCTCCCGGGCGTCGAGGGTGGTGACCTCCACGTCGGCGGGCGGCTCGCCGCCGGCGTACCACCGTTGCCGGGGCAGGAAGCCTCCCAGCAGCGGTGCCAGCGCCTCGCCTAACGCGTCGAGCTGGGCACGCCACCTGCCTAGCACGCCACCTCACGCTGCGAACCTGCGGCGGTTGGAGCGGCCATGGCCACCGCAACGGCGGCGAGTTGCTGTGGAGTAGAGCAAGAAGTGTGCGACTGATCGAGGACGAGAGGCGGCGTGAATTGCGCCGACTGGTTGGGTGCGGCGCGCTGGAGCACGAGCAGCGCGAGGTGCGGGTGGACGAGCGCGTCGTAGTAGATCCAGCCGTCGACCTCGCCGAGGGTCACCCGCGCCTTGCCCTGGAGGAACTCGCGGTCGCAGGGCGCCGGCCGCCCGCCCAGCACGACCTGGTAGGTCGCGCGGTCACCGTGGGTGCCGATGGCGTCGACCAGCAGCCAGACCAGCACGGGGTCGCCCTCCCGGGCGTCGAGGGTGGTGACCTCCACGTCGGCGGGCGGCTCGCCGCCGGCGTACCACCGTTGCCGGGGCAGGAAGCCTCCCAGCAGCGGTGCCAGCGCCTCGCCTAACGCGTCGAGACTGGGCACGCCACCTGCCTAGCACGCTCACCTCACGCTGCGAACCTGCGGCGGTTGGAGCGGCCATGGCCACCCCAACCGCCACAAGTTGCTGTCGAGATCTACGTGCGGCTGATCCGGGCAGCGCACACGATTCCCCTCCTTCGCTCTCTCTACCAGAGGCAAGTCGCGCGCGGATTTTCCGTTTTGCTGCCGTTCACGCCAGGCTCGCCGCCCGACAGCCGGCAGAACGCACGACGATCAACCCGGCCCCTCGTCGTGGTGCTGGTCGACCAGCTCGAACCAGTAGAAGCCGTGGCCGGCGAGCGTCACGAAGTAGGGCAGCTCACCGATCGGCGGGAACGGCACGCGGCCGGTCAGTTCGATCGGGACCTTGCCCGCGAGCTGCTCGAGCATGAGCTCGCAGGGCTGCGGGAACCGCGACAGGTTGTTGACGCACAGCACGATGTCTTCCTCGCCATCGTCGCCGACGCCCCGGCGCAGGTACGCGAGCACCGACGGGTTCTGCGCGTGCAGCATCTCGAACTGGCCGATGGCGAGGACCGGGTGCTGACGTCGCACCGAGATCATCCGCCGTAGCCAGTGCAGGAAGCTCGACGAGTCCCGCTGCTGCTGCTCGACGTTGACGGCCTGGAAGCCGTACACCGGGTCCATGAGCGGGGGCAGGAACAGCTGGGCGAAGTCGGCGGTGGAGAAGCCCGCGTTGCGGTCGGGCGTCCATTGCATCGGTGTGCGCACCCCGTCGCGGTCGCCGAGGTAGATGTTGTCGCCCATGCCGATCTCGTCGCCGTAGTACATGACCGGGCTCCCCGGCATCGAGAACAACATGGCGTGGAACAGCTCGGCCATGCTCTCGTCGTTGTCGATCAGCGGGAACAGGCGCCGCCGGATCCCGAGGTTCAGCTTCATGCGGGGATCGGTGGCGTACTCGGCGTACATGTAGTCGCGGTCCTCGTCGGTGACCATCTCCAGGGTCAGCTCGTCGTGGTTGCGCAGGAAGATCCCCCATTGGCAGGCGTCGGGGATCTCGGGGGTCTGCGCCAGGATCTCTGTGATGGGGTGCCGCTGCTCCTTGCGGACCGCCATGAACATGCGCGGCATGAGCGGGAAGTGGAAGCACATGTGGCACTCATCGCCGTTGCCGAAGTAGTCCACGACGTCGGATGGCCACTGGTTGGCCTCGGCCAGCAGCACCCGGCCCGGGTACTCGGCGTCGACCGTCTTGCGGATCCGCCGGAGGTACTCGTGGGTCTCCGTCAGGTTCTCCCCATTGGTGCCGTCCCGCTCGAACAGGTAGGGGACCGCGTCGAGCCGGAACCCGTCGAGGCCCAGGCTCAGCCAGAACCGCACCACGTCGAGCATGGCCTCGGCCACCTCGGGGTTGTCGTAGTTGAGGTCGGGCTGATGATGGAAGAACCGGTGCCAGTAGAACTGCTCGCGCTGCGGGTCCCAGGTCCAGTTGGAGGGCTCCGCGTCGACGAAGATGACCCGGGCGTCGGCCCAGCGCTCGCTGTCGTCGCTCCACACGTACCAGTCGGCCTTCGGGTTGGTCCGATCGTCACGCGACTCCTGGAACCAGGGATGAAGGTCGGACGTGTGGTTCATCACCATGTCGGCGATGACCCGTATGCCCCGGCGGTGCGCCTCGTCGAGGAACATGTCGACGTCGTCGACCACGCCCGATTCCGGGAGCACGGTGTAGAAGTCGCTGATGTCGTAGCCCCCGTCGCGCAGCGGCGACTGATAGAAGGGCAGGAGCCACAGGCAGTCGATGCCCAGCCACTCGAGGTAGTCGAGCTTCCGCTGCATCCCCCGGAAGTCGCCGAATCCGTCGCCGTCGGAGTCGAAGAAACCGCGCACCGCCACCTCGTAGAACACGGCGCGCTGGTACCAACGGGCGTCCCCGGTGTCGATCGGCGTCGGCATCCCGCCCAGGGTGGCACATGCCTAGGTGGGTGGTGGCGAGCACGGTGTGCGGATCCTCGGCCGACGAGACGGGCGCCATTGCTCGCCACCAGCCACCTCCGGCCGGCGCACCGACCCCGACGGTGCGGTTCGCCTAGACGAGGAGGAGGATTACCACCACCACGACGATCATCAACACGACCGCGGTGCCGGCCAGGAACCCCGTACTGACCCAGGACGTGGCGGGGGCTTCGGCGTCACCGTCCTGCTCGACGTAGGCACGGAACATGCCGGTGTCCGCACTCGGATCGTCCTCGGGCCGCTCGTTCATGGCCCGAATGCTACGCCGGTCGGCCGACCACTACTCGTGGCGCAAGGCCTGGGCGACGTCGGCGGCCGAGCGTGCGGCGTCGTCGGGGCGGGGGGCGAAGTGGGGTATCTCGATCTCGACCCGGTCGACGGTGCCTGTGAACGGAAACGGCGGGTCGTAGTCGTCGCACACCGGGAAGCCCCGGTCCACGCCGATGTGCAGCCCGGCGCCGCCGATCTGCCAGCGGAAGGGTAGGTCGTGGGGTAGCTCGAGCTCGGCGACGCCCGCATCGTCGACGCCGAGGTGGACGGTGCCACCCCCGCGCCGGCGATCCCGGGCTCGTTGGTAGCCGAGCCGGACGAGCCGGCGGCCCGGGGCCACGAGCACGGGCGACGCGGCACGGTGGAGCGCCCCGAAGAGGCTGAACGCGACCACCGGGTGGCCGTCGACGACGTACAGCGCCCAGCCGTTGTTCCGGTCACCGAGCGCGCACACGACGCCCGCGCACGCGCCGGATCCGTCCGCGGTGGGGACGTCGAGGTGTGCGGTGAGCTCGAAGCCGCCAGCCAGCGGCGGCATCAGGTCCTCGGCCACGCCGCCACCGCCCGGCCGGAAGACGCTCCGATGCCGGGGCAGGTTGGGCGACGGCTCCATCGCCACGGCTCGTCCGATGAGACTGTCGTCGAGCGGTAGGACCTGGTTGCGCCCTGCCTCGTGCCACCACAGGGCCTCGAGCTCGCCCACCAGCTCGGGGTGCTCGTCGGCCACGTCGACGGCCTCGGCGAAGTCGGTTGACAGGTCGAACAGCGACCACCGGTCGGTGGCGAAGTCGTGGCTGCCGGGGACCATCTCGCGTTCGACCGAGAGCTGCTGGCCGACGTGGTCGGTCGTGGCCTTCCAGTGGCCGTGGACGATCGACCGGGAGCCCGCCATCTCGAAGTACTGGGTCCGGCGCGGGCTCGGGGCGCCGGGATCGTCGAACGTCGGCCGCAGGCTGGCGCCGTCGATCGGCTGCTGGTCGGCGCCGTCGACCACCGCCGGAGGCTCGACGCCCACGGAGTCGAGAACGGTCGGCAGGAGGTCCACGGCGTGACAGAACTGGTCTCGTACCGTGCCGGCCGCCGACTCGGGGATGCCCCTGGGCCAGTGGGCGATGAGGGGTGTCCGCACACCGCCCAGCCAGGCGTAGCGCTTCCAGAGCCGCAGCGGCGTGTTGCCCGCCCACGCCCAGCCCCAGGGATAGTGGTTGTAGGCCCGGAAGCCGCCGAGGTCGTCGATGTGCGTCAACGTGTCGGCCACGTCGTCGACGCGATCATGTGTGAAGCGGTGCTCGTTCAGCGACCCCGTGGGCCCGCCCTCGGCGCTGGCGCCGTTGTCGCTGATCAGCAGGACCAGCGTGTCGTCGAGCAGGCCGGCCGTCCGGAGGAAGTCGAGCAACCGCCCGACCTGGGCGTCGGTGTGCGTCAGGAAGCCGGCGAACACCTCCATCATCCGGGCGTACAGCCGGCGCTCGCCCGCGGGCAGTTCCTCCCAGTCCGGCACCCAGGAGGGGCGCTCGCCGAGCCGGGTTCCCGGGGGCACGACGCCGGCGTCCACCTGGCGCGTGAACGTCGCCGCGCGCCACGCCTCCCAGCCGGCGTCGAACTTGCCGCGGTAGGCATCGATGAACGGCCGGGGGGCCTGGTGGGGAGCGTGCACGGCACCGGGCGCGAAATAGCAGAAGAAGCGGCGGCCGGGCGTGGCCTGCTGCTGGTCCTGGATGAAGCGGATCGCCCGGTCGGCCAGGTCCTCGGTCAGGTGGTAGCCCTCCGTGGGGGTTCGCGGGGGGTCGACGAAGCCGTTGTCGGACACGAGGTCGGGCGTCCACTGGTTGGTATCGCCCCCCAGGAACCCGTAGAACCGCTCGAAGCCCAGCCCCAGCGGCCAGCGGTCGAACGGACCCGAGGCGCTCTCCTCCCAGCGGGGCGTGAGGTGCCACTTCCCGACGGCGAACGTGCCGTAGCCCGCGTCGCACAGGATGCGGGCCAGAGTGGCCGCCGATGGCGGGATCCTCCCGCTGTAGCCGGGGAAGCCGGTGGGCAGGTCGGTGAGGAAGCCCATCCCCACGGCGTGATGGTTGCGACCCGTGAGCAGGCACGCCCGCGTGGGCGAGCACAGGGAGGCGACGTGGAAGCGGTTGTAGCGCAGCCCGCCGGCGGCGAGCCTGTCGATGGCCGGCGTGTCGATGTCGCTGCCGAAGCAGCCCAGCTGTGCGAACCCCAGGTCGTCGAGCACGATCACCAGCACGTGGGGTGCGCCCTCTGGGGGATGGGGCCGGGGCGGGAACGCGGGCGTCGACTCGGCGATCGTGATCATCCGACCAAGGTGCCCCGCCGGTGGTCCCTTCCGCCACCCGACGCGGGGCGGGACTCTGCTTTGCACAGCGAAGCCCGAGATCACGGTGCAATCTGTCCGACCCCTGCTACCACGCGGTCTGCGACACATTCTCGAACAACAGCAACGAGGTGCTCGACCTCAACGCCGACGCCATCGCGTTCGCGACGCTGACCTACGCCATGGACACCAGCTCGGTGAACGGCGCCTGACCATCCTCCGTCCGGGTCCGACCTCGGGGCGGGACATCCGCCCCGAGGTCCGATGGAACCGGGTCGAGCTCGCTGCCCGGCGGCGACAGGGGGAGACCGCCGCCGCCGGGCGAACTCGACATGGTGACCGGCAATCGCCGGGCGGACGGCCCCACCGCCGAGTGGGCAGGTCGCCGCCCGCCGCCGACCCAGCCCACAGCTCCCGCGCCAGGGTGGCAAGGAGCCAGGGCAGTGTCATCCGGGGGCATTAACGGCGCCGAAGCGGGCTGCGCCCCGCCAGCAACACCCAGCTCACGCCCACCGCGTACGGTAGGGACGACATGCCTCGCTCGTTCCGGTTCGAGCCCCCTGAGCCTCGGCCCAGCACACTGACCCGGCCTCGTCTGCTGCGGGCTCTGCTCCAACGCTGGGACCACCGGGTCACGGCTGTGGTCGGGGGACCGGGGCTCGGCAAGACCACGCTCATGACCCAGGCGATCGCGGAGAACCGCCTGGCGCCCCGTGGCGACGACATCTGGCTCGGTGTCGAAGCCGCCGACGCCGACGGTGACACGCTGGCCCGTGACGTCGCCGCCGCCCTGGCGCGGCGATCGCCGATCGCGGGGCCGGGGGTGGACGACACCGAACCATCCGGTGCCGGGCCACGCACCCGCGCCGCCGAGGACACCGTCCCCGACTCCGGCGCCGATGCGGTCGCCGACGCCATGTGGCGACGGGCACCGACTCCCGTGTGCATCGTCTTCGACGACGTACACGCGGTGCCCCCCACGTCACCCGGCGCAGCCTGGCTGGCGGCCCTTGCCGATGCACTCCCGGCCAACGGCCACCTGGTGTTCGCGGGACGGACCGCCCCGCCCATCCCGCTCGCCCGGTGGACCACGCACGGCGCCTTGCTCGAGTTGTCGGAGGACGAACTGCGGTTCACCGACGAGGAACTCGAGGCCTTCGCCGCCGCCCGGGGCGTCGAGCCGGACCGCCTGGCCGGCACGGGCGGCTGGGCCGCCATGGCCGAGCTGGCGGCGAGCGTCGACGGCCAGCGAACCGGCGACTACGTCTGGGAGGAGGTGCTCGAGCCGCTGGGCGCCGAACGTCGGCACGTCCTCGCCGTCGTCTCCGACCTCGGGGGCGCCGACGACGCCCTGGCGACCGACGTGCTGGGCCACCAGGTGGTCGTCGCCGATGCCCTCGACGGCGTCCCCCTGGTGGCGGGCAGCGGCGACGGTTGGCGCGCGCCGCATGCGCTGTGGCGATCCATGGGGCGGCTGGCGCTCCCGGTGGTCGACCGCGTCGTGATCCGCCGCCGGGCCGCCGCCCACCTCGCCGCACGCGGGCACTTCGATGACGCCTACCGCTTGGCGGCGGAGGCCGGCGAGGAAGCCGGCGAGTGGGACGCCGCCACGGCCGTTCTCCGCGCCGCATGCCTGAGCGGTGAGCGTCCGACGGCCCGCCAGCTCGACCGGTGGCTGGCCGCGCTCCCGCCGGCGGCGCGCACCACCTCGGCGGCGCAACTGGCCGTGGGGCTGCGGGCGACCGTCGCGTCGCCGGCCACCGCCGCCGACCTGTTGCGGGACGCCGCTCGGTCCGCCCACGAGGCGGGCGACATCGACTGTGAGATCAACGCCTTGGCGCTGCTCGGCCGCGTGGCGTGGTGGCACCAGGACATGGCCTTGCTTGCCGAGATCGCCCCCCGGATCGCAGAGCTCGCAGACGCCGGGCACCCCCTCGCCCGGGCGCTGGCGGCGCTGGCCCGGGCGGTCGCCGCCGACGTGGCGGGCGACGACGCCACCGTGCTCCGCGAGCTGGCGATGATCGACCCCGCCGTGCTCGACGACACCTGGCGTGCGGTGGCGCAGTGGTTGGAAGCGGCGGTGCTGGTCGGCACCGGCGATGCCCCCGGGGCGCTCAAGGTGCTCGACGGCGTGGGCAACGTTCCGGACGTCGCGTTCCAGCGGACGACCGATGCGTTGCGGCTCGCTGCCTGGTGGTCGCTCGGCCGGGTCGACGACGCGGTCACCGCCCTGCCCGAGCTGCTCCGCGGGGTGCAGGCGGCCGGCCAGGCTCAAAACATCATGCTCAGCCTCGCGAACGCGAGTCTGGCGATGGCGTACGTCGGCGACGTCGAGGCGGCCCGGTCGTACCTCGACGAGGCGGAGGCGCAGGCACCGCGTGTCGGTTCCCCGGCGGTGGTCCTGGCGATCGCGGCGGCCGCACTGGCGTTGGCGGAAGGCGACGAGCGCGCCGCGAGCGACATCCTCGCCGAGCGGGCGAGGACGAGCGGCCTGGAGTTTGGCTCCGACCGCAGGCCGTGGCGCCACGCGCTGTCGCTCACTTACGTCCTCGCCCCCGATACCCGAGCCCACTGGGACTGCAAGCCGCTGAAGGGCCACCTGGCCACAGCCCGCTCGCTGGCGGCGGCGGTCGTCGCGGTGCGGGAGGGACGCGGCACGCAGCACCTCCGCCAGTTCGAACCCCCTGCGCCGGACGTGGTCCGCTCCTTGCTGCACCACCGCTTGGCGGCCGAGCTTGCCGTCGCCCTCCATCGGGCGGGGCGGACCGAGGCCGTGACCCTGCTCGATGCCCTCGGCCCGCCGGGACGGCGTGCCACCCGTCACCTGGCCCGCGAGCGCACGCCACTGGCGGCCGCGGCCCGGGCGTTGCTGGCGGCCGTGCCCGCTCCGCCGCCGCAGGCCGTTGAGCTGGCGGTCCTCGGTCCGCTGGCGCTGCGGCGCGGGGGCGAGGAGGTCGCGGGGGGAGACTTACGCCGGGAACGGGTCCGTGAGCTGTTGGCGTTCCTCGTCCTGCACCGCAAGGCGACCCGCAAGGCGATCATCGCCGCGCTCTGGCCCGACCTCGACGAGCGATCGGGCGCCAACAACCTACGGGTCACGCTCACGTACATGCTGCGCCTCCTCGAGCCCGACCGGGCCGCGGGCGAACCCGCCTATACGGTCCGCATCGACGGTCAGGACGTCCGCCTGGTGACCGGCGCAGCCCTGCGCATCGACGCCGACGACTTCGACGAGCACGTGTTGGCGGCCCGCAACGCCGAGGCGGAGGGCGCGCCGTCGGTCGCCCTCGATCACCTCTTGGCCGCTGCGAACCTCTACCGAGGTGACCTTTTCGCCGACGTCCCCGAGGCCGAGTGGCTCACGTTCGACCGCGACCACTACCGCCGCCAGTTCGTCGCGGCCGCAACCAGGGCCGGCCAGCTGCTCGTTGGGCTGGGCGACCTCGACCGAGCCGAGGCGGTGGCACGTGCTGCGATCAGCGCCGACCCCTGGGCGGAGGATGCCCACGCCGTGCTTGTCGCCGCGGCATTGGCCCGGTCCGACCGTGCCGCGGCCCGTCGGGCGCTCGAGCGCTGCGAGGCTGCCCTGGCAGAGCTCGGTGTCGCACCGTCCGACGAGGTCCGCCGGCTGGGACGCAGCGTGCGTGGCGCCTAGTGGGCGCTCGACGCTCAGCTCAGCGCGAGCACGTGGGCCACCTGGCCCTGCCACGGGTCGAGCCGCACGTAGGGGTTGGGCCCCTCCCACGCGAAGACGTCGCCGGTGAGTTCGTCGATCGCGGTGTAGGGACCCTGCCAGGGCAGGCCGATGGCGCCCAGGTCGAGCGTGAGGACGGTCTCGTGGGCGCTGTGCGGGTCGAGGTTCACCACGACGAGCACCAGGTCGCCCTCGTCGCGGTGGCCCCTGGTCCACACCAGGAATCTGTCGTTGCTGGAACCGTGGAAGCGAACGTTCTTGAGCCACTGCAGCGCCGGGTGCCGGCGGCGGATGTCGTTGATCGTGGCGATGAACGGCGCCAGTGAGTCGGGCCGAGCCCAGTTCCGCCGGCGGATCTCGTACTTCTCGGAGTGGAGGTACTCCTCGTTGGTGTCGCTGGCGGGCTCGTTCTCGTACAGCTCGTAGCCGCTGTAGATCCCATAGCTCGGCACCAGCGTGGCGGCGAGCACGAAGCGCATGCGGAATGCCGCGGGCGGCCCGTGCCGCAGGGGCCCCGAGAGGATGTCGGGCGTGTTGGGCCAGAAGTTGGGGCGCATGTAGTCGGCCGTCGGCCCGTAGGCGAGCTCATTGACGTAGTCCCGCATCTCCCAGGGCTCGTTGCGCCAGGTGAAGTACGTGTAGCTCTGCGAGAATCCGACCTCGGCCAGCTTGGCCATCACCTTCGGGCGCGTAAAGGCCTCGGACAGCAGAATGACGTCGGGGTGATCGCGCTGGAGGCGTTCGATCAGCCACGCCCAGAACGCCATGGGCTTGGTGTGCGGATTGTCGACCCGGAAGATGCGGATGCCCTGTTCGATCCAGTAGTCGAGGACGTCCCGGCAGGCCGCCCACAGTGCCTCCCGGTCGGCGTCGCTCTCCGGCCAGAAGTTGATCGGGTAGATGTCCTGGTACTTCTTGGGTGGGTTCTCCGCGTAGCGGATCGACCCGTCGGGTCGGCGCCAGAACCATTCCGGATGCTCGTGGACCCAGGGATGGTCGGGCGAGCACTGAAGGGCGTAGTCGAGCGCCACCTCCAGCCCGAGGTCCCTTGCCTCGCCGCAGAACCGGCGGAAGTCCTCGATGGTGCCCAGCTCGGGTGCGATGGCGGTGTGCCCGCCCTCGGCCGAGCCGATGGCCCAGGGACTGCCGGGATCGTCGGGCGCGGCGCCGAGCGTGTTGTTGGGACCTTTGCGCTCCGTGACCCCGATGGGGTGGATCGGTGGCAGGTAGACGATGTCGAATCCCATGTCGGCCACGGCGCGCAGGCGTTTCACCGCGCCGTCGAAGCCCCCCTCGCTGCGGGGGAACAGCTCGTACCAGGCCCCGAACAGGGCCTGCGGGCGATCGACCCACAGCGGAAGCGGCGGCGCCTCGGTCAGGTCGGCATCGGCGACGGTCGCCACCAGCCGGGCCACCCGGTCGTCGAGGCCGGCGTTGAGGCGCACGTGCACGCTGCACGAGGCGCGCCGCAGCCCCGCCGCCGCGTCGAGCACGCGCCGTTGGTCACGGGCACCGACGCCGGCGGCGAGCGCCTCGAGGATGCGGGCGCCCTCCTCCAGCTCGAGCTCCACGTCGTCGCCGGCGCCGGCCTTGATCTCGACGTCGTGTCGCCAGGTGGCGAAGCGGTCGCGCCACGCCTCGACCACGATCTCGTGGCGACCGATCTGCGTGGGCGAGATGACGGCTTCCCAGCGGTCGTTGCCGCGGTCCTCCATGGGCCCCGTGCTCCAGCGGCCCTTGCCGTCCCGGCCGACGTGCCGCCAGCGGACCCGGGCCCCGAGCAGGTCGTGGCCGTCGCGGAAGATGTCGGCCGAGACGGTCACGCGCTCACCCACGATCGCCTTGGTCGGGAACCTCCGCGACGGCGTCGCCGGGCTGAGCGAGTCGATCGTGATCCGTCCGAGCACCTACCCAGCGTAGGCAGACGGGCCGCGACGCCGTTCCCGCCAGGTCACTCGATCACGCCCGGGCGGCACGCACGTACGGGGCGACTGGGCTGAACTGAAGCCAGCGGGGCAGGCCCCGGGTGATCCAGCGAGGACCCGTCAGCTCGATCGAGCCGGCCTTCACGGCGTCGAGCAGATCGACCTCGCCCTCCCACATCCGGTAGAGCGTCGCCAGGTCCGACCGCAGCAGCGCGTCGACCTCGAAGCCCGGATCGGCGTAGCAGACCGATACGTCCCCGGGCTCCACGACGAGCCAGAAGCGCCGGCCACGATCCGCGACCTCGATCTGGATCACCGCCCGGCGATCGACCTCGCTGGTGTCGATACGCCCGTGGAGCCACCACATGAGCACCTCGGGGTCGAGCTCCTCGGGTCGGGGGTCGCCGAAGGCGTACCGCGCACCCCACTCCGCCAGACCGAAGACCAGCGGCCGCAGGTCCTCGCCGGCCGGGGTGAGCTCGTAGCCGTCGTCGCTGCGCCGCACGAGGCCGGCGGCAATCAGCTGGCGCAGGCGGCGTGAGAGCAGCGCCCGCGACAGGCCGGGCAGCCCACGCGACAGCTCGTTGAACCGCCCGACGCCGTTGAGCATCTCGCGCACGATCAACAAGGTCCACCGCTCGCCGAGCACCTCGACCGCCCGGACGATGGGGCAGTACTGGGCGTACGTCCGCATGGCGCCAGTGTCCCACGGACATGGCTGGGGTTCAGTTCTTGAACTACCCGCCCGCGACGGTCCGTCGTACCGTCATCCGAAACCCATGAAAGGCGGGATCCATGAGCACCACCGAGGCACCTCCGGCTGCACGCGCGCCCGCGGCCACATACCCCACGCCCGTGCGGCCCGGCGACGATCGGTTCGTGTCGCTGGCCGCCGAGGTCGGTGCGGTCGCGGCGGCGCACGCCGACGCGCACGACCGCGACGCCACGTTCGTCAGCGAGGCCTACGACGCCATGCGGGCCAACGGCTATCTCCGGCTGGCGGTCCCCGAGGACCTCGGCGGCCTCGGCGCTTCGATCCGCCAGGTGTGCTACGCGCAGGCCGAGCTCGCCCGCCACGACGGGGCGACGGCGCTGGCCGTGGCGATGCACATGTACCTCACGCTCTTGCAGGCCTTCCGCCGACGCCAGGGCGCGGCCGACGCCGAGGCCGTTCTCCGCCGGGTCGCCGAGGAGGGGCTGGTCATCGCCACCAGCGGTGGATCCGACTGGCTGTGGCCGACCACGGTGGCGGTCCCCGTCGACGGCGACGGCGACGGCCAGGGCACCGATGGCTTCCTGGTCAGCGGCCGCAAGGCGTTCTGCAGCCAGTCCCCGGGCGCAACCGTCGTGGCCACCAGCGCCGTGGTGGGCGAGCCCGGGGACGGCGCCGAGGTGATCCACTTCGCCGTGCCGCTCGCCGCCGAGGGGGTGCGCCTGGACGAGACCTGGGACACGCTGGGGATGCGGGGCACGGCCAGCCACGACGTGGTGCTGGAAGACGTGTTCGTCCCCGCCGACAGGGTGATGGGCCGGCGCCCGTGGGGCGAGTTCGGCGTGCCGCTGGCGGCGGCCGCCATCCACTTCGCCCCGGTGGGGGGCGCCACCTACCTGGGGATCGCGATGGGTGCCCGGGACGCAGCGCTCGCCAGGTCGACGGCCACCTCGAGGGGACACAGCCCGCTGGCCCAGCTGCCCCGGGTGCACCGCCAGGTCGGGCTGATGGACGCCAAGCTGCGCGTCGCCTGGTGGGCGCTGCTGGGCGCCATCGACGAGCTCGGCGACGACTACGGCGTCGACCCGCAGGCCCTGGCCACGGTGATGATCGCCAAGCGACAGGCCGTGCTCGACGCCATCGCCGTGGTGGACCTCGCCATGGAGGTGCTCGGTGGCAGGGCCTACTTCCGCAGCGCACGGTTCGAGCGCGCCTACCGCGACGTGCGCGCCGGAACCTTCCATCCGCTCACGCCCGAGGCCACGCTGGCGTATGCCGGCAAGCTGGCCCTTGGTTATCCCGGGGTGACGGAGTAGTCGGACACGCCCGCTACGGTGCGCGTCGATGAAGGCGCTGCGCAGCTTCACGGTCCGCCCGTCGATCCCCCCCGAGCTGGCCGCGCTCGAGGAGCTGGCGTTCAATCTTCGCTGGTCGTGGGACGACCAGACCCGTGACCTGTTCCGCTGGGTCGACCCCCACCTGTGGGACGCGAGCGTCCACGACCCGGTGCGCATGCTGGGGTTGGTGGACCGCGAGCGGCTGGATGCGCTGGCCCACGACGCCGCCTTCAAGCGCTTCCTGGGCGAGGTACGCGACGAGCTGCAGCGCTACCTCGACGGGGAGCGCTGGTTCCAGTCGCGCGGCGAGAGCCCGCTGCAGCTGGTCGCCTACTTCTCACCCGAGTTCGGCATCGCCGAGGCGGTGCCCCAGTATTCCGGGGGCCTGGGCGTCCTGGCCGGCGACCACCTCAAGTCGTCGAGCGACCTGGGCGTGCCGCTGGTGGGCGTGGGGCTGCTGTACCGCCACGGCTACTTCCGCCAGAGCCTCGACGCCGACGGCTGGCAGCAGGAGCGCTATCCGCTGCTCGACCCCCACGTGATGGCACTCCGCCCCTGCACCGACGTCCGCATCAGCGTCGACATCGCCGGGGTGCCGCTGGTGGCACAGGTGTGGCAGGCCAATGTGGGCCGGGTCCCGCTGTACTTCCTCGACGCCGACGTCGACGACAACCCGGACGACGTCCGGGCTGTCACCGACCGGCTCTACGGCGGCGACGTCGAGCACCGGCTCCGCCAGGAGATCCTGTTGGGGGTCGGAGGGGTGCGGGCCCTGCAGGCGGTCGGCGTCGAGGCGCAGGTGTTCCACACCAACGAGGGCCACGCCGGCTTTCTCGGGCTGGAGCGGATACGCCAGCTGGTGACCGACCAGGGCCTGACCTATCCGGAGGCCATCGAGGCGGTGCGGGCCGGTTGCATCTTCACCACCCACACGCCCGTTCCCGCCGGCATCGACCGGTTCCCTCGGGAGCTGATGGACAAGTACTTCAGCGCCTGGTGCGCGGAGGTGGGCCTGGGGGTCGACGACCTGATGGCGCTGGGCCACCGGCCCGGCGACGCGCCCGACGAGCGCTTCAACATGGCGGTGATGGGCCTGCGGCTGGCGGGCCGGTCCAACGGCGTGGCCGAGCTGCACGGCGAGGTAAGCCGGAAGATGTTCGGCGATCTGTGGCCCGACATCCCGCCCGAGGAGGCGCCGATCATCTCGATCACCAACGGCGTGCACGCGCACACGTGGGTGTCGCCGGAGATGGCGGATGTCTTCACCCGCCACGTGCTCCCCGACTGGGACGAGGCGGGCCCGGCGGCGTGGGACCAGATCTTCGAGATGCCCGACGACGAGCTGTGGCGCGCCCGTGAGCAGGGCCGGGAACGGCTGGTGGCGTTCGTGCGGCGCCGCCTGCGGGAGGGCGCCCGCGCTCGGGGCCTGGCGGGGTCGGACGTGGCGTGGGCCGACGAGGTGCTCGACCCCCGGGTGCTGACGGTCGGGTTCGCCCGCCGCTTCGCCACCTACAAGCGGGCCACGCTGCTCCTGTCGCAGCCCGACCGCCTCAAGGCGCTGCTGCTGTCGCCCGACCGGCCCATCCAGCTGGTGTTCGCCGGCAAGGCCCATCCGGCCGACGAGGGCGGTAAGGAGATGATCCGCCAGATCGTGGCGTTCTCGTCGGACCCCGAGATCCGCCACCGGTTCGTGTTCGTGGACGACTACGACATCGCCGTGGCGCGCGCCCTGTACCAGGGAGCGGACGTGTGGCTGAACAACCCCAGGCGCCCGCAGGAGGCGTGCGGCACGTCAGGCATGAAGTCGGCGCTCAACGGCGGGCTCAACCTGTCGATCCTCGACGGTTGGTGGCACGAGATGTTCGACGGCGAGAACGGCTGGGCCATCTCGTCGGCCGAGGACGTCGACGACATCGAGCGGCGGGACCAACTCGAGGCCGGCGCGCTGTTCGACCTGCTCGAGCGCCAGGTGGTGCCGCTGTTCTACGAGACCTACGGGGGCCCCGTGCCCCGGCGGTGGCTGAAGAAAGTCCGCAAGTCGCTGACGTCGCTGGGTCCGAAGGTCACGGCCTCCCGCATGGTGGCGGACTACGTGGAGCTCCTCTACGAACCCACCGCCGCCCGAACCAACACCCTGTCCGCTAACGGGCTCGCCCGGGCCCGATCGCTGGCGGCCTGGAAGCAGCGGGTGGCGGAGGCGTGGCACGGCGTGCACGTCGACCGGGTGGAGGGCGACGGCGCGGCCGCCCAGCTGGGCGGGTCAAGAACCGTGGAGGCGGTGGTGTCGCTGGGGACGCTGTCGGCGGACGACGTCGACGTGCAGCTCGTCCACGGCCCCGTGGGCCAGGGCGACGAGCTGACCGAGCGCACCTCGGCGTCGATGCACCCCGCCGGCACCGCCGACGAGGACCATGCCCGCTACGTCGGCTCGTTCTACTGCGAGCGCGCCGGCCGCTACGGGTTCACCGTCCGCATCGTCCCCCGCCACCCCGACCTGGTGGGCAACTCCGAGCTGGGACTCGCTGCCTGGGCTTGAATTCTCCTGTCGCGCCGACGCCGTCGTCGGCGTCCTCCAGCTCCTCGAGCGTCACGCCGCCATCGCGGAACTCCCGTTGATCAGCCCGACGCGGTTGAGGTGAGCGCCCAGGCCCAAAAGCGCGAGGACGGCCATGACGCCGAGGAGCGCGGCCGCCGCGGTGGCGAGCCCGACGAACGGCTCGAACCTCTGGGTGGGTGGATAGGTGCCGTAGGCGCCGCGCCCGGGCGGCGGCGCGTAGGGCTCGATGTAGCCGCCCGGCGGCGGCGAAGGGACCCCAGCCATGGTGCGTCCCGCTCCTAGCGGCCGACGAACGTGGCCTTACCGGGACCGTGCTCGAGGAACGACGCCACGCCGATCCCGGCGTCCTCGGTGGCGAACACGTCGGCGAACAGGTCCTGCTCCAGGGCGAGCCCGGCGTCGAGCGGGCCCTCCAGCCCCCGGTCGATCGCCCGCTTGGCGAACTCCTGCGCGACCACGGCACCGCGGGCCAGCTCGGCGGCGAGGGCCAGCGCCCGCGGATGCAGCTCGTCGGGCGGCACCACCTCGTCGACCAGCCCGATCCGCAGCGCCTCGTCGGCTGCGACCTGGCGGCCAGTGAGCACGAGGTCCTTGGCCTTGGCGGGGCCCACCAGGCGTGCCAGCCGCTGGGTACCGCCGCCACCCGGGATGATCCCCAGCAGGATCTCGGGCTGGCCCAGCTTGGCCCGCTCCGAGGCGATCCGCAGGTCGCAGGCGAGCGCCAGCTCGCACCCGCCGCCCAGGGCGAACCCAGAGATCGCCGCGATCACGCACCGAGGGATGGCCGCAACGGCATCGAGCGCCCGCTGGAATCCGCCGCCCACGACCCGGGCCTCCTCGGGGCCACCGAACTCCGCGATGTCCGCGCCGGCGGCGAAGATGCGGTCGCCACCGGTGACGACGACGGCCCCGGGCGGGTCGGCGGCCAGTCCCCCGGCCGCGGCCTCCAACTGGCGCAGCAGCTCGCGGGACAGCGCGTTCACCTTGGGGTTGTCGAGGGTGACGAGCGCGACGCCGTCGTCGCGACGATCGACGTGGACGAGCGGGGTGTCGGTGGACATGGGTCGTGACCCTACTTCTGGCGTCGAGTGGACCCTCGCGGAAGTCATCGTGGCGTCCACTAGCACCCGGGATCTGACGCGGACGCCGCCCACACCGACCGCCAGCTACTCGCCCAGCAGCTCCTCGGCCGCGGTCCACGGGTCCACGTCGCCACTGGCGACCGCGTCGGCAAGCTCGGCGGCACGAGGCCCGGCGGTCACCGCACGGGCCTTGTCCAGCAGCCGCGCCGCCACCAGACGGGTGATCTCTTCGGCCGCCCGGCGCCGGCGCCGCTCCTGCAGCTCCCCTCCGGCCGTCAGGTGCGCCCGGTGGTCGACCACCGCCTGCCACACCTCCGGCACACCTCCGCCGGTCGTGGCGGTCGCGCACAGCACCGGCGGGCGCCAGCCCTCCGCCGACGACATGTTCAGCATGCGCTCGAGGTCGCGGGCCGCGTCGTCGGCGCCGGGCCGGTCGGCCTTGTTGACCACGAACACGTCGGCGATCTCCATGAGGCCGGCCTTGCTGGCCTGCACGGCATCGCCCCACCCGGGGGTGACCACGACCACGGTCGTGTCGGCCTGGGCCATGACGTCGATCTCCACCTGCCCGACCCCGACCGTCTCGAGGATCACCCAGGGATAGCCGGCGGCGGCGAGGACCCGCACCGCCTCGGGGGCGGCGACCGCTAGTCCCCCGACGTGACCCCGCGTGGCCATGGACCGGATGAACACGCCGTCGTCGAGCGCGTGCTCGCCCATGCGCACCCGGTCTCCGAGCAGGGCGCCCCCGGAGAACGGCGAGGACGGGTCGATCGCCAGCACGGCGATCGGGTCGCCACCCTTTCGCACCGTCTCGAGCAGCGCGCTGGTCAGGGTCGACTTGCCGGCGCCGGGCGCACCGGTGATCCCGACGGTGGTGGCGTCGATGCCCGGCCCGTGGGCGGCCCGACCGACCTGGCGGGCCTCCTCGCCGCCACGCTCGATGATCGAGATCAGGCGGGCCAGGGCGCCGCGGTCGCCCGCACGCGCCGCGGCCAACAGGTCATCGGGTGCGGCAGCAGGCACGGACAGAAAGTTAGAGACCGAGCCCGACCGACGTCTCGGTGGGCGCTCCCACGTCGACGACCTCGGTCACGCCCGGCACCCGATCCTTGAGGATGCGCTCGATGCCGGCCTTGAGGGTGACGGTCGAGGCCGGGCAGGAGACACACGCCCCCACCAGCTCGACGGTCACGACGCCCGCATCGGCATCGACGCCGCGCAGGAAGATGTCGCCACCATCGGCCTGGATGGCGGGACGGATCACCTCGATGACCTCGGAGACCTTGTCGGTATCGACCACGAAACTCCTCGTGCTGCGATGCGCGACGCATGGTCGCGGAACGGCACCGCCGAGAGCAACAACGCCCCGCCCGCTCGTCGTGTTCCCCGGCCTGCCGGCGCGGCCCCCGGTTAGCGGATGCGGCGCCCGTCTGGGAACCTGAAGCGGTGATGGCGCTGCTGCTCGCACACCAGGGTGGTTGGGACGAAATGCTGTTCGTCGCCGTGCCCATCGTGATCTTCGGCAGCCTCCTCGCGATCGCCAACCGGCGGGCCTCACGCATCGAGCGGCAGCAGCCCCCGAACGGCGAGGGTTCGCCAGGCGACGAGACCGGGTAACGGCCGTGCCGCGGCTCACCGTCAGCGAGTCTGTCGACCAGGCCACGCTGGATCGGATCCGTTCCCCCCGCGACGACGTCGTCGGCGAGCGCCCTGCGGGCGAGGACCGGTACGAGCTCGACCACGGCCCCTTCGAGCGGTACGCCCGCAGCGTCCAGGTGACGCCAGACAACGGTCGCTATTCGGTGACGCAGCAGTTCGACTACCGCCTACCTACGGGCACGTGGCGGTTCCTCATGAACCACCCGGTGCGCCACGCCCTGCGCCGGCCACCCCGCCCCGACGGGCGCCTCCCCTGGTGGTACCCGCCGCAGCGGCCGGACGCCCGCGCGGCGTCGGTGCTGGGCATGCTGGCCACGCTGTCGCTCGTCGTCGGCTATCACGGGACGCTCCTCACCCAGACGATGAGCTTCGCGGCCGACGAGTTCGGCGCCGGAACGACCGCCCAGGGTGGCGCGTTCGCCGCGGTGCGGGCCGGGGCGCTGCTGGCCATCCTGCTCGCCGCCTTGGCCGACCGCCGGGGCCGGCGGCGGCTGCTGGTGGTGTCGCTGCTGGGCGCCATCGGATCCACGGTCGCCGGGGCCCTGGCACCCAACCTCGCGACCCTGGCGGCCACGCAGGTCGTGAACCGGGGCTCGGTGTCGGCCGCCAGCGTGCTCCTGGTCGTCATCGCCGCCGAGGAGATGCCGGCCGGTTCCCGGGCCTATGCGCTCAGCCTGCTGGCGATGACGGGGGCGCTGGGCGCGGGGATGGTGCTGTGGGTGCTGCCGGTGGCCGACCTCGGCCTGGGGGCATGGCGGATCCTGTACGTCATCCCCCTGCTCTTCATCCCCGTGGTGCTGCGGTTCGGCCGGCTCCTTCCGGAGAGCCGGCGGTACGTGCGCCCACACCGCACCGTCGGGTTGGCCGGTCACTACCACCGGCTGGCGCTGCTGGCGGGAGCGTCCTTTCTGCTGCTCCTGTTCACGACCCCGCAGTCGCAGTTTCGCACCGAGTTCCTGCGGGACGAGCGGGGGATGTCGGCGGCGGCGGTGTCGCTGTTCATCATCGTCACGTCGACGCCGGCGAGCATCGGCATCGTGATCGGTGGTCGCCTGGCCGACACCCGCGGACGGCGCATGGTGGGCGCGGTCGGCACGGTCGTCGGCGTCGTCCTCCTCGCCCTGTCGTTCACGTTCGACGGCCCTGCCATGTGGCTGACCGCGACGGTCGGCTCGATCTTCGCCGCCGCCCTGGTGCCCGCCCTCAGCGTGTACGGGCCCGAGCTCTTCCCCACGTCGCTGCGCGGCCGCGCCAACGGGATCATCAACACGGTGGCCACCATCGGCAGCGTCATCGGCCTGGTCCTGGCGGGCTTCCTGATCGACGAGCTGGGCTCGTTCGGCCTGGCGCTCGGCCTCCTCGCCATCGGCCCGCTGATCATGGCCATCGTGGTGCTGGCGTACTTCCCCGAGACCGCCCGGCGCGAGCTCGAGGACCTCAATCCGGAGGACCGCACCCCGGCAACTACGATGCCCGGCCATGTCACATTGGCGGACGGCTCACGCGGCCGCGGTGGTGGCGCTGCTGGTGGTCGTGCTGGGGTGCTCAGCGGACAAGCCCGAGAGCGCGGTGCCACCGAACGACGACGGCCCGGCGTCGAATGAGGCGAACGACGGCGAGGGTGCCGACAACGCCGTCCTGGTGGCCGCGAGCACCGAGGACCTGCAGGTGTGGGAGTCGCCGAACGACGACGACGCGGCGGTCGAGACGCTCCGGGCCGACGGGCAGATCAGCGGCGAGGTCGTGTCCGTGGTGGTGGGGCAGCGGGGACGTGACTGGCTGGAGGTCGAGCTGCCGACGGCGCCCGCCGGTCATACCGGGTGGATCAAGCGGGCCGACGTCACGCTCAGCCGCCATCACTTCCGGATCGAGGTCTCACTCTCCGACCACACCCTCACCCTGCACACCGGCGAGGGCGAGGCGCTGAGCGCGCGCGTCGCCATCGGCACCGCCGACAGGCCCGAACCCGGCACGACCCTGTTCATCAAGGACCTGGTCAAGCCCCCCAACACCGCGGGCCCGTACGCCCGTTACGCCTACGGCCTGTCCGGGTCCGCCAACGACCTGGCGGCATTCCAGGCCGGTCGCGGCGTGGTCGCGATCCACGGGGTGGCGGATCCGTCGACGCTCGGCCGCGACGTGCCGATCGGATCGATCGCGGTGGCGCCGGACATCATGTCCCGGATGGTGGAGACGTACGGGCTCCCGCTGGGCACTCCGGTCGACGTCGTCGAGTAACCAGGCTCAGAGGCCGCCAACCCACGCCGCCACCGTCTCGGCCACCCGCTCGTCGGCACCCTTCAGCTCGTGGCGCCCGCCATCGATCCAGACGTGGGTGACCTTTCCGCCGATGGCGGCCGTCCGGGCTTCGAGCTCAGCGGGAGCGCCGAAGGGATCGCGCGTGCCGGACACGAACAGGCAGGGCACCTTGATGTCGGGGAAGTGGTCGACGCGCAGCTTGTCGGCTCGACCGGGCGGGTGGAGGGGGTAAGAGATGAGCACGAGTCCGGCGGCGGGCTGGCCTTCGGCCACCGCCATCGAGCACATGCGCCCGCCCATCGACCGCCCGCCCAGCACGACGGCCGCCGGATCGATCCCGGCCCGGTCCGCCAGCGCCGCGGCCTCGTCGCGCACGCAGGCGATCAGCTTTGGTGGCCGATCGGGGGCCTTGCGGCCCTCGCGCCGATAGGGGAAGTCAGTCCGCGCTACCGGGAGGGGCGCCAGCGCCTGCTCGATCGCCACCAGCGCCGGGTGGTCCCGGCCGCTGCTGGCGCCCGGGAACAACAAGACCGCCCCGGCGCCCGCGCCGCGGCTCACGGCGCCGGCTTCCGGGCGAGCGTCCCGCGCCGCACTAGTGGGCGCTCGCGGAAGTTCCGTGGATGTATCGCCGTGTCAGATTCGTCGCTGGCGAGGACGCAGGAGGAAGGCGCAGCCAGCGGCTGCGGCGACGACGAGAACGATGTCCAGCGGCGGATCGGGCCGGCGAGACGCCACGATGACTTCCGCGAGGGTCCACTAGGCACCGGCGAGGAGGATCCGCCGGGCCTCGGCCAGCTCCGCCAAGCGGGCGGCGGCCGCGGCGGTGTCGCCGCCGTGGTCGGGGTGAGCCCGGCGGACCAGGTAGCGGAAACGGCCCTGGACGGCCTTGCGGTCCGGCCTGCCGCCGTTGCCGTTGCGAAGGTCGAGCACGTCGATGGCCCAGCCCACGGGGTCGCGGAAGGCGTCGGCCGACCAGTCGCGGCGGCGGCTCAATCCCGACAGGTACGCCACCAGGGAGCCGTCGATCGCCCCGGTCCAGCGCATCGCCCGCCGGATCGCCTCCATGACCCGGGTCCGGGGACCGAGCGGCAGCTCGCCGGCCGCGTACACGGCGGCCAGGATGTGGTGCGCAGGCGAGCCCTTGTCGTCCAGCTCGAATGCCAGATCCTCGCCCTCGCCCCGCAACCGGTGAACGCTGCGTTGCAGGCCGACCCGGTCGGTCTGGAGGCGATGGCGGAGTCGGGGCTGAGGGATGCGGCGCCCGGCCTCGAGGTGCAGGGTCAGGCGATGGAGGTCGTCGAACAGCTCGGGGTCGAGGGCGGGGATGTAGGCGGCCACGATGCCCCCGAGCAGGATGCCGCCGAACCCCGGCGCCGGGCTGCAGGGGAGGTCGCGGTGCCCCAATGCCACGCGCCGGGTCGGGGCGATGGGCCGCGAGTGGAACACCTCCAGCTCCGCGAGGATCACGGACGCATGCTAACGGCGGGGCCGGCGGTCGCCGGTAGGCAAGGTGGGGGCCACACATCCGAACTTGCGGCGTTTAGCGATGCCATGACGTCGCTAAACGCCGCAAGTTCGGATGGGGGTCACACGTACGACCGCAAGGCGTTGCGGAGGTCGCGGGCGGCGTCGATGACGGCGTCCTCGTCGACCTTGGAGGCCCGCAGCTGGGAGCACAGCGCGCCCACCCGGCCCTGGAGGTGGTCCCACTCCTTCGGGCCGATGCCGTAGGGCGGATCGGCCCCCTCGACGGCGTGGCCGAGGTCGAGCATCGACACGGTGCCCTCGTGGTCGTCGGGGTCGTGCTGCAGGCGGTCGGCGGTGACGAACACCTCGCCCAGCAGCTCGGCCCCCGCCGGCCCGTCGTCGGCCTCGGGCGGCAGCTCGTGGGGATGGGTGACCCGATCGAGCAGCTCGTCGACGGCCTGCTCGTCGGCGGCGTAGACGAACAGCTCGTCCTCGTCCCAGCCGTGGGCGATCCCTGCGGCGGCGAGCTCGTCGACCAATGTGGCGAGGCGGTCGTCGTCCCAGTCGGACAGGTCGTACGCGACCTGGTCCTGCGCGGCGTCGAGCGTCTCCGCGTCGGCCTCGTTCTCGCCCTCGACGATGTCGAGGATGTTCTCGACGGCCGCCTCGTCGGCCTCGGCGACGTGCAGCGAGGTGGCCTCCCACCCGTGGGGGATCCCGGCCTCGCGCAGGCGGTCGGTGACCGCGCCGCGTTCGATCTCGCTCCAGTCGTCGAGGTCGTAGACGACCTCGGTGTCGGTTGCGTCGTCGACCTCCGGC
Source organism: uncultured bacterium (assembly GCA_963717085.1). Lineage (GTDB taxonomy): Bacteria > Actinomycetota > Acidimicrobiia > Acidimicrobiales > VFJN01 > DASQUK01. The sequence continues at coordinate 38,365 of CAVQVM010000016.1, forward strand.
TCGCGGCCGGGCACCGCGTCTGCGTCGGGCTCCGGTTCGTCGAGCTCGCCCGGCAGCCCGGAGATGGTGATGCCGAGGCCCTCGTCCTCGGCCTGGTCGTACGGATCGGAAAGCTGGCCCACGAACCCATTCAACCAGCCGACTATCTTCGCCGCATGGCCACGAGGCAGCCACCCGACCGCAACCTCGCGCTCGAGCTGGTCAGGGTCACCGAGGCGGCGGCGCTCGCGGCGTCGAGGTGGATGGGCCGGGGCGACAAGAACGGCGCCGACGGCGCGGCGGTCGACGCGATGCGCATCGTGCTCGACGGCGTCCCCATGGACGGCATCGTCGTGATCGGCGAGGGCGAGAAGGACGAAGCCCCGATGCTCTACAACGGCGAGAAGATCGGTGACGGCACGGGGCCGCTCACCGACATCGCCGTCGACCCGGTCGAGGGCACGACGCTGACTGCGCTGGGGCGGGGAAACGCCGTCTCGGTGATCGCCGTGGCCGAGCGGGGGACGATGTTCAACCCCGGCCCCTGCGTCTACATGGAGAAGATCGCCGTCGGCCAGGAGTCGGCCGGCGCCATCGACATCACCAAGTCACCCACCGAGAACCTGCAGGCGGTGGCGCGGGCGAAGGGCGAGTCGGTGCGGGACGTCACGGCCGTCATCCTCGATCGCGACCGCCATGCCGATCTCATCGCCGAGGTGCGGGCCGCCGGGGCCCGGATCCGGCTCATCCAGGACGGGGACGTGATCGGCGCCGTGTCGACCGCCTGGCCGGACTCGGGTGCCGACGTCCTGTTCGGTATCGGCGGCACCCCCGAGGGGGTCATCGCCGCCACGGCGATGAAGTGCATGGGCGGCGAGATCCAGGGGCGGCTCTGGCCCCGCAACGACGAGGAACGTCAGGCCGCCATCGCGCAGGGCTACGACCTCGAGCAGGTGCTGACCACCGCCGATCTCGTGGGCGGCGAGAACTGCTTCTTCGCCGTGACCGGCATCACCGACGGCGAGGTGCTACGGGGCGTCCACTACAACCACCAGGGCGCGTCGACGCAGTCGCTGGTCATGCGTTCCAAGTCGGGAACGGTCCGACTCATCAGCGCCCAGCACAAGCTCTCGAAGCTGGCCCACTTCGCCTCGATCGACTTCGCCTGAGGTTTCGTTTCGCAACCAGAGGTTGCGAAACGAGGCTTTGGTCGCCGCGCTTCGGCGGCGTCGATTGTCGGTCGCTCGACCGGCGGAGCCGGCTCGAGCGACGGCGGGGGGCTCCGGCTGGAGCCTCTGCCCCCCGCACCCCCCGCCATGTGGCGTCCAACGCCCATCTAGATATGACTGGCTATGCGCGCCGCGGCCCAGCGGCGGACGCCGCGGGGCACCGGCCCGGCGGCGGCGGCAGCGATCTTGTTGACCCTGCCCGTCACGACCCAGGACTTGCCGGCTTGGGCCGCGGCCAGCGCCTCGGCGGCGCAGTCGTCGGCTGACTGCCACGGCATGCCCAGGGGCCGTCGTGGCTCGACGCCGGCCCGCTCGTGGAACTCGGTGTGGGTGAAGCCCGGGAGCACCGTCGTGACGGTCACGCCGGTGCCGGCGAGCTCGCTCGACGCGGCCTCGCCGAACATCGCCACGAACCCCTTGGTGGCCCCGTAGGTGGCATTGCCGGGGGTGGCTTGGAGCGCCGCCATCGACGAGATGTTCACGATCGACCCGCGGGCCCGTGGAACCATGGCCCGCATCGCCGCGTGGGTGAGCCGCACCAGCGCGGTCACGTTGACGGCGATCTCCTGCGTCTCGGTGTCGATGTCGGACTCGGCGAACGGGCCATAGGTGCCGAACCCGGCGTTGTTGACCAGCAGGTCGATGGGCCTCTCATCGCCCGCCACGCGGGCCTCGACCACCGCCAGCGACACCGCGTCGGCCAGGTCCGCCGGCAGCACCTCGACCGCGACACCGCCGCCGGCGCGCTCCGTGCCGCCCAGCTCGGCGGCGAGCGCGTCGAGGCGGGCCTTGTCCCGCGCCACGACGACGAGATCGGTGCCCTCGGTGGCGAGCTGGCGGGCCAGCGCGGCGCCGATCCCCGACGACGCCCCCGTGATCAGTGCAGTGCGCCAGCCGGCGGACCGCGGCGAGGTAGCGGACATGGCCGGGCAGCGTAGACCTCACCCGGGTAGCCAGCGGCTGCTGAACCTCGCATCCGCGATCGGCCGCCACACCCGGCTGCGTCCCTCCTCGAGCAGGTGCACGGCCTCCAAGCGCACGTCGACGACGTAGTCGGCCAGTGCGGCCACGGCGGCCGGGATGCGGACCGGATCGAACTCGTCGGCCAGCGTGACGTGAGGGACGAAGGCGCGCGTCAGCGGGCGCTCCAGCGGCGGGTGGAAGACCCGACCGCGGAGCGCGTGCAGCGCGGCGACATCGCCGTGGACGCCCAGGTAGACCACCGGCGTTGCCGGATGGAACGTCGTGGCGGGGCCGAGCCGCAGGTCCAACGGGCGGGTCTGCGTCGCGGCCCGCCGGAGGACATCGAGGGCCGCCGGCATGTCGTCCCCCCGGACGTTGACCGGCGGGACGAGGGTGAGGTGCGCGGGGATGCGACCGAGCGAGCCGTCGCCGAGGGCCCGCCGCAGGCCGTCCACCTCGGTCGCCGCCGGGTCCGGCAGCAGCAGCACGACCCCCAACCGGCGTCGGGGCATCGGCGATCGCCCTTATCCGGCAGCGCAGGTCGACACGGGCTCGTCACCGGCGGCCCGCTGCTGCAGCCACTCGAAGGCGTCGCTGACGGCGTCCGGCACCGCCTCGACGTGACCCTGACCCTTGTCGTAGACCCGGCGCTCGACGACCTGGCCCTCGGCGCACATGCGCTGCGCCAGCACCTGGCTCAGCGTGGCGGGCACGACGTCGTCGGCGGCGCTGTGCACGATCAGGATCGGGGTGTCGGTCGCCGCTCGGCCGGGGTCGTTGGCGACCTCCAGGTCGGCCCACGGCTGCACGTCCGCGAGCCCGGGCTTCAGGAGCTCGGCGTTGGGGGTGTCGGCGAAGTGCCGGATCACGTCTCTGACGCAACCCCGGTCCACCTGCGGCAGCTCCTCCTCACCCGCCGGGGTGAGGACCAGCGACGGATCGGCCTCGGGATAGGCCTCGGCGAATCCGGCGATGATCATGTAGAGGAACCCGGCGATCGGCAACGACCCGGCGGCGCCGAAGATGACGGGCAGCTCGGTGGCCGGCGCACCGGCCACGGTGCCCACGAGCTCGTAGTCCGGCACCCAGTCGGCCGCCAGTTGGCCGGCAAACAGTGCGCCGTGACCGCCCTGCGAGTAGCCGAAGATCGAGAGCTGGTCGCCGGCGTCGGCATCGGGCAGCTCGCGGGCGGCGAGCGCGCCGTCGAGCACGCCCCGGCCCTCGCTGTCGCCCACCAGGTACGGATGGCGGCCGGGGGTGCCCAGGCCCTCGTAGTCGCTCAGCACGACCAGGTAGCCGGCGTCCACGAACGGTCCCATGAGGGACAGCTCCGTGGCCGCCGGATGCTTCGACGGGGCGCACTCGTCGGCGATGCCGCTGGTCCCGTGCGCGATCGTCAACACCGGGCGGCCGCCGGTCGGCGCCTCGCCGGGTGGCACCAGCGCCGTTCCGGTCACCACGATCGGCTCGCCTTCGAGCGACTCGGACACGTACATGATCCGCCAGGCGGTCGCCCCGTTCACGTCGAGGTCGTCGACCGGCTGGTAGCGCAGCAGCGAGCCGTGGTCGTCGTCGGGCACCGGGTCGGGCGCGGCGTAGAAGTCGCCGCCATCGAACTCCTTGGGCTGTTCGGCCGCCGCCGCCGACTCGTCGTCGGGTGCGCTCTGCTCGTCCGACCCGCCGGATCCGTCCGAGCCCCCGGAGCACGCCGCGATCAGCGCGGCGGTCACGAGCACCCCAACCGATCGGCGCATCCCCACGGCTACCAGTTTTCCGGAGGCGCCACGCCCCGTCACGTCGAGGACCCGGGATCGCGGGTCCGCAACGGCCGGGGATCAGACGCCGCGGACCCCGCCGGCGGCGGCCATCCGGACGTGGGCACGGCGGGCGGTCGCCTCCGCCTCGGCGTCATCGCTCTGCCGGACCCGCTGCTCGGCCTCCTCGGCAGAGCGCCGAGCCCGCTCGACGTCGATCTGGCTCCCCAGCTCGGCGACGTCCGACAGGATCGTCACCCGGTCGTTGGACACCTCCACGAACCCACCGTGCACGGCCGCCACCTCGTCACCCGACGACGACCTGATCGTGACCGTGGCGATGTCGAGCGCGCCGACGAAGAGCGCGTGCCCGGTGAGGAACGCGAGCTCGCCGCCGCCGATCGTGCGCGCGATCACCATGTCGGCCTCGCCCGAGTACAGGATGCGCTCGGGCGATACCAGCTCGACCTGGAGGGTCACGAGTGCAGCCTCCCGGTCACTCGCTGCCGGCCCGTTGGCGCAGCTGGTCGGCCTTGCGGCGCGCGTCGTCGGCGCCGCCGACGTTGAGGAATGCCTGCTCCGGCAGCTCGTCGAGGTCGCCGTTCACCAGCGCCTCGAACGACGTCACTGTCTCGTCCACGGGAGTGAAGATGCCCTCCAGGCCGGTGAAGTTCTGGGCCACGAACATCGGCTGCGACAGGAACCGCTGGATCTTGCGGGCCCTCGCCACGGTGACCTTGTCCTCCTCGGCCAGCTCGTCGAGGCCGAGGATGGCGATGATGTCCTGCAGCTCCTTGTAGCGCTGCAGGATCTCCTGCACCCGCCGGGCCACGGCGTAGTGCCGCTCCCCGACGACGTCGGGCTGGAGGATGGTCGACGTCGAGGCCAGCGGGTCCACGGCCGGGTAGATGCCAAGGGCGGCGATGTCGCGGGACAGCTCGGTGGTGGCGTCGAGGTGGGTGAACGTGGTGAACGGCGCCGGGTCCGTGTAGTCGTCGGCGGGGACGTAGACGGCCTGGAGCGACGTGATCGAGCGGCCCCGGGTGGACGTGATGCGCTCCTGCAGCTCGCCCATCTCGTCGGCCAGCGTGGGCTGGTAGCCCACGGCGGAGGGCATCCGGCCGAGCAGCGTCGACACCTCGGACCCCGCCTGCACGAAGCGGAATATGTTGTCGATGAACAGCAGGACGTCCTGGCCCTTCACGTCGCGGAAGTACTCGGCGATCGTCAGCGCCGACAGGCCGACGCGGAGGCGCACGCCCGGCGGCTCGTCCATCTGGCCGAACACCAGCGCCGCCTTCTCGAGGACTCCGGTCTCCTTCATCTCCAGGTAGAGGTCGGTGCCCTCGCGGGTGCGCTCCCCCACGCCGCCGAACACCGACACGCCGCCGAACTGCTCGGCGACGCGCCGGATCATCTCCTGGATGAGCACGGTCTTGCCCACGCCGGCGCCACCGAACAGGCCAATCTTGCCGCCCCGCAGATAGGGCGTGAGCAGGTCGATGACCTTGATGCCGGTCTCGAAGACCTCCTTGCGTGGCTCCAGGGCGTCGAAGTCGGGCGCCTGGCGATGGATGTCCCAGTAGGCCTCGATCTGGGAGGCGTCGAGCTCGGGGACGTCGAGCGGTTCCCCGATCACGTTGGTCACGTGGCCGAGCACGCCGTCGCCCACCGGCATGGCCAGGCCGGAGCCCAGGTTGCGCACCGGCGTGCCCCGCGTGAGCCCGTCGGTGGGCCGGAGGCAGATGGCCCGGACCCGCGAGTCGCCGATCTGCTGTGCCACCTCGGACCGGACCGGGATGTCCTGCCCGTCGACGGTGACCGTCATCTCCAGGGCGGTGTTGATGGCGGGCACGGCGTCGGGCGGGAACTCGACGTCGACGACCGGGCCGGCGATGGCGACGACGCGGCCGTCCTTGAGCGGCGCCCCGGTGTCGGTGCTGGTGTCGGTGACGGTCATTTCCTGTGCTCCTACGTGCGGGAGGATTCGAGGCGGTCGGACAGGATGTCGGCGGACATGAGCGCATGGTCGACCAACAGGTCGCTCCCGTCCGCCTTGGCGGCGCGCATTGCCTCGGCGCCGCCGACGATCTCCATGATCTCGGTGGTGATGGCGTCCTGGCGGGCCCGGTTCATCGCCCGGCTGTAGCGGGTGATGAGGTCTTCGGCGTTGTCGGTGGCCGACTTCATGGCCCGCTGCTGGGCGGCGAGGAACGACGCCGCCCCGTCGAGCAGCGCGGCGTAGAGCCGGGCCTCGGCGTAGCGGGGCAGTAGCCGGTCGAGGATCTCCTGGGGGTCGGGCTCGAACTCGTAGTCGGCGTGGGGTCCATCGGCCGCTTGCTCGATCATCGACGGGTCGAGCGGCACGAAGCGCCGTATCACCACGCGCTGCGACGCCAGCGACAGGAACTGCGTGTAGGCCAGCTCGACCAGGTCGTACTCGCCCGCCTCGAACTGGGTGACGACGTGCTCCGCGATCGACCGGGCGTCCTCGTAGGCGGGTTGGTCGGCGAAGCCCTCGAAACGGGCGTCGATGTCCCAGCCCCGGAAGCGGAAGTACGACGCCGCCTTCTTGCCGACGGTCACGAGCCGCGTCTGGCGACCCTCGACCCGCTGGCGCTGCATCGACCGCTCCGCGGCCCGGATCACCGAGCTGTTGTAGGCGCCGCACAGTCCCCGGTCGGCCGCGATCACCACGTAGGCCACCGTGCGCACCTCGTCACGCTCGGCGAGCAGCGGCGAGTCACCACCGGCACCGGCGGCCGCAAGGTTGCGGATGACCTCGGTGATCCGCTCGCTATAGGGACGGGCGGCCGCCACCCGCTGCTGAGCCTTGACGATGCGGCTGGTGGCGATGAGCTCCATCGCCTTGGTGATCTTCTTGGTCGCCTGCACCGAGCGGATCCGCCGGCGCAGCGCCCGTTCCTGGCCGCCGGGCATGACTAGTGGCCGTCCTCCTCGGCCGACTCGGGCGCCTCTCCGCCACCGTCTCCCGAGGCGTGGGCGGACGGCTCGGCCTCCTCATCGGCCTCCGCGGCGGCTACGGACGACGTGGTGGCGCGAGCGCCCACCTCGTCGGCGGCCTGCTCCCACGAGAACTGCTCCGCGAAGTCCTTGAGCGCGGCGTCGAGCGCCTCGACGTCGGGAATCTCACCGTCCGTGCGAATGGCGTCGAGCAGGTCGCCATGGCGGCTGCGGAACCACTCGATGAGCTCCTGCTCGAACCGGCGGACCTCGGTGACGGGCACCGGGTCGAGGTAGCCGTGGGTGGCGGCGTAGAGCGAGATCACCTGCTCCTCGACCGGCATCGGGCTGTTGAGCGGCTGCTTCATCAGCTCGACCAGCCGGTAGCCGCGGTCGAGCTGGGCCTGTGACACCTTGTCGAGCTCGGACCCGAAGGCCGCGAACGACTCGAGCTCGCGGAACTGGGAGAGGTCGCCCTTGAGCGTGCCCACCGCGGCCTTCATGGCCTTGATCTGAGCGGCACCGCCGACGCGCGACACCGACTGGCCGGTGTCGAAGGCGGGGCGCACGCCCGACTTGAACAGGTCGTCCTGCAGGTAGATCTGGCCGTCGGTGATGGAGATGACGTTGGTGGGGATGTACGCCGAGATGTCACCGGCCTTGGTCTCGATGATCGGCAGCGCGGTCAGCGACCCCGCGCCGTTCTCCTCGGAGAGCTTCGCGGCCCGCTCGAGCAGCCGGCTGTGCAGGTAGAAGACGTCGCCGGGGTAGGCCTCGCGGCCCGGTGGGCGGCGCAGCAGCAACGAGATCTGGCGGTACGCCTCGGCCTGCTTGGACAGGTCGTCGTAGACCACGAGGGCGTGCTCGCGGTTCTCCATCCAGTGCTGGCCCATGGCACAGCCGGCGTAGGGCGCCAGGTACTTGAACGGCGACGGATCCGAGGCACCCGCCACGACCACCACCGTGTAGTCGAGAGCGCCGTGGTCCTCCAGGGTCGACACGGTGTTCGCCACCGTCGACTCCTTCTGGCCGATCGCCACGTAGATGCATTTCACGCCGAGACCGCGCTGGTTGATGATCGTGTCGACGGCGACGGTGGTCTTGCCGGTCTTGCGGTCGCCGATGATCAGCTCACGCTGGCCGCGCCCGATCGGCGTCATCGCGTCGATGGCCTTGATGCCGGTCTGCAGCGGCTCGTGCACGGGCTGGCGGCCCATGATCCCCGGTGCCTGGATCTCCATGCGGCGGTCCTCGACTCCCACCAGCGCACCCTTGCCGTCGATGGGGTTCCCGAGCGCGTCGACCACGCGCCCGAGAAGGCCGTCGCCGACCGGCACCGAAAGGATGCGGCCGGTGGCCTTGACCGATTGGCCCTCCCTGACGTCGGCGGCCTCGCCGAGCACGACGCAGCCGATCGACTCCTCGTCGAGGTTGAGGGCCAGGCCCAGCGTCCCACTCTCGAACTCGAGCAGCTCGTTCACGGCAGCATTGGGCAGCCCCGCCACCGTCGCAATGCCGTCGCCGACCTCGGTGACCCGTCCGACCTGGGCTGTCTCGAGGCCAGGCTTGAAGTCCTCGAGGTTATTGCGGAGCGCCTCGGCGATGTCTGCGGTGTTGATGGTCAGCTCTGCCATCGGTGTTGTCCTTGTGTCCTAGGAGTGGTGTAGGTGCTCACATGGCACCTGGCGTGCGGTGCGGCGCGGACTCACCCTGCAGATCCCGTACTGTTCTGCGCCCATGTGCCTGCCTCATCGGGTCGGCCTCTCAGAGTGCGTTCTTGAGCTGGTCGAGGCGGTGCCGCACCGACCCGTCGATGACGGTGTCACCCACCTGCGCCACGATGCCGCCCAGTACCGACGGGTCCATCACCACCTTGATCTCGACCTGCTTGCCGGTGGCGTCCTCGAGGGCCGCGGCCAGCCGCTCGAGCTGATCGTCGGTGAGCGGAACTGCGGTCCGCACCTCCGCAACCTCCTTGTTGGCCTCGGCCGCGCTCATCTCCACCAGCAGCTGGATGATCGCGGGCAGATCCCGGGCCCGGCCGGTGCCGACGACCATCGACACGAGCGCCACGGTGGTGGGCGACGCCTTCCCGCCCAGGAGGTCCTCCACGATCTGCTGGCGCCGGGCGGCCGGGATGCCGGCGTCGGTGAGCGCGTCCCGCAGCTCGTCGTTGCCCTGCAGCGTCTGCGAGAAGCGGAACAGCTCGTCCTCCACCTCGCCGAGGGTGCCCTCGGCGCGGGCCACCGCGAAGAGGGCCTCGGCGTAGGCGAGCGTACGGTCGTCTGCCATCGGGGATTTGCTCCTAGGAAAGTGCGTGGACGGTCACGCTGCTCGGGGCTTGCGGTGCTGTGTCGTCGGGAGGCCTCGCTGCAAGCAGCGGATCGGTCGCCGAATTCCCACGCGTGGGCTGCATGATCGTCTCTCCGCTCGGCCTCTAGGAGGGGGTGGTGGCGCCCGCCCTCACGAACGCTGCGCCGCCACCTGGTTGATGTAGTCCTCGATCAGCTGGGTCTGGGTGGCCTCGTCCAGGTTGCGCTGGACAACGGTCTCGGCCGCGCCGATGGCGAGCCGTGCGACCTCGCCCCGCAGGTCGGACACCGCCTGGACCTTGGCGGATTCGATGTCGGCCACGGCGCGGGCCCGGAGCTCCGCCAGCTCGGCCTGGAGCCGGGACTCCTGGTCGCGCTTGATGCGGTCGGCGGCCTGGCGGGACTCCTCGATGATCCGTCCGGCCTCGGCCCGGGCGTCGTTGAGCTGGGCCTTGTAGTCGTCGAGCACAGCCTCGGCCTCGGTCTTGGCGCCCTCGGCGGCCTGGAGGTCGGAGCGGATGCGCTCGGTCCGGTCGTCCATCATCTTCTTCACCTGCGGGTAGGCGAACTTGTACAGCAGGAAGAGCAGGACCGCGAAGCTGATCGCGCCCCACACGATCTCGTCGGTCGCCGGCAGGATCGGGTTGGGCGCTTCCTGGCAGGCATCGGGGTCGTCCGCCTCCTCGGCCAGGTGGATGCACTCCTCCGTGTCCTCGGAGAGCTGCGGCTCGTCGCCCCCCTCCTGCGCGCCCGCCGGGGACGCCCAGACCAGCAGCCCGCCCAGCGCGAGTAGCAGGGTTGCCAAGAGTGTGCGGGTGCGCACGACGGCCTCCTCAGCCGGAGATGATGAACGAGAGGACGAAGCCGAACAGGGCCAGGGCTTCGGTGAAGGCGATGCCGAGGAACATGGTGGTGCGCACCATGCCGGCGGCCTCCGGCTGGCGGGCCATTGCGGTGATGGCGTTCCCCACCACCAGGCCGATGCCGATGCCGGGCCCGATGGCGGCGCCGCCGTAGACGATGCCTCGGCCGACGGCGGTCAGGCCCGCCTCGAGTTCGCCCGGATCCTGTTGGGCTAGGACGTGAAGCACGGGTTCGTCTCCTTCGTTGTGCTCAGTGCTCGGGGTGCATGGAGCTGTCGATGTACACGGCAGCGAGGATGGTGAAGATGTACGCCTGCAGGAACGCCACCAGCAGCTCGAACCCCATCAGGAAGATCAACAGAGCCAGCGGCAGCGCCCCGCCGATGATGGTCGTGGTGAACAGCGCCTGGGTGATGACGGCGAAGGTCACGAGCAGCAGGTGGCCGGCGAGCATGTTGGCGAAGAGCCGGACCGCCAGCGAGAAGGGCCGCGTGATGAGGATCCCCAGCAGCTCGATGAACGCCACCAGCGGCAGGATCGCCTTGGGGACGCCCGGTGGGATGGCGGCATTCTTGAAGTAGCCGAAGAAACCCTGATGCCTGATGCCGACGATGATGTAGACGAACCACACCACGATCGCCATGAACATCGGTAGGGCCATCCGGGCGTTCACCGGCATCTGCACCAACGGGATCAGCTCCCAGATGTTGCAGACGAACACGAAGGTGAACAGCGTGAGCAGGAACGGCATGTAGCCGCGGCCGTCGGGCCCGATCGTCTGCATGACGATCTGGTCCTCCACGAACTCCACGGTGCTCTCGGCCACGTTCTGCACGCCGGTCGGCACCAGCTTCGGCTCCCGCGTGGCGGCAAAGAACAGGCCGAAGACCAGGCCCACCGAGATCCACATCAGCAGCACGACCTTGTTGACGCCGAAGACGTCGCCACCGAAGAGCGTCGGCCACTCGACGAGGTGGCTGACCGGCGGGAACTCCAACCCGAGGATCACTGGTGCACGACCTCCTTGGGCTTGAGGACCGGAAAGGCGAGGGACGCGGACACGTAGCGCAGCTCCCAGAACAGGAGCCCGAGGTGGGTGACGAGCACGGTGACACCGAGGGCGACCAGGTCGATCCAGGGCTCGTCCTTGACCAGCAGCAACACGGCGGTAACCAGCCCCATCCGCACGGCGAAGCCGCCGAGGGCGACGACCATGAGCATGTTCAGCGACCGCCGCGCGGCCCACGAGAGGGCCACGGCGGCCAGGACGAGGTTGACCAGCACCAGCGCGATCGCCACGCCGGCCGACGACGCCCCGGCCGTTCTCCAGATGACGGTGGCCGCGATCACGACGAGGGGGGCGAACCAGACGCCTCGTTTGAGCATGTCGAACGCCAGCTCCCGCTCGACGGCGGGAGCGTCGGGTACGGGCGCCCGCAGGTCGTCGGCGGTGAGCCTCACTCCCCCGCCTCCTCCGACTCGGTGCCCGGGCGCAACCCCACGACCTTGGCCTGCTGCTCGCGCATCCGCGCGTCGTAGAGGGTGAAGTGCTTCCACATCTCGTAGCAGACGGTGAAGAGGAAAAGGACCAGGAGGAACAGGGGCGAGGTCCCGATCCAGACGTCGAGGCGCCATCCGATCAGGGCGAGCAGCGCCGGGGTCACTGCCAGCTCGAACGCCGTCGACAACGCGTCCCCGGCGCCTCGGTTGATCTCACGCCTGGCGGACAGATCGGCCACCCCTCGCTCCCTCGCGTCGCTGGCCCCGCCGCACGTTGCCCCCGGGGACCTTGTGAATTGATTCCCAATCTACCGGACACCGTCTATCCCCAGGCAAATCAGGAATCCGCAGGGGACGGCGCGGCAGGTTAGCAACCTCGCGAGTCAGGCTTGCTATCGCACAAATCGGAGCTGAGCGGAGCATCGCTGAGCAACACGCGACGCGCTGACCTGCGGATTCTCCAGTGGCGCGACAACGCCGGGTCGCGGCGACCGTCGGGGGAATCCTGCCGGAACGTTCCCCGCTCACCGGAGGGCCCACAGCGCGGCCAGCAGGACACCGACCGCCACCACGGCGAGCCAGAAGATCACCAGCCACGTCAGCACGGTGGCCGCCGAACCGACCTCCCGGGGTGGCCCGGCAAGCGCACCGGGTACCGCCCACGACGCTCAGCCGAGGTCAGTCATGGCGGGCATGCCAGTCGGCCACCTTGGCATTCCAATACCCGATGTCGGTCGTCGTCCGGATCGGCAGTCCCCGGAGGTTGCCAGGGTAGGTGTCGCCCCCGCCGAGCCAGACGATCGTCGTCGGGTCATCTGGGCACGCTGAGTCGTCCACAACCGCGTTGGCTGGGAACTCCATGCCATTGGTCCCGTCGTCGAGCCGGAAGTCCGGCACGAGGAACGTGGAGCACTTGATGACCGGCTGATTGGCGACATTCATCGAGCCGCAGTGGGTCGGCCACTTGAACAGGCGTCCGTAACCAAAGCCCTCTTCCAATTGCATCGGCTGCAGACGGAACAGACTGTGGTCGACCACAAGCTGCTCACCCGGAGGCGTCTCCCAGCACCGGTCGCCCGATGGCCGCTCGGAGAAGGCGGTGTGGCAGCCATCGAAGAGCGAATCGAGGATGACGCCCTCGGTGGTGTAATCGTTCTCGATGCAGTCGTCACCCACGTTTCCGACATAGGAATCCTCGATCAGGAACCGAGTGTTGTTGGCGTTGACCGCGTTCTCCTGCATCCGGAACCCGTCCTGAATGCCGCGGCAGACGTGGCCCTGGACCTGCATCCAGTCGACGGCCGCCACCTTCACGCAGGCGGCGTTGTAGTCGTCGTGCCAGGTGCGCCAGTCAAGCGGCGGCGGGTCACCGAACTGGTCGACCAGTTCGCCCCCGATCATGCAGGTCCGGTCGGCGGCGTCAGCGTTGTCGTCCCCGGTGCCGAAGCTGAACGGGTAGGACGACGCGGGCTGGGCAGTGGCCTGCACGCCGGTCATGTCGTAGGTGGTGTCGTCCGGTGGGGCTGTCACCCGGAACCGGCTCGTGAGCACCGTGCCGGCCGGCTGCGGGTCGAGGACGTTGCGTCCTGGGCCGGTGCAGGGCGGGAACCCGTAATCGGCTCCGGTGGGCACGTCGGGCGAGACCGTGGCGATCTTGGGTGGCGCGGTCGTCGTGGTGGTCGGAGGCGGTTTGCGGGTCGTGGTTGTCGGCCGGGTCGTTGTTGTCGTCGGCCGCGTCGTCGTAGTGGTCGTCGTGGTCCGCGGAATCGACGTCGTCGTGGAGTTGCCCGGCTCGCTGAATTCCCAGCTTGCCGTGCATGAGGCAGGCACCAGCAGGGCGGCCAAGGCAACCCCAACCAGAGTGGAGCGCGAGCGCGTCCCCCTGGAGTCTGGTCTGGCTCGGCTTCTCAACCAACGACCTGCCAAGTTCCGCAGCAGCACAACAAAGCTCCCCAGCAGCTTGTGTGTCCGCCAGCCCCGGTCAGCCCCACCATAACGTCAACCGCGGCGTCATGCGACGTCGACTGGGCCGGCCTTCGTCCCTGGAAGCCATGGGCGGCCCCGATGCAAGGTGTCCATGACGGGCCGCCTACTTGTTGTCGAGCAGCCTGGCCAACAGCAGGCCGTGGTTCTTCGACCGTGTCGGCGAGCTCGGCCACCTGCTCCGCCAACCGCGGGTCGACACCGTCAGCGATCGTCGCCACATCGGCCCGGATCTCCCGCCCAACGTCCTGCCCGACGAGCTTGCGCACCTCGGTGCGCACGTCCTCGACCGCCTCGCGGATCTGCTTCTCGGCGTAGTCCCGGGTGGCCCTGATGGCGTCGTCCTGGGCACTGGCCTGGCGCCACACCTCCGACGACAGGTTGTTGAGTTTGCTCTCCACCCCGCGGACGTAGTCGGTGACCTCGGAAGCTGGCGACCGGCCTTAGTACGTGCCGTTTGTCACGGCGCGACTGAGTCACGTGACGCCAAGTGCGCCGCCGGTAGACGCAAAGCTGACCGGACAAGAGGAGGATGGCCAATGGACATTCAGGTAGGCGACGACGGAGGCCGAAATCGACGACGCGCGACGACGGTCGCCAGAAGCCTCAGGTACCGGACCCTGTACCTGGGCCATGAAGCGGGTGGCGTCGTGGCCCCTCTGGGCGACGTAACCGCCCTTCGCCGACCACACCACGCCCACAAACACGAGCACTAGTTCGGATTCGGACGTAGCGGCGGTCCGCGCCGGTCTGCGCGTGGTCGACGCGGCGCTCGGGTAGCGACGTCGACGTCGTGCGGATCGAACTCGGCGACGTCCACGTGGCCGGGCCGTTGCACACGATGGCGTTCGTGCTCGCCCGGGCGGCCGAGGGCGTCACCGCCATCGAGGCCGCCCGACGGGGCTGGCACCGTGAGGCGCGATCAGCGCGCGCGGCTGATCCGGCCCGCGTTTCCAGGAGCTTGAGCCGCTGGAAACCGGCAGCGCGTTCCAGGCCTCAAGGGCCTCCAAACCTGCCGCCCCGGCTGGCCGACTCCCCGTTGGCGACCCCGGGCCTGGCGACCTCGCGCCGCTAGGGGTCCTCGGCGCGGCGCCATCGCACGCTTCCGCGCGCGGTTGTGACCGTGGCCCGTAGCACTCAAGCGCCACGAACGCCGCTCGGCAAATGCGTCGCATGGCGACGGGTTTGCCGGCTGTCGAGGTCGCCCGGCACGCCCCGGGAGTTGCAGTCCCTTGAGGCCGGGAACGCGTGGCCGCCGCGGCCGCCTTCGAGGCGCTGGTCGCCGCGGCTCACCAGCGCCGAGCCCTGCCGCCTCGGCGGCCCAGCCAGGTGTTGCGTTCCAGCAGCTTGAGCTGTTGGAACTTTCCGCCCCGCTCGGCCGGAGGCGGGAACGTGTCCGTCGCAGCGAAGCGGATCGCGGACCATCACGACGCCGACCTGGCCAGGTGCGCGAGGCGGGCGAGCGGGCGTTCGGCCCCCGCTGACCCACAGCGGTCGCTGCGGCGGCCGCCACCACGCTGGCGCCGCTCAGCTTCGGCCACGCCCGACAGCGGCCTGCTGGGCACCACGCCGCAGGCGACTCAAGTCGTCCGAGCCGCCGGTGTCGGCCGCCGTTCGTCCAGCTTGAGCTGGACGAACTTCCGCCGCCTTGAGTAGGCGGATCGCCTCCGCGGCCCAGCCAGGTGTTGCGTTCCAGTCCCTTGAGGGCCTGGAACTTCCGCCCCCTTGAGGGGGCCGTACCGGGCCAGAGCCGGCGATACCAGGAGTTGCGCCGGAAGCGGGGGTCAGGTGGAATCGCACCGTCTCGGAGGTCTCCCATGGACCACAAGGCGATCACCTTCAACGTCGCCGCTGACCTGTTCCTGCTGCTGCTCATCGGCATCGGCCCCAAGATCGCGCTCGTACCATTCCTGGAGATCACCGCCGACATGGACGACGCGACGAAGCGACGCGTCGCGCGCAAGATGCTCAGGACCGCCGCCATCGTGTCGATGGTCCTCCTGGTCCTGGGCGAGGTGCTGCGGCGCCTGCTGCACTTCTCGATCGGCTCGCTGTCCATCGCCAGCGGCCTGATCCTCCTGATCATCGCCGTGTTCATGGTGCTCGGCTCCGGCGATCCCGAGAAGCTCCACCACCGGCTGAAGGGGCAGGACCCGATGCGCCTCGCGGTCTACCCGCTAGCCATCCCGTACGTCGTCAACCCGGCCGGCATCGTTGCGCTCATGACGGTGTCCGCGGAGGCCGCATCGGTCAGCTACTTCGCGCTCGCCGTCGGACTGGTGGCGATCGTGCTCGCGCTCGACGTCGTCGTGTTCCGCTGGGCCAACCACGTCAGCGACCACCTCGACGAGAGCCGGATGCTCGTCACCGAGAAGGTCTTTGGGTTCCTCCTCGCCGCCCTCGCGGTACAGCTCGCGCTCGACGGCCTCGACGAGGTCGGGGTGATCCACCTCAGCGGACACTGACGGCGCCCCAGGCGCTCCTGCTCCCAGCGCCGAACCCTGGGGGCACTTGGACCTCGCCAAGATGCGCCGCCGGGCCGGCCTGACCCAGGCGGTCGGCTGACCGTGCCGGCACCCAAGCCACGGGGCCGCGTGACCAACCGGCCGGGGCGGCCGCCGCTCCACAGCCGTCCCGGAGGTATGCGCGAGCGTGATCGTCCGCACGCTTGACAGCCTCGACCGCAAGCTCCCGCAGATGGACGTGTCGATCGACTCGCTCATCGCCGCCTACTTGCGGATGCACCCGGAGTTGAGCGACGACGATGTCGTGCGCCGGGTCCGCGGGTTGGACGACCCGGCCCGGGTGGCTGAGGTCCGAGGCCGGCTGGCGGCCGGCCGTCCCCCCTGGTGGTCGAGCTGACCGACGATCGGCGTCGGACTGGCAAGGCGTTCATCATGCTCAAGCTGGACGAACTCCCCCCAGGAGCTTGAGTGCCTGGAACGGAGCCGGGTGGACAGCCCGACACCCTGCGGTAGTGCCCCAACGCCACCAGCGCGAGGAGGTCGTCGGGCCGCGCGTCGATCAGGCCGGCGAGCCGGAACCTGACGGCGGCCAGGAGGGTGTTCGCGGCTGAGCGTGTCGGGCTTGCTACTCGGCAAACTTGGCCTCGGTGCCCCAACTCCGCCCCTACCGACCCGCCGACCACGACGCCGTCTACGACATCTGCGTCCGCACCGGCGCGGCCGGCGAGGACGCCACCCATCTGCTCCGCGATCCCGCCCTCCTGGGGCACGTCTACGCCGGCCCCTACGTGGAGCTCGTCCCCGACCTGGCCTTCGTGGTCGAGGACGACGACGGGGTGGCCGGGTACATCCTGGGTGCCGCCGACACCGGCGAGTTCCAGGATCGCCTCGAGCGGGAGTGGTGGCCCGGGCTACGCCGGCGCTACCCCGTGTACCGAACCGACGGCGACGCCGCCTTCGACGACCTGCTGATCGCCCTCATGCACTCGCCCGCACGGGCGCCGGCCGATCTGGTGGCTGCCTACCCCTCCCACCTCCACATCGACCTGCTGCCGCGGTTACAGGGACAGGGCTGGGGCCGGCGGCTGATCGACACGTTGAGCGAGCGGCTGCGCGCCACGGGGTCACACGGCCTCCACCTCGGGGTCGCCACCGCGAACACCAAGGCCCAGGCCTTCTATCGCGCCGTCGGCTTCACCGAGCTGGACGACGACGGTGTCACGGTGACGTTCGCGATGCCCCTCTAGGTGCGGGGGTGCGTCACTAACCTGCGGCCGTGCCCACGGATCTGCTTGCCGGCCACGCCCAGAACACGCCCGACCGCGTCGCCATCATCGACGGCGACACGTCCATCACCTACGGCGACCTCAACGGCACCGTCAACCGCCTCGCCAACGGGCTGCTGGCGCTGGGCCTGCGGCCCGGCGACCGGGCCGTGTGGTGCGGCCCCAACAGCATCCCCGTCCTCACGTTCCTCCACGCCGCCCGCAAGATCGGACTGGTGGCGGTACCCCTCGCTTACCGGTTCACCGCCGACGAGATGCAGTACGTCATCGACAACAGCGATGCCGTGCTCGTGGTGGTGGACGCCGAGCAGGCCGACCGCGTGGCGGCGGTGCGCGAGCGGCTCCCCCAGGTCCGCCACGTGGTCGTGTTCGGCGAACCCGCCTTCGACGGGGCGCTCCCGTGGGACGACGTGGTGTCGGGCGCCGACGGCGACGGGCAGGGCGGCGACGCCGAGCCCCCCACCGAGGGCGACGCCACCGCCGGCGCGACGATGATCTACACCTCGGGTACCACCGGCAAGCCCAAGGGGGCGCTGCGGACGTCGACCGACCCGGCCCTGGTTATGGCGCTGCTGCAGGAGCTGAGGCTGCGGCCGGGCGAGGAGGTCCACATCACCTCGGGACCCCTTTACCACTCGGGCCCCTTGGCCTGGGCGGTCCTCACCCACACCCTCGGCGGCACCATCGTGGTGATGCGGCACTTCGACGCCGAGCGCTGGATCGACCTCGTGCGCCAGCACCGGGTCACCAACACGTTCTCGGCGCCCACGCAGCTCAAGCGCATCGTGTCGCTGCCGGACGAGGTCCTGGCGCGCGCCGATCTCACGTCCATGCGGTCGCTCGTCGCCAACGCCGCGCCCGTCCCCTACGCGCTGAAACAGGAGGTCGTCGCCAAGCTGGGCGATGGCTTCCTGTTCGAGGTCTACGGCTCGACCGAGCTGGGCGTCGACACGATCCTGCCGCCCGAGGACCAGCTTCGGAAGCCGGGTTCGTGCGGCCGGACCTACGGCACCGTGCAGGTCAGGATCGTGGGTCCCGACGGCGAAGAGCTGCCCGCCGGGGAGCCCGGGGAGCTGTTCATCCGCAGCACCCTGGCGCTGGATGGCTACCACCGCACGGCCGAGCCCATCAGCGACCTGGACGGCTGGAAGTCGGTTGGCGACATCGCGTACGTCGACGACGAGGGCTACGTCTACATCTGCGACCGCAAGAACGACATGATCATCAGCGGCGGGATGAACATCTACCCGGCGGAGATCGAGGCGGTGCTGCACGCCCATCCCGACGTCATGGACGCCGCCGTCTTCGGGGTGCCGTCCGACGAGTGGGGCGAGTCGGTCCACGCCGTCGTCCAGCCCAAGGCCGGCCACAGCATCGACCTCGAGGCCCTCGAGGCCCACGCCGTCGAGCACCTCGCCGGCTACAAGCGGCCCCGGTCCTGGGAGGTCCGCGACGAGCTGCCGCGCACCGAATCGGGCAAGCTCCTCAAGCGACTCCTGCGCGACGAGCACTGGCAGGGACGCGCCACCCAGGTCTGAGCCGGGTGGTCGGGGGGGTCCGTAGAACCGAGCTCGAGGTCATGGGCTCCGGACGCGGAACCTATGACCTCATCCCCTGGCCACCGGAACCTATGACCTCGGAACCGATCGCTTCAGGGGAGGCGGGCGCGGGACCATCGCCGGCGGCAACCGTCGCGTCATCGTCGGGCTCGTCGTTGCGCTTCGCCACGATCCCGGGGCCGAAGATGGTGTAGAGGAACAGCGCCAAGGCCACCACGCCGAGCGGCACGAACGACTCTCCCTTGCCCGTGTACACGGGGATGAGCACGAGCGCCGACAACAGCCCGGTCCAGGCCCACAGCACCAGCACCGTCCGCCGGTGCCCGTGTCCCAGGCGCAGCAGCCGGTGGTGGAGGTGGCCCTTGTCGGCGATGGTGAGCCCCGCCCCACCCCTGGCCCGGCGCAGCAACGCCCAAGCCGTATCGAGTATGGGCACGCCCAGGATGACCAGCGGCAGGAACAGCGGCGCGAAGAAGAAGAACGTCTGCCCCCGTACCTCGGCGTCGGTGTTGCCGCCGATCGCGATGGTGGCGGCGGCCATGAGCAACCCGAGGCTCAGCGCCCCGGCGTCGCCCATGAACAGCTTGGCCGGGTGGAAGTTCCACGGGAGGTAGCCGAGGCAGGCGCCTAGCACGCAGGCGGCGATCAGGGCGCCCAGGTTGTCGTCGCGGATGATGGCGTCGTTGTTGTCGAGGAACTCGGCGAACATCAGGATCGCCCCGGCCCCGATCGCCACCACGCCGGCCGCCAGCCCGTCGAGCCCGTCGATGAGGTTGACGGCCATGGCCAGGCCCACCACCCACAGCACCGTTATGAGCGTGGCCAGGTCCGGGGGCAGCGCCACGAGCCCGACGAAGGGGATGCGGAAGAACACGATCGTGAGGCCGGCGATGGCGAGGACGCTTCCCGCCAGCACCGTCCCCGCGGTCTTGGCCGGTGCCGACACCTCGCGCAGGTCGTCGAGCTGGCCCACGGTGTAGATCGTCACGACCGCCAGCACGACGCCCAGCGGCTGCGCGATCGTGCGGAAGGTGGCCGCGAACTGCCCGCTCATCCAGGCGACGGCGAAGCCCACCAGCGCACCCGCCACGATCCCGGCGCCTCCCAGGACCGCGGTGGGGCGGGTGTGCATGCGGCGGGTGTCGGGGTAGGCGACGGCGCCGATGCGGAACGACAAGTTCCGCAGCAGCGGCATGGACGCGCAGCTGACGATGAAGGCCGCCCCGATGACGAGGACGTAGCCGATCACCGCAACCCCCGCAGCGAGATCAACCGGGGTAGGGGGCGAACTTGGAGCAGAGCGCGAGGACGTCGTCGCGGATCGCGGCGATGGCGCCCTCGTCCTCGCGGTGCGTGAGCACCTGGTGGATGAGCGAGGCGACCTGGGCCATCTCGGGCGCCCGCATGCCCTGGGTGGTGACCGCCGGGGTGCCGATGCGCAGGCCGCTGGCGATGTAGGGGGGCCGGGGGTCGTCGGGCACGGTGTTCTCGTTGAGGCTGATCCCCGCGCGGTCGAGGGCCAGGCGGGCCTTCTTGCCGGACAGGTCGGGGTCGAAGCTCCGCAGGTCCACGAGCATGAGGTGGTTGTCGGTGCCCCCCGACACCAGGCGCAGGCCGGCGCCCGCCAGCCCCTCGGCCAGGGCGGAGGCGTTGCCGACGATGTCGCGGGCGTAGTCGGCGAAGGACGGCTGGGCCGCCTCGTGGAACGCCACCGCCTTGGCGGCGATCACGTGGTCGAGCGGCCCGCCCTGGAGCCCGGGGAAGACCGCCTTGTCGATCTTCTCGGCCAGCTCGGCACAGGTCAGGATCGCACCCGCCCGTGGCCCGCGCAGCGTCTTGTGCGTCGTGAAGGTGACCACGTCGGCGTGCGGGGTCGGGTTGGGGTGGACTCCGCCGGCGATGAGCCCGGCGACGTGGGCGGCGTCGAACATGAACAGCGCGCCGGCCTCGTCCGCGATCTCGCGGAACGGTTCGGGCTCGATGATCCGGGGGTAGGCGGTCGCGCCCGTGACGATCAGCTTGGGGTGGTGCTCGAGCGCCAGGTCGCGCACCTGGTCGAGATCGATGCGCTCGTCGCTCGGCGTCACGCCGTACGACACGAAGTGGTACAGCCGGCCGCTGGCATTCACGGGTGAGCCGTGGGTGAGGTGGCCGCCCTGGTCGAGCCGGAGTCCGAGGACCGTGTCACCGGGCTCGAGCAGCCCCATGTACACGGCCATGTTCGCGTTGGCCCCCGAGTGGGGCTGCACGTTGGCGTGCTCGGCCCCGAACAGCGCCTTGGCGCGCTCGCGCGCGAGGTCCTCGACCTGGTCGATGACCTCGTTGCCGCCGTAGTAGCGCTTGGTGGGATAGCCCTCGCTGTACTTGTTGGTGAGCACCGAGCCGGTGGCGCGCAGCACCGCGGGAGACGTGAAGTTCTCGCTCGCGATGAGCTGCAGCGTGGTGTTCTGGCGTTCGACCTCGCGCTCGATGAGGCCGAACAGCTCGTCGTCGGGGACTGTGGGCCAACCCATGCTCATGCCTCTTCGATCTCGGCGATCTCGGCTATACGTCGCTCGTGACGGCCGCCCTCGAACGGCGTCGTCAGCCATAGCGTCAGGATCTCGTCGGCGAGCTGATGGGCGACGATCCGCGCCCCGATCGACAGGACGTTGGCATCGTTGTGCTCGCGTGACATCCGCGCCGTGTAGAGATCGTTGCACAGCGCCGCGCGGACCCCGCGGATCTTGTTGGCCGTCATCTGCTCGCCCTGGCCCGATCCCCCCAGCACGATCCCCCGGTCGGCCTCACCCTTGACCACGGCGCGACCGACCGCGGCGCATATGGGCGGGTAGTCGACCGGTTCCTCGCTGTCGGTGCCGAGGTCGTCGACCTCGTGACCGAGGGAGATCAGCGTCTCGCTCAGGTGCGCCTTGAGGGCGAACCCGGCGTGGTCGGAACCGATGGCGACTCGCATGGCACTCAACCCCCTCCCGTCGCGTATCTGGTCTCGCTGCCCATGGGGCGTGAGGGCGGGGAGCTGGCGTAGGACGCCGACCGCGCCGGGGCGCCGATCATCAACTCCACCAGCCGCCGGAACAGGACGTCGAGCTCGCGGGCCGTGGCCTCGTAGTGGGCCCGGGACCGACCCACCGGATCGGGGATGTCGTCGTCGTGGTCCTCGCCCAAGAGATCGGCGCTGCGCCGGCCCGCGGCGATGCGGGCCAGCCAGTCGAACACGGTCTCGTCCGGCCGGCGGGGACCCGTCCGCTCGCCCCGCCGCACCAACTCCTTGAGCGTGAACGTGTGCTCGATGTCGGCCCCGTAGCCGACGACCGCCTCCCGCACGTGCTCCCGGGCCATGCCGATGATCAGCGGCGTCGACCGGACGATCTCGGGGTCGATCGTCCGGCTGACGTGGCGGCTGATGTCGACGCCACGGTCGGCCATGACCGCGATGGCGTGGCGCGTCGCCGGCGCGCCGCCCCGCAGCAGCCCGGCGGAGCCGACGTCGGCATGGGCACCGTTGTCGGTGAGCAGCCTGCGCAACATGCCCTCGGCCATGGCCGAGCGGCACTGGTTGGCAGTGCAGATGAGGAGAATGTCGATGGTGGGAGTGTAGACAGGGGCCGATGGCCCCCGACCCGCGCACGCCGGTCCTCGTGGGGGTCGGACAGTGGAGCAACCGCGTGGACCGCGGTGAGCCGGCCGTCGAGCCCGCCGAGATGATGGCCGAGGCGTTGCGCCGGGCCGCCGAGGACAGCGGTGCCGGCGCCCGGGTTCTGCGGGGTGCCGATGCCGTCAGGGTGTCCCGATCGTTGTCGCGTCACTACCGCAACCCGGCCCGCCTCGTCGCCGAGCGCGTCGGCGCAGCACCGCGCGACGAGGCCGTCACGCCGATCGGTGGCAACGAGCCGCAGGGACTGGTGGCACAGGCCGGCCGCGACGTCGCCGCCGGCGACGCCGACATCGTGCTGATCTGCGGCGCCGAGGCGTGGCGGACCCGGTCGGCCACCCCGCGCGACCGGCGGGAGGACCTCGGCTGGACGACGCAGGACGACACGGTGCCGCCAGCGCGCCAGACGGCCCCGGACTTCCAGCTCAACCACCCGGCCGAGATCGCCCGCCAGGTGTTCGCGCCGTCCCAGGTGTACGCCCTGTTCGAGCAGGCCCTTCGGGCCGCCGCCGGGCGACCGATCGACGATCACCTGGTGCGCATCAGCGAGTTGTGGGCCGCGTTCAACGCCGTGGCCGTGGCCAATCCCCACGCCTGGATCCGTGACCCGCTGACCGCCGAGCAGATCCGCACCCCGACGCCCGACAACCGCTGGATCTGGTGGCCGTACACGAAGGTCATGAACGCCAACAGTGCGGTCGAGCAGTCGGCGGCGCTGATCGTGTGCTCGGCGGCGAGCGCCACGGCCCTGGGCGTGCCCCGCGATCGCTGGGTGTTCCCGCGGGCGGCCACACAGGCGCACGACACGTACATCGTGTCGCACCGCCGCGACCTGTACGCCGCGCCGGCGCTGGCGGCGGCGGCGCGCGAACTGCTGGCGCTGGCCGGTACCGGAGTGGACGAGCTCGCGCACGTCGACCTCTACTCGTGCTTCCCGTCGGCCGTGGAGGTTGCCGCCGCGGAGATCGGGCTCGGGCTCGACCGCCAGCTGACCGTCACCGGCGGGCTGTCGTTCGCCGGCGGTCCCTGGAACAACTACGGCACCCATGCGATCGCCGCCATGGCGGGAGTGCTCCGGGCGAACCCCGGGAGCCTCGGGCTCGTGACCGGCGTCGGCGGCTACCTGACCAAACACACCCTCGGGCTCTACTCGACGGAACCGCCGCCGGACGGCTTCCGCTGGGCCGATGCGCAGGAACAGGTGCAGACGACGCCGCACCGCGACCTGGCCGAGGCCGTGGACGGCACGGCCACCGTCGAGTCGTGGGTGGTCCAGCACGGGCGCGACGGCGATGCCGAACGGGTGCTGGCGGCCTGCCTGCTGGACGACGGCCGGCGCACGTGGGCGTCGTCGGACGACGGCGACACCGTGGCGGAGATGCGCGCCGGCGCCGAGCAGGTTGGCCGCGTCGTCAAGATCGGCCCCGACGGCGGCCTGTTGCTCTAAGATCTGAGAGCCCGAGGCGCCGGCGAACGGATGCTGACCGCTATTGCCTCGGGCCGGCGGCAACGTTGGTCATCGCCCCAGGATCGCCGTTGGTGCTCGCCGGCTGCGGCGGCGGCGGGCCGATCCGCACCTCGGTGATGGCCCGCCCGTCGACAGCGAGGACTTCGATGCTGCGCCCTGCCACCGTCACCCGGTCGCCTGGCGCCTCGGGGACGCGACCGAGCACGTCGAGCACCAGGCCGGCGACGGTCGCGTACGGACCCTCGGGCATGCCGTGCACGCCCACGTCCTCGAGGTCGTGCACGGGGAACCGTCCCGGCAGCACCAGTGATCCGTCGGGCTCGCGGCGCACGCCGACGACGTCCCGATCGGTCTCGTCGTAGATCTCGCCCACCAGCTCCTCGAGCAGGTCCTCCACGGTGACGATGCCGGCGGCGGCGCCGTGCTCGTCCACCACCAGGGCGAGCTGTAGGCGGCGGACCTGCATCTGGTGGAGCACGTCGAGCACGCCGGCGGTCTCGGGGAACGCTGCGAGCTCGGCCGCCACGTCGCGCACGGGGCGGTCGCCCCGGCCGAGGAGGTCGCGCAGGTGGACGATGCCGACCACCTCGTCGAGGTTCCCGTCGTGCGCAACCGGCGCCCGCGAGTGGCCGCTGGTGGCGAGCGCCCGGAGCGCGTCGGCGATCGGCTGGTCGGCGTCGAGCACGAACACGTCCGGCCGGGGACGCAGCACCTCGTCGAGCGTGCGCTCGGAGATCTCGAACGCCCCATCGATGATCAGCCGCTGCTTGGCGGTGAACGACGCCTGCGTGCCCACGAGCTCGCGGATCTCTGCCTCAGTGACCTCCTCGCGCCGGACCGACGGATCGCCGCCCATGATGCGGACCACGATGTCGGTCGACCGGGACAGCAGCCACACCACCGGACGGGTCACCATCGCCATGACCGACAGTGGGCGCACCGTCAGCAGCGCCCAGCGCTCGGCCCGCTGCATGGCCACCCGCTTCGGTGCCAGCTCGCCGATCACCAGGGTGGCGTAGGACAACAACAGCGTGACCACGATGATCGAGACCGCGCGGGCGGCGCCGCCGAGGAAGCTCAGCGGGTCCTCGAGCGGCTCGGACAGCGACACGGCGGCGGCGGCCGACGCCAGGAACCCGGCCAGCGTGATGCCGATCTGGATCGTGGCGAGGAAGCGGTTGGGGTCGCGTGCCAGGCGCGCCACCAGAGCCCCGGTGGACGAGCGCTGCTCGAGCTGCTGGAGCTGGCCCTCGCGCAGCGACACCAGCGCCATCTCGGTGCCCGAGAACGCGGCGTTGAGAAGGACCAGCACGAACACCAGGCCCAGCTCCAGCCAGAGCCCGCTCACGGCGAGCTCGCAGTGGGGCCGGGCGCCGGGCCAGATGGAGGGTCTGATGGGTGCATCACAGTGCGTTGATCAGGCTAACTGTCCACCGGCCGGAAGCCCGCGCCCTGCCGCAGGGCGCGGCGCACCTGTCCCGGGTCGTCGAGGTCGACGGTGTTGGGGTCGACGCCCAGCTCGGTCAGGTGGTCGCGGAGGAGCTCGTGGCTCGACCGCACGATCGCCTCGGGTGGGGGCGAGAACTCGTCCGGCGGGATGGGATCGTCGATCACCAGGTCGGTCAGTTCGGTCCGCGAGCACGGCTGACCCTCGAGCAACCCTTCGTGGCGGAGCACGATCCCCGTCCGGGCCTCGAACCAGAAGCGGTGCTCGACCCCGAGGAACTCCTCGGGCAGCCGCGACGCGGCGGCCACCGGAACGACCGGTTCCGCGGTGCCGGCAACGCCAACGAGGGTGCGGGGGTAGGCGTCGACCGTCCAGCAGAAGCGCCCGGCGCGCTCGTCGGGCTCGGGCTCGCCGACGTCGAGCCACCCCAGCAGCGGTCCGGGATAGAGGCAGGCGCCGATCGGACCGGCATCGTGCAGCGCCGCCCGGGTCGAGTCGCGCTCGGTCACCAGCGACCCGGTGCCGACCCAGCTCTGATGGCCGTCGCTCACGGCGATATGGCCGCGCCCCACCACCCGCCAACGGTCGGGCAGGGCGACGAGGACGTACGCCAGGGATTCGTCGATGGCCGGGCCGTCCTGTGTGGGGTCACTCGCCTCCTCGGCCTTCTCGGCGGCCGGCTGGGGGACGCCGCCGTCGCCGCCCAGCCCGGACACCCGGGCCAGGTGCTCGTGCACGGCGGCGACCAGCCGCAGGTCGACCCAGCGGGTCAGCGCCGCCTCGATCGTGCGCAGCGGTCCCGGTGCCGCCTCCACGAGCGCCAGCAGGTCTCCCCGACTCATCATCGGCCGAAAGATACGGTCGGTCGAGGACCGACGCCATCA
Source organism: uncultured bacterium (assembly GCA_963717085.1). Classification (GTDB taxonomy): domain Bacteria; phylum Actinomycetota; class Acidimicrobiia; order Acidimicrobiales; family VFJN01; genus DASQUK01. The sequence continues at coordinate 64,676 of CAVQVM010000016.1, forward strand.
GCAGGGGCGAGTCGGTCGACAGGCCGACGCCGCAACGGGGTGGCGGGTGGGGGTCGGGCCGGCTGGTGGGCGTCGGGTCGGAACGTCATCTGCGGGCCGCGGCCCTGACCTCCGTCACGGGGATCGGGCCCTCGCGGAGCACCTTCCACTCGGCGCCGGTCACGGCGACGACGGTCGACGGCGGCGCCTCACAGCGTCCACCGTCGAGGACGAGCGCCAGCCCGGCGCCGAAAGTGGCCGCCACGCCCTTGGCGGTCGGCGACGTCGGCTCCCGGTGGTGGTTGGCACTGGTGGTGGCTATCGGACCGACGACGGCGGCGACGGCCCGCACGACCGCATGGTCCGGGCAACGTACGCCCACCGTGTCGGCGGGCTCGCCCAGCTCGTACCCGAGGCCCGGCCGGCGTGGCAGCACCAGCGTCAGCGGGCCGGGCCACAGATGCTCAGCGATGTGGCGGACCTCGTCGGCCAGGGCATCGGGCGCCGCCAGCCCCAACGCCTGGGCGGCGTCGGCGCACAGCACCGCGATCGGCGTGTCGGACCCCCGGCCTTTGAGCGCGAACAGCCGGTCCGTGGCCGCGGGGATCGTCGGCAGCGCCGCCAGGCCGTAGACGGTGTCGGTGGGCAGGGCCACCACCTCGCCGCCACGCAGCGCGTCGACCGCCAGGGTGACCGCGTCCGGCGCGACCGGGACGATCATCCCGGCCGGCCCGGCCACACTCGCGCAACCTGCCGCGGAAATGGTGGCCATGACCACCAGAACCGCGGCAGGAATCGGGGGACGTCAGGCACGGGCCAGGAGGATGCGATCCCGGCCGGTGAGGTCGGGCCAGACGGCGGCGGAGCCGAACCCGGCGGCGCGGGCCAGCGCCTCGGCCTCGGCCGCCTGGTGCGGTGCGATCTCCACCAGCAGCGAACCCGGCTGGGCCAGCCAGAGGGGCGCCTCGGCCACTATCCGCTCGATGGCCTCGAGCCCGGTGGGCCCGGACACCAGTGCCTCGAGCGGCTCCCACGCCCGCACCTCGTCCGGCAGGTCCTCCACCTCGAAGTCGGCGACGTACGGCGGGTTGCTCACGATCACGTCCACCGCACCGCCCAGCTCGGCGGGCAGCGCCTCGTACCACGAGCCCTCGGCCAGGCGCACGGCGGTGCCGATCCGCCCGATGCCGGCGACGTTGGCCCGGGCCACGGCCAGGGCGTCGGGCGAGACATCCGTCGCCCACACCTCGATGCCGGTCCACTCGACCGCCAGCGCCAGCGCGATCGCCCCGGAGCCGGTGCCGAGGTCGACGGCCAGCCGCGCATCGAGCCGCCGGCACTCCTCCAACGCCATCTGCGTCAGCGCCTCGGTCTCGGGCCGCGGGATGAGCACGCGACCGTCGATCAACAGGTCGAGCACCCGGAAGCCCCAGCGCCCGAGCACGTACTGCAGAGGCTCGCCCCGCAGGCGCCGCTCGAGCATGTCGTAGAAGAACGTGGCGTTGCGCAGGCTCGCGGGCTCCTCGAGCCCGACGATCAGCTCCGCGCCCTCCAGGCCGCTGGCCCGCTGCACTAGCCAGCGCGCCTCCTGCTCGGCGTTCTCGATGCCCGCGCCCGCCAGCCGGCTCGCAGCCTCGTCGAGCAGCGTCTGCCAGGCAACGCCCCCGGTCGCGGTGTCGGTCACCGTCGATCCCAGCCAGGCACGGCGAGCTCAGGTCGCCTCGGCGAGGCGACGGGCCTGCTCGTCGGCCACAAGTGCGTCGCTGATCTCGTCCAGCTCGCCCGCCAGCACCTTGTCGAGCTTGTACAGAGTGAGGCCGATGCGGTGGTCGGTCACCCGGTTTTCCTTGAAGTTGTAGGTGCGTACCTTCTCGGAGCGGCCCCCGCCACCCACCTGGCCCCGACGCGCCGCCGATGCCTCAGCGGCCTGGCGGTCCTGCTCCGCCTTGAGCAGGCGCGACCGCAGCACCTGCAGGGCCTTGGCTCGGTTCTGGATCTGGCTCTTCTCGTCCTGCATGGACACGACGATGCCGGTCGGCAGGTGCGTCAGCCGCACCGCCGAGTCGGTGGTGTTGACGCTCTGGCCGCCGGGGCCCGACGACCGGTACACGTCGGTCCGCAGGTCGTTGGGGTCGATATCGACGTCGACCTCCTCCGCCTCGGGCAGCACGGTCACGGTGGCCGACGACGTGTGGATCCGTCCCTGGCTCTCGGTCACCGGCACCCGCTGCACACGGTGGGGGCCCGCCTCGAGATGCATGCGCCCCCAGACCCCGTCGCCCTGGACGGCGAAGGTCACCTCGTTGAAGCCCCCGAGGTCGGACTGGTCGCTGCCCAGCACGTCCACGGACCATCCGTGGCGGGCCGCGAAGGCGCGGTACATCTCGTAGAGGTCGCGGGCGAAGAGGTTGGCCTCCTCGCCGCCCTCGGCGCCCCGGATCTCGACGATGACGTTGCGCTCGTCGTTGGGATCGCGGGGCAGCAGCAGCATGCGCAGCTCGTCGGTGAGCCGGGCGATCGCCGCCTCCGCGGCGTCGATCTCGGCCCGGAGGATGTCGCGCTCGTCGCCGGCGGCGTCCGGCAACATCTCCTTGGCCACCTCGAGGTCGGTGCGGCGGGCGCTCAGCTCGCGTGACCGCTCGACGATCGGGGCCAGATCCCGGTAGCGCTTGGCCACCTGCTGGAAGCGAGGCTGGTCGGCGATGAGATCGGGGTCGCCCAGGCGCGCTTCGGTCTCACGGAACTCCCGGTCCAGCTCGGCGAGGCGTTCGAGCACGCCCAGCGAGGCTACCCGGCGTTCTGGTTGGAGCTGTCCGGTCATGTGGACGGCTGCACCCGGTTGGACCCGGACGGAGTCAGCCCGCCGCCCGCCAGTCACCCGGAACCGGAACGACCTCCGCAGGCGTGCGAAGGCGGGCCGCGAGCCGTCGGGTGCCGGGATGGTCGTCACGCTCCGGCATGGCCAGCAGCAGGCGCGCCGAGGGGTCGATCGCCTCGCGGGCATCGGCGGCGGTGGGCACCAGGTCGAGGGCGATGCCGACCGAGCAGGCGACGACGACCCGTGCGCCGTCGGCTGCGGTTCCGGCGGCGATCGCGATGTCCCGCTCGGTGAGGTTGGCGCGGGCCCGGACGCCTGGCGCCGGGCGAAGCGCGGCGACGCCGACGATGCCCGGGTTACGGCACATCACCGCCCGCAGCCAGCGCTCCGGCACCAGCTGGTTGAGCGGATGCCGGGGCGCACCCGGCCGCCGGTGCTCGCGGACGATGCCGACTACACGGGCGAGCTGGTCGAGCGGGGCCAGCTCGCCGTGCACCATCGCCGTGAGCTCCCGGTCTGCCTTCCCCACGCCCACCTCGAGTTGTGGCTCGGCGATCGGGACGCCGGCCGTGGTGGCGCCGTGGACGATGCGGGCGACCTCGAGCCCGTTGACCTCCCCGCGCACCAGGCCGCCCTCGGCGACGACCTCGAGGCCGGCGTCGATCAGCAGGTCCACCAGCGCCGGCGGTGCCGGCGCGTCGGGTTGGCGGGTCGGAGGGGCGGGGGCCGCGGGAGCGAGCGCGGTCCCGGCGACGATCCACACCTGCGGCGCCGGCGGCGCGAACAGCCCGGACTGGCGGGCCACGGTGGCGGCGGCGTCGCCCGGTCCGTCCACCACGATGTGGAGCTCGTCGACACGCTCGCGGTCGGCCCACACGAGGGCGGGTCCCAGCGTGCGCTCCGGCGCATCATCCGCCAGCACCCAGGCGGTCGGACCCGGGCCGGCGAGCGCCACCGCCGTTCCCAGCGCATGGCTCTCGCGGTCGGCCGGCCCCCAGTGGCCGGCCACGAGGGCGGCGAGCTTGGCGCCGCGCAGCGCCGCGCGGCGCTCGGCACCCAGGGCCGCGCTCACCGGTCGGTGCTCGACCGGCTCGATGTACTCCGCTCCGGTGTTACTTGGAGCGCTTGCCGTAGCGGCGCTCGAACCGGTCGATGCGGCCGCCGGTGTCCACCAGCTTCTGCTTGCCGGTGTAGAAGGGGTGGCACTCGCTGCACAGCTCGACGTGCAGATCGGCCTTCGTGGCGTGGGTGGTGAACTCGTTGCCGCAGGAGCAGCGCACCTTGGCGACGACGTAGTCGGGGTGGATACCAGCCTTCATTGCGGTCTCCAGGATCAGAACAGGGCGAAAGGTAGGACAGTTTACCCGGCAGCCAACCGGTTCTTGGCCACCTCAGCCAGGAACTCCTCGTTGGTGCGGAAGGTCTTCATGCGGTCGATCAGCAGCTCGAGCGCAGCGGCGTTGCCGCCGTCGGTGGACGACAGGCCCGACAGAACCCGGCGCAGCGCCCATACGAGGTTCAGCTGGCCGCGGGGGAACAGCAGCTCCTCGTGGCGGGTGGAGCTGGCATCGACGTCGATGGCGGGGTAGATCCGGCGTTCGGACAGCCGCCGGTCGAGCCGCAGCTCCATGTTGCCGGTGCCCTTGAACTCCTCGAAGATCACCTCGTCCATCTTCGAGCCGGTCTCGATGAGCGCGGTGGCGAGGATGGTCAGCGAGCCGCCCTCCTCGATGTTGCGGGCGGCGCCGAAGAACTTCTTGGGCGGGTACAGGGCGCCGGAGTCGACTCCGCCGGACATGATCCGGCCCGTGGCGGGGGCCGCCAGGTTGTATGCCCGCGCCAGGCGGGTGATGCCGTCGAGGATGATGCAAACGTCCTTGCCCTCCTCGACCAGGCGCTTGGCCCGCTCGATGGTGAGCTCGGCCACCTGGGCATGCTCCTCGGACGGGCGGTCGAACGTGGAGGCGACGACCTCGCTATTGGGGCTCTTCAGCCAGCGGCGCATGTCGGTCACCTCTTCGGGCCGCTCGTCGACGAGCAGCACGATGAGCTTGACCTCGGGGTTGTTGGCCTCGATCGACCGGGCGATCTGCTTCATGATCGTGGTCTTGCCCGCCTTGGGGGGCGAGACGATGAGGCCGCGCTGGCCCTTGCCGATGGGCGAGAGCAAGTCGACGATGCGGACAGTCATATCGGACGCGTTCTCGGTCGTCTCGAGGGCGAGCTTCTCGTCGGGGAACAGCGGCGTCAGGTCCTCGAAGCGCCGCCGCTTGCGAGCCTCGTCGGGGTGCTCGCCGTTGACGAAGTCGATGCGGAGCAGCGCCGGGTTCTTCTCGTTGCGCAGCGCAGGACGGCTGCCGCCCTTGATGTGATCGCCCTTGCGCAGGCCGAACTGGCGGGCCTGCTTGACCGACACGTACACGTCGTCCTTGGAGGGCAGCGAACCCTTGACGCGCAGGAAGCCGTAGCCCTCGTCGCGCAGGTCGAGCAGGCCCTCGACGTCCAGGGGCTCGCCGGTGTAATCCTCGACGTGGGTCTCGGCGCCACCTCTCCGCCCGCGCCGCCGGCGCCGGCGGTTGCCCGGCTCGTTGACGTCCACCTGCTGACCGTCGCCCCGTTGTTGCTCGCGCGACCGTTCGGGCTCCCGCTGGCGGCCATCGGCGGCTCGCCCCTCGCGGCCCCCTCCCCGAACGTCGCCTTCGGTGGCCGTCACGGTGGACCCGCCACGCTCGGTGCGCTCGGCCCCAGCGGCGTCGTCCTGCCCGTTCGACCCACCGGATCGGTCGTCGTCGTCGGCGGCGGCCCGGGATCCGGAGCCCGCCCCGCCCTCGTCGGCGGCTGCGTCCTCCCACTCTGCGGGCGGTTCGTCGCTGCCCGCGGGCTCGGGAGCCGCGGCGGGCGCGTCGGTGGTGGTGGTGTCGGTGGTGTCGGTGGCGCTGTCCGATTCGTCCACGGTGGCCTCCTGTTGCGACCCGCCGTTGCCGGCACGGGTGCGCCTGGGCTTGGATCCCCCCTCCTCGGCACCCGACGACTCGGACGCCACACCCGTCAGCTCGAGGATGAGCTGCACGATCTCGGCCTTGCGGGCGCGCGAGGGCGGCTTGGCTCCGAGTGCCTGGGCGATGGTCGTGAGCTCCTCGCGATCCTTCCGCTCCAGGGCGGACCGTTCGAGGGTGGTCGAGTCCACGCTCATCGGGGCTGGCACCTCACTTCTGGGGAAGATCGGGGTGGCGACCGTGGGGGGCCGGCGGGTCGCGCCGGGCGTGCAGAAGTCGATCTGGCCCGGAGGAAGGAACCGCTCCGCTGAATCGGGGCCGCTAGGTCATCCGCTCTGGATTCGGCGGTGCCCCCCGGCAGAACGAGAGCACTCTAGCGCAGCGTCCTGGCCGATCGAAACCTGCGCACGTGGTCGCGGGCGTGCAGCAGCCCACTAGGTTGGCGACGAGCCACGACCCGGGAGGGGACGCGCATGCGCCGGTTCGTCGTCACGCTGGGGGCCCTCGTCGCCGCGACCGCCGTGCTGGTGGGCCCGTCCGCCCCCTCGGGCGCGGGCGCCACCCGGCCGTCCGTCCTCCAGGGCTTTCATGCCGGACCGCCGGACGCCCCCGGGCGCTACGCCGTCGGCCTCAGCACGGTCCGGATGGTCGACCCCGCCCGTGCCGACCGCACGCTGACCGTCGACATCTGGTATCCGGCGGACAAGCGGTCCGATGCCCCCACCGCCTCGCTCGACCTCGTCTTCGCCCGGCTCCCGCTCCCCGGCGTGCTGGCCGGTCCGGAAGCGGCCCGGGGTTCGTTCCCCCTCGTCGTCTTCTCTCACGGCAACGGGGGCGTCCGCTTCCAGTCCTGGTTCCTGATGCAGGACCTCGCCAGCCACGGCTTCGTGGTCGCGGCGCCAGATCACGCCGGGAACACCGCCATCGACGCCATCGCCGGCACGTCCGACCCGATCGCCGTCGCTGCGGCCAACCGCCCGCGTGACGTCTCGTTCGTGATCGACCAAATGCTCGCCCACGACCGGGACCCGGCGGATCCGCTCCACCGGCGCATCGACGAGGGGGACATCGCCGTCGCCGGCCATTCGTTCGGCGGGTTCACGGCGCTGGCGACCGCCGGTGGGTTTCTCGACTACCAGCCCGACCCGCGCGTCGACGCGATCGTGCCCGTCGCGCCCGCGACGTTCGGGTTGACCGACGAGCAGCTGGCGTCGATCGACGTTCCCACGCTGCTCATGGGCGGGACATCGGACACGGTGGTCCCCATCGAGCCCGGCATCGTCCGCGCCTGGGACCTGATATCCGGCCGGCCCGAGTACCGGGTCGACCTTCTGGCGGCCGGGCACAACTCGTTCACCAACGTCTGCGACATCCGGGACGCGTACGTGGCTGCGGGGGTGGGCCAGCCGATCCTCGGCTTCGTCGAGGAGCAGGCCGAGGACGGCTGCGCGCCCGAATTGCTCCCGATCGACGAGGCGCACCGGGTCACCGACCTCTACGTGGTGTCATTCCTGACCGAGGAGCTGCAGGGGAGCTCGCGCTACGGCCGGTACCTCACGACCCGCTACGCCGAACGCCATGACCTGCCGGTGGACCTGCTGGTGAAGCCGGAGAACCGCGGTCGGGACGCGGCTTAGCCCCTCCCGCGCGCCAGCAGCCGGCCGAGCATCTCGTGGCCGGGGACCGGGGGGCTGCCGGCCGTCGCCGCGCTCCGTGTACACGCCGCCGGGGCCCTCGATCTCGCTGTCGACCAACAGGTAAGGCACGGGATCGGTGGTGTGCGTCCGGAGCTCGATCGGGGTGGCGTGGTCGGGCAGCAGCAGCAGGCGCCAGGGACCCAGGGAGTCGAGGCCATCGACCAGGCCGTCGAGGATGCGGGCGTCCCAGGCCTCCAGCGCTTTGATCTTCTCGTCGAGGTCGCCGGCGTGGCCGGCCTCGTCGGTGGCCTCGACGTGGACCAGGAACACGTCGGCACCGTCGGCCAGGGTGCGTAGGGCGGCGTCGCGCTTGCCCTCGTAGTCGGTGTCGAACCAGCCCGTGGCGCCGGGGACCTCGACGATGTCCATGCGGGTGAGGACGCCGAGGCCCCGCACGAGGTCGACGGCGGTGACCAGCGCCCCGTGCCTGCCGTTGGCCTCGGCGAACGTCGGGAGCTGCGGCTGGAAGCCCTGGCCCCAGAGCCAGACCTGGGTGGCGGCGAGGGGGGACGCACCGACGATGGCGCGGCTGGCGTCCATCAGCTCGATCAGCCGCGGCGCAGCCTGCCCGTAGGGCAGGAGCGCCGGATGGCCGCTCAGGTCGTGAGGGGGGACGCAATGGGCCTCGGCCCACGAGGCGGGCGCGACCACGATGTGCCGGTACTGGACCCCGGCGTGGAACTCCAGCCCCGTTCCGGCACCCGATCCCAGCTCGGCGTCGAGGTCGCGGACGACCTGGGCGGCGTCCTCCGACGACGGGTGCCCCCCGGCGAAGTCGACCATGGTCCCGTCGGGCCCGATGGTCACGAGGTTGCAGCGGTAGGCGACCCGGTCGGACCCCAGGCGCAGGCCGAGGGCCGCGGCCTCGATGGGCGCGCGGCCGGTGTGGTAGCGCGCCGGGTCGTAGCCGAGGATCGACATGTTGCCGACGTCGCTCCCCGGCGCCATCCTCGGCGGGATCACCGCCGCCCGGCCGACCTCGCCCCGGGCCGCCAGGCGGGCCAGCGTCGGCATCGACGCGGCCTCAAGTGGCGTGCGCCCCCCGAGCCTGGCCAACGGCTCGTCGGCGCAGCCATCGGGGACACAGATCACATATTTCACCCGCTCAGTCTCGCAGGTGGTCGTCGAAGCACCGAACGACATGGGTGGCGCCGACGCCACCTGACGCGACCCTCGACCTCGAGTGGAGGTGGAGGGTCAAACGACCAGCACCCCGGTCAGAGGTACAACGCCTAGCCCTCCGTGACGGCTCCCGGGCAGTCGCTGAGCACGCCGATGAGGTCGCTCATCAGGTCCTGGTCCTCTTGGAGCGCGTCCTCACCCTCCATCAGGCTCGTCACCAGAACCCGCTTGAGCAGGTCGTCGTCGATGGCGTCCTCGAGGCAGTCGACGGTCTCCGGGGACATGTCCTCGCCCTCGGTGAGCCCTTCGACGAAGGCCGCCCGCACGTCCATGCACTCGTTGACGTCTTCCCAGAACGCGTCGGCCTGGTCGTCGTCGAGGGTGATGCCGAACTCATCGGGGGAGCTCTCGGGATCCTCGCGGATCTCGTCGGGGGTCACCGCGCCCTGAAGCTCCTCGACGCCAACGGCATCGACGAACGCCCGGGCGAAGCATTCGTTCTCCTCGTCAGTCAGCTCCGAGTCGTCGTTGCTGGCGACGATTGCGTCGACGTATTCCTGGCCGTCCTCCGAGGACGACTCGCTGCCACCGCCCCCGCCGTCGTCGTCACCACAGGCTGGCCCGAGGGCGGCCATCACTACCACCCCCACCGCCAGCGTCGTCCGGCGCATCGCACATCCTCCCCAGGCCCGAGGTGGTTCCCCAACGGCGGGACATTAATGCGCCGCGACCGCGTCCTCGACGTAGGCCCGCACCGCGGCCACGTCGGCGGGGAGGACGTCGTAGCGCTCGGGCCGCTCGAACAGGTCGGCGAGGCTGTCGGGCAAGGCCGGGCGGGTGCCGGTGGCCCGCTCGACGGCGTCGGGGAACTTGGCCGGGTGCGCGGTCGCCAGGCACACCATCGGCAGCTCGGGCCGGCGCCGGCATGCCTCGGCGGCCCCGATGCCCACGGCGGTGTGCGGATCGGCCACGTAGCCGGTGCGGCGATGGAGCCCAGCGATGACGGCCAGCGTGGCGTCGTCGTCGAGGCTGGCGGCGGCGAACACGGGGTCCCGGGGTCCTTCGACCGAGCCGAGGGCCCGGAACCGGCCCATCAGCTCGGCGGTGGCGGCCCCGTCCCGGCCGAGCAGCTCGAACAGCAGCCGCTCGTGGTTGGAGGACACCTGGATGTCCATGCTGGGGCTCAGGGTGGACACGACCTCCTCGGCGACGAGCGACCCGGTCTGGGCCCAGCGCGTGAGGATGTCGTTGCGGTTGGACCCGATGACGAGCCCCTCGATGGGGGCACCCGAGCGCCGCGCGATCCACCCGGCCAGGATGTTCCCGAAGTTGCCCGTGGGCACCGCCACCTCGCAGGGCCCGCAGGCCGCGGCGGCGGTGACGTAGTAGACGATCTGTGCGGCCACCCGCGCCCAGTTGATCGAGTTCATGGCCGAGAGACCGACCCGGTCCCGCAGCCCGGCGTCGGCGAACAGCGCCTTCACGAGGTCCTGGCAGTCGTCGAACGTCCCCTCGACGGCCACGTTGTGCACATTGGGCGCGTCGACGGTCGTCATCTGGCGCCGCTGCACGTCGGATACCCGGCCCGCCGGGTGCAGCACGACGATGTCGAGCGTGGGGCGGCCGACACAGGCGGCGATCGCAGCCGAGCCCGTGTCGCCGGACGTGGCCACCACGATCGTGCGTCGCTCGCCGCGCCGCTGGAGCTCGCGGTCGAACAGGCGACCGACCAGCTGGAGGGCGACGTCCTTGAAGGCCAGCGTCGGCCCGTGGAACAGCTCGACGACCCAAAGGCCCGCCTCGAGCTCGACGAGGGGGCACACGTCGGGATGGTCGAAGGTCCCGTACGCGTCGGCCACCAGCTCATCGAGCGACGGCCGGGGCAGGGTCGATCCCTCGACATACGGCCACAGCACGTCGCCCGCCACCCCGACGTACGGCCGGGGGTCCCGCCAGCCGCTGGGGAGTGCCGGCCATGTCTCCGGGACGTACAGCCCACCGTCCGCGGCCAACCCGGCCAGCAGCACGTCGGCGAAGTCGAGAACCGGTGCCCGGCCCCGGGTCGAGACGTACTTCACCGGGGCACCCCGCCTACTCGCCGATGACGCGGAGGACCGACGTGATGCGGTCGACCGCGTCGAGGTGGTGGAGGTCCCGCACCGTCGCCTGCATGGCGGCCTCCCGGGCGACATGGGTGATGAACACGAGCCGGGCCTCGTCGCCCAGGCCCTCCTGCTCCATCGACCGGATCGACACCCCGTGCGCCCCGAACACACCGGCGACCGCAGCCAGGACGCCGGGGCGGTCGAAGACGTCGATGTTCAGGTAGTAGGCGGTCTCGACCTCGTCGATCGGGCGGATCCGGGCCTTGCCGAGCACGCCGATGCTGGCGTGGCTGCCCCGGGCGCGGTTGACCGCGGCGTCGATCAGGTCACCCAGCACGGCGCTGGCCGTCGGGAACCCGCCCGCGCCGCGGCCGTAGAACATGAGGTCGCCCACGGCGGCGCCCTCGACGAACACGGCGTTGAAGCTGTCCCGCACCGAGGCCAACGGGTGCTCGGCCGGCACCATCGCGGGGTGCACGCGCACGCCCACCTCGCTGCCCCCGGGCCCGTCCCGCTGCTCGGCGATGGCCAGCAGCTTGATGACGTAGCCCATCTTGGCGGCGTAGTCGATGTCGGCCCGGGTGATGTGGCCGATGCCCTCGTTGGTCACGTCGCCGGCCACCACCCGGACGCCGAAGGCGATCGAGGCGATGATCGCAGCCTTGGCGGCGGCGTCGTAGCCCTCGACGTCGGAGGTGGGATCGCGCTCGGCGTAGCCCAGGCTCTGCGCCTCGCTCAGGGCGTCGGCGTAGGAGGCCCCCGCCTCGGTCATGCGCGTGAGGATGTAGTTGGTCGTCCCGTTGACGATGCCCATCACCCGGTCGATGCGCTCGCCGGCGAGCGACTCCCGCAGGGGTCGGATCACGGGAATGCCGCCACCGACCGCGGCCTCGAACAGCAGGTCGACGCCCGCGTGGTCGGCCGCTGCGAACAGCTCGGCGCCCACGTTGGCGAGCAGCTCCTTGTTGGCGGTGATCACGGGCTTGCCCGCCTTGATCGCGTCGAGCGTGAGCTCCCGAGCGGGCTCGATCCCGCCGATCACCTCGACGACCACGTCGATGCCGGGATCCGTCACCACGCCGGCGGCGTCGTGGGTGAGCACGCCCTCCGGCAGGGCCACCGAGCGCTCCTTGGTGACACTGCGCACGGCGACGCGCGCCACCTCGAGTGCGAGCCCCGTGCGGGCGGCGATGTCGTCGGACCGGGTGCGGATCAGCTCGACGAGCGCCGCCCCCACATTGCCGCAGCCCAGGAGGCCGACGCGGACGGGTTCAGGGGTCATGGGCGCAGCCCCCGAGGAAGCACGGTCATGGGCGCAGCTCATGACCGGTCGGACGTGCGACCGCCAGGGAGCCGGACGACGATGGGGCACGGGGGCGCAGCCCCCGAGGAAGCACGGTCATGGGCGCAGCTCATGACCGGTCGGGCGTGCGACCGCCAGGGAGCCGGACGACGATGGGGCACGGGGGCGCAGCCCCCGAGGAAGCACGGTCATGGGCGCAGCTCATGACCGGTCGGGCGTGCGACCGCCAGGGAGCCGGACGACGATGGGGCACGGGGGCGCAGCCCCCGAGGAAGCACGGTCATGGGAAGGCCATCGTACGAGCGCACGTGGCGACGACTCGATTCACACGTCGTGAAACAGCAGGTCGTCGTCGGTCTCCCGGCGCACGACCAGGCGGGCGTCGCCGCCGGCCGCGAACACCACGGCGGGCCGCGTGACCTTGTTGTAGCTCGACCCCATGGAGTGGCCGTAGGCGCCGGTGACCGGCGTCGCCAGCAGGTCGCCCACCCGCACGCCGTCCGGCAGCTGGGCATCGCGCACCAACATGTCCCCCGACTCGCAGTGCTTGCCCACGACGGTGGCGGTCCAGGGGCGGGGGGCATCGACGGACCGGGGTAGGAACGCCTCGTAGCCGCTGCCGTAGAGGACCGGGCGGGGGTTGTCGCTCATGCCGCCGTCGACCGCGACGTAGGTGCGCACGCCCGGGACGTCCTTGATCGTGCCGACCGCGTACAGGGTGATTGCCGCCAGGGCGGCGATGGCGCGGCCCGGCTCCGCCGTCACGCGGCTGCGGATCCCCGCGCCCCGGCAGGCGTCGAGCACCGTGCGCCCCCACTCGGTGATCGACGGTGCGCTCTCCCCCACAACGTAAGGGACCCCGAGGCCGCCGCCGATCGACAGCTCCGGCAGATCGAGGTCGCGCACCCACCGCGCGATGACCTCGACCGCCTGGTGGAAGAAGTCGGCAACGAAGACCTGGCTGCCGATGTGGGTGTGGACGCCCACCAGCTCGACGGCGGGCGATCCCGAGGCCCGCTCGACCGCCTTGGCGAGGTCGCCCGACGCCACCCCGAAGCCGAACTTGGAGTCGACCTGCCCAGTGCGCACGAACTCGTGGGTGTGGGCCTCGACCCCGGGCGTCGCCCGGACCAGCACGCGCGCGACCCGACCATCCGCGGCATGGAGCCGGTCGAGCCGATCGAGCTCGTCGAAGCTGTCGACGACGGTGCGGCCCACTCCGACCTCGCGGGCCCGACGCAGCTCCGCCTCGCTCTTGTTGTTGCCGTGTAGGACCAGCCGATCGGGCGGGACGCCGGCTGCAAGCGCGACGTGCAGCTCGCCGCCGGTGGCCACGTCGAGGTGCATCCCCTCCTCGTGGACCAGCCGGGCCATCGCCAGGCACAGGAACGCCTTGGTGGCGTACGACACCCCGTCGCCGAAGGCTGCCACGGCCTCGCGGCACCGGGCGCGGAGGTGGTCCTCGTCATAGACGAACAGCGGCGTGCCGAACTCGGCGGCAAGCTCGGCGACCGCGCATCCGCCAATGGCCAGCGACCCGTCGGGCCGCACATCGGCCGAGTCGGGCAGCAGGCGGCGCGGTACCGGATCCGTGGCCCGCTCGAAACCTGCCGCGGTTTCGGTGGCCATGGGCACCAGATCCGCGGCAGGAATCCCGGGCCGGCGGCTCACATCGACTCCGGGGCGGTGACGCCCAGGAGGTCGAGGCCGATGGCGAGGCCGATGCGCGTGGATTCCACCAGCCACAACCGCGCCTGCGTGGTTCCGGGCGGCACGCCCTCCCCGAGCACCCGGCAGTCGTGATAGAAGCCGTGGAAGCGGTCGGCGAGCTCGCGCACCCAGGCCGTCACCTTGTGGGGTGCCCGCTCGACGCACGCCAGCTCGACCACCTCGGGCAGCGTGGACAGCGTCCGCAGGAGGTCGAGCTCGCGCTCGTGCGTGAGCGGCGCCAGGTCGACGTCGCCCAACGGCGCCCGGGCCACACCGAGCTCGTCGGCCTTCTTCCCGATCGAGTGGATCCGGGCATTGGCGTACTGGACGTAATAGACGGGCGACTCCTTCGACTCGGCGCGCACCTTGTCGAGGTCGATGGTGGGGGTCTGGTCGATGGAGCTGACCAGCGACAGCAGCCGCATCACGTCGGCACCGATCTCGTCGACCAGGTCGTCGAGGTCGACGGCGTTGCCGAGCCGCTTGCCGATGCGCCCGCCGGCGAGCCGGATCATCTGCCCGATCCGCACCTCGAGCCGGCCCTGCTCGACCCCGAGCGCCTCCACGCCTGCGGTCAGGCTGGACACCTGGCCCTGGTGGTCGGCGCCCCACACGTCGATGACCCGGTCGAAGCCCCGCACCAGGAACTTGTCGCGGTGGTACGCGAGGTCGCCGGCCAGGTAGGTGTAGTCGCCGCCCTGGTCGGGCGACTTGCGGAGCACGCGCTTTTCGCGGGGGTCACCGTGGGCGGCGGTGTTCAGCCAGAGGGCGCCGTCCTCCTCCCACACCAGGCCGCGCTCCTGCAGCTCGGCGATCGTCGCGACGACGGCATCGCTCTCCTCGATCGACGCCTGGCTGAACCACTCGTCGAAACCGATGTTCACCGACGCCATCTGGGTCTGGATGAACCTCAGGATGTGGTCGGCCGCCCAACTCCCGGCCTGGTCGATGTCGTCGGGACCGTCGTAAGCGCTGGCCAGCCCCTTCACGAACCCGCTGGGGTAGCCGCCTTCGGGCACCGGCACCCCGGCGCGGCGGGCGAGCACGCTCTCGCCGAGGCGGCGGACCTGCCCGCCGGTGTCGTTGACGTAGAACTCACGGCTGACCTCGTAGCCGCAGCGGGCGAGCAGTCGTGCCACCGAGTCGCCGTAGGACGCGAACCAGCCATTGCCGACGTGGATGGGACCCGTGGGATTGGCGGACACGAACTCGACCTGCACCCGCTCCCCGGCGCCGAAGCCGGGGCGCGCGTAACCCTCCTCGCCGGCGTCGACCACCTCGCGGAGCACGTCGTGGAGCCAGGTGGGGGCTAGGTGGAAGTTGACGAAGCCGGGGCCGGCGATCTCGACGCGCTCGACATGGTCCGGCGGGTCGGCGTCGAGCACCTCCGCGATCTGGGTCGCGAGCACGCGGGGATTCCGGCCAGCCGCCCTGGCGGTGGCCAGCGCCACGTTCGACGACCAGTCCCCGTGTTCCCGCCGCGCAGGTCGCTCGAGCGTGATGCTGCCGGGCGGCTCGAGGCCCACCTTGTCGATGGCGCTGCGCAGGGACGCTTCGAGGACGTCGCGGATCATGGTCCACCGGATCGTCTTGGAGGGACGGGGCGGATCGATCGTAGCGACACGACTCGCCGGGCCCGCACGCGTTGCCCAGCGAGTTGCGTCTGCAGATTCCCGTGTTTGGGATTTGTCAGTCGAGGCCGTTGAACGTGATCCCCGCGAGGATCACGGGGGTCAGCCAGGCCATCCCGACGGCGGTGCCGGCGATGACGGTTCCAACGATGAGTCGAAGTGATCGGGTCATCGGTCCTGCCCTCAGTCGGCGGCCGTGGCGGTGATGCCGGCGAGGATCAGCGAGGGCATCCACACGAGTGGACGGTCGCCGCCGCAGCGACGACGCCGGCGATGATCTGCATGGGACGGTTCATGGCGTGCCTCCTATGTCGGGGGTGGTCACCGCGCATTCGAGGCGCGCGTGATCGCCGGATCACGATGTTCGGCGGCTCGCGCTCGCGGGCGGGCGCTACCCTGTCCCCTCCTGCCCTCGTAGCTCAGGGGATAGAGCATCGGCCTCCGGAGCCGTGTGCGTGGGTTCGAATCCCGCCGAGGGCACCGCTGGATGTGGGCGTTGACCTGGGAGTTTGTCCTGGTCAGCGGGCTGCGGTGTTGACTGCTGTTGACCCGTTTCGCCCGAGATTCGCCGGCATTCGTGGGACCACGGTGGGACCACGTCTGGCGATTTCCGCCGAATGAATCGGGACACGTGTTTGGAGGCCCCTCCAGCTACCAGGACCCGCGGCAGCGTGAGGGGCAACCGGCGAGGCCGTCCGCCGGATGCTGTTCAGTCCAGGTGGGCTCTGGAGCATTGCACCCGGTCATGTACGTGCGCGTCGCAGCCCTCGTGCCCGCCGCAAGAGCGAGCTCGTCGTCCGGGGGCATCCAGAGCTGCTTGCTGCGCGCGTCGAGTCCTCTGCCGGACGGAGGAGCCGCCGGGGGGTCGGCGGACGACCCGATCGACATCGGTTCTCGTGCAGCCGGACTGCCCGAAGCGGCGCACAGAACGCCGGCCCGCGGCGGCCGATCGACGCTGCGGCCTCCGTCCTGCGCTGGTCAGGCGGCCGCGCGACCGTGAGCGCGAATCTCGGGGAGTCCTTCAGCGTTTGAGCGTTGCCGCTAACGCTGACGTTGGCAGCGGGAGGGTTGGCGCTGCGGTGGCGCTCGGGGAAGCGGAGCATGCCAGTGGTTCTGGTGGGGCGGCGTTGCCGTTCCGGACGATCTGAAGCTCACTCCATCTCCAACCCCACAGCTTGCGACGGGCCGGCGGCTGTGGTGGTGGTGGCACCTGGCGGCGGTAGGGCGAGGAGTCGTTGCACCTCGCGGACGAGCAGACATCGGGTGCCCTGTCCGCCGTGGCGTTGTTAGCTCAGGGCCGACGGGGCGGGTCAGGATGCCAGCCGGTCCCGTAGCCTTCATCGGCAAAGCGGCGGGCTTGGAGTGCGTCACCGACCGATCCGAACATGGCAATACACCGGGTGACGTGCCATTTGCGTAGCAGGGCTCGGGCGGTGGCGCGGGGGCAGACCACACAGCACTGATCGGGCTGGTGGCTTGCGCCGAGGAGCCATGCGGCCACGCCCATCACCGGCGTGGCCGACACCAGGGTGATCTGGCTGAGGTCGACGATCACCGGCCGGGCCGCGATCGACGCCTCGAGTTGTCCCACCAGCCCGGCAGGCAAGGGGTCGGGCAGTGTCCCGACCGGTGTCACGACGGTCACGTCGTGACGCTGTTCGACGCCGGCATCGGGCGGCGCCGTCTGGGAGGGCGGCGGGCCTTGCCTGCTGTGCGCCCGCTGGTTGGTTGGCGTGCCGGATCGCCGTCGTTCTAGGAAGCGACGGTCAGGTGCCCGTTGGCGGGCGCCGGGCGCTCCCGGCGGTATCGCAGCGTCGGGCCCGTGGACGACCGAGGGCGCCTCGGAGCGCAAGGTCATGGCGCACCGACGGGGTTCGGCGTCTTGAGCGCGGGCGCAGCGGCCGAGGGTGACGTGCGGGCGGCGCGGGTGTAGTGGCGTTCGACGAAGTGCGGCCAGGGCACCATCGAGACCACCGCCAACCCGGCTCCCGAGGCCGCCAGCGCGATGGCCCACCAGCGCTGCAGCGCCAACTCGTCGGCGACAAGCCCGGGTTCGATGGCGGCGACGCCCGCAGCCATCGCCCCGCTGATGCACACCAGGGCCGCCAGGCCTCGAGCGCCCGCGAGGCCGGCGATCACCAACAGCCCGCCCCCAGCGGCCTCGAGCGCCGCCAGCAGCTGGGTGTGGCGCAGACCGGCCACAGCCTCGACGGGCCGGTACCACGTGTCGTCGATGCCGGTGCGGGCGGCTGCCACCACACCAACCACGGCGAGGGCGGCACCAGCCAGCAGCACCAGCACGCTGCCCAGGTTCCAGCGGCTCTCAACGAGATCCCAGCGCTCCAGCGTCGGCGGCCCCTCCACCACCTCCGACCCCGGCCCCAGGTCACGGCGCCCTGAGGCAGCCTGGGGCGGCGGCCTCCCCAGGGCATCGCGCCGTCGCTCGTGGCCGCGGGTCTCCAGCGGCGTCTGGTCGGGGTAGCGGTGCATGGATCCCTCTCCCAGCATCCGGCCGCCACCGGGGTCTCGGGAGACGGGACTCAACACAAAACCGCAGCCTGAGGCACACGGTCAGCCTTCAAGGCCGCACTCACCGTACCCAGCGCTCGGCGGCGTCACACCACGCTCGCCAGCGGTGCGCCGTCACGCGCGTGCGTCGCATGCCCTGGCCTCGGAAGGCACACAGAACGGTGGCCGGGAACGCCCGAGCGATTCCGCTGATTGCGGTCGGCCCACCCCGACGCGATCGTGCAGTGCCCGGGCGACTTCCTGGGACCGCTGGTATTGGCCGCACCGAGGCGGGCTCGCGCCGTGCTGCGGATGCTGGCCGGCTGGGAGCTCAGCCGCTTCTCGGTGGCCTGGGCCTAGGACACCACCCTCTCGTTGGTCCAAGCGCTACAGGGTTGGGGCTACGACATCAACCTCTACGCCGTGCCCGACCACGAGTCGTTCCTCCACGCGGTGCTGTTGCTCCCCCGGCCTCTCACCGCCGACTTCAACTCCCGGAGTGGAACCATTATGGGCGGGGCTCGGGTGAACGACGGCGGTACCACCGCTACCGGACACCCCAGTCGCCTTCGGCGGCATGAAGACGCCGAGCCATGCGCGACAGCCCCGCGATCTCTGGACTCTCAGACGCCCCGCCGGCCGAGCCTGGGAGGCTCGGTTGCGCTAGCCACCACCGAACCGGTCAGTCAGCGACGAGCGGTTCCAGCGCGCCATCGACACGGGTCTCTGCCTCGTCGTCCCCGATTCCCCACGAGACCGCGAGCTCCGAGATCAAGCTGTGGCGGGCGCGCGCATACATCGCCGTCTCGGCAGCGGCCAGCGAGGCCTTGCGCTGGCGGAGGGCGAGGTTCCGGACCACCTCGGCACACGCATAGACGTCGCCAGACCTCAGCTTCTCCTGGTGGTTCTTGAATCGCCGCGACCAGTTCCCCGGCACGTGCACGTCGCTCATTCCGAGCAGCTCGATGACGTCGGATGCGTCCTCTCGTGAGATCGCCGCTCGGACACCCAGGCCCTCGGCCCGGTCCTCGGGGAGCGACACCTTCATCCAGGACCTGGTCCCCCAGCCGGGCTGGAGAACCGACAACACCAGGTACGTCTCCGTTGCGCCGTTGATCGCCCGTGACTCGCGG
Organism: uncultured bacterium; assembly: GCA_963717085.1. GTDB lineage: Bacteria > Actinomycetota > Acidimicrobiia > Acidimicrobiales > VFJN01 > DASQUK01. The sequence continues at coordinate 83,678 of CAVQVM010000016.1, forward strand.
CCGACGATCTCCGCGACCCCGTGAGATGGATAGATGACCTTCGCACCGATTTCGAAGACCACCGTGAACCTCCGATGCTCGGTGGAAGTGTCGCCCAGTGTGCCGGTCCGGAGCGAGGTCTCCACCCGGCTGGGTTGGCGTGTGGGCCGACCAAGGGCCGGCGTTGGGCGCAGTCAGCCCGGGTGCTGCTGTCGTCGAACTTCTCGCGCAGCGGGAAGATGACCGAGCCGATTGCGGACGGGTCGCCGCGGGCCGCGGCAATGCCGCCACGAGCTCGACGAAGAACCGTGTCCAACACGCACAGGTGATCGGCCTGGTGCTGGCCCGGCGTTGCCGGGTGCAACAGCGCGGCCAGCGTCTCACCGGTGGCATCGGCGAAGCACAACAGCGTGTGGAACCCGAAGCCGCTCTTGTAGATCGCGGCGGTGCCGGCCTTGTTCTCCGAGTGGTTCTCCACCAGCGTCGCGTCGATGTCGAGGATCACCGGGGAGCCGATGTTGGTCACGCTCGAGCGGCGCCGCTACACCACCATGACCGAGATCGCCACGCTTCCCCCCGGCGACCGCTTCCCGTCCGCGAAACCGAAGGGGTAGTGGGGGCGGACCCGCAGGGCACGGTCGCCCACAAAACGCACGATCCCGAGCGCCCCGAAACGGTCAAGGGCGCGCCGCTCATCGTCATTGACCCGCTCGAAGACATCACCCGCGAGGTAGACCCGGTTCGCGACCGCTGCCCCTACGACTCGAAGGCCCGAATGTGCCTGGCCGAGGAGTAAACCGCGGGCGGCGAAGTTGGCGGCGTTGACGAATCCGTAGGCCCATGCGTTTGACGAGACCGAGTTTGTTGTTGGTGCCCTCGAGCCGGCCGTTGGAGAGTGGATCGCCCGCCGTTACATGGGCAACGAGTTGGCGGAGAGCTATGGGCGGCGGAACGCCGTACCCCCGAGGTGGTCATCAGGGTCAACCGACGAAGATCGTCGCCAAGATCGCCGTGGCCGACTACTTGGGCGTGGCGCTGGCCGTCGCCTCGCTCGACTCGGCCTGGATGGCTTCAGGCTTGCCCTCGGTGCCCGCGATCGCGACCTTGCGAGGCTGAGCCGTCTCGGCAACCGGGATCGTCACCGTCAGGACACCCCGGCCATAGGACGCCTCGACCTTGCTGGTGTCGAGGGTGTCGCCCAGGAATAGCTGCCGGGTGAACGTGCCCTGGCGGCGCTCGTTGGCGATGACCTCGTCGTCGTCCTGCCAATCGATCCCGCGCTCGGCGTTGAGAGTAAGGACGTTGCGCTCGACGGTCAGGTCGATGGAGTCCTCAGCGACGCCGGGTAGATCGAAGTTGACGATGACCTTGTTCCCTCGGCGCACCGCGTCGAACGGGACGCCCGGCGACGTGAGCCGCTGGGTGAGCTGCTCGGCGGTGCGGTCGACCTCACGGAAGGGATCGAAGCGCATCAACATCACGGTGCTCCTTCCTTTAGATATTCCATGCTGGGTTGTCGAGCGGTGACGGTCAGTGCCCACCGGGGGGACGCGGAGGTGGCTAACCGTGGTCCGTGTTCAGGCGTCTGGCCGACGTGTCGGCGGTGGGCGACGTCGTTGGGGTGGGGGTGGCGGCCGAGCAGGATGGCTCGACATGGTGGGCACAGCCACCAATCCGGTCGGGCGGCTGGGTGCAGGGTGGGATCACCTTCGAACAGCAATCGACACCGACCGCATTGCTGGGGCGGGGGGCTGTCGGCCGGTACCCAGTGGGTGTTGGGCTCGAGCAGGTGTAGGTCCGCTCCGCCAACAAGGGCGTCCGGGAAGTGGAGCATGGTGCCTCCTCTGGTTGGGGTACTCAGAGGAGGCATCGGGCTTGTGCGGCGGGAGGCTGGGTCCGGCGGCGCAAACAAGGCGACCCCACCGAGTCTGGATCCGGTTGAACGGGCGGGTTGGTGTCAGTGGGCGGTTCGTGTCCTCAGATAGCGGAAGAGGCCGAAGCCCACGATGGCGAGAATCGCCACGATGAGGATTTCCATGATCGTTCCCTTCTTGGCCCCGGGGTGGTGTCCGTCGACGACAGCCACCACCCCAGCGCTGTGGCCGCACCATACACCTGAACCTAGAAACATGCAATCAAGTTCTAGAATCTAGGGTAAGGTGTGTACATGGCACGTTGGAGCTTGCTCACCAACCACGCCCGAGCCCTGCTGTGCATCGCCCACGACCCGGGCGTGCGGCTGCGTGACATCGCCGCCATGGTCGGCGTCACCGAGCGCAGCGCCCATGACATGGTCACCGACCTTGTCGACGCCGGCTATGTGGTCAAAGACAAAGAGGGTCGCCGCAACCAGTACCGCATCCAGGAGCATGTGCCGCTGCGGGACCCGATCAGCCAGGAACCGACCATCGGCGAGATGCTCGACCTCCTCGTCGGCGTGAACGCCCACCGCAACCCGCACAACCTGGACAGGATCCACGATGGCTGACAAGTCACCCCGCAAACCCGGCGGCAAGAAACCAGGCAAGACGCTCAAAGAGAAACGAACAGCCAAGAAGCTCAAGCGCCGGAGCGGGTCGGGCCCGTTCGAGACGGCGGACCAGGGCCGTCAGTGACGCCACCTGTGGGCTGTTGGTATGAAGTCCCACAGCACCAGCCCAGGATGGGCTGGTGCCCACTCTCGTGTCATGGTCCCCTGACCCACAGCGAACGAGCCCGCAACGGTGATCAGCACGTCTACTGCGAGGCCCACGCCTACTGGCGTCGCAAGACGATCCGGTTGCCGCTCGTGCGGCGAATGCGATCTGGCGAGCGCCCCGGGGGAGCTGTACCTCGCTTTGCAGGATGAACGGCCGGCGACTCGTCCGCCTCGGTGGCGCAGCCAGCGAGCCCGGCGACGAGCCCCGACTTTGCGAAGGTCCTCGACGAATCGTGCGACGGCGACCACGAAGGCCTGCTGATTAGCCGTCAGCGCGTCGCGCGTCAGACCGTGGCGGGCGGTGGTCACCGGCCGCACCGCCGGGCGAGCAGGGGTGCAGCGCCCCGGTCGCGCTACAGATCCACAGGCAACATGGATTCGGGCTCGTCCTCGGTCTACAACCCACGGCTCCCGGGTTTACCGTGGTGCCCGTGAAGATCCTCCAGATCGCACCGGCCCTGCACGGGGCCCAGATGCAGTCCACGGAAGGCAGCTACCCGGTCGTCGTCTGGGCCCTCGTCGAGAACGACGACGGCAGCGAGGACGTCATCGGCCTCGCCGTCGGCGGCAAAGGCGACAGGGCGCTGATCCCGCCCGAGCCGGGCACCTTCGAGACTTACCGTCAGTCAGGTTGATTGGACCACTGATCCAGGCCCTATTGGTGCTGTCGTACGCAGGCGGTGAGCGCGCCCGCGGATCCCTATCACTCAGCGATCAGCAGAAACGCTCCCACCCTTCATCGCGACGAGCCGGTTCACCTGCTGTTTACCTTGTCCCGAACAGGTGTATTTGGTACCTATCGCCACTCGATATGGACCCGAGCAGGATCGAACACTTTGGCCCCCGGCTTCGCGGGCATCACCGTGATGTTGGCGACGAATATGTCGAGGATCGACCGGCGCTCGTCGAGGATCATCGCCCCCCAGCCGGCCTGGATGAGCGCTGGGTCCATGACCGTCAACGGAGCAGGTACCGACGCCAGCTCGCTGGTCAGCTCGGCCTTGCGCGTGTCGAGTCCGGCACGGGCGGCATCCCCGGCGGCTGCTGGCAGCTCACCCTTCGCCCACCGCTGAGCCAGTTCGACGTACTGCTGCTCGATGCCCTCAAGCTCCCGCGTCAGCTCGGCCCGGCGGGCCTCGTGGTCGTCCTCCGCGAGCGTGCTCCAGAACTCGTCCCGGTTGAGAGCATCAAACAACTGGTCCACGACATGTTCCTCTAGAGGTTCGGCGTTGACGCCCAGCCGCCCGCAGCCGCCCGTCGTCGTTTGACAGAAGTAGATCGGGCGCTTGCCACTCCGGCCGCCTTGAATGCGGCCCGTGAGCCCGTGCCCGCAGCGCCCACAGACGGCGATCACGGAGAGGAGGTACTTGCGGGCCGGTCGGTGCTTTGGCCCGTCGAGGTGGGCGCAGAGCTGGCGCCAGGTGGTCTCGTCGAGTATCGGCTCCCAGTTGCCACGACCGATGACCTTGCCTCGGTGCTGACGCATCCCGGCGATCGTGGGAGCGGTCAGTGCCCTCTTGACGTTGTCGTGGGTCCAGCGGCCACCCTTGGCGGTAGGGATGCCCTTGGCCGCGAAGTCGCGGGCGATGGCCTCCAGCGACCAGCCGGCCAGCACTCGTTCGGCAGCCCAACGGATCTGCTCGGCCACCTCGGGGATGGGTTCCAGGTTCCCGTCGACGCGGCGGTAGCCGACGTGCCGCCCACCAGGGGGACGGCCTTCGGCAGCGAGGGCATCGAGGGCGTCGTTCACCCGGCGGCGAAGCCTACGAACTTCACCGGCGGCGAGCACGACCTTGATGCCGGCGGCGCCGTCACCCACCCGCACGATGCCGTCCCGGTCGGTGTGAACCTCGCCGATACCGGCCTCTGCCAGCTCAGCGGCGAGCGCGAACCATCCGATCTCCTGGCGTTCGAGGCGGGACGGCTCGACGCACCAGAGGTGCCCGACCTCCCCGTGGGCGACGGCGTCGCGCAGGGATCCGTAGACCGGCCTGACGTCGCCGTTGGCGGCCGCGATGCCGGTGTCGGAGAAGACCCACATCGGTGGGCCGGGCCACACTCGGGTGGCGTAGCTCCGGCCCCACTGCTCCTGTCGGTCCACGCCCTCCTACTGCCTCGGTGTCGGGCGATCGGGGTGCGTCGATGAGGCGATTGGCGCGGTAGCGCTTGCGCACGTCGAACAACACGTTGGCGGTCACCGACCCCCCGGCGCCCGGCCGGGTAGATGCGGATGCGTTCCCTGGAGTACCGGGTGGTGACAGCGGTTGCACCACCGAGCGGATATCCGTGAGTCCACGGACTTCCGGGCGGATCCGCCCCTAGGCCGGCGCTGAGGGATCGTCAGTGGGCCGTGGTCTCGTCCTCGACCCCGACGGTGTCAAGGACCCCGTCCTCGTCGTTGTGGCTGTGGGTAAAGCCCAGGCGCCGCTCGATCGCGATCGTCTCCTCCGAGCGATAGGCGATGACGTACGCGCGTCGGTAGCCGGCGGTCGTGTTGCCACCCGAGCCGTGCATGACCCGCTCGTTGTGCACCGTGCAGTCGCCCCGCGCTATCGGAACCGGCACCACCGTGTCGTCGTCGCGCAGGTCGGTGCCGAGCGCGTGTGACGTCCCGCGGCCGCCGAAGACCGGGGCGTGGGGCCGCAGGCGGGCCTCGTGGTTGGTGGCCGGCACGAACCGCATGCAGCCGTTCTCGATCGTCGAGCCGTCGATCGCCAGCCAGAACGTCGAGGTGCGGCGGTCCGGTGTGTCGGGCCAGTACGCCATGTCCTGGTGCCACGCGAACATGGCGTCCTCCTTGTAGGGCCGCTTGGCGAGCAGCTGGTCGTAGTCGATCGACATGCCCTCGCCGAGCAGCTGGCGGGCGATGTCGCCGGTCCGCCGCTCGTAGACGTTGCCCCTCCATTCGGGGTGGTATCGCCGCGGCAACATGACGTTGACGATCGAGAAGTCCTCGGGTTGGCGGCCATAGTCGCCGGCCATGTCGCAATAGTCCTTGCCGGGAACCTCGATCTCGCGCCGCAGGAAGCGGTCGTAGACCAATTCGAGCTCGGCGACCTCGGCCTCGGTCAGGACCCCGACCAGGTGAACGAAGCCCTGCTCGGCGAATACCGACCGGTCGGCCTCGTCGATCTCGTAGCGCTCGTCGTCTCGCAGCCACCCCATGACGATCCTCCTGGACTCATGATCGCCGAGACGGCAAACCAGGATCTACCCGCTCCCGCCGGAGAGACACGCCGACATGCGGACAGGGAGCTGCAGGTTCTCCCCGAGGCCCCGGACATGACATGTTTGTTAGATTCCGCGCGCCGTGCTCACCCGGCGGTCGCTGATGCAGAGCGGAAGCTTGCTAGCGGTCGCCCTGGCTGCAGGGGGTTGACCTGACCAACTGCTCATCAGACGCCGACTCGTCGCCGCCACCGGCACTGCGCCCGGTGCTAACCGGGCACGAGCGCGCCGTCCTGGAGGCCGCAACAGCCCGCCTGGTGCCGGGCCCCGACGACGATCCGGGCGAGGCGGGCCATCCCGGCGCCCGGGAGGCGCACGCGGCCGACTACATTGTGATGCTCCTGGGTGCGCTCCGGGAAGATCCTCCGAAGGTCTTCGCCGGCGGACCGTTCAGCGACCGCGGGGGCAGCGAGCGGGACGACATGGCCCACTTCCTACCGCTCAACGACGCCGTGAAGGAGCATTGGCGGGCCCGGCTGGACGATCTCGGCGCGGCCTACCGCGATGGGCTGAGACAGCTGGACGCCCTGGCGGGCGGCGACTTCGCCGCGGCATCGCCGGCCGACCAGGATGCGGCGCTGGCGCAGAACCCCCGGGTGCGGCCCCTTCCCGCCGGGAGCAGCGGCTTCACCGACCTGCTGTTCCAGCACACGATCGAGGGCTGCTACAGCGTGCCGGAGTATGGCGGCAACACCGGCGGGGTGATGTGGCAGTCCATCGAGTTCCCCGGCGACGTGCAGCCCCGGGGCTACGCGGCTGCGCAGGTCACCAATTCCGACGGACCGGACCCGGTCACTGCGACCGGCGTCGTCGCCGACCTGCTTCGGCTCGTCACATCGACCGCGCCAGGGTCGCCGCCGCCGCTCACCCCACCGGCGCCCGGCCCGACGTCGAGAGGGGGCTGACCTGGCCGGCCGAAAGGCGCTCGTGGTCGGGAGCGGCGCCGGCGGCGCCATCGCCGCAATGGTGCTGGCCGAGGCCGGCTACGACGTCGTCGTGCTCGAGAAGGGCGACAATTGGTTCGACGACCTCACCCACGCCGCCTCCCGGTCGCGGTTCTCGAGCGACGAGCTCAAGGCCGTCCGCCACTTCGCCCAACCCGATCCCGTCGCCGAGCCCCGCACCTACCGCTGGCATCAGAGCGACACGGAGCCGCGCCACGTCGGTGCGATCCAGGACCTGCCCCAGACGGTGGGCGGGGCCAGCGTCCACTGGGACGCCAAGACCCCGCGGTTCTGGGACATCGATTTCCGCAAACTCAGCCTCCTCGGCCCGATCGACGGTGCCGACGTCGCCGACTGGCCCTTCTCCTACGAGGAGATCGCGCCGCTATACGACGAGGTCGAGGAGTTGATCGGCGTGGCGGGCGACATCGACGCCCTCCCGGTCGCACCGACCTTGCGGCACGCCCCGCGGGCCAGGCCACTGCCGATGCCCCCTGGTCCGCCGCAGCTGGCGGCGCTGGTAGCGGCGGAGGGCTGCCGGAAGGTCAAGCCGGCGCTGCACCCGTTCCTGGCCCCGATGGCGATCAACAGCACCGAGTACGACGGACGGCCGGCCTGCAACAACTGCGGGCAGTGCTCGAACCACGGTTGCCCGATCCTGGCCCGGGTGGGAGCGCTGGCGGCGCTGCGTCGGGCCGTCGCCGCCGGGGCCGAGGTCCGGGAACGGTCGTGGGTGGTGAGGGTCGAGACCTCGGGCCGGAAGGCGACGGGCGTGACCTGGATCGATGACCGTGGACGCGAGCACCACGAGTCCGGCGACCTGGTTGTACTCGCCTGCCTGGCCATCGAGACGGTCCGGTTGGCCAAGCTGTCCGAGCTGCCCGACCCGCACGGCACCATCGGCACCCACTTCATGCAGCACTGGTTCACCGACGGCACCGGCATCTTCCTCGACCAGCGGCTGCACGCACACCGGGGCCGATCCACGACGCACGTGGCCGACGACTTCGCCGATCCGGACTTCCCGGGAGCCCGGGCCGCGGCGCAGGCGGCGGGCCTTCCCTACTTCCGGGGCGGGACGCTGGAGCTAGGCGGAACCCAGTTCCCCCTGGGTGAGGCCAACACCTACCGCTTCCTGCTCACCCTGCTGCGCCCGGACAAGCCGTTCGGCACCGAGTTCAAGGAGCTGATGCGTTCAAGCGTGCTGCGTGACCGCATGTGCGGCATCCAGATGATCGGCGAGGACCTGCCGTACCGCGGCAACACCGTCGACCTCGATCCGCAGGTGAAGGACTATCGCGGCTACCCCGTCGCCCGGATCACCTACTCACCCCGCACCCACGAGCTGGCGGCCCAGGAGTTCTACCGGCCCTATGTGGCCGAGATCCTGCGGCGGGCTGGCGCCGACCACGTGACCGCCGTGCCCGACGCAGCATCCGACGCCACACCGCTGGCCGGCAACGACGTGCCGACCAGCGCCCACGTCATGGGCGGCATGCGCATGGGCATCGACCCGGCCGTCAGCGCCACCGACGACGAGGGCCGCTTCCACCAGCTCGAAAACCTCTTCGTCTCCGACGGCAGCGTCTTCCCGACGTCGGGCGCCCACAACCCCACGCTGACCATCATGGCGACTGCGCTCCGCAACGCCCGCCGTTGGGTTGCCTGAACTGTCGGCCTCCGCTCCGCCGTCTCGGGCGCTCGACGTAGCATTCACCGGGTGGACCTGTCCGCCATGTCTTGAAGAATCCGTCCGGGATGTCCTGACGCCGGACACCGCCGAGGGCACCGTTAGATCTGCGGTCTGACCTGGTCATCTGCCCAGGTCACCGCCTCGCCCGCGACTGACCGCGAGTGCCCCGGTTTCCCCTGGCTCGGAGCGCGGCCTCCGCGGCTCGATCAATGCTCGCCCGGCAGGTCGGGACCAGGGGGTTAGACGCCGCCCGATGGCTCGAGGACCATGACGTGGATCGCCCGGTGATCCATCCGGTGCGCATACGCCTGGTAGCCGGCGTAAATCTGGCAGCCACGCGCCCAGACGGCTTCGCGCTCGTCGCCCTCGGCTTCCCGGGCCACGACGGGCACCGTGCGGCCCCGATACCCGACCTCAGCCCGGGGCTCGGCCCGCATGTTGAAGTACCAGCCCGGCGTGCGGGCCTGGCCGAACCGGGTCCCGATGACCGCAACGTTGTCGCCAGATGGCACGCCGACCAGTGGCACCTCCCGCCGCTGCCCGGTGCGCACTCCGGTCGTTGCCACCGTGATCACGGGGAGGCCAGCGAGCACCCCTGGCACGGTCGCGCGCCCTCGGCTGAGCCGGAGCACGAGCCGGTCGATGTGGTGGAGGGTCTTGGCGAAGAACCAGGCGCCCGGTCGAGACGAGGACACCTTCCAGACCAGCCTCTGGAAGCGGTTGGCCTCAGGGACCCGGTAGCCGAGCTGATCGATCAGTCCCATGACGACATTGTCACCGACCAGGCCTCGTCTCGCCGGATCCGAGCGCATCAGCTCCTGGCGTTGGCCTGACTGAGCCAGTCGTCGAAGCGGGTCTCGGCGAGTTGGGCGTCGGCGGCGGGGAGCAGAGTGTGTTCGTGTAGCTCGGTCCCGAAGTAGAGGGCATGGGGATCCGCGACGACCTCGCGGGGGTCGTGCCGTTCGCTCAGCGCACGGCCGACGAGCTCGTGGAGGCGGAACTCCTGCGGTCCCCCGACCTCGACGATGCCGTTGGTTGGCGGGCCGAGAGTCACGGTGGCCACCGCACTGGCCACGTCGTCGGCGGCTATGGGCTGGATGAGCACTGGAGCCAGGCGCACGGTGTCGCCGTCGGTGGCGTCGTCGGCCATCCGGGCGATGAACTCGAAGAACTGCGTCGCGTGGACGATCGAGTAGGGGATCGAGGAGCTCTCGATCAGCTTCTCCTGCGCGATCTTGGCTCGGAAGTAGCCGCTGTCGGCGAGGCGCTCGGTCCCGACGACCGACAACGCCACGTGATGGCCGACGCCCGCGGTCGCCTCAGCTGCGAGGATGTTGCCGGTCGACGTCTCGAAGAAGTCCAGCACGGCCGCATCCTCGAACGAGGGAGAGTTCGAGACATCGACGACCACGGCGGCGCCATCGAGAGCGCTGGCCAATCCCTCGCCGGTGAGTGTGTCGACACCCGAGGCCGGTGACGCCGCCACCACCTCGGGCCCGCGGTCGCGGAGCTTGGTGACGAGCTTGGATCCGATGAGCCCGGTCCCGCCGATGACGACGATCTTCATGGTGGCTCCTTACACGCCGTTGAAGGTGAGGGTGCTCTGGACGTGGAGGTCGTCGATAATCGAGCGTACGTCCTGGCTGTCCCCGTTGTGGTTCCGGACCAGGGCGTTCTCGCCTCCTTCGCGCTCGCGGACGATGGTGACGAGTGCCTTCCAGAGCGCCCATCCACGCGCACGAGCCCAGGTCGCGTCGTCGAACGGCAGTCGGCGTCGGAACTCGTCCCGGCTCTCGCCGGCGAAGAAGTTCCAGGCCATCACCAGGTCGCAGGCAGGATCACCAACCCCGGCGCACCCGAAGTCGATCACCGCTCGCAGGCGGCCGTCGATGACGAGCAGGTTGGATGGCGAGACATCGCCGTGCACCCACAGCGGTGGCCGATCCCACACGCTGGTGAGCGCCGCCTCCCACACCTCGGTCGCGGCCTCGGCGTCGATCTCGTCGGACAACAGCTCGATCGACCGCCCCGCATCAACGTCAAGCCTCTTCGTCCTCATCTCAGCAGTGAACGTCTTCAGCGAGGCGCCCCGGAAGAAGTTGTGCCACCCCGGTGGCGGACCGTCGTTGGCATCGACCGTGTAGAGCGCCGAGAGGAACCGTGCGAGATCGGTGGCGAACCCGGTCAGGTTCGCGATCGGCGCCAGGCTGACCGGGTCACCCTCGATCCAGCGATAGATCGACCACGGCCGGGCGAACCCACCGGTCGGATGACCCATGGCCACCGGCTCCGGGATCGGCAAGGGCAGGTGACGAGCCAGAATCGACAACCACCGATGCTCCTTGTTGACCTGGGCCACGTATCCGTCGGCGCTCGGGAGACGCACGGAGAGGTCATCGCCCAAGCGGAACGTGGCGTTGTCCCACCCGTCGACCTCGACCCGCTGGACAGGCAGACCTGCCCAGCGCGGAAACTGCTCAGCAACCAGCCCGGCGACGAGCGCCGGCGTGATGTCCGCCTTGTTCACGGCCACGATCTTGGCCCGGCCGCCGGACCGGCCAGCGGCGCCGCCCCCAACGACGGGGCCCCCAGTGCCCTGGTGACCGGCTCGATCTGAACCGGCCACCAAAGCCTGGGACCTCGATCAGGCGAGATCGAAGCGGTCGAGGTTCATGACCTTGTCCCACGCAGCCACGAAGTCACGCACGAACTTCTCCTTCGAGTCGTCCTGTGCGTAGACCTCCGACAGGGCGCGGAGCTGCGAGTGCGAACCGAAGACGAGGTCGACGGCGGTGCCGGTCCACTTGACCGCGCCGGTCTCGCGGTCGTGACCCTCGAACACGTTCTCGGTCGAGGCAGATGCCTTCCACTCCGTGCCCATGTCGAGCAGGTTCACGAAGAAGTCGGTGGTCAGCGTCTCGGGCCGGTCGGTGAAGACGCCGTGTCGGGCTTGCCTGGAGTTGGCGTTCAGGGCCCGCATGCCGCCGATGAGGACCGTCATCTCGGGAGCGGTCAGCGTCAACAGGTTGGCTCGATCCAGCAGCCGGGTCTCTGGCGACAACTTCTCGTCGGCTCGGATGTAGTTGCGGAACCCGTCGGCGGCCGGTTCGAGCACGGCGAACGACTCCACGTCGGTCTGCTCCTGCGAGGCGTCCGTGCGCCCCGGCGCGAACGGGACCGTGACGTCATGCCCGGCGTTCTTCGCCGCCTGCTCGACGGCCGCACATCCGCCAAGGACGATCAGGTCTGCGAGCGAGACCTTCGTTCCGCCGGACTGTGTGCTGTTGAAGTCCTGCTGGATCTCCTCGAGGGCCCGCAGCACCTTGGTCAGTTCGGCCGGGTCGTTGGCCTCCCAGTCCCTCTGCGGCTCAAGACGAACCCGCGCCCCGTTGGCTCCGCCCCGCTTGTCGGTGCCGCGGAAGGTTGCGGCCGAGGCCCAAGCGGTGGAGACCAGCTGGGAGATTGACAGTCCCGATGCGAGGATCTTGCCCTTGAGAGCAGCAATGTCCTGGTCCCCGATCAGCTCATGGTCAACGGCGGGGACGGGGTCCTGCCACAGCTGCGGCTCCGGAACCCACGGGCCGAGGTAGCGCGAAACGGGCCCCATGTCGCGGTGCAACAGCTTGTACCACGCCTTGGCGAACGCCTCAGCAAGCTGGTCGGGGTTCTCATGGAAGCGCTTCGCGATCGGGGCGTAGATCGGGTCCAGCCTCAGCGCTAGGTCGGTCGTCAGCATCATCGGGGCGTGCCGCTTCGACGCATCGTGAGCGTCCGGCACGGTGCCCTGGGCCTCTGGATCCTTGGGAGTCCACTGGTTCGCTCCGGCGGGGCTCGTCGTCAGCTCGTAGTCGTACTTGAACAGGTTGTCCAGGTATCCGTTGTCCCACTTCGTCGGCTCGTTGGTCCACGCGCCCTCGAGACCGCTGGTGACGGCGTCGGAGCCCGTGCCGGTCCCGAAGGTGTTCCTCCAGCCGAGGCCTTGCTCCTCGATGGGGGCACCCTCGGGTTCAGGACCGATGTACTCGGCAGTGGCTGCGCCATGGGTCTTGCCGACCGTGTGGCCGCCGATGATGAGCGCAACCGTCTCCTCGTCATTCATCGCCATGCGGCGGAAGGTCTCCCGGATGTCCCGGGCGGCCGCCAGCGGATCCGGGTTGCCGTTGGGCCCCTCCGGGTTCACGTAGATGAGGCCCATCTGCACGGCGCCGAAAGGACCGGCGAGCTCCCTGTCGCCGCTGTAGCGCTCGTCTCCGAGCCACGTGTCCTCCGGGCCCCAGAAGATCTCGTCGGGTTCCCAGATGTCCTCTCGCCCGAAGCCGAAGCCGAATGTCTTGAACCCCATCGACTCATAGGCGACGTTGCCGGCGAAGATCAGGAGATCCGCCCAGGAGATCTTGCGGCCGTACTTCTGCTTGACCGGCCAGAGCAACCGGCGCGCCTTGTCGAGGCTCGCGTTGTCGGGCCAGCTGTTGAGGGGGGCAAAGCGCTGATCGCCGCTGCCGCCACCGCCCCGGCCGTCGGCGATGCGGTACGTGCCTGCGGCGTGCCACGTCATCCGGATGAGTAGCGGCCCGTAGTGGCCGTAGTCGGCCGGCCACCAGTCCTGCGACGTGGTCATCACCTCGACGAGGTCCTGCCTCGAGCGCGTCGAGGTCGAGGGTCTTGAACTCTTCCGCGTAGTTGAAGTCCTCGCCCATCGGATTGGACACGGGCGAGTGCTGGTGGAGGACCTGCAGGTTCAGCTGATTCGGCCACCAGTCCTCGTTCGACATGGGCCGGGTCGCCTTGGGAGTCGGCGACGGGATTACTGGGCTTTCGCTTTCACTGCCGGTATCAGACACGTCGGTCTTGCTCCTCTCTCGGTGCTTCCTTCTGATGGCTGGTTGCTCTCGACATCGATCGCTCGGGATCCAAGGCTGTGTCGCTCAGTTGGTATCGCACACTGCCTCCTTTCAGCCGCCGGACGAGACAGAAGTTGCCGCGACGCACTCGGGACACCGGCCCCAGTAGATGACCTCGGCTTCGTCGACCTCGTAGCCCGAGTCGTCGGCCGCCGTCAAGCACGGGACGTCGCCGACCGCACAGTCGACGTCGACCATCCGGCGGCAGGTTCGGCAGATGAGGTGGTGGTGGTTGTCACCGACACGATCCTCGTAGCGGGCCGGCGACCCGGCGGGCTGGATACGCCGGAGGAGGCGCTTGTCGGTGAGGGCGGCGAGGGCGTCGTACACGGCTTGACGCGAGATGGCACCGATCTCGGACCTTACGACGGTGTAGAGGTCGTCGGCGGTACTGTGCGGTCGGTCGGACACCGCCCGCAGAACAGCCAGACGTTGGGCCGTGACCTGTAGACCGTGCCGGCGGAGCAACGCCTCGTTGTCCACCGACGTCTCCCTGGACATGCGCGCAGCCTAACCCGATGGTGGGGTCAGTCTAGAATCGGCTGGATACCAGTTCCCGACTAGATCGTCATCCGGCCGACGAGCGCTGGTGGGGGTGGATGCGGGCGGCGCAGTCGAGGATCACGTCGGCGGCGAACGTGGCGTCGGCGCTGCGGGTCTTCCAGGACGACACGCTGATGCGCATCGCCGTCGCTCCGCCCCATTGGGTCGGACCGCACCAGATGCGGCCGTCGGATTGGATCTCGGCGATGAGAGCCTCGGTCGTCGGCCCGTCGACCAGCCGAGCGAGCACCTGGTTCAGGGCCACGTCGTTCAGGATCGTCAGGCCCCCGTCGCGCAGCCGCGCCGCGATCGTCGTCGCGGCGTCGCACGCGCCGGTGACGAGGTCTGCGACGCCCTGTCGCCCCAGCGTGCGCAGCACGGACCAGACCTCGATCTGGCGGGCGCGTTGCGACGACTGGGGCGTGTTGTGCATGGCTTCGAAGCCGGCGTCGGGCGGCAGGTAGCCGGCCACGCTGGCGAACGTGCGGCGGAGGTCCGCGGGCTGGCGGACGAAGGCGATACCACTGTCGTAGGTGACGTTCAGCCACTTGTGCGCATCGGTAGCCCATGAATCGGCGCGGTCGAGCCCGGCGACGAGGCCGGCTCGGGTGGGGTCCGCGAGTGCCCACAGGCCGAACGCGCCGTCGACGTGCAACCAGCCCGAGCGCTCCGACACCCAATCGGCGATCTCGCCGAAGGGGTCGAACGCGCCCGTGTTCACGTCGCCGGCCTGTCCACACACCAGGACCGGCCCGTCGCGGTCGGGCAGGAGGTCGGCCCGCATCCGGCCCTGGTCGTCGGCGGGCACGACCGTGACCCGTTGACGCCCGAGCCCCACGAGGCCGAGCGACTTCGACACGGTCGAATGGGCACGCTCACCGATCACGACGTCGAACGCGGGGGCCCCGAAGAGGCCCTCCGCCTGCGCATCCCAGCCGAGCCGGGCAAGCAGGGCATCCCGGCCCGCCGCGAGGCACGAGGCGTTCGCCACGGTCGCGCCGGTCACGAAGGCAACGGCGGTACCCGCCGGGAGGCGGAGGAGGTCGACGAGCCAGTCGCGCGTTACGTCGTGCAGCTTCGCCGCCACCGGCGACATCACCGGAAGCGCGCCGTTCTGGTCCCAGGCACTCGACAGCCAGGAGGTCCCGAGGGCCACCGGGTAGGCGGCGCCGATGACGAAGCCGAAGTAGCGCGGGCCCGTGGTGGCCACGGTCGCCGGGCTCCCGACCTCATGGAGGAGGCGCAGCGTGGACAACGGGGTCGGCGCCGACCTCCGGAAGTGCCTCGTCGAATGACGCCAGCGCCGCCAACGCCTCGGGGCCGGGAGCTGACTCGACGGTCCGTCGACCGACGTGGCGTACTCCATGGCGCGCGCCGCCGCGGCCGCCCGCAACACGTCGGCATCGACGCCGCCGGCCGGGCTTGCCGGAGGATGCGGTGTCCATCGCCCGATCCTGCGCTGTCGAGCTCGGCTCGCCAGCGCCGTCGGACCCAGCACCGGGGGAGCGATGCCGGCTTCGGCGGCGGTGGTCAACGCAGTGCGGGCAACCGCTGCCCGCTCCTCGGCGATCGTGGCGGTCAGTGCGACACGCTGACGAGCTCGAATTGCTCGTTGCCGCCCTCGGTCACGTGTTCTTCGACCTCGCCGAGCCCGCGAGACATAGGACTTCTGCTCCATCTGCGGCTCCACGGGGCTCCACTCGTCAGTGACGAGCGCCCGCTCGAAGTTCCCGTAAAGGGCACGTTCACTTCGCATCGAGTCGCGACAACGTGGGCCTGGTCGAGCGCCTCACCCGGCGGGTAGTACTCCTGCCGGTACACATCACCGGCTGCGGGTTGGCCAGCATGATGATCCCGGGCTGGGCGCCGTTGACTCCGGCCTCCCACGAGTCGCTGGCGCGCTCGAAGCGGCCGTGCTTCATCTCGAGGGAGTTCTCTCCCATGTACCAGACGTTGCCGTCCTTGTCCTGCGCATACCAGTCGAACGTCCGCTCGATGGCTTGCCGTTCTCCGAAACCGTGTCCTCGACGACCGTGCCGTGACTCCGAGGATCTGCTTGGTCTGATCGGTCACGACCATGTCGTCGGTCTGCGGCGTGCTTTCGCTTCATTCCCTTGTAGTGGAAGGCCGTGCCCGGCTTGAGGGGGAAGTAGCGGATTGTCGACCGTGGCGACGAAGTTCGCCGGGTCGATCGATCGGCTGTAGCTTCCCTTCAGCTCCCAGCTCGGCGGTTGGATCGCCGCCTCCTTGCTCGTCGACGGAGAGCTCGCGTGCGATGAACTGCATCCGGCGGCCAGCGCTGCGACGAGTGCCACAGCGCCCAGCCCCATCGTGCGTGGCGGCGTGCCGCGCTTGCGTCGTTTGGTCATGTCGCGCTCCGTCCTGCTCGACGGATTTTTCCGTTTCTTAGATGACCGTACGGATCGCCGCCTCATCGATCGACAGGGGGAGCGTCAAGGATTGGCAACGACCCGGTAAAGGTCCCCGGCGGTCGGGGTCTCGACCCCGGGCGGGCATGGTGGGCGGCGACCTTGGCCCGGTTCCCGCAGACCGCCATGTCGCACCAGCGGCGGCCGCAGCGATGTCGATTCGCATCTGGGCGGCGGGCGTCGCCGCCGCCAGCGACACGACGACGCGTGGACGACGCTTCGGCGTACAGGGCGCCGGGTCCCTCGCCCAGGACCGCGTTCAGGCCGTCGATGGTGACGGGCCCGGTGGTGGTCGGTCCAGCTCGAATACGATCAGCGGTTGGCGATCGAGGAGAGCGTGGCGATGACCGCACCCGAAGTCGGTGTGTCGGACGCGAGCGGCGGGCGTCCTGGGCGCGTCGTCTCCGTGAACGTCGGCACCCCGCGCGTCGTCGACTGGTTCGGACGCCGCGTCACGACGGCGATCTGGAAGGAGCCCGTGGCCGGCCGGGTGCCGGTCGCCGGCGTCAACGTCGAGGGCGACGACCAGGCGGACCGCCGGGTGCACGGGGGTCCCGCGATGGCCGTGTACGTGTACGCGGCCGAAGACTATGCGTGGTGGTCCGAGAAGCTGGGCGTGGCGCTGGCGCCCGGAACGTTCGGGGAGAACCTGACGCTCGAGGGCGTCGATCTCCAGGCGTGCGCGGTGGGCGAGGCCTGGGCGGTGGGCACCACGCGCCTCCGCGTCACCCAGCCGCGCTTCCCGTGCTTCAAGCTCGGCATCCGCATGGGCGATGCCGGCTTCGTGGAGCGGTTCGCCGCCGCCCGCCGGTTCGGCGCCTACTTCGCGATCGACGGATCGGGCAGCGTCGGCGCCGGAGACGACGCCCGGCGCCTGGCGCGGCCGGACGAGGTGCTGACGATCGCGGAGTTCATCGCCGCGAACGAGGATGCAGACGTCGACCTGCTTCGCCGGCTCGCCGACCACGCACTCGTCCCCGACGCATGGCGGCAGCACGCGCGCAAGGCACTGCGTCGCCAGGCCACCGGGTCGTAGCCCCGACGGCCGGGGCCCGACCCGGGGCCCAGCCAGCGTCAGTCCGGGTCGTCGGGGATGCCGGCGTCGACTGCGCCGGCGCTCTCGTCGCGGGCGGCCCACTCGAGCAGCTCGTCGATCGCGAAGACCGCCTGGTCGATGCCTGCGTGGAGGTCACCAAGCTCGGCGAAGCGTTGGGGGACGGTCGCCATCGTGAAGTCCCTCGGCTCGATGTCGTCGACCTCCTCCCAGGTGATCGGCGTCGACACGGCGGCATCCTGAAATCCCCGTACCGAGTACGCCGCCGCCATCGTGTGGTCCCGGGCGTTCTGGTTGTAGTCGACGAACAGCGCCGCTGGGTCACGGTCCTTGCGCCACCACGTCGTCGTCACGTCGGCCGGCGCTCGGCGCTCGATCTCCCGGGCGAAAGCCAGCGCCGCGCGCCGCACATCGGTGAACCCTAACGACGGATCGATGCGCACGTAGACGTGCATCCCCCGGCCGCCCGACGTCTTCGGCCAGCCGACGGCGCCGAGCTCGTCGAGCACCTCGTGCACGATGCCGGCCACCCGCCGCACGGTGGCGAACGGGCAGTCGGGCATGGGATCGAGGTCGATCCGCCACTCGTCCGGCTTCTCGACGTCCGCCCGCCGGGAGTTCCACGGGTGGAACTCGACCGTGGACATCTGCACCGCCCAGATCACATGAGCGAGCTCGGTCACGCAGAGCTCGTCCGCATGGAGCCCGTAGCGGGGGAAGTGGACCCGCACGGTCCGCAGCCATGGCGGTGCGCCGCCCGGCACACGCTTCTGGTGCACCTTCTCGCCGCTCACCCCGGTCGGGAAGCGGTGCATCATGCACGGCCGCTCCCGCAGGGCGTTGACGATCCCGGGGCCGACCGCCAGGTAGTACTGGACGAGGTCGAGCTTGGTCGCCCCCGTCTCCGGGAAGTACACCCGGTCGGGGTTCGAGACCCGCACCGTCCGCTCCCCCACCTGGACCTCGGTCGCCGGAGACTTCGCCACGCGTCGACCGTACCGGCACCAGGCGCCCGCAACCGGTTGGATGTCACCGGCCACCCAGCGTCGTCCAATGGGTTGACGGAGGGTGATCGGGCCATGTCTGCCCGCGCGAAATTCCGGGTAGCGGCCTCATCGAGGGCGCGAGACTGTTCGCGCTATCGGACGGAAGGCTTCTCGATGCTGACTCCCACCAGCGGGGTCGAGTCGCCCGACCCAACCGCAGATGCGTCGCCGGGAACGACCGAGCGACACGTCGCGCTCCGTGGTCCCCGGTCGATCACGGGCGCCGTCCGGCAGGGACGCGCCATGGAATGCGGTTGCCCGTCGCTCGGTGCCCACCCCGGACTCATCCTTCTGGCCGTGGCACTGCCCGTGCTCGAGGCGCTCATCCTGGGGGTGATCGGTGCCTCCGGCGCCCAGGCCCTGGCGCCGCAGGCGTCGGCGCCAGCGCCGTTCGGCGTCTTCCACGACCTGCGCTGGCTCCTGGTCTTCCATCCCTCGTGGCACGCCTTCGCGCTGGAGCTCGCCGCGCTGATCGTGGTCCGGTCCACGATCACTGCGCTCCTCCTCCGGGCCGCGTGGCCCATCGGGAAGCCCGCGCCCGGCCCGCGGCGGCTCGCCGCCTGCTCCGTGGCGTTCACCATCGTCTCGGCCCTCGTGCTCCTGCCCTTCGCCGCCCTGCTCCTCGGCATGGCCATCGTGTCGCTGTCGTGGTTGTTCTTCATCGCCGTGCCGTCGGTGCTCGGCGTGGCCGCGCTCCTCCACCACGGCGCCGTGGTGCCCACGTGGTGGCGGGAGCGCCCGCCGGGCCGCACGGTTGCGTGGGTCCTCCTGTCGTTCCTTGTGCTCACGATGGCGAGCGCCGTCGTTGTCCTGACGCCGGCACCCCTGCGCCTGCCGGCGGTGGGCGCCGCCGGGCTGTTCAACGCCTGGGCGTGGCACAGCATCGTCCACACGCTCAGCTGCGGCCGCCCAGCCCGGCGGTTCATGCCCGTGGCGCCGCTCGGAGTGGCCGCCCTGGTCGGGGTCATCGTCTTGGGCGTGAGCGTCGGGTTCTCCGTCTCGTCACGGAGCACCCAGCTGGCGCGGGCGGCGCACGTGACCCCTGCCGCCGGTGCCGGGGCCGGGACGGGAGCCGCAGTGAACCCGACGGCCGGCCGGCCGGTGCTGCTCGTGTCGGGGTTCGGGAGCCGCTACGACGGGCAGGACGACGGGATCGGCGCCTGGGCCGACGAGCGGCGCTTCTCGTACCGGGGCGTCGACGGCGACGGGCGGCCGCTGCCGTACCAGGACGCCGACACGTACCAGGACGTCTCCCGCTCGGTGGCCCTGATGGACCGTCAGGTCGAGGCGTTCCGGGCCGAGGTCCAGCAGCCGGTCACCCTCGTCGCCGAGAGCGAAGGTGCGTTGATCGCCAAGGCCTACCTGATGTCCCACCCGGATGCGCCTGTCGACACGCTGGTGCTGCTGAGCCCGCTCGTCGAGCCCGGCGGCGCCTACTACCCGCCGGCGGGCGACGACGGGTGGGGGGTGGCGGGTGGCCTGGGGCTCCGGTGGATCACCGCCGTCGTCCGCTCGCTGTCGCCGCTGGACGTGACCACGGACGACGGCCTGTTCCGCTCGATCGCCGACGACGCCCCCGCGTTTCGGGAGATGCTGGCCTGCCCCGTCGATGGCGTGGATCAGCTCGCGGTCTTCCCGCTGGCCGACGCGGTCGCGGGCGCAGAGCCCCACCTGCACGCCGTCCCCAGTGCGGTCGTGCCCGCCTTCCATGGTGGGCTGGCGGACAATCCCGGCGTGCAACGCACGATCCGCACGGTGCTCCACGGTGGCGTATCGCCCGACTACGGCTGGTGGAAGGCCACGGACACGGTGATCCGAGCCGGCGCGGCCGCGTGGCGGGTGCCGCTGCTGCCCATCTCGGTCAACCCGGTGTGGGAGGCAGGCGACGACGCGTCCAGCTGCAACGACATCGCCGGCTTGGTCACCGCCTGGGTCGGATGACCGGCGCCGCACGAGGCCGAGCGGATGGCGCTCGCCACAGCCCACGCGTGGGGATTTGGCATTCGAGCACGAGCTCCACAGCCGGCCGACGGGAAGCACGTCGACGGAACCCGCGCGGACGTGACCGATCCGCTGCACCCTCGAAGCGGGTGTGTATCGTCCGCCCGTGACCAACAAGCGACTGGCGGTGATCGGCGCGCTGGTGATCACTGCCGCCGCGCTGGCCGCCTGCGGCGGCGACGACGACAGCGGTGGCGGTGGAGACGGCCTGTCCACCGGATCGGGTGACGGCGGCCCCGTGACCGTCGTCGCCCAGGACTCGCTCAGCTTCGACCGCGACGACTACACCGCAAGTGCCGGCGAGGTCACGATCGACTACGAGAACGGTGGGAACCTGACCCACACCCTGCTGATCGACGGGGTCGACGACTTCAAGCTGTCGGTGTCCGCGAACGGCGACATCGACGAGGGGACCGCGGAGCTGGAGCCCGGCGACTACCGCATCTACTGCGACATACCCGGCCACGAGAGCATGGAGGCGACGCTCACGGTCGAGTGACCGGACGCGTCGCCCCCGCCGACCAACGCTGCGGGCAGGCCGCGACGGCGGCTACGCCGCCTGGAGGATGATCTCCCAGCCGATCAGGTAGAGCACCGCGAGCAGCACGAAGCCACCGATGATCGTGTTGCGGTGGTCGTCGAACGCCAGCTTGTTGAAGGCGCTGTCGTAGCCGCCGATGTAGCCCAGCGCCGACGCCTCGATGAACGCCCAGATCAACAGGACGATGATCCAGTAGACGACGGTGCTGTTGATCGTCTCCTCCCAGAACCCGAGGCCGTGGGCGGCAAACACCATGAAGAACAGCATCGGGATGCTGAAGAGGGTGTTGGCACGCGAGGCCCGGGCGGCCGGCTTGGCCAACGTCGCGGCCCGGGGGTCGGCCTCGCCGCCCTGCGCCACCCGTTCGGCCGAGCCGATGATCACCTTCTGCGCCCGCCAGATCACGCCCCACACGTTGAGGAACATGGTGATGCCGAGCAGCATGCCGGTGAGGATGGCGGTGCCGCGCTGGCCCGAGAAGTAGTCGTCCATGTCGTCCTGCACGGCGATGATCGACAGCCCGAACAGGAACGTCAGCAGGGCCGCGTAGCGGAACCACCACAGCGCCCGCCACGTGATCTTGCGCTGCGCCTCGCTCCGCCCCTCGGCGGACATCTCGGCAAACGCCGGCGTCTGTACGAAGTTGAAGAAGTACAGGAGCCCGATCCAGGTGATCCCCGACAGGACGTGGGCGTAGCGGGAGAGCATCTCCCAGGCGCCCGCGGGATCAAAGAAACGATTGAACAGCTCCACCGGTCCCCCTGACATCGGCGGGTAGAAGCGCCGCAAAGCTAACTAGTCGCGCCACGCCGCTCAACGCTTTGGCGGCCGAATCGCGGCGTCTCATGCGCCGCGACCGCAGAGAGAGACGCTGTTACTGCTGGTAGCGCTCGACGACCTCGGGCGGTCGCACGCGGGCGTCGTCGGGATCCTGCCCCATCTCCCGGCGGGCACGGCGCTGGCGGAGCAGGTCCCAACATTGATCGAGCGCCACCTCGACCTCGCGGAGGCGGCCGGCGGCGTCGGACTCGGGCCCATGCTGGCCGGCCTGGCTCTCGAGTGTGTGCTCCTCGTCGACCAGCGCGCCGATGCGGCTGATCACCTCGGCGTCGTCCATGCCGGCGAGGCTACCCCCGCGCGTCGCAGCCCGGACACGGACGATCGGCGGCGGTCACTCGCAGGTCTCGCCTGGCGGCGGTTCGCCGATGATGAACGGGTTGACCTCGGTCGTGGCCGTGGTCGGCGATGAGCCGGCTGCCGTCGTGGTGGTGCTATCCGCGGCGGTCGTCGCTGCTGGCCGTGGCCTGCGTCGCCTCGGTAGTCGTCGTCGCCTCCTCTTCGGTCGGCGCCGGCTGGTCGTGCACGGTGGTGAAGTCGGCGCCCGCCACGACCACCACCTCGCCGGCACCGAGGTCGGGGTTCTCGACGAGCGTTGCCTTGGTGGTGAGGTAGCTGGCCACCAACCGCCCGTAGTCTGCCTGGCCGGGGGCGTACTGGACGGTGGTGGTGGGGGCCGGCTCGATGGTGCCGGGCTCGGTCATCTCGAAGCCGATGCGCTGCAGGGCCCCGGAGATGTCCCGGGCGAAGCCGTCCTTCGTGGTGGCGTTGCGCACCGTGACGGTCGCCAGCACGGGGCTGAGCTCGCCGGGTGGCAGCCCCCGGAACACGTTGAGCGACCGCTGTGCGTTCCTCTCGTCCAGGAGCACACGGTCCTCGTCGGGCGGATACGGCACGGTCGGCAGGTTGTAGGTCTCGAGCTTGTCGGAGTCGAAGTCGCTGAAGTGGTTGCCCAAGTCGATCATGTCGCGGACCCCGAGGTCCTCGTCGAAGCGCACGGTGTCGACGGCGATGTTCACGAGGTCGGTGACGCGGAGCGGGTTGGAGCCGACCTGCGACAGCGCCTTGGCCAGCGCCCGGTGGATGAAGATCTGCTGGCGCTGGACGCGGCTCAGGTCGGAGCGCGGATCCCCCTCCCAGCCATCAGGCGTCATGATCTGGAGCTTGCGGGACCGGGCGAAGGCCAGCGCCGTCTGGCCGTCGAGCTTGAGGCAACCCGGCTGGTCGACGTAGAGGCCCGCCGACTTGTCGCGCACCGCCGTCGGGAACCAGATCGACACGCCACCGACCTCGTCCACCACGCGCTTGAAGCTCTCGAAGTTGACCTCGACGAAGTGGTGCACCGGCACGCCGAAGTTCTGGCGCAGCGTGTTGATCAGGTTCTGCTCGCCCTCCCCCTCCTTGGGCCGGCTGTACGCCGAGTTGATCATCCCGATCTCGCCGGTGTCGGCGATCGTCACCATCAGGTCGCGGGGGAACGACGTCAGCGCCACCCGATCCGACTTGGGGTCGACGCGCGCCACCATGATCGTGTCGGTGTTCCTGCTGGCCTGGCCCTCGCGGGTGTCGACGGCGACGATCAGGTAGTTCTCGGGATCACCGGCGGGCTGTTGGTCGAGGCTCAGGTTGTCGACCCGATTGATGCTGTTGTACTTGACGAGGACGTAACCGCCGACCGACGCGCCGGCCAGGCACAGCACCACGATCGATGTGAGGGCGACGAGGATGACCCGCTGGCGCCACGAGCGCCGCCCCCGGACGCCGGAGGTGGGATCCGGCTGCCCATCGGCGCGTGCCCCGCGGGGGTCGCGGCCCCGATCGCCCGGTCGGCGCCCCTGCTCGCCGGGCGCGCCCAGGCGCTGGCGCGCGCGGTCCCACGCCGCAGGGGGAGGGCGCTGGCCCGGCGGCGGAGCGGAGGCGCGCAGGTGCCGGGGATCGCGGGACATGACCGGACGAGGCTACCCGCGTGGCACCGCGGAGAGTCGTCACGCCGGCGACCGAATCGTCTACCGGATGGGCCACGCCGGGAGCACACCGCTAGCTTGCGAAGCGTGAGCGATGCATCGGCTCCCGCCGGCCCCCGCGAGCGCTGGACGGCGCAGTGGATGGAGCTGTACGCCGAGGTCATCGAGACCGGCCTGTGCACCGGCTGCGCCGGCTGTGTCATCTCGTGCCCGCACGACGTCATCGGCTACGACCACGAACCCGGTGCCTACAAGCCCTTCCATCTCGAGGAGGAGCTGGGCCTCGACAACTGCATCCACGGCGTCAAGGGCTGCACCTCGTGCACGCGCGCCTGTCCCCGCTTCCGGGCCTGGGAGCCACAGGCGGACGAGCACCTCTTCGCGCGGGTCCGCCGGCCCGACGAGCTGTCCGGCGTCTACCAGGACATCCTGCTGACGCGGGCGTCGGACGAGATGGTGCACCGCATGGGCCAGGACGGTGGCCTCGTGTCGGCGTTGCTCGTCTGGTCGCTCGAGAACGACTACATCGACGCCGCCCTCGTCTCCTACCTCGAGGGCGACGGCCACGAGTGGAAGGCCCGGCCCGGGGTTGCCTCCAGCAAGGAGGAGATCCTCGACAGCGCCGGCAGCCGGTACACCTACTCGGCGAACACGCTGGCCCTAAGCGAGGCGCTCGAGCGCGGCCACAGCCGCCTGGCGCTCGTCGGCATGTCGTGCCAGTCGTCGGTGCCACCGATCATGTGGAGCCGCAAGGTCGGCAAGGTCTCGAAGCCGTTCCTGTTCAACATCGGGCTGCTGTGCTCCAAGACGTTCGACGACTCGATCTTCGAGGAGCTGTTCTGGACCAAGTACGGGCTCGACAAGCGCGACATCGTCAAGATGAACATCAAGGGCGTGTTCCAGCTGTGGACGCGTGACGGCCGCTACTACGAGATCCCGCTCAAGGAGTGCCACGCCTGGACCCGCGAGGGGTGCACCTACTGCCCCGACTTCGCCGCCGAGCACGCCGACATCTCCACCGGCGGCATCGGCAAGGACAACGACTGGACGCTCACGATCGTCCGCACCGACCTGGGCCGGGAGATCATCAGCCGCATGATCGCAGACGGGTCGATCATCGCCCGTCCCGGGGACGACGACCCCGGCGCGATTGCGCTCATGCACAAGCTGTCGGCCAAGAGCCGCGAGCGCTGGCCCGGGTTTGCCGTCGACGACCCACGAGGACCGGGCACAAACGGCAAGCGCGGCGAGAAGGCCCAGCCAGCGCAGGCGTGATCGACCCGGCGCGTGGACCCCGGACCGCTGCGTGACGCGTTGACCGTGGCGGTCGGCGTCGCCACTGGGACGATGTCGGGCCTGTTCGGCATCGGCGGCGCCGTGATCTCGACACCGGGGATCCGGGCGCTCGGTGCCTCCGCGCAGACCGCCATCGGCACGACGCTGCCGGCCATCATCCCGGGGGCGGCGAGCGGCACGCTGCGCTACGCCCGCGAGGGGCTGGTCGACGGATCGGCCGTGCGGGCGACCACCCCAGTCGGCATCGTCGCCGCCGTGGCCGGCGCACTGCTCACGGAGGTCATCCCCGGGAACGGACACGCGCTCATGCTGGCCACCGCCGCCGTGCTGGCCGTGAGCGGTGGCCGGATGATCCGCAACAGCGAGAGGACCGCCCGCCCGCCCGCCGCGTTGCCTCCGGAGCCGGCCGCCGGAACCGTGGTTCCGAGGGCCGAGACCGCCCGGGTCAGCGGTGACCTCGTGGTGGCTGTCGGCGATCGGCCCCACGGTCGGCCCACGACGGTCCGGCTCGCAGCCGTCGGCACGCTCGCAGGCCTTCTGTCGGGCCTTCTGGGCATCGGGGGCGGAACGGTGATGGTCCCGGGCTTCACTCAGATCGCAGGGCTACCGCTGAAGCGGGCCATCGCCACGTCCCTGGCGTGCGTGGGGATCTTCGCCGTGCCGGGCACGATCACGCACGCACTCCTCGGCAACATCGACTGGCGGTTCGCGCTGCTGCTCACGGTCGGGATGATCCCCGGCGCCCGCCTCGGGGCCGCGCTCACCGTCCGGGCGGACGATCGCCGCCTGCACGTGGTGGTGGGCGCGTTCCTGGGCATGACCGCGATCGTGTACGCCGCCGGCGAGATCGCCGCGCTAGGCCCGTGACTCGCTGGCCCACTACAGGCCGGCGAGCTTGCGGGCCCGCCGGAGCACGCCGTCGAACATGGCCTCGGTGAGCTTGCCGGTGAACGTGTTCTGCTGGCTCACGTGGTAGCTGCAGACGATCGCGCGCCCGTCGTCCAGCGCCAGCTCGACGCCGTGCCCGAACCGGGGCGCACGGCGGAGCCCGAGGACACGGCAGAGCGCCTGGTAACCGAACTGTCCCAGTGGCAGATAGACCCGCAGGTCGGGCAGCAGCGCCAGCTCCCGCTCCAGGAACGGCCGGCACCGGTCGCGCTCGTCGGGCGCAGGTTTGTTGGCCGGAGGCGCGCAGCGCACCGCAGCGGTGATCCAGGCGCCGTCGAGCCTGAGGCCGTCGTGGCGATGCACGGCGGTCGGCTGGTTCGCGAATCCGGTCCGCCACAGGCCGGCATAGAGGAAGTCGCCCGACCGGTCGCCGGTGAACATCCGTCCCGTCCGGTTGGCGCCGTGGGCGGCGGGCGCCAGTCCCACGAGGGCGACGCGGGCACCGGGGTCGCCGAACCCGGGGACGGGCCGGGCCCAGTAGTCCTGGTCACGAAAGGCCGCCCGCCGATCGCGGGCCACCTGCTCGCGCCACGCCACCAGGCGCGGGCAGGCCCGGCACCCCGTGATCTCCCGCTCCAGGGCGTCCAGTGCTCCCGGGCCTCCGGCGCCGACCTCATCCACAGGTGCCGACGATAGGTTGCAACGACATGCCCAGAGCCCGAGCCGAGCGAGCCCCAAGTGCCAGCGGCCCGCGGACCGACCGGCAGCCCGGTGGCCGGCGCAAGCCACCTGCCCCGACCCTGATCCTGCTCGTGCGCCACGGCTCGACGGCGACCACGGGCACGGAGCTGCCGGGCCGGGCCAGCGGCCTGCACCTGTCGGATGCCGGGCGGGCCCAAGCCGAAGCGGTGGCGGCCCGCATCGCCGCCCTGGCATCGGGCAACGGGCGCAAGCGTCGCAGCGTCGCGGCCGTGTACAGCTCACCGCTGGAGCGCACGCGTGAGACCGCGGCGCCCATCGCCGACGCCATCGGCAGCCACGTGCAGGTCGACGACGGCCTCCTCGAGCTCGACATCGGCGATTGGACCGGGCTCGACCTCAAGGCCGCCCGCAAGCGCCCCGAGTGGGCCACCATCCAGCGCTACCCCAGCGGCTTCACGTTCCCCGGCGGCGAGTCATTCGTCGACATGCAGGCCCGCATCGTCGCCTGCGTCGAGCGACTGCGATCCGCCCATCCGGGCGAGACGATCGTGGCGGTCTCCCACGCCGACCCCATCCGTGCGGCCGTGGCCCACGCGATGGGCACCCACCTCGACCTGTTCCAGCGCGTCGTGATCTCACCGTGCTCGCTGACGGCTATCGCCTACGGCGCCGGTGGCCCCATGGTGCTCACGGTGAACTCCGGCGTGGACACCGGCGCAGCGCTGGTTCCGTCCTGACATGTCCGAGTCTTACGACTTCCCGAAGACCGAGATCTTCTGGCCCGGGGCCGAGGGCCCACCCGGCAAGCGGGTCTTCTTCCTCACGGGCGGATCCGACGGGGAGCTGGTGTACCTGCGCTGCGAGAAGCAGCAGGTCGCCGCGCTCGGTGAGTACCTGCTCGCCCTCCTGGAGGACCTGTCGCCCGACGTCGAGCCCGTCGAGGGCCATGGGAGGGTCACACCGCTTCCCTTCGACTGGGACGTCGGCTCGATCGGTGTGAAATACGACGAGCCCGAGGAACGGATCGTGGTGGTGCTCGAGGAGCTGTCCGGCGAGGACGAGACGCCTGCCACCGCGCGCTTCTGCTTCACGCTGGCGCAGGCCGCCGCCTTCGCCACGTTCGCACTGGAGCTGGTGGCCCAGGGCCGGCCCAACTGCGGCTTCTGCGGCCAGCCCATCGACGCCGAGGGCCACGCATGTCCCCGGATGAACTGAGGGCTGATTCCGCGGGTGACGCACGCGACGCGGACCAGGAGACCGGCCGGCAAACGAGCGACCGGCGGAATCAGTCCTCACCGAGGGGCGATTCCGCGGCCGCGTTGAGCCTGCTGCGCTGCGGGGAGGTCGAGGTGCTCGGGCGCATGCCGTGGAGCTCGAACGCCACCCTGCTGGCCGAGGTCCACAACGGCGCCGACTGCCTGCGGGCGGTCTACAAGCCCCGCCGGGGGGAGCGTCCGCTCTGGGACTTCCCCGACGGCCTCGACCGCCGCGAGGTGGCCGCGTACGAGCTGTCGTCGTGGCTGGGATGGAACATCGTGCCGGAGACGGTCCTGCGCGCCGACGAGGGCCTCCCCTTCGGCGCCGGCTCCCTGCAGCGGTTCGTGGACTTCGACCCCGAGCAGCACTACTTCACGCTGGTCGAGGACGAGGCGCGCCACGACGCCCTCCGCACCATCTGCTGCTTCGACCTGGTGGCCAACTCGGCCGACCGCAAGGGCGGCCACTGCCTCGCCGGTGACGACGGCCGGCTGTGGGCCGTCGACAACGGCCTCACCTTCCACTGCGACGCCAAGCTCCGCACGGTCATCTGGGATTTCGGGGGCCAGCCGATACCCGACGGCCTCGTCGCGGACCTCCGGCGCCTCGCCGACGAGGGCCCGCCCCCCGCGATCGAGGCGCTGCTGAACCCTGCGGAGCGCAGGGCGCTCCTGCGCCGCGCAAACGCCCTCGCCGGTCGCCGTGCCTTCCCGGTCGACGACACCGGCCGGCGCTATCCCTGGCCGCTCGTGTGAGCAACCTGCCGCGGATCTGGTTGCTCCGGCCACCAATCCCGCGGCAGGAAGGGTCAGGTCTCGGCGTCCGCCCCCAGGTCGGCGTCGCCCGAACCCTCGGCATCGCCGGCACCCTCGCGGTCGCCGGCGGCGGTCGGCAGCACGGCGAGCTCCTCGGGCGGGCGCCGGTCGAGCCACTCGCGGAACTGCCGCGACGTGAGCGGCGGGCACACGATGAAGCCCTGGGCGAGATCGCACCCGAGCGACGCGAGCAGGTCCCATCCCTCGCGCGACTCCACCCCCTCGGCGACGGTGACCAGGCCCAGGTCACGGCCGAGGGCCAGCACCGAGCGGGCGATGGCGCGGTCGCTCTCGTCGACGGTCATGCTGGCGATGAACGACTTGTCGATCTTGATCTCGCCGATCGGCAGGCGCCGGAGGTGGGCGAGTGACGAGTAGCCGGTGCCGAAGTCGTCGCAGGACAGGCACACGCCCAGCTCCGCCAGGCCCCCCAGCACGTGGAGCGAACGCTGCGACTCGCTCATCACCATGCTCTCGGTCAGCTCGAGGGTGAGCGACTCGGGGGGAACCCCGCTCTCCTCGACGACGCCGCTGACGTCGTCGACCAGGTGCAGGTCGAGCAGGTTGCGGGCCGACAGGTTCACGGCCACGGACAGGTCGAGGCCCAGATCACGCCACGCGCGGCACTGGCGCAGCGCCTTGCGCATCACGGTCATCGTCAGCGACCGGATGTCGCCGGTGTGCTCGGCGATGGTGATGAACTCGTCGGGCTTCACCCGCCCGAGGCGCGGGTGGTTCCACCGTACGAGCGCCTCCGCACCCCGCACGATGCTGGTCGCCAGCTCGACCTTGGGCTGGAAGCACACGTCGAGGTCGTCGCTCTCGAGGGCCTCCCGCAGATCGGCGCCCAAGGCCAGGCGGCGCGGGGTGGCGGGGTCGTGCACCGGGTCGTACATCTCCCAACCGCTGCGGTGGCGGCCGGCCGTGTCGGCCGCGATGTGGGCCCGTTGCATGAGCGAGTGGCCGTCGATCGCCTGCTCCGGGTAGACGGCGACACCGACGTTGACGCCCAGGGCCAGGAGCACGCCCTCGGATTGGAACGGCGGATCGAAGCCGGCGATGAGCAGGCGGGCGGCGGCCACGACCTCTTCCGTGTCCGCCACGTCCGGCAGGACCACGGCGAACTGCTCGCTGCCCAGGCGTCCCAACGTCGCAGACTCCGGCAGGAGGCTGCGCATCCGGCCACTGGCCTGGACGATCAGGCCGTCGGCGCTCTGGTGGCCGAAGGCGTCGACCACCTGGGTGAACGAGTCGAGGTCGATCACGATCAATCCGACCCGGCCTCGCTCTGCATACGCTGCCTGGAGCGCCACCTCCAGCGCGTCGCTGAGGCGCGCGTGGTTGGGCAAGCCGGTCAGCGGGTCGTGGAGCGCCTCGTGGGCGCGTTCCGCCGCCTCCAGCTCGAGAACCATGAACAGCAGGCCGTTCTCGATGGCCATGGACGCCTGATCGGCCAGGTCTCCGAGCAACCGCGTGTGGTTGTCCCCGAAGTGGGACGCCGCCTTGCGCCGGGCTTGCGTGACCACGAGCGCACCGAACACGGACCCGTTGGCGCGCGTGATCGGGGCCGCCAGGGCCGCCACCGACGTGCGCGCCCGGAGCCAGGCCGGCGACAACGGCCCGACCTCGAACCGGCGCGGCGTCCCGTCGGGGATGACGGCGCGCAGGTCGCCGTGGAGCTCGACCAGCGAGATGCACTCCTCGCCGCGGCCGCCGGCACCCAGCGTGAACCGCCGGCCCGGATCGCCCGGGGCCACGGTCTCGATCAGCAGCACGGCGTCGTCGGCGTTGAGAAGGGAGCGGGCGCCGCCGAGGACGGAGGACGCGATCTGGGACATGTCGATCGACCGCACCACCGTCTTGGTGAACTCGTGCAGCGCCTCGAGCCCGCGTCGCCGCTCGTAGAGCCGGGAGTACACGCGGTTGGACGTGATGCACGCCAGCACGATGGCGATGAGCAGCAGCTCGACCGACGTGTGGTCCCACAGGGCGAGCGCCAGGCCGATACCGATGGCCGCATTGAGGACGCCGGCCGGCAGGTCGCTCTTCGCCAGCACGAGCATCCCCCGCCACCCCGGGAGGCTCCGCGTCACGGTGGCGATCAGCGCCGCCAGGGCCACCAGCGCCACCACGTACGACGTCAACAGTGCCAGCGCCAACGCCACGGCACCCCGGGTGCTCACCAGCTCGGCGCCGCCCAGCACGCCGCGGACCACGACGATCGCCCCCACGGTCTGCGCGAGCTGCGCGCCGAGCTCGTACGCCGCCTCGGCGGGCCGCCGCTGGCGCAGGACCAGGAGCACGATCGCCACGGCCAGCAACCTGGCAAGCACGAGCGTGGTGGGCTCGGCGTAGATGAGCCCCGCGGCCAGCGGAACCTGCGCGGCGGTGAAGCCGTACTGCTCGCCCTGGCGGCGCTCGACCCGCAGGGCGAACACTTCGCACGCCCCGAAGGCCACGAACAGCCACAACCAGCCGAGGTCGAGCGGTGCGTCGGCGATCCGGCCGTCGCCGGCGGCGGTCACCAGGAGAACCAGGGTGGCTATGGCGGTCAGCGCGACGGCCACCACGACCATGGCGTTCTCGCCACGACGGGACCCGTCGACCGTCACCTTCGCCTCCCCGCTGCCGCTAGGCCCGCCCGGGCACGGTGCCTTACGGCGTCACCCAGGTCAAGGGTTCGGAGGGAATTTCGGGTCGCCTCCCAGCCGCCTCCCAGCCGCCGCCCAGGTGCGGATCGTCCTGCTCAGCCGCTCCCCTGCCGGCCCGGCGGGCCGAGCACCCGGTCGAGATACGGATTCGCGAAGCGGCCCTCGGGGTCGAGCCGGGCCCGGACGCGCTGGAAGTCGTCCCACCGGGGATAGCGGGGGGCGAGGGTCTCGGCCCGCTGGAAGTGCAGCTTGCCCCAGTGGGGCCGGCCGCCGTAGCTGTCCATGATCCGTTCCACACCGGTGAAGTACGTGTCGTACGGCGTGCCCCGGTAGACATGCACGGCGATGTAGCCGGTCTCGCGGCCGTGCGCTGTCGACAGCGGGATGTCGTCGGCCGCCACCACCCGCACCTCGACCGGGAAGCTGATCTGCATGCCCATCTCGTCCACCAGCCGGCGGACGCGGTTCAGCGCCTCGGGCAGCGCCTCGCGGGGGATGCCGTACTCCATCTCCCAGAACCGCACCTTGCGGGGACTGGTGAAGACCCGGTCGGACCGGTCCACGTAGTCGAGGCGACCGGTGTTGGGGATGATCTTCGCCAGACGGGGGATGAGCGACGGCCGCCAGCGACCCACCCGGCACAGCACGCCGAAGGCGTAGTTGTTGAGCGCCATGTCGTCGATCCACTCGCGCCCACGCGGGCGGGGCCGTGCGGGCTCGTCGGTGCGCTGATTCCGCTTGGTCAGCGCCCAGCGCGTGTGCGGCACCCAGTAGAACTCGTAGTGATCGTTGGCGGACACGAGCTCGTCGAGGTCGGCCAGCACGTCCTCCACGGGCGCCGGTTCCTCCACGGCGTGTAGGCGAAACGCCGGGACGCACTGCAGCGTCACGGTGGACACCAGGCCCAGCGCCCCGAGGCCCACGCGGGCGGCGTCGAGCACGTCGGCGTTCTCGGATTCGGTGCATGCGAGAACCGAGCCGTCGGCGGTGACCAGGCGCATGCCGACGATCTGCGACGACAGGTTGCGGAACCGCAGGCCCGTCCCGTGCGTGGCGGTCTGCGTGGCGCCGGAAACGGACTGCTGGTCGATGTCACCCATGTTCTCGAGGGCGAGGCCCCGGGCGTCTAGCTCATCGGACAGCCGGTGGAGGGCGATCCCCGCCTCGACGGTCACGCGACCGGTGGCGGCGTCGTGCTCGAGCACGCGGCCGTAGCCCCCGAGGTCGACAAGGACGCCGTCGGTGCACGCGATCGAGGTGAAGGAATGACCCGCACCGACGGCCTTGACCCGCTGCCCGTTTGCCGCCGCCTGCTTCGCCAGGTCCACCAGCTCGGCCTCGGTCGTGGGCTGCCGGATCTCCGCGGGCGCGCACACCTGGTTGCGCCCCCAGTTGGTCCAGCGCGCTCGGGCGCTCATGCGGGTCGTGGCTCGGCTCGTGGCGGCGGCGCACATGGCCCGTCAGGCTAGAACGCGTTCGGTGCCGGTGGCGCCGGGCCCACCGGCGGGGTACGCCTTAGCCATGAAGTGGCGCCGGACCAAGAGCGAGCACGTCGACGACCTGCGGGGTGCGGGCGGCATCGGGCGTGGCATGGGCGTGCCGCTGGCGGCCGGCGGTGGGCTGGTCGGGATCATCGTCCTCCTCATCGCCGTCCTCAGCGGGGGCGGCGGCGGGCTCGGCAGCATGATCGACCAGCTCCCCGGGGCGGTGCCGGAGGGATCGTCGTCGAACGAGGTGGCAAACGAGGCCCAGTCGGAGGAGGCCGACTTCGTCGAGTTCCTGACGGAGGACACGCAGGCGGTGTGGGCGACGGAGTTCCAGCGGGCCGGGCGCCAGTACCAGTACGCCCGGCTGAACATGTTCACGGGCCAGGTGAACACCGGCTGCGGTCCCGCGACGTCGGCCGTGGGGCCCTTCTATTGCCCGGCCGACGCCGAGGTGTACATCGACCTCGACTTCTTCCGCGAGCTGAGCGACCGGTTCGGCGCGCCCGGCGACTTCGCGCAGGCCTACGTGATCGCTCACGAGATCGGCCACCACGTGCAGAACCTGACGGGCATCAGCGAGGAGGTGCGCCAGCGCCAGCAGGCGGCCAACTCGCAGGCCGAGGCAAACCAGTGGTCGGTGCAGCTGGAGCTCCAGGCCGACTGCCTCGCCGGCGTCTGGGCGCACTCGGTCTACGCCCGCGGCGACCTCGAGCCGGGCGACATCGAGGAGGGCCTGGCGGCGGCCGAGGCGGTGGGCGACGACCGCATCCAGGAGCAGGCCGGCATGACGGTCGACCCCGAGACCTGGACCCACGGCTCGTCCGCCGAGCGCCAGCAGTGGTTCGACCGCGGCTTCGAGTCCGGGGAGAGCTCCCAGTGCGACACCTTCGGGTGATTTCGTTTCGCAACCGGAGGTTGCGAAACGAGTCTTTGGCCGCCGCCTGTCGGCGGCGTCGCTTGCCGGTCGCTCGACCGGCGGAGCCGGATCGAGCGACGGCGGGGGGCTCCGGCAGGAGCCTCTGCCCCCCGCACCCCCCGCCGCGGGCGTAACCGGTCAGCGCGCTTGTAGGGCCTCGAGGAGCTTGGGGAGGACCTTGTGGACGTCGCCGACGATGCCGAGGTCCGCGACCGAGAAGATCGGGGCCTCGGGGTCCTTGTTGATGGCGATGATGTTCTTCGAGCCCTTCATCCCCACCAGGTGTTGGGTGGCGCCCGAGATGCCGGCGGCGATGTAGACCGTCGGCTTCACGACCTTGCCCGTCTGGCCCACCTGGTAGCTGTACGGGACCCAGCCCGCGTCGACGATGGCGCGTGACGCCCCCGGCGCCGCCTTGAGCGCCTTGGCCAGCTGCTCGATCATCTCGTACTTGCCGGCCTCGCCCAGGCCTCGCCCACCCGACACGACGATCTCGGCCTCGTCGAGCTTGGGGCCCGTCGCCTCCTCGACATGGCGGTTCTGCACCTTGGCCGTGCCGGGCTCGGTGACCTCGACGGTGGCCACGTCAGCCGCGCCGCCCCCCGACGACTCCACCGCGAACGACTTGGGCCGGAACAGCGCGATGTAGGGCGCGCCGGCAGTGAAGCGGGTGCGCACCAGCTTGGTGCCGCCGAACACCGGCGTCGTCACGACCACGGCGTCGCCGTCGACTGCGATCTCGACGTTGTTGGTGAGCACCGGCTTGTCGAGCGCCACCGACAGGCGGCCGGCGACGTCCCGGCCGTCGTAGGTGGTGCCGATCATGATGAGGTCGGGGGCGTTGCCGTCGGCCGCCTGCTTGGCGATGGCCGAGGCAACCGGCTCGCCGGGCAGGCTGCCGCCCAGGTCGCCGGTGGCGTACACCTTGGTGGCGCCGTAGGCGCCGAGGGTCTCGGCGATCGCATCGGCGTCGCCGCCGCCGTACACCGCCTCGACGGTGTCGCCCAGCTCGCGGGCCTTCGTGAGCATCTCGAGCGTGATGGGGGCGACCTTGCCGCCCGCGGCCTCCGCGAGGACCCAGATGCGGTTCAGAGCCATTACGTCAATCGTCTCCCACGTGTCCGTGCCCGGTGCGGCCGACGGCCAATTGGCCCCTCGCCCACTAGATGACCTTGAGACTCTCGAGGAAGGCGACGATCTTGGCGTGGCCCTCGCCGTCGTCCTCCACGATCTCCCCGGCCTCGCGGGCCGGGGCCTCGTCCACGGCCACGATCTCCTGGCCGGCGCCGGCCGAGCCCACGGTGGCCGGGTCGATGCCCAGGTCGGCGAGCGTCAGCTGATCGACCGGCTTGGACTTGGCGGCCATGATCCCCTTGAAGCTCGGGTAGCGGGGCTCCACGACGCCGGCCGTCACCGACACGACCGCCGGCAGCGGGGCCTCCACTTCGTCGTAGCCGAGCTCGGTCTGGCGCTGGACCTTCACCGTGCCGTCGGCCACCTCGACGTGCTTGGCGAACGTGACCGACGGCCGCCCGAGCAGAGCGGCCACCTGCTCCGGGATCGTGCCGGTGTAGCCGTCGGTCGACTCGGTGGCCGTCAGGACCAGGTCGGCCTCGGCCCGCTCGATCGCCTTCGCCAGGACCTTGGCGGTGTCGAGCGCGCCCGCGCCGGACAGCGCCTCGTCGGAGACCAGAATCGCCTTGGCGGCACCCATGGCCAGCGCGGTCCGCAGCCCCGAGGTCTCGCTATTGGGAGCCATCGAGACCAGCGTGACCTCGCCGCCACCCGACGCATCGGCCAGCTGGAGTCCCATCTCGACGCCGTAGCTGTCTGACTCGTCGAGGATCAGCTTGCCGCTGCGGTCGAGCGTGTTGTCGGCCTCGAGCTTCCCGGGCTCGGTGGGGTCGGGGATCTGCTTCACGCACACGACCACGTTCATGGCCAGCCATGCTGCCCGCCGTTTCGCGGGGCGACCAAATCGCCCCCGGCCCCTATCCGGGTAGTTTCCCGGCCGTTGTGAAGCTGCTCCTGCTGGTCAACGAATCGGCGTCGTCAGTGACGCCGCGCAGCCGCGTGGTCATCCAGAAGGCCCTCGCGGCCGACCACGACGTCACCCTGGCGGAGACGAGTCGCCGCGGCCACGCCGCCCGTCTGGCGCAGGGCGCGGCCGCCAACGGCATCGACGTCGTCGTGGTGCTGGGCGGGGACGGCACGCTCAACGAGGCCGCCAACGGGCTGGCCCGCACCGCCTGCGCCCTGGCGCCCCTGCCAGGCGGGTCGACCAACGTGTTCGCCCGCACGATCGGCCTGCCCAACGACCCGATCGAGGCGACGGGTGTGTTGCTCGACGCGCTGGCCCGGCGCTCCATCCGCCGGGTGGGCCTGGGGTCGGTGAACGGCCGCTACTTCCTGTTCCACACCGGCGTGGGCTTCGACGCCGCGGTGGTGGAGCAGGTCGAGCGCCGCGAGGGGCTCAAGCGCTACGCCGGGCACCCGCTGTTCGTGTTCGCCGGCTTCGACACGTGGATCCGTCACTACGACCGCAGCCGGCCCAGGTTCGCGGTGCACCACGCCGACGGCACTGTGATCGACGATGCGTACCTGACCATCGTCCTCAACACCAACCCCTACACGTACCTGGGCAACCGGCCGCTGAACCTGGCGCCCGAGGCCACCCTCGACCGGGGTCTCGCGTCGGTCACGCTGCGCACGATGGCGTTCGCCAGGACCATGCGCATCATCGCCTCCGCGCTGGGCAGTGGCTCGGTCCTGCGGCGCAGCCGCTGGGTCGACCACCGCACCGACCTGGCGGCGCTGAGCGTGCGGGCGTACGGGCCGGTCCCCTACCAGGTCGACGGCGACCACTTGGGTGACACCGAGCAGCTCGACTTCCGCCACGAGCCCGAGGTGCTGGACCTGGTCCTGCCCTGACGTGCGGCGGTTGCGGGTGCCATGGCCTCCCCGACCACCGCGGGTTGGCGTCAGGGTGGCCGCCGGCCGAGCGCCGCCAGGGCCACGTCGGGGACGTCGGTGACGATGCCGTCGACGCCCGCCTCCCGCGCCAGCCAGCGGATGCGGTCGGGCTCGTTGCACGTCCAGGCGTTGACCGC
Source organism: uncultured bacterium (assembly GCA_963717085.1). GTDB lineage: Bacteria > Actinomycetota > Acidimicrobiia > Acidimicrobiales > VFJN01 > DASQUK01. The sequence goes on from CAVQVM010000016.1 coordinate 120,658, forward strand.
CAGCTCCTCGTCGTGGGCCCGCTCCACCAGCGCCGGCGTCACGAGGGCGTGATGGGGATGGAACGCCCGGTGACCGTGGTCGACGGCCTCGGCGATGACCTGGGCACCGTCGTCGGGTCCGACGACGCCGACCAGCCAGGCGGTGACCAAGTCCGGGGCCAGCTCCCGCACGCGGTCGACCGTGGGCAGGTGGAAGCAGGACACGACGTACTGCTCGCGCTCTGCCGCCGGGCGAGCCGCCAGCGCCTCGACGACGGTGTCGACGATTCCCAGCGACTCGTCGAAGTCGGTGTCGAGCGGCCAGTTCTTGATCTCGACGTTGACGAGCGCCAGTCCGTCGCAGGCGTCGAGGACCGGCGGCAGCGTGGCGATCCCGTCGGGCAGGTCGCCGACCGCAAGGTCGAGCAGCCTCCGGCCGTCGTCCAGTGTCGGATCGTGATGGACCGCCAGGACACCGTCGGCGAGCCGGCGCACGTCGAGCTCGACGCCGTCGGCCCCGACCTCCCGAGCCACCCTGAACGCCGCCAGGGAGTTCTCGGGCGCCAACCCGGCGGCCCCCTTGTGCCCGATCACCAACGTCACGAAACCATCTTTCGCGGTGGAAAAAAGTCCTTGCCGAGCAAGTCAACTCCCAGTATCGTTGCGCCGTCGCAGCCGCACGCAGCTCGTTGGGCATCGCGGTGGCATGTGAAACGAATCACAATCTCGGTGACCCAATCCGCCGTGGAGGTCCCGTGGCCCTGACGCAGAGCCGCAGCATCAACCTGTCCAATGAGAACGACGACTGGCGCGAGTACAGCGCCTGCCGTGACACCGATCCCGACCTCTTCTTCCCGGTCGGCACCACCGGACCCGCGATCGAGCAGATCGAGACCGCCAAGTCCGTGTGCCGGCAGTGCGAGGTCCAGCGGGAGTGCCTCGAGTATGCGCTGGCCACCAACCAGGACAGCGGTATCTGGGGGGGCACCTCCGAAGAGGAGCGCCGTGCGCTGCGCCGCCAGTGGGTGGCCCGCCAGCGTCGCGCCGCATCCTGATCTCTCGTAGTTCGCACGTCCTGCTGGGGTTGCTGGGGCGGCCGGAGCTGGGGGTGACTGGCCATCGGATAGATCACAGCGACAACGGTCGCGTGTGATCGAGGTCGTCGTCGCGCGCCGCATCGACTGCGACGCTGAGCGCCACCTCGGTCCCGGGCCGGTCGCCGTCGCCTCTGCCGGGGGCGATCGAGATCTCGCCCGCGAGGTCGCCGGTCACCAGCGTGCGCACGATCGACAGGCCCAGGCCCGTGGACTGGTCGAGCTGGAATCCCGGGGGCAGGCCGACGCCGTCGTCGGCAACCCGTAGCCGCAGCATGCGCCCGTCCCGCGCGATCTCCACCCGCACCTGGCCGGGCGTGCCGCTGAGGTCGAGCTCCTGCGGATAGGCGTGGTCCACGGCGTTCTGCAGCAACTCGTTGAGCACCACCGCCAACGGCGTGGCGACGCCGGCCGGGAGGATGCCCCCGTCGCCATCGACGTCGAAGCGGATGGGATGCTCCGGCGAGATCATGCTGTCGGCGACCATCCCCACGACCGGCTTCACGATGTCGACGAACGGCACGTCGTCGCCCGCCTCCCGCGACAGGATCTCGTGCACCAGCGCGATCGAGCGGATGCGCCGGACCGACTCCTCGATGGCGGTCTTGGCCTCGCCGCGCGCCAGCCGTCGCCCCTGCAGCCGCAGCAGTGACGAGATGGTCTGGAGGTTGTTCTTCACCCGGTGGTGGATCTCCCGGATGGTGGCGTCCTTCGACAGCAGCAGCAGGTCGCGCCGCCGGAGCTCGGAGATGTCCCGCAGCAGCACCACGGCGCCGGTGACCGCGCCCTGGTCCAGCAACGGGATGCCCCGGATCAACACGGTGATGTCGACGCCGCGGGACAGCTCCTCGGTGGCCGGCGTTCCGGTGTCGAATGCGGTGCGCACCACCGTCTCCTCGAGCCCCAGCTCCGAGAACCGCAGGCCCTCGGCGTTGGCGTGGACGCCGAGCCGGTGCAGGGTGGACACCGCGTTGGGCGACGTGTACTCGACCCGTCCGGACGAGTCGAGGACGATGGCGCCATCGCCGACCCGGGGCGCCTCTTCGCTCTCGGCGTCGTCGCCGTCGAAGGGGAAGTCGCCGCTGGCGATCATGCGGGCGAAGCGGTTGAACACGTCGACGTAGGTCCGCTCCAGCTCGCCGGGCTGGCGGCCGAACGAGGGTGCCGACTCCCGCGTGAGCACACCCACCACGCGTCCCTGATAGCGGATGGGGATGCACAGCACCCGCACCCGTTCCTTGAGCGGGGAGATCACCGTCTCGCCCTCGATGATCTCGCCCAGGCGGTAGGCACGGGCGACCAGCGGCCTGTCCTCCTCCTCGAGGACGGTGCCCACCCAGTCGGCCCGGTACACGGTCTGGGACGTGGTGGGGCGTACCTGGCCGAGCACGACGAACCGATTGGTGCCGCCCTCGCGCGGCTCGCCCACCACGCCGAACAGCAGCAAGTCGGCGAAGCAGAAGTCGGCCAGGAGGCCCCAGCTCGCCACGAGGCGTTGGAGGTGCGCGACCGCACCCGCCTCGAGGCGGGTGAAGAACCGGGCGAGCTCCGCGAGGGTGGCCATCTGCCGATGATTCTGGCAGCGGACCGCGCCAACGCCTGTCACCCCGTGGCTTGCCGCTATCCGACCAGGCGACCTCCCACCACGACGGGGAACTGCCGGTCCGGCGCATCGCAGGCGACGCGGGCGGTCGGCGGGCCCGCGGCCGGATCGCCCTCGAGCCGCTCGGCGCCGGCGGGGGCGTACTGCACGATGTACGCCTTGCGGACCTCGGCGGTGACGTTGGGCCCGGTGAGGTGCGGTGTCAGCGACGAGAACACCACCGCGCCGCCGGCGGCCACGGGCGCCGCGACGCTGCCGGGCGGATCATCGAGGCACTCCCAGCCCAGCGGTTCGACGTAGTGGTGCTCGAGGGTCCCGTGCCGGTGGAACCCGGGCACGACCTGGGGGCAGCCGTTCTCGGTGGTGGCGTCGGTGAGGGCCAGCCAGATCGTCAGGTACTGCTGGGGCTCCACGTACGCGTAGCCGTTGTCCTG
>CAVQVM010000017.1:0-60667 GCA_963717085.1 uncultured bacterium
GGGCCAAGTCGACCCAGAGAATCCCGGGCAAGGTCGTCCTCCAGCCCTGATCTGGCTTCCGGACGACCGGCCACCGGCTCCCCGGCGTTCTCTCCGCACAGAATGCTGGCCGGCCGCCAAGTTCAAGGCATCAAGCTGATCAGGTCACCCAGGACTCGACAGCTCGTTCCCGTTGGTGCTCGGAGTACGGCGGGTAGCGGACGCCGGGGTGGATGGGATGCACCTCTCAATCGGATCTGGGCGTCAGGGCGTCACGATGGCGAAGTTGACGTCGGGGGTGTCGAGCACGCTCAGCAGTCGCTGGATCGTTCCGAGGTCGCCGACGTGGTCCACGCCCTTCATCCCGGCGCCGGCGAGCATGGCGAGCAGTTGTGGTCTGGTGAGGATGAGCGTGAGATCTACATCGCCCGAGGGTGGGTCGGGGTAGTGCGTGAGCACCCCGTTGGAGAGCGTCATCCGATAGGTCTCGGCAGGTCGGTGAGATGCCAGTCGATCGTGATGCGCTCCGACCAGGCCTTGGGGCCGTTGACCCGGATGGCGATCGAGTCGAACAGCTGCTCGATCGTCAACACACCGACCATGCCGGCGCCGAGCGACGGCAGCGGGGCGGGCACGATCCCGTTGCGCTAACTCGGTCGCGAGGACAGTGCTGGTCGAGAGGGAACATCCACGGTGGAACCTCCAAGCGATCGAGCCGAGGCTTCAGTGGCCGGGACCGGGCAAGCAGCCCCAGCAACCATCAGAGGCCTCCGACGCTACGTCTGGCCTGCGAGATTGCTCCAGATCGGGCTATGAGCGCTTGAACAGCACGTCTCGAATGTGCCCTAGCGGCACGACGAGGAACACTGCGAGGGCGAGGTACAGCACGACTGCGAGGGTCGGCAGGGCGAGTCCGACGAGGATCGCGATGGCGTAGGCGATGATGACCGGCACCAGAGTGCCGCCGTCGGCTTGTAGCCCTTCGTCGGCGTGTTCGGTCGAGTAGAGGTGCTCGCGCCGAGCGTATGCGTCGAGGGCGAACCCGAGGAGGCGGATGCTGAGCAGAGTGAGGCCGTAGAGCGTGACGAAGACGCGCTCACCGTTGGTGTCGTGGATTCCTCCGGCCATGAGCTTCGTGGGGAACGGTAGGAACGCGATGACGAGTAACAGCAGCAGGTTGATGCGCAGGAGCAGCGAGTCTGCGCGTGTCAGGCGATCAGTCATTGCGCTGTGTCCGAGCCACGCGGCGCCGATCGTCAAGAAGCTGATGACGTAGCCGAGATACGCGGGCCACGCGTGGAGTACTTGTTCTAACGGCGTACCCGGTGGATCAAGCGCGATGTCGAGTACCAACAGTGTCGCTGCGATGGAGAACACACCGTCGCTGAATGCCTCCATTCGCGAAGAGCTGAGCGATCGTGGCATCGGCGCATATTGCCCGAACCGAGCGCATGCAGCCTGCCAGGCCGGAGTACAGAACGACGTGGCGCGACATCGATGCTCCGATGGGTTGTCAAGCTGCTCCGGAGGCTGGCGGACCAGTGATGGGCCACTCGGCATGGAGGGGGGCTCTTTCCAGGCAGGCGTTTCCGGTGAGGGGGGGTTGGGTCGCCACCCCAGCAGATGGTTCGAAGGACAGCCGGTGGCGTCTGGCAGCTTTCGGGCCAGGCCGTCACCCCATCGGCTAGACAGTACGTATCCCTGCTCTCTCTCGCGGCTGGGAAGAGCCACTCGCCAAGGAACCGGCGGGCGTGTACGTGCATGACGACGGCCGGCCCCTGCTCGGCCGCACGCTCAAGGGCAAGTCCAAGCGCGAGATGGAGGCGCTGGGCCTGTCGGCGAGCGACGAGGCGGCGACGTGATGCCCGCCGACGACGTCGGCATCAACCCGCGTGGCGCTGACCGGGCGGCCACGGCGCTGAATGATCTGGCCGACCGGGCACTTGCGACCACGGGGTTCCTCGGAAGCTCAGGTCAGGGTTGGCTGGACGGTGTGGAACACGACGGGGGCGACGCGCAGTTCTCGCGGTTGCTGGGCCGCCTCGACCCAGCCCGACCTCCCAATCGTCACGCCATGACCGCAAAGGGGGCGGTGCCATGTCGGTTCATCTGACTGTGGAGCAGCGCGTCGCCGCTGGCCGGACGGCCCGAACGGCGACACCGCGGTCGAGTCACGCATCGTGGGCTCCGCCGGCGGCCCGAGTCGACCCGGTCAGAGTGCTCCAAGACCAGGACGCAGGGCGCGTGGCGGAGCTGGTCCCGATACGCCACGCTCGGATGCTCGCATCCCCCTTCGCGTTCTTCCGAGGCGCGGCCGCCATCATGGCGGCTGACCTCGCATCGACGCCCCGCACGGGCTTCGACGTCCAGCTCAGCGGCGACGCACACCTCGCCAACTTCGGCGGCTTCGCCTCGCCTGACCGCGACCTCGTCTTCTCCGTCAACGACTTCGACGAGACGTTGCCCGGTCCCTGGGAGTGGGACGTGAAGCGCCTCGCGGCGAGCATCGCCGTCGCTGGACGCGAACGCGGGTTCGATGTCAAGAAGCGCCGCTCGATCGTGCTGGGGACCGTTCGCCAGTACCGCGACACCATGCGAGAGTTCGCGCATCGAGGAGACCTCGACGTGTGGTACGCCCGCCTCGACGCGACCGGGATACTCGAGCAGTTGCGGTCAGAGGCCAAGTCCAGGACGGTGCGGGCGTTCGGGCGATCCGTCGCCAAGGCGCACAAGCGCAACAGCCTCGCCGCCTTCTCCAAGCTCACCCACGACGTGGACGGCGAAGCTCGGATCATCAGCGACCCGCCCATCATCGTCCCGATCGAGGAGCTGCTACACGGTGGAGAAGCCACGGCCGCCGAGCACAGCCTCGAGGTCAGCTTCAGCCTGTATCGCGACAGCCTCCCGGGCGAACGACGGTACCTGGTCGACCGGTTTCGCTACGTCCAGCTCGCCCGCAAGGTCGTCGGAGTCGGCAGTGTCGGCACCAGGGACTGGATCGTCCTGCTCCTCGGACGCGATGGCAACGACCCACTGTTCCTGCAGGTCAAGGAGGCATCGGCGTCGGTCCTGACGCCGTACCTCGCGCCGAGCGAGTTCGACAACCAGGGCCAACGGGTGGTCGAAGGCCAACGCCTCATGCAAGCGGCCAGCGACATCTTCCTCGGCTGGTCCCGCGGCCAGGGCATCGACGACGGTGTGACCCGAGACTTCTATGTACGCCAGCTCTGGGACTGGAAGTTAGGCGAAGATATCGAGCGTATGTCCCATGCCGAAATGGGATTCTACGGCCAAGCGTGTGGCTGGACGTTGGCTCGAGCACACGCTCGGTCAGGAGACCGCATCGCCATTGCGGCCTATTTGGGTTCGAACGACACGTTCGCGGCCGCCATCGCTGAATTCGCCGAAACATACGCGGATCAGAACGAACGCGACTACGGCGCACTGCGCGACGCCGTCACGTCGGGACGTCTCGCCGCCCATGAACCCTGAGGGCCACATCCACGAGTCCGGTCAGGGCTGGTCCGGACTTGCGATCTCTTCGCGCAGCACTCCTTGCGCGGCTCCGGAGCCGGCCCGTCCTCCGCCGTGGCCCCTGAGGACGAAGGCCGTGCCGACCGCGACGACAGCCCCGGCGAGGGGGCCGGCGACGTAGACCCAGTAGGCGTGGAAGTCGGCGGCGACGAGGTCGGGGCCGAAGGTGCGCGCCGGGTTCATCGAGGCGCCCGAGATCGGGCTGCCCCAGAGGCCGGCGAGTGCGATGTAGGCACCGACGCCCAGCGCGCCGAACATACCGAGGTTTTGCGCGCCGGACGCGGTGCCGAGGATGACGCTGACGAGCCCGAACGTGAGGACCATCTCCATCCAAAACGCGTCGCCGTCCGAGAAGCTGGCGGCCGGGTAGTTCGAGCCGTAGGAGGCGGACACGTCGATCACGGCCTGGAGGAACCACGCGGCGAGTGCGGCGCCGGCGAGCTGGACGACGATGTAGCCGGGGACCCGCTGCCACGGGAAGTCGCGCCGGAGCGCGAACGCGATGCTCACTGCGGGGTTGAGGTGTGCGCCCGAAACCCTGCCCATGAACAGGATGATCGCCATCACCATCAGCCCGGGCGCGACGACTGCGGCGGTGCGGCTGATCGTGTCGGGGAACGCTTGGCCCATCATCCCGCCGCCGGCTGCGACTAGGACCAGGAAGAACGTGCCCAACAGTTCGGAGAAGAGCCGCCGCCACCACTGGGAGGGGTTCTGGAAGTCCTCGAGCGCTCGTTCGAACGAGTCGAGCTCCGAGTCGATGTGCCGGGGTCGAACACCGCCCGGCTCCCGGCCGTTCGCTGGGGCTCGCTCGCGGTCATGTCGAGGCGTGAAGGTTGGGGAACAGGTGACCGAACGACTCGCGCATGATTGCTACCGCCTCACCTCCGGTCGGCGCCGTGTCAGGCGCGATCTCGGTCACAGTCTGGCCGATTTCCTTGGCGACCGCGAGGAGGCCGAGGAACAGTGCCTGGCCGAGTCCGCCGAGCGGCCGGTCCGCGGGCACGAGCTTGGTCTCGAACGCCGGCACTGGCTGCGCCACGAGGTCGGGCCAGTCATCGGGCGCTCAGGGTGTATCCAGCGAGGCGACGCCGCGGAATGAGGGGGCGGTCGCTTCTCGGGCGCTGAACGGCGCGCCGAGCGAGTCGATGGGCGTGGCTACCGACGCCGCGTTCCCGCTGGGCCTGATCGTCGTCGGCACGGTCGCCGTGAACTTCAGGGCCTCAGTCCTCCCGCCGGTGACCAGTGCTCAGCTCGGCGAGGACGGAGCGGTCGAGACGCTCCCCAGACACGGCCGCCACCTTGCACTTGGTCGACGCCCGCAGCGTCGCAGTCCGTACACCATCCTCCAGCACGGCGCGTTCTCCCAGCACCGCACCGGGGCCGAGCTCGGCCAGCGGCTCGCCGTCGACCTCGGCCGCGACCACGCCGTCGAGCAGCAGAAAGACGACGTCGCCCGGTTGCCCCTGCTCGACGAACGTCTTGCCCTTGCCCACCTTGCGGATGGCGGGCTTGGCGCCGCCCCGCATGATGGTCGCGGACAGCTCCCGTTCGAGCGCCGTCTCGACCGCGGTGACGAGGGTGGCGGAGTCGGCCTCGCCCCACGGCGTGTGCTTGCCGAAGGCATGGCGATACCAGTGCTTGAAGTCGAGCAGGCCCGTCTTGGCAGTCACGTGGCCCGCGTGGTCGTAGATCCACGAGCGGGGAAACGGGCTGGCGCCCACGACCTCGTGCTCGCTCCGCCCGTCGGCGTGGATGGTCAGCGCCAGGGTGGTCCAGACCAGCGGTGAGTCGTACTGCGCGTAGGGGGGATGGGCGACCCGCCGAGGCGCCGGCAGGCCCGTACGTCCGCCCGTCGTCTGCACGAAGCGGACCCAGCCGTCGCCCATCTCGGGCTCGGGCTGGAGGTCGGGCAGGCGGAAGGCGGTGAAGGTGACGTCCCGCAGGCCCACACGGAGGCGGGTGACACCGATGTGGCCGCCGCCCGTGTGGCCGAAGCCCACGATCCTGCGGCTCCCGTCGCCGGCGTCCTCGACCTCGATGTAGGCGCGGAGCTCGTTGGCGAAGCGGAAGCGGTCCGCCACCCGCAGCGCCTCGAGGTCCTCGATGACGTCGGGGGGAGGTTCGTCGTAATGGAGGATGCCCACCTCGAACGGCATCCTTGCCAGGCCGGCGATCGCTTCGGACGGGATCCACGACACGGATGTGACTGACGATTCGATCCTCATGCCCCGACGGTACGAACGGGCGTGATCGGCATCGAGGGTGGGAACCTGCGTCTTCGCGGTAGTGCCAGCACGGCTCCCCGAGGGCACGGGCCCCCCTACTACCGGCCGACGCGCTGCACACGGAGTGCGGCTTCAGATCTCGAGCGTCACGCCCTCGGCCGCCGCCAGCGCCGGAAACGGCAACCGGCCCGCCATCGACGCGACGATGGCGTCCACGGCGTCGTCGGTGCGACCGGGGGCGTGGTGGAACAGGACCAGCCGACGGGCCCCCGCCTCCTCGGCGAGCTCGGCCGCGTACTCGACGGTCGCGTGCCCGTAGTCGGCGGCCCGCGTCCGCTCGGCCAAGGTGAACTGCGCGCCGTGGACGAGCACGTCGACGTCCCGGGCCAGCGCCAGGGCGGCCTCATGCCCGGCGCCGAGCCCATCGGGGCCGTCACCGGATCCGAGCGGACCGTGATCCGGCAGGTACGCCAGGCTCCGCCCGCCCCCGACGACCCGGTAGCCGAACGTTCGCCCACCCTTGTGGGGGAGATCGGCCGCAAGCACCTCGAAACCCTCGACCTCATGGCGCCCGGGTTGAAGCGCCAGGAACGACCAATCGCCATGCAGTCCGTGTGGCGTTATGGGGAAGTGGGGTGGGCTCATGGCGCCCGCCAGCACCTCGACGGGGTCGCCCTGGGCGGGCATCGCCAGGACCACGCGGGCGTCGTCCCTGTCACCGGCGGTGAAGAACGGGATGCCCTGAACGTGGTCCCAATGCAGGTGGGTGAGCAGGACCGTGCCCCGGAACGGTGCGTCACCCAGCAGCGACGGGACTCGGCGGATGCCGGTCCCGGCATCCAGCAGCAGGCGCGGCGGCTCGCCCTCGCGGGCCACGGCCAGGCACGAGGTGTGGCCGCCGATCCGCACGAACTCGGGTCCCGGCGCGGGGGTCGACCCCCTCACGCCGCAGAACGTGACACGCACGACCAGCAACCTAAGCCCACCCATGGTGCCGCCCAAGGGTGCTCGCCCGGCAGCCATGGAGGGGCTGCCACCACCGTCCCGGGGTGGCCGGCACCCTTGCCGCCGGCCCCGCCAGCGGGCCAAATGGGTGCATGACCGGCGGGCAGATCTCCGTGTTCCTCGCTGACGACAACCTGATCGTGCGCGAGGGCGTGCGGGCGATGCTGGCGCTCGAACCCGACATCGAGGTCGTGGGCATGGCCTGTGACTACGACGAGCTCGTCGCCCAGGCCGGAGCTGCGGCGCCCCAGGTGCTGGTGACAGACATCCGCATGCCGCCGACGTTCCAGCGCGAGGGCATCGACGCCGCCAAGGAGCTGCGCAAGCGTCATCCCGGCACCGGCGTCGTCGTGCTGTCCCAATACGACGACCCCGAGTACGCCGTCTCGCTGCTGAGCGAGGGCGCGGCCGGTTACGCCTACCTGCTCAAGGACGCGGTGGCCGAGGGCGACCAGCTGGCGACTGCGGTACGGCAGGTGGCGTCGGGGGGATCGATGCTCGATCCCAAGATCGTCGACGCCCTCACGCGGCCGGTCACCGCCGACGGCGAGCTCGGGGCCGCCGAGGAGGAGCTGTTGCGCATGGTCGCCGAGGGCCTGCCGATCAAGGCCATCGCCGTGGCGCGCCGCACCACGCCGGCGGCGGCCGCCGCCGACGTCGAGGACCTGTTCCTCACGATCTCGCGCGACGCCAGCGCCGGCACGTCCGGTTCACTGCGGCGGCTGCGCCTGCTGCACCAGGCGATCGTCGACCGAGAGGAGCAGGGCGAGACGCTGAGCCGCTTGCTCCCGGGCGGCTTGGCCGACAAGGTGCGCCGCGACGGTGCCAGCATCGGTGACGTCGAGGAGCTCGATGTCACCGTGGTGATGTCCGACGTGCGGGGCTACTCGGCCATCACCGAGAAGAGCGACCTGAGCCACCTCGCCTACCAGGTCAATGCCCACCGGGCCGAGATGAACCATGCCGTGCTCGCCGCCGGCGGCACCGTGATGCAGTTCGTGGGCGACGCGGTGATGGCGGTGTTCGGCGCCCCGGTGCCATTGGACGACCACGCCGATCGGGCGGTGGGCGCGGCGGTGGCGATGATCGAGCGCCAGGCGGCGGTCGACGAGCGCTGGGTCGGCGAGGGACTGCCGGCGTTCGGGCTCGGCATCGGCGTGTCCACGGGCCCGGTGGCAGCGGCCTTGCTGGGGTCGGAAGAGCGTCTCGAGTACACGGTCGTCGGCGACACCGTGAACCTCGCGCAGCGCCTGCAGGACCAGGCGCGGCCCGCCGGGCGGATCGTGCTCAGCGAGGCCACGTACGCTGCACTGCGCGCGCCGGTTGACGCACAGCGTCTCGATCCCTTGAGAGTCAAGGGAAGGGAGGCGCCCGTGAATGCCTATGTGATCACGGTCGCCGGAGCGGACGGGGCGATCCCCAGGGTCGTCGGAACGGGAGGCACAACATGATCTCGGCCACACCGGTGCTGGAGGTCCGTGCCGTCACCAAGACCTTCGAGTCCGACGGCGCCCCGGTGCGGGCGTTGCGCGGCCTCGACTTCACCATGTCGGTGGGCGAGTTCGTCGCCATCATGGGACCGTCGGGTTGCGGCAAGTCGACGTTGCTCAACCTGGCCGCGGGCCTCGACACCCCGACCGACGGCGAGATCCTGGTCGCCGGCGAGTCGCTGGCCGGCAAGGACGAGAACGACCTCGCCCGCATGCGACGCGCCCACATCGGCATCGTCTTCCAGTTCTTCAACCTGCTCGAAGGCATGAGCGTGCTGGAGAACGTGACGCTGCCCGCGGTCATAGCCGGGGTGGGACGCCGCAAGGCCGAGACCCGGGCCCGCGACCTGCTCGACCTGCTCGGCCTCGGCGACAAGACCCGGGACGCGCCCGGTGTGCTGTCCGGCGGCCAGCGCCAGCGCCTCGCAATCGCCCGGGCGCTGGCCAACGAGCCCACCCTGGTGCTCGCCGACGAGCCGACTGGGGCGCTCGACTCCGAGGGCGGGCGCGAGGTGCTCGAGTTGTTCCGGCGGCTGCATGCCACCGGCCAGGCGATCCTGCTCGTGACCCACGATGCCGACGTGGCCGAGGCCGGCGACCGCATCGTGCGCATGCGCGACGGACGGATCGAGGGGCACGACGCGGCGATCACCGGCACTGCCACAGGGGTGGTCTCCTAGCCGCCGGCGCGACGCGGCGGAGGCGCAATGGCAGCGATCTGGTTGACGGCCCGAGCGGAATGGCGGCAGCGCTGGCGTTCCTTCGTCGCGCTGGCCCTCCTTGCCGGCCTCGCAGGCGGCGTCACTCTCGCTGCCTTCACCGGGTCCCGGCGCGCCGACACGTCCTTCGACCGCAGGCTCGAGCGCGAGAAGTACCCGAACGTGTCCGTTGAGCTGGACGAGCGACCGGGCCCCGAGCTCGTCCGTGAAGCGGCGAAACTGCCCGGCGTCGAGGCAGCCGTACACCGCGTGATGCTCGTCGTCGCTCCGGCGGACAGCGGGCTGGTGGCTGGCCAGGACTCGATGGCGGTGGCCGTGCCCGTCGTAGCGGGTGATCCCGGCCCCTTCGGCATTGTCGAGGGCCGCCCCTACGACGCGCGCCGGGCGGATGAGCTGGTCGTCAACGAGGCCATGCGGGACAGGCTGGACGCCGAGATCGGCGACCGTCTCTCCCTCGTCTCGTTGACGCCAGCGCAGTGGGCCGCCACCGAGGAGACCGGGGGCCGCTACCCGTCGCCGGCCGGCCCGACCCAGGACGTGACGCTCGTGGGCGTGGCGCGGGGGGCCGAGGACGTGTCGGACGCCCCCGATCCGATCCTCATCGTCACTCCCGCGTACTACGAGCGCTACGGGCCCGAGGTCGCCCACGTAGAGGGCGTAGGCCTGCGGGTCGACAAGGACCATTTGGCCGGCATCGAAGACCGTGTCCGGTCGGTGTTCGGCCACGATGCCGTGGTCGGGCGCGACGACGACATTGCCGCCAACATCGAGGACGGCCTCGCGGTCGACGTGAACGGACTTCGGGTGTTCGCCGCCGCAGCCGCGGTCGCCGGCCTGGTGGCGCTTGGTCAGGCGCTCGTCCGGCAAGCGGAGACCATGTCGGTGCAGCACCCGACGCGCCGGGCACTCGGGATGACGTCGCGCGGGCTGATCGCGGCCGGCGTGACCGCCCTCGTCCCGGTCGCGGCCGGTGCTGCCCTTCTCGCCGCCGCTATCGCCGTTGCCGGCGGGCCGCTCGCCGTCACAGGCCTCGCCCGACAGGCCGACCCGGATCCGGGTCCCTGGTTCGACGCCGCCGTGCCGTACGGCGCCGTCCTCGTCGTACTGGTCGTCCTCGGCCTCGCCGCCGGTGCCTTTGCGTTGGCCGGTACCCGAGGTCACACGGAGGAGCGGGTGGCCGCGGCGCGGGTGTCACGCAGAACCGACGTGTTCTCGGCGCTACCGGCCCCGGTTGGCCTCGGGGTTCGCATGGCGTTGGACAGGGGTCGCGGACCGGCGGCCCTGCCCTCCCTGCCCTCCCTGGTGGGTGCCGCAATAGGTGTCGCCGGTGTAGTCGCGGCCCTCGCCGTCGGCGCCCGCATCGACGACCTTCTCGCGACCCCGAAGCTCTGGGGGGCGGACTACGACGCCACCGTCGTCACGGGAGCGGGGATGCCCGCGCACGAGAGCACCGCCGAGTTGCTGGCAGGCGTCCCGGACGTGGATGCGGTCGCCGTGTTCGAGTCGCTCAACGTCCCCGTCTCCGCGCCGCACCGTAGGGACATGGTCGGAGCCGCGACCACATGGCCCTATCGCGGCACGATCCCACCGGTGATCCCGGAGGGACGGGCCCCTGTCGCCACCGACGAGGTGGCGCTCGGGGATGCAGTGCTCGACCGCCTGGACGTCGAAGTGGGCGGCACCGTCGAGGTGGAGCGCCGTGGTGAACGTGTCGACTTGCGGGTGGTGGGGACCTTCCTGCGGCCCGGCGTGGACGACGCCAGCTCCGGGATGCTCCTGACGCCACAAGGCTTCGAGGGGTTGCAAGGGGAGGATGACGACGGCGGCGCGCTCGTCCGCTTCGCTCCGGACGTCGACCAGGACGCGGCCTTGGACGGGCTGCGCGCGCTCGGCGAGCGAGTCGACGTGACGCCGGCCGGTGAGGAGGTGCCGTCGAACGTCGACAACCTCGACGAGCTCGGCGCCTTGCCGGCGGTGCTGGCATCGTTCTTCGCGCTACTCGCCGCCATCGCCGCCATCCACGCGCTCATGTCGACGACCAGGCGGCGGAGGCATGACATCGCCGTGCTGCGGGTGCTCGGCTTCGTCGACGGCCAGGTGCGCAGCACCCTGCGTTGGCAGGCGCTCACGATTGCCGCCGTCGGCCTGATCGTCGGCGTGCCGGCGGGGGTCATCGCGGGACGTCGCATCTGGTCCGCGCTGGCCGAGGCCGTCGGCGTCGTGGACGACTGGAGCTTCCCGTGGCTCACCGTCGTCCTCGCCGTGACGGCGGCCATGGCTGTCGCCGTCCTACTTGCCATCCCACCGGGCCGCGCCGCGGCACATATGTCGCCCGGGCAAGTTCTGCGATCGGAGTGACACTGTGACCACGACCATGGACGTTCCCCTCGCCAGCACGTCGGCCGGCGTGGGCGTGGCGCCCTCCGGTCGGCGCCTCACCTCGCTGGCGCTGACGGCGGCCGTCCTCGTGGGCGCGGGCTGGGCGGCGACGTTCCTGTCCGACGTCCCGGCCGAGGATGTGCCGCTGCAGGCCATCCGCATCGGGCTCGTGGCCGTGTGGGGACTGGTGGGTGGCGCCTTGGCCGTCCGCCGCCCGCGTGAGCCGCTCGGCATGCTGGTGCTTGTCGGCACGCTTTTCGGCGCGTCGGCCGTTGTGGCGTCCGCCGCCCTTGGGGCGGGCCGCGGGGGTACGACGGCCGAGCTGGTACGAGCCCTGGCGGTGGGGGTTCTGCCGGCGGTGGCGCTTCACGTCGTGGCGGTCCTACCGGACGGGCGCCTGGCCCGGCCGTCGCACCGCTCGGTCCTCGTGGGCTTCTACGTGGTGGCGCTGGCCGCGGGGGTCGGGTTGGCCTCGGCGCGACCCGACCTGCCGTTGTGGATCGTCGCGGTCGAAGCGCTGCTCGCGGCCGTCATCGGGATAAGTGTGTCCAACGCCACCTACGTCAAGGCGCGCGGAGAGGCGCGACAAAGGATGCAGTGGTTCGGGCTCGCCGTCACGCTGGCGGTCGAGATCGTCCTGGTGGCGGTGGCCCTGCGGATCTTCCTCGACTGGCCCCACGAGTTGGCCGAGATCGCCACCGCAGCCACCGTCCTGGTGCCGCTCTCGTTCGTGCCGTGCATGTTCCGACGGCTGCTCGGTCACGTCGACCGACTGCTCGGCGAGGCGGTGGCGCTCACCGGCCTGACCGGCGTGGTCGTGTCGGTCTACCTGGTCATCGTCCTCGGCCTCGGCCGTTCACCCACCGACGACGAGCGCTCGATCCTGTTGCTGTCAATGGTCGCCGCCGCCGTCGCCGCCACGCTGTACGCCCCGGCCCGGGCCCGGCTGGCCCAGGTCTCCAACCAGCTCGTCTACGGCGAGCGGCACGCACCCGACGAGGCGTTACGCACCTTCGGCGCCCGCCTCACCCGGGCCATCCCCTTCGACGAGCTACTGCTGCAGCTGGCCGAGTCGCTGCGCAAGAGCCTGGCGCTGCAGGCGGCCGAGGTGTGGACCGGCTCCGCGGGCCACCTCGAGCGGGTGGTATCGGTGCCTGAGCGGGGACCAGGCCGTCTCGCCTTGACCGACGAAGAGCAGCCGGTGGTTGCCCGGGCGCGGGTCTCGGGATCGGCCTGGCTCCAGGTGTGGCTACCCCGCCTGCTCGAGGACCGGGGTGACGCCGCGGTGCGCATGGCCCCGATCACCCATGGGGGCGAGCTGCTGGGGTTCATCGTGGTGGAGCGGCCCGCCGACGCCGAGCGCTTCTCCGATGCCGACGAGAGCGTGCTGGCCGAGCTGGCCCGGCAGGTGGGGTTGGCCCTGCACAACCTGCAGCTCGACTCGGCGTTGCAGGAGTCGCTGCGCGAGCTGCAGGTGCGAGCCGACGAGCTGCGGGCGTCCCGTGCCCGGGTGGTGGCGGCGGCCGACGCCGAGCGGCGCAAGATCGAGCGCAACCTGCACGACGGCGCCCAGCAGCACCTCGTAGCGCTGGCGGTGACGGTGCGGTTGGCGCAGCAACTGGCGGCGACCGATCCGGGCCAGGCCCGGGAGCTGCTGGAGCAGCTCGGCCACGACCTGCAGGACGCAGTGCAGGAGCTGCGCGACCTGGCCCACGGCATCTACCCGCCCGTGCTCATGGACCGGGGCCTGGTCGCCGCGCTCGAGTCCGCCGCGGCGCGGGCGCCAATGCCCGTGGAGGTCGTGGCGCAAGGGGACGTCGGCCGGTTCCCGCAGGAGGTCGAGGCCGCCGTCTACTTCTGCTGCCTCGAGGCTCTGCAGAACGCCGGCAAGCACGCGGGCGAGCGTGCGGCCGCCACGGTGACGATCGGTCGAGACACCGGGGCCGATGGCCGTGACGTGGTGGCGTTCACCGTCGCCGACGACGGCGCGGGATTCGACCCGGCCGGGTCGGCGGGACGGGGGCACGGCTTCGTCAACATGAGCGACCGCCTCGGCGCCATCGGGGGGACGGTCGAGGTCGACTCGGCCCCCGGGCGGGGGACCCGGGTGTCGGGCGTGGTTCCGGTCGACGGGCGGGGATGAGGGCAGGGGCGGACGATGGCGGCGACATGGCTACGATTCCGCACCGAGCTCCGGGGCCACTGGCGCGGGACTCTGGCGCTCGTGCTGCTCCTCGGACTCGTCGGCAGCGTCGTGCTCGCCGCCGCCGCTGGTGCCCGCCGGACATCGACCGCGCCGGACCGCCTGGTGGCGGCGGTGGGCGGCGAGGGCGACGCCCACATCTTCGACGTCGGCACGGCCGATCCCGAACAGATCCGGGCCCTGCCGCAGGTGGAGCACTCGGTGGGGATCGGGTTCATGCTTGCCGATTCCGTGCCCCTCTCGGGCCTGGAGGTGGCGGTGACCGACGATCCGCTCTTCGATGGGCTGGTCGCAGAGGGCCGGTCGCCCGACCCCGCGGACCCGCTCGGCGCTGTGGTCGACCAGAAGGTCGCTCGCAGGCTCGGCCTCGCCGTCGGCGACGAGCTCGACATCGTGCTCGTCACGTCAGAGCAGCTCGCCGCGATGGACCCGGCCACCAAGCCTGTCCCGTCGGCGACGCTGCGGGTCGCAGCGGTCGCGCGTGAGCCCGACGACATCGTCGGTGGCGACCCGGCCGGCGATGAGGCAGGCGACAGCGATGCCACGGTGTACCTGCCCGAGTCGTTCCTCGAACGCTTCGGCGACCTGACCGAGGTCATCAACACCGTCTACTACTTCGACCTCGCGGGAGGAGCGGCGGCGACCGACGACTTCGTGGCGGCCGTGCGCGACCTCCCCGCCGGCGACACCGTCCAGTTCTTCGACCCGCCCGGGGTGACCCGGGCGACCCAGCGGTCGGTCGACGCGCAGGCGCTCGGGCTCGGCCTGTTCGCGGTCGCACTGGCGCTGGTGGGGTTCCTCACCGCCGGCCAAAGCCTGTCGCGCCAACTCCGCGTCGACGCCTCCGACGGCGAGGCGCTCCGGGCGCTGGGGATGACCGACGGGCAGCGCGTGGTGGTGGCATCGCTGCGAGGTGCCTTGGTCGGTGTGGGAGCGGCGGTGCTCGCCGTCACCGGCGCCGTCGCCTGGTCACCGTTGACCCCAGTGGGGCTGGCCCGCCAGGCGGAGCCCCACCCGGGCGTGGAGGTCAACGTCGCCGTGCTGGTGGTGGGCGGCGCAGCGATCGCCGCCCTCCTGACTGCCCGCGCCATGCTCACCGGGTGGCAGATCGTCAGACGCACGGGCGAGCACCGGTCCCGGGTGGCGGTGGGCTCCGCGCTCGCCGAGCGGGCCGCCCGGGCGGGGGCGGCACCACCGCTCGTCACCGGGTTGTCGCTCCTCCGAGGCCGGCGGGGATCGGGGGTCTCGTCTCGCTCGACGCTGGCGGGCGTGGTCACCGCCGTGGCGGCCCTTGCCGGCGCCGTCACCTTCCTCGCCAGCCTCGATCGCCTCGTCGACGACCCTGGACGCTACGGGTGGACCTTCGACGCCGTCGCCGGCCAGATCTACGAGGACGACCCCGGGGACTTGTTCGAGCGCCTCGCCGCCGATCCTGGTGTCGAGTCTCTCGCCCGTGTCGGTGGCGTCGCGGTCCAGGCCGACGGGCGCAGCATCGGCGTCGTGGGGATCGAGGCCGGCCGAGGGATCCTGCCACCGACGATCCTCGACGGCCGGGGACCCGCCGGACCACGCGAGGTGGCCCTCGGCCGCCGCACGCTCCTGGACCTGGGCAAGGACGTGGGTGACACCGTCACCCTCGACGGAAGCGGCGATCCGCTGCCATTCACGATCACCGGCACCGCGATCGTGCCGGAGATCAACCAGGGCGGGCCCGGCCTCGGCGATGGCGCCGTCCTGACGCTGGAGGGCTTCGGGGAGCTCGTCCCTGACGAACAGCCCAACGTCGCATTCGTGAACTTCGCTCCCGGCGGCGAGGACTCGGCGGTGTTGGAACAGCTCCGCTTCGCCGGCGAGCTGCTCCCGCCGGTACTGCCCGATGCCCTCTACGACATCGAGCGGGTGAGGACGCTGCCGGTGATCCTGGCTGCGCTGCTGGCGCTCGTCGGGGTGGTCACTCTGGTCCACAGCCTCGTGAGCCTGGTGCGGACCCAGCGCCGCGACCTGGCGGTGCTGAAGACATTGGGTTTCACCCGTTCCCAGGTGGCGCGCACGACAGCATGGCAGGGCACCGTCTTCGTGGCCCTGGCGCTCGTCGTGGGGGTGCCGCTCGGCATCGGCCTCGGTCGGTGGTCCTGGCTGCTGATCGCCGATCAGCTCGGCGTGGTTTCGGCGCCGACAGTGCCGGTGCCGGCGATCATCGCGCTGGTTCCTGCCGCGCTCCTCGTCGCCAACCTGGCCGCCGCCGTTCCCGGTTGGCTGGCCGTCCGCATCCGTCCGGCGGAGGCACTGCGCGCCGAGTAAGGACATGAGCGGATAGGCACGTCGTCTTGACTCGCCGTGGCCAGCGCTGTCGGAGGCCGAGCTGTGTGGCCTGGGCTCACGCTGCAAATCCCGTGCTGTTCTGTGCCCACATGCGGGCCTATCCGCTCGGCCTCTAGGCACCTTTGCGTTACGCGGCGTCGCCGTGGCGGTCCCAGATGTCCCGCAGGACCTCCGGGCCGAAGTCTTCCTTGTGGACGTAGCCGGCGGCGCCGCACGACGCCGCATCGCCGGGCACGTCGTCTGCCTGGTAGGTCGACAGCAGCACGACCACCGTGTCGGGCAGGCGGGCGATGATGCGACGGCTGGCCTCGATGCCGTCGATGCCGGGCATGTTGATGTCCATCAACACGAGGGCCGGCGCCAGCTCGTCCGCCAGCTCGAGCGCCTGCTCGCCGCTCTCGGCCTCACCCACCGTCTCGAACTCGGGCGTGGCGGCGAGCACGGCCCGAGCGGCCCGGCGGAACGGCGCCTGGTCGTCGACGATCAAGACGCGCACAGGCCCTGTCACGGCGGCATTGTCGCGCCCGGGAGACGCCGGTCCCACCATGCCCGCACGACTGCCGGGGTGGTGGCTACATCCCCGGGGAGTTCTGCCCCAGGTAGAGCAGCACCGCCTTGACCCGCCGATGCACGTCGGTCTCCTCGGACAGCCCGAGCTTGGAGAACATGGAGTTGATGTGCTTCTCGACCGCTCGCTCGGTGAGCACCAATGCGGCGGCGATGCCGGCGTTGTTCTTGCCCTGGGCCATCTCGGCCAGCACGTCCCGCTCTCGGGGGGTCAGGCGCGCCACGGGTGACTCGGCGGTGCGGGCCCGGCTGGCGACCAGCGCGTCGACCACCTTGGGGTCGATCACCGAGCCGCCCTCGTGGACGGCGACGATGGCCCGGCGCAACTGGTCCAGGTCGGATACGCGCTCCTTCAACAGGTAGGCGCGCCCCTCGGACCCGCGCTCGAGAAAGCCGAGGGCGTAGGCCGGCTCGGCGTATTGACTGAGCACCACGACGCCGATGTCGGGATGGGCCCCGCGGATCGTCTCCGCCGCCCGGATGCCCTCGTCGGTGCCGGTCGGAGGCATGCGGATGTCGGTCAGCACCACGTCGGGCGCGTGCTCCTCCACCGCCGCCAGCAGCGAGTCGTGGTCGTCGCAGGTAGCCACGATCTCGACGTCGGGCTCGCGCTCCAGCAGCCGGGCCACACCCTCGCGGACCAGGTAGTTGTCCTCGGCCAGCACCACCCTGATCGGCACGGTCGGAGGCTAATCCGCGATGGGGTGGCGGCAGGGTGGCCTACGCGCCCGCGGACGTCGCCCAATCCTCCACCCAACGAGTTACTGGCGGTGGCCCCCACCCGCCGCCACGAGGGGTGAGCATGCGCAGGACGTCACCGGTAATGAGTGTTGACAGCACTGCCCGACCGAAGCGATTGCCGGAGCCTGGCGTCTGCTCCCTGCCTGCTCCGGGCGTTCGGCCTGACTACCCGCTGTCTTCGGCCATCTTCTTCTGGGCGTCGGCGAGCGCACCCTTGAGCGCTTCGACGTGATGGCCTTCCGCCTCACCGACGACCTTCTTGACCGCCCGGGTGACGGCCGGCTCGACCGTCTCGGCATCCGCGTGCTTGTACGCGACGATCACGCCGGCGCCCCCGATGGGGATCGTCTCGCCCGCTGATTCCTCGATCTTGCTGCCCGTCCGCTTGTGGAGCGCCTTGCCGGTCACTGCACCCAGGGCCGCCCCGATGGCGGTCGCCGCGAGCAGCGGCGGCGCGAAGAGCCCGACCACGAAGCCGACCGAGGCAAGGCCCGCGGCACCCTCCTCGACCATGTGATCGGTGTGCTCGACCGAGAGGTTGCCCTCGAGGTCCTTGCCGACCACGACTGCTCCCAAGAGGCGCGCGCCGCAGTTCAGGACTGCTTCATAGTCGTCGTGGGCGGCGTCGGTCGACATGTACCCGCCGATCATGACGTCGGTCGTTTCTTCATCGATTGGCATCGCAATCCCTCCTCGCGCTGTGGGTCATGCCGACAGGCCGTGCGCGGCTTGCCCCTGATGCTCGGCGGTTTGGAGGTCGAGCTCGTCCTGGTCCGAGAGGTGTGGCTTGATGTCGAACACCACCTTCTTCACCGTTCCGGTGAACGCAAAGGGCTTGTCGGCCTCGTAGCTTCGGTCGACCACGCCGCCGTTGTCCCGACCGATGTCCATCCCCGCATAGCCCGAGAACCGGACCGGCACGGTGTGGTCCATGCGGCCCTTGCCGACCGGTCGACCGTCGATGAACAGGGTGACGTTGCCGCCGGTCGCCGGCGTGGCCCCGTCGGCCTCGAACTCCATGCGGACGGTCACGTTGCCGGTCGGGAGGTCTTCCTCCGCGACCTGCTTGAACACGAACACACCCATCATCGAGTAGGTGTGCGTGAGCTTTCCGTCCTTGACATAGAGGGTGAACCCCCCGAGGTGGTCGGCCTCGGCGACGATCACGCCCTCGGCGCCACCGTCGGGAACCACCAGGTCGGCAGTGATCGCGTAGGAGCGGTTGTAGATCCTCGGGATCATGCCCGGCATCACGTTCTGGACGTCGCCCCGGAACTCGAACGTCGTCTCGCTCGGCAGCGGCGGCAGCATGCCGAAGAACGTCGACAGCGCCGCGAGCAGCGGCAATACCTTGTAGCGCTCGGCCTCCTGCCAGAACAGGTCCTTGAGCTCCTGGACCTTGTCGGGGTGCTCGGCCGCCAGATCGTTGGCCTGGGTGAAGTCGTCGGGCAGGTAGTACAGCTCGGCGGGGCCCGAGTCCGGATCCCAGACACCCGGGGCGTAGGGCCTGAGCGCTTCGGGGGTGAGCAACCACGGGATGCGCTCGGTCTTCATCGCCAGCCACCAGCCGTCCTTGTACATGGCCCGGTTGCCGATCGTCTCGAAGTACTGCTGGGTGCGGTGTTCGGGCGCCGCGCCATCGGTCAGCGAGGCGACGAACGAGGTTCCGTGCATGGGCTCCTGGTCGATCCCATCGACCGTGTCCGGCGCGGGGATGCCGGCGGCGTCGAGGATCATGGGGGCCACGTCGATCACATGGGCGAACGGCGTGCGCAGCTCACCGTCGTCGGTGATGCGAGCGGGCCAATGGACGACCATGGGGTTGCGGGTGCCGCCGAGGTGTGAGCCGACCTGCTTGCCCCACTGGAACGGCGTGTTCCCCGCCCACGCCCACGCGGCCCCGTAGTGCGGCGCCATGAGCGACGTGCTCCACGCGTCGAGTCCGCCGTAGCGCTCCGTGAGCTGGAGCTGCATCTCGTCGGTGAGCGGGATGCCGTTCTGCATCGTCAGCTCGTTGAACGAGCCGGTGACGGTGCCCTCCATGCTGGCGCCGTTGTCGCCCCAGATCCAGATGATCAGCGTGTTGTCGAGCTCGCCCAGTTCCTCGATGGCGTCGATCACCCGCCCGACGTTGTGGTCCGCGTTCTCGGAGTACCCCGCATACACCTCCATCTGGCGGGCGTAGAACGCCTTAAGGTTGTCGGGCACGTCGTCCCATGCCGGGAACGCCTCGTCGCGAGGCGTCAGCTCGGCGTCGGCGGGGATGACGCCGAGCTCCTTCTGACGGGCGAAGGTCTCCTCGCGCAGCCTGTCCCATCCCTGGTCGAACTGGCCCTTGTACCTGTCCGCCCAGTCCTTGGCCACGTGGTGCGGGGCGTGGCTGCAGCCGGTCGAGTAGTAGGCGAAGAAGGGCTTGCGGGCGTCCTGGCCGCGTACCCCGTGAAGCCACTCGATGGTCCGGTCGGCCATGGCGTCGGGGAAGTAGTACGGATGCTCCTCGTCGTAGAACTCCGCAGGGGTGCCGATGATCTTCTGGTTCTCCGCCAGGCACGGGTCCCACTGACTCGACCCACCGCCCAAGATCCCGTAGAAGTACTCGAATCCCCACCCGTTGGGCCACCGGTCGAACGGCCCCGCCGGACCCTGCTGGCCGTCGGGCGTCAGATGCCACTTGCCGAACGCCGCCGTGCTGTAGCCATTGTCCCGCAGGATCCGGGGCAGCGGCGCGCAGTCCCGGGGAAGCGTGGCGGAATAGCCCGGGAACCCACCCGCGAACTCGCCGATCGAGCCGAAACCCACCGCGTGGTTGTTCCGCCCGGTCAACAGCGCCGCCCGCGTCGGCGAGCACAGCGCCGTGACGTGGAACCGGTTGTAACGCAGCCCACCCTCGGCGATACGCGTGTAATTGGGCGTCCGGATCGGCCCGCCAAACGTGCCCGGGTTGCCGAACCCCGCATCGTCGATCAGCACCAGCAGCACGTTGGGGGCACCGTTGGGCGGTGTCGGATGCCCGATCAGGTTCCAATCGGGTTGGGAACCATCGAGGGACTTGTTGACAACTCCCGCGAACGTCTCGCGCCGGATCGGGAGCCTGCTGCGATCGGGTTCACTCATCGTCTTTCTCTCCCTCGTGTCGGGACAACTGGGTTCTGCCCGGATCAGCGCGTCATCAGGACATCCTTCTGGCTCGATCACCCCGGTTGGACACAGCCCGGCGGGAACACCCACGAACGGTGCACTGTTCCCGGTCACTGTGAGCGCGTGGACATAGCCTCGCATCACCCCACCGGGATGATCACCCAGGACCGAACGCGCGAATGGTGCTCTGTTGCTCTCGAACTCGGGGCCGATCTCACGAAACAAGGCAACGTGGTGCCGGGTAAGCGCATCGCGACCGCCATCGAGGTTCGGCACCTTGCGAGGTCACTCTGAATTGGCGACAGCGAGGGCTACAGACCGCGGCCACCTCGCCGGTCGCGGTCGGATGAGAGATCCCAAGTCCTTCGGGCAATCCTTCGTACCTCAACCCACTGGAGTTGCTGGCGGTGGTCCCCACCCGCCGCCACCGGGGGTGAGCATGCGCAGGACGTCACCGGCCCGCAGCCGGATCGTGCATTTGTCGGGCAGACGCTCGGCTCGGGACTCGTCACCATCGGGCAGCAGCCAGTTCTCGCCTGGCGCCCCCGGTTCACCGCCCCACAGACCCCAGGGCCGCGACACCCGGCGCTCGGTGATCAGCGACACCGTGCAGTCCTCCAGCACCTGCAGGTCCCGTTCGATCCCCTCGCCCCCCGGCGCCCGACCAGCACCCCACTCCCCCGCCGGAGCCGATAGCGCAGAACCCGCAACGGGAAGGTGCGCTCCAGCGCCTCGATCGGTGTATTCCTGGTGTTGGTCATGAGTGTTACTCTTTGACACCAATGCCTCCAGTTCCGACCATCCTCTACATCCGGCAGAGCGTCACCAGGGAAAAGTCGGAGTCGATCGCGATGCAGATCGAAGTGTGCACCGAGGCCGCTCCCCGGTTGGGTGCCGAGATCATCGAGACCCTTGTCGAACCGCCGAGCACGTCGGGGTACAAGAACCGCGGCAGGGATCGGCCGAAGTTCCTCGACCTGCTCGACCGCATCCGCAACGGCGACGCGCGAGCGGTGATGGCGTATCGCTCGGATCGGCTATCCAGAGGTGGTGGGCCGGGGTGGGCGCCGCTGTTCGATGCGTTCGACGCGGCGGGGTGGGACCCCGACCGGGCAGTACTGACCCCGAGTGGATGGATGAGCGAGTTCGAGATCGGCATCCGGGCGACGATGGACCGCGAGGAGTCCAAGAAGCTGTCGGGGCGCATGCTCGACACCCGGGCACGCGAGGCCCGGGAGGGCAGGCCCCGGGTCGGGGGCCGCCGGCCGTACGGCTACTCGTGTTCGGGCGTCGACCCCGAGGCGTGCACGGTGCCCGCGTGCCCGCATGACGGCACGATGAGCATCATCCCGAGCGAGGCAGCGATCGTGCGCGAGGTCGCCGACCGGGTATTGGCGGGCGAGACGATCTGGTCGCTGACCAAGGATCTCGACGACCGCGGTGTCCCGACGCTCACCGGTGCGCGGTGGGCCCCGAGTGTCCTGACGATGATCCTGCGCAAGCCTCGAATCGCCGGGCTTCGCGCACACCACGGCACAGTCGTGGCCGAGGGTGCCTGGCCCGCAATCCTGGACCGCGATGTGTGGGAGCAGCTCGGCATTGTGCTGGATAACCGCCAGACGGCGGGCGGTCGGCGTCGCAACAACAGCCGGAGCTACCTGCTCGTGGGCTACTTGTTCTGCTGGCGATGTGGGTCCAAGCTCCGATCGCTGCAGAAGCAGTATGCGCGACGCGACCGCAGCGCCGGCGCGACCAGCGTTGTCACGAAGCGGGCGTATGCGTGCCGGAAGGGGCCAGCGCTTGGCGGTTGCGGGGCACTCACAACCGTGGCTGAGCCGGTGGAAGAAGAGGTCAGGCAATACGTGATCGGCAAGCTCGGTGACCCCAAGTACCGCCAGCAGCTCGTGCAGTTGGCCCAAAGCGAGGACGACGAGTCGACCAGCCTCGCCGACAGACTGGCGGACCTGGAGGCCCAACGGGACATGCTGCTCGACCTCTACCTCGACAAGAAGGTCGCCAAGGCCAGCTACGAGCGGCGTTACGAGTCGCTGACCGAGACCATCGAGGCACTACACCGCAAGGTGTTCGGTCGTCATTCGGACCGCTCGTTGCGGGAGTTGCCGATCGGTGTGGAGCAGCTCGCCGCATTGTGGGCCGAGCGCGACATCATCTTCAGGCGACAGCTCGTCGACCTGGTGCTCGAACGCGTCGTCGTGCACCCGCCACCGAAGAAGGGCCCGCGCTTCGACCCCGACCGGTTGGAGTGGCATCCGAAGCAGCAATAGCCGTTCGCAGTACCCGCAAGAACCTAGCCAGCGTCTCGGGCGACAGATCGCGGACGGCGGCTGCGGCATCGATGCGGCGCGCCTTCCGAACCCAGCGATGCAGCTCGGCCTCCGGAACGTCATCGCCGGATCGCGCCGTCGTCAGCTCGAGACGCCGGCGAGTGGTCGCCCACCGCTCCCGATATCCACGGGACGTGATGCCTTCGACCGCGTCTCTGGCGATCATCTCAGAGATCCACGCTGAACGGGCCTCGCTGTCGCGGGCACTAGGCGGCAACTCCTGAGCCAGCCAACGGCGCGGAAACGTGTCCAGATCGCGGGCACCAACCACCGCCTTCTCCACGCCGACCATCAGAACACCTCACCGGCCATCGGCGAAGGCGTCCTCGCTCTCATCCTCGGACCCGACGTTGCCCGCTGGCTCCCCGGTGGGGTGGCCAGCTACGGGGGTCGGCACCTGGGCTCGGCGCGAACGAGCGGCAGTCCGCTGCGCCACAGCGTGTCACCCAACCGCCGGCTCGGCGCCGAGCTGCCCAGTCTCGAGTCGGGGCGGCGCGTCGAAGCCGGCAGACTGGCCGCATGCCTGTCGAGCTAAACCACACCATCGTCGCCGCACGCGACGCGGAGACTTCGGCGCGATGGTTCGCCGAGTTGTTCGGCGTGCTCTCGCCTGAACGGTTTGGGCACTTCTGGCAGATCTCCACGGCGAACGGCGTTGGTCTCGACTTCGCCAGCGCCGGGGACCACGAGATAACACCGCAGCACTACGCCTTCCTGGTCTCCGAGATCGAGTTCGACGCGATCTACGGCCGAGTGACCGAACGGGGGCTCGACCATTGGGCCGATCCCACGCAGCGTCATCCCGGCGAGATCAACCACCGCGATGGTGGGCGTGGCGTGTACTTCCTGAGCAACGACGGCCACCTCCTCGAGATCATCACCCGCCCCTACGGCGGCGGCTGAGCCGGGGGCGCCGCTCGACCACTCGCCTGCTCGACGTCCGGTACGCAGGCCGCGTCGCGTCGTGCGCTCGTACGCACGTGGACCAGAACGCTCACGTGCCCTCAAACCGGTTGGGTGAGCCGAGCTGTCCAAGCTGACGTCGGCTCAGTCGCTTGCGACGAGGAAGGCCAGGAGTCGGTCGATGTCCGTGGGAAGGTTGGACGGGTCGTCGAAGACCCAGTAGCACGCCCCCGCCTTGGCTGTCCGGGCCTCGGTTGAACTGAACAGGTCCGGTGGCGGCGAGGTCGGAGGCGAACATGCCTCGAGACGAGCACCCCGAGTCCAGAGCTGGACAGCGAGCACTTCACTGCGGGACCTGCTCGCTGCGTACGGCATCCCGCTGGGGGTGGTCCGGCAGTGCAGTGCTCGCTTCGCCCGAGAACGTGGAAGGCGGGATCCGAGGTTCTTCGTGCGGGGTTTGGCGTTCGCGGTCGTGCCGTGGGCCACGTCGGGCGAGGGCGAACAGGGGGGTCGTTGACCTGGCAGGGTCGCCTCGTCATCCTCAGGGACGCGACGCCGTCGCCATCGAACCCAATGCAAGGAGCCTGCCATGACGACACAGGGGCCGTCGGAGCCGACCGAGCCGTCGTCGGAGCCCAGCGAGCCGTCGGCGCAGTCGGAGTCCACCGAGCCGTCGGAGCCCAGCGAGCCGTCGGAGCCCAGCGAGCCGTCGGAGCCCAGCGAGCCGTCGGCGCAGTCGGAGTCCACCGAGCCGTCGGAGTCCACCGACCGGCTGGCGGAGTCCGAGCCGATCGAGCCGTCGGAGTCCACCGACCGGCTGGCGGAGTCCGAGCCGATCGAGCCGTCGGTGTCCACCGACCGGTTGGCGCAGTCCGAGCCGATCGAGCCGACCGAGCGGTCGGAGCCCGAGCCTGACACATCTGAGCCCGTCGCCGGCGCGGCCGTGGCGACCGACGTTCCCGACGAACCGCGGGCAGTGCGTTCGACTCGGGGAGTGCGTGCCCTGGCCTACCTCGTGCTGCTGTCCGGTGTGATCCTTATCGCCGCCGGGGCCTTCACGTGGTTCGTCGTGCGCGACCAGTTGTCCGACGAGAAGATCACAGTGTCCGACGATGCCGACCGCTTCGGCGGTGACAGTGTCGATGGACCGCTCACCGCGTACGCCGAGGCCGACGTGATCAACGAGCACGCACTCGAGGAGACGGACGGGCTGACCTACGCGCAGCTCGAACGGGACGACCCGCGGCGAGACACGGTGATGACTGCGTCGTTCCTGCGTACATCCTTGTTCACATCGGTCGTCAGCTTCGGAGTCGCGGCGTTCGCCGCCGGGATGGGGATCGTGCTGATCCTGGTCGCTTGGGCGTTGTTGCGCATCGACCGCAACCTGCGCGCCACCTAACGGGCTGCCCCGCGCGGTCGTGGAAGCCGTCGGCGCTGGTCCCCGAGTCGACCTCCGCAACGTCACGCGATGATCGCCGGGCCGTTTGGGCCGGGCGATCATCGTTGCCCCAGTGAGGGCAACGTGTTCCGCGCCAATGTCTGGGACACCAGCGTTCCCGACGGGCTCTGCTGACTATATTCGGAGCCGAGTCGCAGACAGGGATCGGCGCGTCAACGCCGCAAGACAGCCCTCGACGCCGGCGGCCCCGCGGCGAGCAGCGCCGCCCCCAGCGGTGTCGCTTCCACGTGCCCGCGTGGCGGATCATCTCTCACGATGCCGGGATCTATTGGGCCCACCCTGGCCGGCGAGCTCGACCGGTGAGCGACGTTTCCCAGGACAGCCCCCCGCCTGTCCACCGGTATCGAGGAGTGCGACAGCGTTCTGGCCGCTGGCGAGCTTCAGGAAGTCCGTGATGCCCAGGGACGCACCGAACGACGAGCCAGAACGCCCGGCCACGCCCGCCAGAACCGCTCCAGCACGGGCGATCTGCATATGAGCACCTCTATCGAGCCTCCCGCCATATCGGTGATCAGGGTCACTCGAACCAGGCTCAAGCTGTCCGTGCTGCACCCGCTCCGTGTTGGCCACCGGTGGCACCCCGCGGGTCTCCGGGCGGCTTCGTTGAGACATGGCACTCGGATGGCGCAATCGTGTCTTCGCCTGGCCGTGACGTTCACGCGGTGGCGGCCTCCATCTCGTTGGGGCCAGCACGGCAACGAGCCCCAGTGTTGGTAGCAGCACTTCGCCGACCGACTCGGGTGTGACCGTCGAAGAGATGGAGATGAACAGCAGTCCGATCATCAGCTGGATGACCGTCTGGTAGAACGGCCGCCGGGCGGGAATGTCGAACGGGGTAGGCCGGCGTGGGCGATGCCCATGAGGGCCGCGGCGATGAGCCCGGTGTCGTTGCGGGCGATGTCGCACGCCGCGGCCACGGCGATCACGGTGACGAGCGTGCCCGACGTGCCGAGGACCTCCGACCGGCTGAAGCGCTTCAGCAGCTGCCACAGCACCGCCGTGGCGACGACGCCCACGCTGGCGAGGAACTGCCCGAGCTCGTAGGCGGGGCTACCGGGACCGCACGCCACCCCCCGCGTGGAAGACCAGCGCACCGAGGATGCCGCCGATCGGGTCGGTCGTGCTGCGTTGCTTCCAGCCTTGGCCGGGCGATCACGACTACGCCGGCATCGACATCTTTTCGATTCGACGATGAGGGCAAGATTGTGGAGCACTGGGCCGTCCTCCAGGTGATCCCAGAGAAGTCCGCCAACTCGAACACCATGTTCTGACCTGAGCTCGACTGCCTCTGCGCTTGGAGCGGCGAGCCCGGCGGCTCCTGGCGTCGTTCGATCTGGATGGGTGTGTGGGTTCGGTTGCACAGATTGAGCCCACCGAGATGGTGGATCCCGTCAGCGCCCCGTCCGATCCTCGCTGCCGGATCAGCGGGCCGTATCTTGCTCGTCGAGTGAGGAGCGGCGAGCCCGGATTATCCGGATGCGATATATCGAGATCCTTATCGAACCAGCGGTGGCGTAGGGCTCGTCGTTGAAGGCGTCGACCTCTGGGTAGCCCACTGGCCGGTACATGGCAATCGCTTCGATCAGGGTCTTGTTCGACTTGAGGTGGATCGTGCGGCTCCCGTTCGTGGCGGCGCGGTCCTCAAGCTCGGTGAGCAGATCGTGGCCGATCCCAAGACCCCGCGCGGAGGGGCGACCTACATGCGCGTGAGCTCGGTCGGCTCGTCTTCGTTGAACTTCAGCGTGCCACACCCGACAGGTTCGGCCCGCAGCGTCGCAACGAGGAAGACACCGGCCGGAGGGCGCATCTCGTCAAGGTCGGCAGAAGGGTCTGTGCTGGATCGAAGCCGGCGTCGAAGCGCCGGTCGAGGTCAGCGAAGCGCTTCGCGGTTGGCTGATCGCCGCCATAGGCCCCGCCCTGGCCAGCGCCGCCGTCTTGGGTGGCACCCTGCCCGCACATGCCAGCCCAACACTCGTCGGCATCGCCAAGCTCCCGCGGCCGGCCGCGTGCTCGCCGTCCTGTCGATCGCCATCATCGCGTACGCGCGGCAGAGCCGACCGGCGGCCCTCGCGGTCAGTGTGGGCTGGCTGCTCAGCTGAGACGCGCCGCGCCAAGATGTCTCCACGGGTGGCACCCCCGAGGGCCGCCAAGCACCAGCCCGCGAAAGTGGTAGTTGCCAACGAGCAAGGAGCACGCATCGTTTCCAACCCATGGGCCCCTGCCCTGCCGCACGCGATCCGCCAGGTTCGCCGCGCCCTGGCGACAGCGCGCGCCGAGGACGTCTTCCTCTACTCGGCCGCGCTCGCGTTCTACGGGCTCATCTCCGTGGCCCCGCTCGTCGTGGTCGCCCTGTGGGTCACCAGCCTTGTGGTCGGTCCGACGCAGATCCATGACGCTGCGACGGAGCTCGCCCGCTTCAGCCCCGAAGCTCTCGGCGCCGACCGGGCGCTCGAGCGGGTGGCCGATCTCGGGACCAGGCTTGGTCTGGTGGCGGTGATTGCCGCCGTGTGGCCAGCGACCGCCTACGGGTCTGCTCTGGTACGAGTTCTCGACCGCCTAACGGGTGACCGCGACGCCACCGGCCTACAACGCCGCGGCGCGGCACTGCTCCTCGTCTGCCTCGCGCCCGTGCTAGTGCTGGCCAGCCTCGTCGCGAGCTATGCCGGTGCCACCACGCTCGGAGACACGCCCATGGAGATCGCCGTTGGGCTTACGGTTGCCTTCGTGTACGGCTTCGGCGCCACCTTCGTGACCGTCAGCTTCATCTACAGGATTCTCCCCCGCACCCCCCTCGACTGGCGCGCGACGATCCACGGCGCGCTCATTGCAGCGGCCAGCATTTCGGTGCTGTCGGTCACGTACGTGGCGTACCTGCGGCTCGGCGCCAACTTCGAGCGCCGCTACGCGTGGCATGCCCTCGCGGCGGTCGTGCTGCTCGGCCTATGGCTCTTCGCCGCCAACACCGCATTGCTCGTCGGCTACCGAGCAGCCCATCGGCGTGGACCAGCCGTGGGAATCCGCGGGACCCGGGGGTCGAGCCCAACGAGGTCAGGGGCCGAATCGAAGCTGTAGTCGACGATCGCTGTAGCGAAACGAGTCGGCTGGCGGCGCGACGGGGGCGAGCACGCGTGGCTACAGCTGTCGTGATGACCACAAGAGGGCAGCGAGGATCACCGACGTGAGTCCGACGGCGAGGCCTACGATCCAGCCGGCGACGTCTTGGCTTACGAGCACGGCGCCGAGGATGGTGGCGAGACCGATGATGCCGCCAGTGGCGAGCACCCGCATGGAGCCCCGCTCGAGCTTGGTTCGACGCCGTGCTCGGGCTGGGATCATTCCCTGAGCTGGTTCTGGGCGCGGGCTCTCAGAGCTCTGGAGTGCGGTCCATGAGCCTGATGCGTCGTTCTCAGCTGGTTCGCTGCTCTCGCCGTCCGGCAGTGGATGGGCGGCGTCGTCGCCGGCTTGCCGCCCAGAAGGATCAGTCATCAGTCATCTCCACCTCTGTTGTCTCGACCTCGTCGACGAGCGAGGCCAGCCTGGCGGCGTCGAGTACTTCTCGGATGTTGGCAGCGGGCCCCTCGGGCAACGAGATCGCCGCCGCGATCCTTGCCGGTGCCGCCGCCATCTTCCAGCGCGGCCGCCAGCTCCGGCTCGTGCAATCTGTCGGACCATCGTTGCCAAGCGGAGACTGCGCGGATCGTTGGGATTTGGGGCTTGAGCTGGGGTCTCGCACCATCCACGGCGTGAGCGTCTGACGCCGCGATCGTCGGCCGGTACGGTCGGTGGGGGGAGAGGCGCGTGCCACCGACGGGATGACGATCCGGCTGCATCTCACGCGGATGCGGGTGGTGCGGGTCGAGATCGAGGGCAAGGCACCCGGCGTTTGGCCCGATGGCTGGTGCGGGACTCGAAGGACCTCACGATTCGGGAGCTGTCGCGCCGGCACCGCTTGTCGTGGCACTTGATCATGGGGCTGGTGCAATCCTGGACGGCGGTCGTGGGGGCCCGTCGACGCGAGTGCCGGTGTCGGGTGCTGCTGATCACGAGTGGTTTCTGTGGAATATCTAAGGAAGGAGCACCGTGATGTTGATGCGCTTCGATCCCTTCCGTGAGGTCGACCGCACCGCCGAGCAGCTCACCCAGCGGCTCACGTCGCCGGGCGTCCCGTTCGACGCGGTGCGCCGAGGGAACAAGGTCATCGTCAACTTCGATCTACCCGGCGTCGCTGAGGACTCCATCGACCTGACCGTCGAGCGCAACGTCCTTACTCTCAACGCCGAGCGCGGGATCGATTGGCAGGACGACGACGAGGTCATCGCCAACGAGCGCCGCCAGGGCACGTTCACCCGGCAGCTATTCCTGGGCGACACCCTCGACACCAGCAAGGTCGAGGCGTCCTATGGCCGGGGTGTCCTGACGGTGACGATCCCGGTTGCCGAGACGGCTCAGCCTCGCAAGGTCGCGATCGCGGGCACCGAGGGCAAGCCTGAAGCCATCCAGGCCGAGTCGAGCGAGGCGACGGCCAGCGCCACGCCCAAGTAGTCGGCCACGGCGATCTTGGCGACGATCTTCGTCGGTTGACCCTGATGACCACCTCGGGGGTACGGCGTTCCGCCGCCCATAGCTCTCCGCCAACTCGTTGCCCATGTAACGGCGGGCGATCCACTCTCCAACGGCCGGCTCGAGGGCACCAACAACAAACTCGGTCTCGTCAAACGCATGGGCCTACGGATTCGTCAACGCCGCCAACTTCGCCGCCCACGGCCTACTCCTCTGCCCCAGGCGCCGGTCCATGACCGGCCCAACGGAACGCGCAGACTACCAAGCGTGCCGTGGCGCACGGGTGTATGTTCACGAAGCCCGCTACGCGACATAAGGGAAACGGAGCGGCGCATTCGCGGATTGCCGCGCTGGGGTTTCCGGGGTGCAACCACCCATGGCAGCGACGCGACCGCGGTAGGCGAGTGCCGAGACTGGTTGGCAAAGGACGGCCAAATAATGTTCGCAGTTGCTGTGATGGACCCGACGATCAAGATGCTCTTCTACGCGGCCGCGGTCGCGCTCTTTGTATTAGCCGCCATCGGATTCGAGCGGGGCAAGGTCTCGTTCGTCGCAGCCGGCTTGGCCGCGTTCGCGTTCCCCTTCTTCTGGGACGCCCTAGCCGAGGTGTAGTCCCACGTGGAAGATGCCACGGATGCCACTGTCGGGCGCCGCCACACGGGGGTGTACGGTCAGAGTGACACATAAAGAGCCCTGACGTGTCGGGCCAGCGAGGGCTGGCTCGAGAGCAGTACTCAAGACCCCGGTTAGGACAGCAATGGCGCGAGGCGCCGCGACCAGCGTAGGGAAGGGAAGCTACGCGAAGCCTACGCTGCTATGCGCCACACCATGGCGAAATGACTGGCGGCCCCGATGATGGTGCAGGTGTGCCAGACCTCGTGAAAGCCGAACACCTGGGGTCGGGGGTCGGGCCACCGTCGAAGCAGGACGACAGCCCCGACGGTGTAGGCGATGCCACCGATCACCATGAGCACCAGCCCCGACGCCGGGACGGACACGACGACAACCGGTAGAGCGACCACCGCGGCCCAGCCCAGGACGATGTAGAGGGCATTGGCCACGCCGGCGAGGCGCTCGATCCCAGCCGCCTTAATCCCCACACCTACGCAGGCTCCACCCCAGACGAGAACGACGACAGGCAGCCCCCAGGTCAGCGGGAGGGCAAGAATGCATAGTGGCGTGTAGTTCCCGGCGATGAGCACGAAGATCATGGCGTGATCGAGCCGGCGCATACGACGCTTGGCAGTCGCGCTCCAGGCCAGTCGGTGGTACGTAGCCGAGATCCCGAACACCGCGACCAGGCTCACCACATAGACCGCTACGGCGATGCGCGCGGTAGCCCGATCAGCAGCCAGGACCAGTGCCACACCGGCCGGCACCGAGCAAACGAACGCCCAGGCGTGAAGACGTCCCCGCCACGTGGGAGGGCGGTCCCCCGACACGACGTCGCTCGGGCACACGACACCGGATGTACCACAAGCGAGAACGGAGTGCGCCCCTCGATAGCCGACCGTGAACATCAGCCCAACGGTGGGTTGGTGCCCGCTTTCGTGCAACGGATTGGTTATCCAAGCGAACGTGCGGGCAACCGCGATCAGCTCGTCAACTGCGAGTCGCACGCCTACTGGCGGCGCCAGACGATCAGGCTGCTGCTCGTGCGCCGGATGCGACCCGGAGAGCAGCCCGAACGCCGTAGGTGACCGAGGAAACGACTTCCTCGGGCCATTCGCGAACCGTCGCGGTGGGCTGCGGTCCACGCCTCGTCAACGGCAGGACGAATGGGTTGCACATCAGGTGACCCGTCGTTGTCAACTGTCAGCCACATCATCGGTCGCGCATGTCCAGTCAGCGCTGCCGCGGGTTTTTGCGCCGATGAGCAGGTCCAGCATCTCGCCGATGTCCGTTGGCGAGGACCGTCCTTGTCTTTGACTACGTAGCCGGCGGCGACGAGATCGGCGACGATGGCGTCCCCGGCCGGGACGCGACCGAGCCCTGTCGGTGGCTTGATGAGCGGGGCCAGGGCTGGCTGGGCGCCGTCGAGTTCGGGGCGCTTGACGGTCTTGCCCGTACCGCAAGGTGTTCGACACGATGGTCGCCCACGTCCAGGGGTCAGGTGCTCGGTGGGCCGATGCTGCTCGACAGCGCCATCGCGAACAACGCGAGCAGTCGTTGAAAGCCTTCCTGCCCGACGATTTCCTCGCGCAAGAGGATATCGACGGTCCGCGCGGTCGGGAGATCGATCATCAGCTTCGAGGCGAGGGCAAGCGCTGCCCTGGTGTTGGCGGTGCCCTCAACCGTGCTGCCGATCGCCTTGAGCGCCTGCTCGGGTGTCGCTCCGGCACCCACGAGGCGTCCGAACCGACCATTGCGGCCACCGAGGCAGGTCACGTACAGGTCTCCTGCCCCCGCCAAGCCCAGGACGGTGCTGGCTCGGCCCCCCTTCGCTTCCACGAGCCGCACCATGTCGGTCAGGCCTTGAGCGAAAACGGCGGCGCGTCCGTTGGCGAAGGTCCGGTTCAGCGCGCTCTGTGCGAACCGCTCGCTGAGACCCTCACACATACCCACCGCGATGGCGACGACGTTCTTGTAGGCCGACGCCGTCTCAGCGCCGATCACGTCGTCGGTCACCACCGTCGCCGTGGTGTTTGAACGGAGTGAGCGCGCCACACGCTTTCCCAGCTCGGCGTCGTGAGCCGCGAACACGAACGCCGTCGGCGCACCGGCAACGACTTCTGCCGCCAGTGCGGGGCCGGCAAGCGACACCGTGCGCCGGCGCGAGCCGAGGATCGAGCCCACGACCTCGGAGGGCGATTCGAGCGTGTCTGCCTGCCAGCCCTTGGTAGCGATCACCCAGGTGGCGTCAGCCCGGGCGCTCCGCGCCCCAATGGTGACCGGATCGCGGAGTCCCGCACTCGAAAGGGCGACGACAACGACCTCAGCCTCCGCGAGGACACTCTCCCACTCGTCGCACGACCGATAGGCGAGGGCGGGGTGCAGAGTCACCCCGAGCGCAGGATGCGCACGGCCGCTGCGAACGGCAGCGAGCACCGGTGTGTCGAGATCCGTCCCGAGCAGAGCAACCTCCGCACCGGCCGTCGCCCACCGCACCGCCAGGGCCGCGCCCATCGCACCGCCACCGAGCACCGCGATCACGAGTTGGGAACCTACTCTGGCAGTGAGGTAGACGGGATTCTGCTCGGCGACGAACTCCTCGGAGACGCGGCTGAAGGACTAGAGCCACAACGATTGACGCCACCGTGACGGACGTCTGGCCCGTAGTTGAGCCCCAGCAGCCCTGGCGGCTCGAGCCACTGCGGCCGAGGAGGGCCCGGCCCCCGATGCCATGCGGGATGCACCCCGGTCAGCAGCGGCACGAGGACAGTAAGGGCGACGGTGGCGGCGTAGCCGAAGGCGAAGCCTTGGCCGATCCCGACGCGGATGACGAGCCGTGCGACCAGCGATGGCGGCGCGTCGCAGGAGGCTCGTACGCTCGGCCCAGTGACACGTGATGGGCGCTATCCCTCCCAGTGGGAGTCCGACGTGGTGCTGGCCGACGGCAGCACCGCCTACCTACGGCCCATCTGGCCAGAGGATGCTCCCGCGCTCGTCGCATTGCACTCTCGCCTCTCCGACGCCACCATCTACAACCGCTTCTTCGGGCTGCACCCAGAACTCTCGCGGGCCGAGGTCGAGCGCTTCACCAATGTCGATTACGTCGACCGCATGGCCCTAGTCGCGCTGATCGACGACCAGCTGGTGGCCGTGGCGCGCTTCGACCGGCTCCCGACTGACGACGCGGCAGAAGTCGCCTTCGTCGTCGCGGACGCTCATCAGAGCCGGGGCCTTGGCACCCTGATGCTTGAGCATCTGGCTGCCACCGCTCGCGAGCGCGGCATCACCCGGTTCGTGGCCGACACACTCGCGAGCAACAACGCCATGCTCCGCGTGTTCCGGGACGCTGGATACGAGCAGGAGCGGCACTTCGACCACGACGTGGTGCGGGTCGCGTTCCCCATCGCACCGACGGAAGCCTCAGCCGCTGCCATCGACGATCGCGAGCATCGGGCTGCGGTGCGATCCATCGAGCGTCTTCTGCGACCCCGGTCGATCGCGGTCATCGGCGCCGGGCGCCGGACGGGCACTATCGGCCATGAACTGCTCCGCAACCTACTGAAAGGCGGGTTCTCGGGACCGATCTACGCCGTGAACCCCTCGGCCGAGCGCATCGCCGACGTGCAGGCCTACCCGAGTGTGGTCGACGTCCCGCACGAGGTCGACCTGGCGGTGATCGCGGTGCCTGCTCCCGAGGTGCCCGAGGTCATCGAGGAGTGCGGGGCGAAGAAGGTGCGCGGCGTAGTGGTGATCACCGCCGGGTTCGCCGAGACCGGTCCCGAGGGACTGGCCGCGGAGCGCGACCTGGTGCGACGGGCTCACCTCCACGGTATGCGCATGGTTGGCCCGAACTGCATGGGCGTGGTGAACACGGATCCCGCGATTTGCATGAACGCCACGTTCGCCCCGTTCGCGCCCACCCGGGGCCGGGTGGCGTTCTCGTCACAATCGGGCGCTCTCGGCATCGCCATTCTCGAGGAAGCCGATCGCCTCGGCCTTGGCGTCTCCACGTTCGTGTCGGTTGGCAACAAAGCTGACGTGAGCGGCAATGACCTCCTCCGCTTCTGGGAGGAGGACGAGCGAAGCGACGTCGTCCTGCTCTACCTCGAGTCGTTCGGCAACCCACGGACGTTCAGCCGAGTGGCCCGTCGAGTCTCGCGGAAGAAGCCGATCGTGGCCGTCAAGAGCGGTCGCACGACAGCAGGCAGCCGCGCCGCCTCGTCACACACCGCAGCCCTGGCGAGCCCCGACATCGCGGTCGACGCCCTCTTTCGCCAGACCGGTGTGATCCGGGTCGACACGCTGGAGCAGCTGTTTGACGTGGCGCAGGTGCTCGTTCACCAGCCACTCCCCGCTGGCTCGCGCGTGGCGATCGTGGGCAACGCGGGCGGGCCCGGCATTCTGGCCACAGACGCGGCCGAGGGAGCCGGGCTCGAAGCGCCCGAGCTCTCGGCGCTCACCCAGACCGAACTGCGCTCGTTCCTCCCGGGGGCCGCCGCCGTGCGGAATCCCGTCGATCTGATTGCATCGGCCTCCGCTGACGACTACCAGCGGGCTGTGCGGGCGGTGCTCGCGGACGATGGCGTCGACGCCGTGATCGTCATCTTCATCCCACCCCTTGTCACCCAGCCGGACGACGTGGCCCGCGCCATTGCCACGGCCGCCGCAGGCGCAACGAAGCCGGTGTTGGCCGGGTTCCTCGCGATGGAGGGAACTCCCCAAGCGCTGCGGGCCGGTCCCCGCGCCATCCCCTCGTTCCGGTACCCCGAGTCCGCCGCGCACGCCTTGGCTCACGCGGTCACCTACGCCCGTTGGCGGCAGCGGCCCGAGGGCGCAGTTCCAACTTTTGGAGATGTGGACGTGCGCGCCGCGCGGTCTCTCGTGGCAGCCGCGTTGCGCGACCTGCCCAGCGGCACGTGGCTCGAAACCGATGTCACTGCGGACCTGCTCGCCGCGTACGGCATCCCGCTGGTGGCCACCGTCGGTGCCTCGAGTCCGGAGGAGGCGGTCGCGACCGCCGACCGGCTGGGCTATCCGGTCGCCCTCAAGGCCCGGTCGGGCGAGATCGTGCACAAGACCGACGTGGGCGCAGTTCGACTCGGGCTCGACTCGCCCCACTCGGTGCGCCAGGCCTTCAGCGCGATGCAACTGGCCCTCGGCGAAGCCATGGGCGGGGCCGTAGTGCAGGCCATGGCGGACCCGGGTGTCGAGACGATCGTGGGCGTGGTGCAGGACCCATCGTTCGGGCCACTGGTCATGTTCGGCTCCGGCGGCACCGCGGTCGAGCTCTTCGCCGACCGCGCCTTTCGGATCCTGCCACTTACAGACCTCGACGTACACGAGCTCGTGCGCTCGACACGCGGCTCGCCATTGCTCTTCGGTTATCGCGGCGCGCCGCCGGTCGACGTCGCTGCCCTGCAGGACCTGCTCCTGCGAGTCGGACGTCTGGTCGAGGACATCCCCGAGATTTCCGAGATAGACCTCAACCCAGTGATCGTGTCGACGTCCGGTGCCGTTGCCGTCGACGCCAAGCTGCACCTCATCCCCAGTCGGGCTCGCCCCGAGCTTGCCGTGCGGCGCCTCCGTGCGCCCTAGCCGTCGCGGCACTCCACAGGCAGCCGAGGCCGTCCGACGAAGCCCCTGTCCGGCGCGCCCTCGCGGCTCAACCCAGCCCCTTGTCTTTGAACTGGAGCAGCCCGATCGTGTTTCCGCCCGGATCGACGAACCAGGCCGACAGGGCAAAGCCGACGTCGGCGACGCCGTCCACGGTCTTTGAGGCCAGGCTCGTCGTACTCGGCAACCTCGATGCCGTGCGCGCGCAACTCGGCGACCTTTGCCAGATAAAGACGTGGAGAGCGGTCATCCAGGCATCCAAGAACGCGACGGTGGGAGGATGGGGTCGTGACCAGTACCTTCGCCAAGAACGACGAGGCTCGACACCTCGCCCGTCTCGGGCTTGCCGCCTTACCCCTCACCCGCTCCCAGAAGCTCTCGGTCCAGCTGGCGATCGACGTCGAGCAGGCCTGGTGCAAGCTCGAAGCTGCGGTTGGTCCCGACCGCCTCGACTCGCTCAGGCCCGAGGTCGAGCGGCGGGAGCGCCTGTTTCGGGAGCACCGCCGCCAGCTCGGCCTTCCCCTCGCCGGCGAGCATCCCACCCTGGCCGCTCTCCGCTCGGTCACCGACGACGTCGCCCTTGGTCGGCTCTAGCTCACCCCCCACCCCCTGATCGAGCCGGCGGTCCGAATAGTCGCAGGCGGCGAAGCGCTGCTCCACCATCGGTAACCCGGCGACTCATCGAAGAGTTCGCGCGCAGACCACGGCCAGGTCACCCTGGACCAGCGCTCGGTGGTGATACTGGACGAGGCCAGCATGACCGCGGACGTCGACCTGGCCCGGCTCCTGCTCTGCGTCGAGCGCGCCGGCGCCAAGCTGGTCATCGTCGGCGATCACCGCCAGCTCGCCCCGGTCGGCCCCGGCGGCGCGCTGCACGCGGTGCTGGACCGTCACCCCGACATCGTCACCATCCTCAACCAGAACCTCCGCCAACGCGACCCCGCCGAACGCACCGCGCTCGACCACCTGCGCGCCGGCAACCCGCAAGCCGCCATCGGCTTCTACACCACCAATCAGCGGATCCGCATCACTCCCACCCGCACCGAGACGCTCGCGGCAATGGTCGACGCCTGGGCCACCGACACCGCCGCCGGCCACGACACCCTCATGCTCGCCTGGAGACGCACCAGCGTCGCCGACCTCAACCGCCTCGCCCGCGTCCGAGCCGAACAACTCGGCTCGCTCACCGGAGAGGACCTATTCACCGCCGACGGCCGCGGCTTCGCGGTGGGCGATCCCGTGGTCACCCTCGCCCCCAACTACCAAGGCGAACTGGTGACCAGCCAACGCGGCCAGGTCGTCGCCACCGACCACCGCGCGCGGACCCTCACCATCGTCACCGACGACAGCCGCCGGATCACACTCTGGGGAACGGCACTCGACCAGAACCACCTCGATCACGGCTACGCCCTCACCGTGCACCGCGAGCAAGGCGCCACCGCCGACCGCACCCACTACCTCGCCGAAGGCGGCGGCCGCGAGCTCGCCTACGTGGCCATGTCCCGCGCCCGCGGACCCAGCATCGTGCACGCCGTCGCCAACGATCTTGACCAAGCCATCGAGGACATCACCCACGACTGGTCGCTCGACCGCAACCAACAATGGATCACCCGCACCGCCGCCATCGGCGTCGACGCCCCGCTCCGGGCCCTGCCCGACGACACCGACACCCGGCGGGCACGCCTCGTCGCGGAACTGGCAGCGCTCGACCGGGTCGGCCCGCCCGCCGTGCGCGCCGACCTCACCGCCGCGCGCGACGCCCTCGACCGGCTCCACCGAGCCCGCCAGGCCCTCGAAAGCGGGACCGGGCGGTGGGTCCATTCCCCAGCCGGCCGAGCCGCCCGCAAACTCGCCGAGGCGCGCCAGGAGTGCCAGATTGCCGAGCACCGCTTGCAACTGGCGGAGCGGGGACGTCAACGGCGCCACTGGCAGCGCCTGGCTCAAGTCGCGGGCACAGCCGAGTTGCAGGCCCAATATGCTTGGACGAGGCACACAAAGCCCGTGGCCGACAGACTCGACCGGAGGATCGGTGCCGCCGAACACCGGGTCGCCGACCTGGAGAGCCAGGAAACCTTCCGCCAGCAGTGGCTCGCCCAGCATCCCGAGCTCGCCCGCCGCGTCTCGCACGTCCAACGAGACCTCCAGCACCTTGCCGACCCGGTACGCGCCGCGACGTTCGACCGCCTCGATGCCATGAACCGGGCCGATCCGCTGGTAATCGGCCAAGTGCCCGACCACGA
The DNA here is from genome assembly GCA_963717085.1 of uncultured bacterium. Classification (GTDB taxonomy): domain Bacteria; phylum Actinomycetota; class Acidimicrobiia; order Acidimicrobiales; family VFJN01; genus DASQUK01. Next base: position 38,041 of record CAVQVM010000017.1, read on the forward strand.
CAACATCGCCAACGTCCTCGAACGCCTGGACAGACTCGAACGGGCCCGCGACATCGAGCCGCCCGGCCTATCGCTCTGACCAGCGTCATTCACGAGGACCCGGCATAACGGGCGACAACTCACGGGGCCTGCTGGTGTCCCTTTCCACCGTCTTTGACACGGCGGGGTTCGACGAGGTGCAGTGCTTGGGCAGGGCGGATGGCGAGTTCCCTCCCGGGCGCCTCGGTCGAGCTACGACAGATCGCCGCTTCCGCTAGGGGTTCTCCGTGGCAGCTGCGACATTCTGTGCGGTGGCGAACGAGCGATCTGGGCGTTGTAATCGGTGCGTGCGTTCTGGCGCGGATCGCGTAAACGACCCCGTCGCGGATCGGCAGATCTGCGCTAGTCGCTCGGAGGCGTCGTGCCGGGGATCTCGCCAGGGATGGGCCGTCAGAGAAGGGGATGAATGCGGCGATCACAGCCATGCCGAGGACGTGGAGCAGTGCGCCCAGCAGGGTTCCGGTGCCGATCCAGGCCAAGGCGAGCCGGAAGCGCGGGCTGATGGCCTTGGCCCCCGACGGAATCGATGCTGTGTAAAGCAGCCGGTGACCATGGCGGGCGTAGTCCCACATGGCGTTGAACAGGATGGCTGCCATAGGAACGTGAGGCGTGGAAGACGACGGGGGGCGCTGACTAGAGGTACCACCGGACCAGCGCTCGGCTGCGGGAGAGATCGAGGATGCGCCGCTCGGACTCCGCTCGTCGATGCAGAAGGATCGGGAAGCCGGCATGCCGAGCGACCGATGCGATCGGTGGCTCGGTCCTCCGCGCCGCTGCTCGTCACGGGCTCGAGGCCCCTGCGACCCATGCGCTCGGCGATGGCATCTGTGCGGGCGAGCGGTAAAGCCCCGAACTAGCATTCGCTCCCGCGGAGGAGTGGATATCGGCCGCTTTATTCGGACCGCGGCAAGGGGGATCAGATGAGTAGGCATCTTTGGCTGCTCGGCGCAGCGGCCGCGGCGCTCGTGCTGACCGTGCCCGGCGCCGGGGCGGCCACGGGAGACCGTGAGGTCTCGGTCGGGAGTCCGCCGAGCCCGTTCTCGCAGAACAAGCAGAACGAGCCGGCGATCGCGATGGACGCGAGCAACGAGCTCGTGCTCGCCGCGGGCTCGAATGACAACATCGACATGGAGGCGTGCAACGCGGGCGATCCGACGACGTGCCCGTTCACCGCAGGCGTCGGCGGATCGGGGATCTACTTCTCGTTCGACGGCGGGAAGACCTGGACGCAGCCGACCTATACGGGCCTGACGGCTCGCAACTGTCTTGGCCCGGCGGCGTGCGTGCCGGAGGTGGGGCCGATCGGGACGCTGCCGTGGTACTCCGAGAACGGCCTCGTCGCCGACGGCGACCCCGCCCTGGCCTTCGGGCCGCAGCCGGGACCGAACGGCTTTTCGTGGGCGAACGGCTCGCGCCTCTACTACGCCAATCTGGCCTCGAACCTCGGCACGAAGAAGGACGAGACGTTCAAGGGCTTCGAGGCGATCTATGTCTCGCGCACCGACAATCCGCAAGTCGCGGCGCAGGGCGGAGTCGCCGGCAAGAACGCCTGGATGCAGCCAGTTCGGGCCAGCAAGCAGAGCTCAGCGACGTTCTCGGACAAGGAGCAGATCTGGGCCGATAACGCGGCGTCGAGCCCGCATTTCGGCAACGTCTACGCCTGCTGGGCGAACTTCATCGGCTCATCGGCACCGATGGTCGTCGCGACCTCGGGTGATGGCGGGGCCACCTGGGTCCAGCAGAACGTGAGTCCCGGGCACAACGTGGCCGCCAAGCACTTTGGCCAGTCCGGGTGCACGGTCCGCACGGACTCGGAAGGCGTCGTCTACGTCTTCTACGAGGAGTTCCAGAACCCGGCGAAGGTGGGTCTGCCGCCAGTCGGCACGCACTTCCTCGTCAAGTCGTCCGACGGCGGCGCGACGTGGACGAAGCCGATGGCGCTCTACGCGGTCACCGACCCGTGCTTCGTCCAGAACTTCGACGGCACCGGCCTGCGGTGCGTCGAGGACGGCCTCGCCGGCGCCCGCAACGACCTCGCCGCCGCCCCGAGCGTCTCGATCGCCAACGGCGCACCGAGCGGCGAAGGCGCGACCGACCAGATCGTCGTCGCCTGGGCCGACGGCCGTGACGGCTTGAACGGCGAGGACGTGATGTTCTCGTCTTCGACCGGCGGTGGGAATCCCGGCACGTGGACCACACCGAGGCGGATCCAGGCGCAGCCAAGTGATCGCGGGTACTACGCAGCGCCGGCGATCTCACCTACGGGTAGCAACGTCTGGGTCGTCTACAACGCCTTCACCACGCCGTTCCGGACGAACACGACGAGCCCGCGCAACATGGTCGGCGTCGTTGTGCAGGCGCCCGTCGCGGCGAACGGGACCGTCGGCGCGTTCAGCGAGGTGCACCGTGGAGCCCCCGGGGACCCGCGCGGCTCGAGCCAGAACAACCTCGTGATCGAGTTCCTCGGCGACTACGTGTACGCGGTCGCCGGCAACTCGTACGCGGCGGCCGTCTGGCAGGACGTCCGCAACACGGTGAACTGCCCGGCAATCGACACCTGGCGTGCGGGCGTGCAGTCGGCCACGCCGGCGGACGACGTTCCCACGCCGGAACCGCAGAACGACTGCCCGGAAACGTTCGGGAATACCGACATCTTCGGCTGGACGTCGGCGCCGTAGACCGCGGCGAAATCGTAATGGGGAGGGCGGCATAGCCGCCCTCCCAACTCCCTGCCTGGCGGGTGTCTAGAGCCGATCCAGGAAATCTCCCGGCAAGAAAATCGGCGCGCGGTCACGTGACCCGTCGATCGGTTGTGTCATGGCGCCTAGCCGAAAATCCTCTCGAGCCACTACCAGGGTAGAATCGTTTGGTGGTCGGCCCCACGGCCGTTCTCGTCGGCTCGGTGAGCTCGGGGAACTGGTCAGCCGCGGGAGGATGGCCGACGTGTACGACGCTCACGACGGTCTGCTCGGGCGGATTGTCGCGATCAAGGTCCTCGCGTCAGCGTTCGATCGCGACAGGGGGCTTCGTCGAGCGGTTCCGCCGCGGGCCCGTGCGGCCGCCCACCTCAGCTAGCCGAACATCGTCGCGGCCTCCCAGAGGGTTTCGCACGATGTCCCGGATCAAGGAGGAGGGTTCGCATGCATCGCTCGAAAAGCAAGGTCATTGCGCTGGGTACATCCATGGCCGTTGTGGCCGTGGTCGGCTCGGTTCCGGCCACGGCTGACCCCTCCACGACGGGCCCGCTGGTCGCCGTCTCCGGAGCTAGCCCGATCGCTGCGTGTGAGGGTGACACCGGATTCCGCGATGTTGGCGGCGTACCGGCCGTCCAGTTCGTCAACAGCGAGGTCGAGCCCCACGTGATGGTGGATCCGTCGAACCCGGACATCATGATCGGGGCCTGGCAGCAGGACCGGTGGAACAACGGCGGATCGGAGGGCAACGTCAGCGCCAGCAGCCTCGACGGCGGGGCGAGCTGGACGATCAACGCGCAGACCAAGTCGTCGAACTGCACCGGGGGAACCCCGGCGAACGGGGGGAACTTCGAGCGGGCCTCCGACCCGTGGGTGGCCATCTCCCCGGACGGGACCGCGTACTTGATGAGCTTGTCCACCGACACCGACCCCGGTGGCTTCGACACGAACCCCGATGACATGCTTGTCGCCCGCTCGACCGATCACGGCGCGACGTGGGAGGACCCGATCTCCCTCAACCGTGACGAGAGCCCGAACGCGTTCAACGACAAGAACGCCATCACCGCGGATCCGAACGACTCCAACTTCGCGTACGCGGTGTGGGATCTGGTGGTCTCGCCGCCGAGCGGCAACCAGAACCAGCAGGCGTTCGAGAACGCCATCGCCTTCGCCGGCGACCCCCTGCTCGCTCGGACCACCGACGGCGGCGAGACCTGGGAGCCCGCCCAGAGAATCTTCAGGGCCGGGGTCATCGCCCAGACAATCGGCAACCAGATCGCCGTGCTGCCCGACAACGACGAGTTCGACGGCGAGCTGATCAACGTGATGACGCTGATCCGCGGGACCAGGAACGACCAGGGAACCCGCGGCAACCACATCGCCGTGATCCGGTCCGCGGACCACGGCGCGACGTGGGACAAGAAGGAGACCATCGTCGACAGGTTCTTCCGGGGAGTGGTGATCGACCCGGATTCGCCGTTGCCCGCAGGCGTCGTGGCTAGCCACCGCACCGGGGACATCAACGCCGAGGTCGCCGTCGACCGGACCACCGGCGCGGTGTACCTGGTGTGGCAGGACAGCCGGTTCGGGCCCCGGTCCAGCATCGCGCTGAGTCAGTCCCTCGATGGGGGCCTGACCTGGTCGGCCCCGATCAAGGTGAACCAGACGCCGGATCTGGCCAACAACCTGAACGAGCAAGCGTTCACGCCGATGGTCCAGGTGCTGGACGACGGCACCGTGGGTGTTTCGTACTACGACTTCCGAAGCAACACGGCCGACAACGGCGCAACCACCCCCACCGAGGCGTTCGTCGCCCACTGCCACGCCACATCCGAGGACTGCTCGGTGGCGGCGAGCTGGGACGACGAGGTCGCAGTGACCGACGCCCCGTTCGACAGCCGCAGGGCGCCCGTGGCCCGGGGCTTCTTCCTGGGCGACTACGTCGGGCTCGGACAGAACGGGACCGCATTCTTCCCGTTCTTCACCGTCACGACGGCGACCGATCCCGCCAACATCGTCACTCGAGAGGTGACTCAGTAGCCCGAACCGGTTGGGGAAGGGCCCCGGCGTTCACGACCGGGGCCCCTTCCCTTGCACCCTTCGGGATTCTCGATTGCCCGATCTGGTGCTCGTCGGCACTAGCCGTCGAGTGCGGCGGCAGGGTGACCTAGCTCTGCCTCGAGGACCCGCCCGGCCTGTCACCGATGACGACCGTGGGCCACTACGACACGGTCGAGGAGGCACAGGTGGCGGCCGACGAGGTGTGGGCGTCTCGGTGACGGCCGAGACGCCCACGACGCCCCGCCAACAGCACTCGCAGCGGGGTTCTTGGACAGGGGTAAGTTGTCCGGCTCTCAAGCTACGCCCCGTGTCCACTGGTAACGGCGGCCCTGGCTGACGCGATTTCTATGTGGACGGCTCAAGCCGGTGGTGAGCCGTCCCGGGGAGCCGGGCGTAAGGGACGTGCCGGGGACTCGCGGGCGTCCCCGGCCCCTCTGGGGTCCGGACAAACCCGTGACAGCGTGTCACCGCTACGCGACCATCTGCGGGTGTGAGGGCTGGCCCTAGGCAGCAACCCTCTCCCTGGGGCCAGCGCTCACGCCCGCGGCGTGTCGTGCCCGTCGCTGGTCCCGGGCGCTGAGACCCGGAGGACATCATTGGCGTCCCCAGAACATGTCCTGCGGACGTTCGGCCGCTACAGGACGACGCCTCGGGCGGTCGAAGCGTTCGGGTTGCTCGTCACGGCCCGACAGGGTGACGACCCAGCTCGCCAACGCGGTCGTGAGAGGTACCGAGGCCACCAGTCCGATGGAGCCGACCAGGGTCTGGACGATTTCGACGGCGAGGGTTTCGGTGGTGAGGATCTCGCCGATGGCTAGGCCCGACTGGGAGAACAACAGCAGTGTCGGCAGCGCGGCTGCTGTGTAGGCGAGCACCAGAGTGTTGACGGTGGATGCGATGTGGTCGCGACCGATGCGGATTCCGGCCGAGTAGAGTCCGCGGGCTCCGACCTGGGGGTCGCTGTGGTGGAGCTCCCAGACGGCCGATACCTGGGTGATGGTTACGTCGTCGAGGACGCCCAGGGCGCCGATGATCGTGGCCGCGAGCAGCAGGCCGCGGAAGTCGAGTTCGGGGGCGAATGCCAACAGGTTGACTGCCTCGTCCGACGCTAGGCCGCTGAGGTGGGTGGCGGCCCCGAAGGCGGCACCGAGCGCCGCGGTCAGCAGCAGGCTGGCGATCGTGCCAACGAGGGCCACGGTGGTGCGGTCGCTGACGCCGTGGGCGAGGTAGATGGTGCTGACGGCGATGACAATGCCGCCGGTGAGAGCCACCCCGAGGGGCGGGGCGCCTCGCAGCAGAGCGGGGAACACGAAGGCGAGCAGCACACCCACGGTGATGCCGATGCCGGCGAGTGCCAACAGTCCTCGCAGCCGTCCCAGTGCCACGACCGCCACCCCGAACACGATGGCGAGGATCACGAGAGGCTGCCGACGCTGAACGTCGGCGAACGAGTAGCGGCCGGCGGCGTCGACATCCGGGCCGGCGTCGTTGAGTACGATGTCATCCCCCCGCTCCAGCTTCGCCACCGCGGTCGGCGTGGCCACGTCGGCCTCCAAGCTGGCGAAGCTGCCCTCGTCGGGCCAGCTAGCGATGCGGGCGCTCACGCTGTTGCACTCGGTGTTGGGGTCGTAGCTGCACGGACCAATCTCCGCGGCAGTGACCGTGGCGTTGACCCGATCGCCATAACCGAGGGCCTCCCGGTCGACGGCAGGATCGCCGCGGGGCCACCAGACAGCGAGTCCCACGAGTGCCACCACCACCAGGACGGCCACGACACCGCCCATGGCCCGACGGACCGCTGGCGCCTCCAGCTCCCGGCGCCCCAGATCGTCGTCATGGCCGTGGTGATGCCCGTGTGCCATCGGGCGAGTCTCTGCCCTCAGGAACAGCCGCGCCAGGCCATGCCGCACGCGTGCGGCGCACCGCGGATCACCCGCGACAAAGCCCCCGCCGACAACACTCGCGGCGGGGGCTCCTCAGGACAGGGATGAGTTGTCCGGCGGTTAGGCTACCGCTCCCTCACCATGTCCAGGGGGGCGCATATTGCCCGAACCGGGCGCACACCGCCTGCCAGGCCGGAAGTACAGAACGCCGAGGCGCGAGATCGGCGGATCTGGCACGGTGTTCCGTCCCCGATTGGGTACTTCGGGGATGCCGTGTCGTCCAGGCGTGAGCTCGTCAGGCTTGCGGTGTCACACGCTCTGAGGAGGCGACACATGAGCACGCGGCACATCAACCCCGAAGGACTCCACCGCAGCCCGGCCTTCAGCCAGGCCGTCGTGGTCGAACGACCAGCGAAGACGATCTATATCGGCGGGCAGAACGGCGTCGACGCCGACGGCAAGATCGTCGGTCCCACGGTCGGAGAGCAGGCCAGCCAGGCGTTCCGCAACCTCGCGACCATCCTCGAGAGCGAGGGGGCGAGCCTGGCGAACATCGTGCACTGGACCATCGCCGTGGTGGACGGCCACGCGCTCGACGAGGGTTTCGCCGCCTTCCAGCAGGCGTGGAACCCGGCCGACCCACCGCCGGCCATCACGGTCCACGTCGTCGCCGGCCTGGGTCCCGAGTTCCTCGTCGAGATCGACGCCGTCGCCGTCGTGTGACGCTCCGGGGGCGGGCTACTCCCGGGTGCGGAGGGCGTCGATGACTGCGCGAACCCGACCGGCGCGGCGGGGCCGCCGGCCGGGCCGCGGGCACGTCGGCAAGGCTGACGATCGCTTGCGGGCGCCGCCTCGAACCGAACGCCGCCGTGGGTTACAGGCCGCCCCAGCGGCGGATGCCTCGCGCCGGCCGTCGGCGGCGAAGCGTCCCCGAACGGCTGATATACGGATGATCGTCAGCGCCTTTCACCCGGCAGCGCGTGCTGCGATCGTCCGTATGATCAGGCGTTATACGCCCCGAAGGGCTCGAGGACCTCCGATCCTGCGTAAAACGCCGTGTAGGTGGCGCGAGACGCGCACCGATTGCCCTGATGGTTGGGTGAGCGCACGGAGCTGCGGGTGGTCGTAGCTTCCGAGAGCTCGGCGGGTGGTCTCCAGAATGCCTTGCCCACCAGTTGTTGGTTCGCTTTAGAGCGAAGTGGCCGCTCGCCGGGTTCTCGCTGCGGGGTGGCTCGAAACAGGCGCGAGCAATCGACCCTCATCAGGAGTGCCCGCGGTGGCATCACCACTGGCACAGCCACGAGGAGGGCACGTGTTCATCATCGGGATCGATCCCCACAAGGGGTCCCACACCGCAGCGGTGCTCGACCGCTTCGAGACCGTCATCGGGGAGCTGCGAGTTAGCGCGGATCGACGCCAGCGTGACCGGCTGCTTGAGTTCGCCGCCGACTTCACGCCCCGCACCTGGGCGATCGAGTCGGCCTCCGGGCTGGGTGCGCTGCTGGCACAGCAGCTGGTCGCCGCCGGCGAGTCGGTGCTGGGTGTGCCGCCGACGCTTTCGGCTCGGGTCCGGTTGCTCGACGCCGGTTGCACCGACAAGACCGACCCGCACGACGCCCGGGCCGCGGCGATCGTGGCGCTGCGCCACACGCGGCTGCGCCAGGTCGCAGCCGTCGATCACACCGCGGTGCTGCGCCTGCTCGCGGACCGGCACCACGACCTCACCGGGCTACGCACCCAGGCGATCTGCCGGCTGCATGCGCTGCTGTGCAGCCTCATCGCCGGCGGCGCCGACCGGTTGCTGTCAGCTGAGCGCACCCGGCGGATCCTGCGCACGATCCATCCGTCGAACCCCGTCGAGGTCGAGCGCAAGCGCATCGCGCTCGATCTGCTCGGCGATGTCCGCCGGTTCGACAGCCAACTCATCGCCACTAACGAACGCATCGTCGAAGCAGTCCTGGCATCGGGCGCCACGGTCACCGATATTCATGGCATCGGGCCCCTCGGCGCCGCGATCATCCTCGGCCACACCGGCGACATCGACCGGTTCCCCTCCAGCGGCAACTACGCCCGCTACACGGGCAGCGCCCCCATCGCCGCGTCCAGCGGACCCAAGCAGCGTCACCGGCTCAACCCTCGCGGCAACCGGCAGCTCAACCGCGCTCTCCACGTCGCCGCCGTGACCCAGGTCCGCAACGACACCCCGGGACGGGCCTACTACCGACGCAAGCTCGACGAGGGAAAGAGCACCAAGGAAGCCCTGCGGGCCCTCAAGCGTCAGATCGCCAAGGCCGTCTACCGGCACCTCACCGCCGACGCTCGCCACTGACACAGGGTGGGTCCGGGAGGGCAGACGGGACGACTCGTAATCCAGCGTGACCGGCCTTGCACCCTGAAGCCGGCTCTTCGGACAAGCCACTCCCGGACCCGACAACGACGCCACGCCCGCCACCGGCGGGCTGCTTCCACGCGCCCTCGAGGAGCCTAATGACACAAACAGGCTTCGATCCGGGCGGCCCTCGCCCATCCGATCGTCAGGACAGAACGACGGCGAGCGGTATCGGCAGTTAGGGCGCCAGCTCATGCGCCCGGGGCCGGTAGTGCTCAGAGAACGATCGTCCGATCATTGCGGAGACACCGTGGGGCGGTGTCATCTCGACCACCGCAATGATGATCTCTACCGCTGCCTGACATGCCCATGACGCAATCTGTTCGGTCTCCAGCAGGTTGAGCCACGAGACGGAGACGCCGGCTTCTCGCCTGTAGGTCATGCCGCGCCGCTCAAACTCACGCACGTAGGACGGCGAGACGGTCACCTCGGCGTCATCGAACTCGAACTTGTCGAGTGGTCTCGGGTGCATCAGGTCGTTCCGGATTTTCATCAGGGTCGAGAAGTCCTGGAACGGCTGGGTGCTCCGGTCGAACATCTGGCCGGAGAGACTTAGCGACGCCATCAGGTACTTCAGCTCCGTCGACCCTCGGCTCCTCTCCACCTCGGCAAGCGCCACACCGCTGGCGGTCTCCCTTGGCTCCCGGGCGAGGTCGCCCAGCTCGTAGTAGGCGCCGAGTTCATTGATGAATGCCTCCGTTGCCGCTGCAGCCATCACGACCGAAACGAGTGCGTCTGCGGCCATCACCGTTCGGTCCGACCGACGCGCCTCGGCCGCTCGATCTCGGGCATCGAGGGCGATCGCCATGAACTCCGCTGCGTGGAGATGCATTCCTCCCATGAGCCAATCCTGCTCCCGTTTGCCCGAGCCCGTCGGCTCGGGGAGGCTCCCTCGTGCTCCGCAGCGGGTCTGGCACTGTCTCCCGCGGGCGCGCCCGAATGCCCGAACCGCGTGCACCCTGCCTGCCCGATCATGAGCACAGAACGACGCGGCGCGAGATTGGCGGCTATGACGCCGCGAGCCGCTCACGCTGCGCCTGACGCCACCGACGAAAGTCACGCGTCTCGGCGGCGGCAATGAGGAGTCCGAGGGGGAGCGACCATACTCCAGTGCCCAGTCGGCGAGGGCGTTTCCGCCGATGAGAGCCGCGACCCCGTCGAAGATCGCGATCGCAGCGGCCATGAACCAGACCCCGTGTTCTGGTCCGCTCTCGGACACCGGAGAGCTGCTGGTTAGTTTCCCGACGACGAGGGCCGCCACCGCATGTCCATCCACCAGGCAGCGGCCGTCTGGGTCCTGGTGTTCCTGATCGGGTTGACGGGGGGCGAACTCCTGCGCCAGCAGACGCTCGATGCCAAGGCGGTGGCGGTGACGAGAGGTCCTACCGAGCCGACGGCAGCGACATCGGCACCGGCGGTCAACCCAGCTGTACTGAGCGCCACATCGACGACGACAACTACGTCACCACGACAGACGACCACGACCGTCGACTGCGACCCCAGTTCCTGTCTGGACCACGCGGCCAAGCAAGAGTCGCGGACTGAAAACGGCACGGGGCGCGGCCACGGCACGGGAGGGACGGAGCAGGGCCGCCACGGCAAGGGCGGCAAGTCGGGGACGGAGTGATCGCCGATTACGTCAGTCTGACAGCCACCGGCGCCGGTTTGCGGCGGCCGCGGTCGGGTAGCAGCGGTCCGCCGAAAGCGGAAACCGGACCCGCTGGGTGGCCGACGCCAGCCGCCGGGTGGCGTGAACGGTCCCTCGGCATCCTGTGCCGCCGGGGACCGTTTCGCGTCACTCGACCGATAGCAGGTCGTCGAGCCCGCACAGCTCAGCGATGCGGCGAAGCGGGGGTGACGGTTCACGGACGCGGAACGTCGCGCCGGCCTCGGTGGCCGTGTCACGGGCACGCGCCAACGCCATAAGCCCCGACGAATCGACGAACGTGAGCCCGCGAGCTTCGACGGTGATGGCCACCGGGCGAGCGTCGACCGCTTCACTCACGTGTGCCCAGAACACCTCGACGCTGGTCATGTCGAACTCACCGACAAGGACGATGGCGGCTTCGGTGCCGTCGTACTTCGCCTCGACGTACAGGTCGTCGCCAGGCGAGAGCTCCGCTTCATCCGACACACGCCCGTCCCATCCGCAGGGCACATGCAATCTGTCATCGTGAACGCTAGACCCCCGAAACGGGGTACGCCGCTGCCCTCAGGTGGTGGTTCGCCGCGCTCGTGACCCACGGGTGGGAGCGGTGGTCTGCCGGTAACAGACGGTGCCACTCACGCGATCTCTAGGTGGACGGCTCAGACCGGTGCTGAGCCGTCCCGAGGAGCCGGGGAAAGAGGGACGTACCGGGGGAATGGCGGGTGTCCCCGGCTCCCCTCGGGTCACTCGTCGGGCAAGAGCAAGTCCTTGGTCGCGGTCAGCTCGAGGCGCCGTCGCAGTTCGGGCGACGGGTCTTTGATCCGGAAGGCCACTTGGTCAACGAAGGCAAGGTCACGAGCTCGGAGCAACGCCGACAGGCCAGAGGAGTCCGAGAACGTGACCTGGTGGAGGTCGACGGTGATCGAGCGCGGCTTGGTGTCGAGCACCTCGAGGATGCAAGCCACAAACCGTTCGGCAGTGGAGTACTCGAGCTGACCCGCAACGGTGACGACGGCCCCAGCACCCTCGTGTCTCGCCTCGACACGGAGCAGCTCGGCCTGCGAGGGCTCTACGTCGTCCGGCATCCGATCCCTTGCCATACCCAACGGGGAAACGCCGTACACCGGCCAGCACGCTCGGTAGTCGACGCTGCCGCGTGCGGGCCCCGGTGATGCCGCCGTGTCCGCGGCGTAGAGTCGTGCCGGCGGTCCGGTCGGGGCGCCCGTATGCCCGCCCGTCCCGGCCGGCCGCACACGTCAGCCCTCCGCTTTCGGGTCGGGGGCGGCGCCGCGCTGAGATCTCCCTACCGGTGGCGCCCCCGGTGATGGTAAGACCAGCGGGGGCTGACACCGGAGGATGTTTCCGATGCCGCAGGGCAGCGTACGCGCCGTGCTCGTCGCGAAAGTCGACGAGCTCGTCGACATCACGGCCAAGGATCTCGCTGAGATCCGGGCGGTCACCGAGCAGCTGCACCCCGAACGGGCGCATAGCTGCGCGACCGCGATCGAGATGGCCGAGGTCGCCCTCGACGAGATCCGACAGCGGGCCCACGTCCGCGACTAACACCGCCCCTCGGCCTACGGGTCGGGGGGCGGTTCCGCGTCAGGGAGTTGCCTCGGCCCGTCAGTCGTCCTCGAGCAGATCCTCGATGCCAGTCATCTCAGCTATTCGCCGAAGTGCTGGGGACGGCTCACTGACACGGAACGCCATACCTGCTTCAGTGGCAGCAGCACGGGCATGCAGTAGGGCCCTCAGCCCAGACGAATCGATGAATGTCAGGTCGGGTACGTGGAGGGTGATCGACCTCGGGCTCGCCGCGAGCGCTTCGCTGAAAGACGCCCCGAACTGCTCGGCACCGGTCAAGTCGAACTCGCCCTCGAGGATGATGGTGGCCTCGGAGCCCTCGTAGTTGGTCTGTATGCGCAGTGGCTCGCCCTGGACGGGCTCCGCGTTCTCTGACATGCGACTCCCCCCGCTGCCAAAGCAAGCGCCGGGATCCCCCCATGCCAACTTCGCGCACTCACGCGCCCGTTTCAATCACCTCACTGGCCGGCATCCAAACCGGTGGCCTTCCGGCCGGGGCCAGACTGGGTGAACCGCCTCCCGCCGAGCTGTGACCTGCCGTCCCTCGACCTTTTGGCCGAGGGACGGCGAGCAAATGACTAGACGGCTGCGTCGTTATCGCCGTGTGGCTCAGGGGTGCCGGCCTTGGCGATGCCACGGCTCACGATGTACGCGACGGCCACCCACGAGATGTACCGCCACCCCTCGTTCGCCCCGAGGTCGGCGTCGGCGACGTAGGTAGCGATCAAGATGGCGACGACGACAAGGAGCATCATGACGAACTCCGTCGTCTTGAACCCCGCCTTCGTTTCAGTGAACGTTCTGGCCCGGCCGAAACCACCGGACCGTCGTATCCCTCCGCCGGACTCGAAGTCCGCCCGTGTATCCGCCATGGGTTCCTCCTGGGAAGTGTTCGGTTCCCGAGGGTGCCCCGACTTTTGTGAGTCCATACATGGGTTCTGGCTGGGATGCCCCCTTGCCACCCCATCCATGGCAAACGTATGTCGTGCCCGTGGGTGGTGATTGGCGAGACGGCTTCGAATACGCCTGGCAGACACCGGACCCCGAACCCGACGAGGGCCCCGGCCTGACCTGGCGCCAACTCACCCCGCGCCACTGGTCCGGCACCTGGGAGACGAAGATCCGCGGCACCATCACCCGCGACGGCGACGGCTGGGTCGCCTACCTCCGCCTCGAGGACCCACCCGGCCAGTCGCCCATCACCACCGTCGGCCGCTTCGACACGGTCGAGGCGGCACAGGTCGCGACGGACGAGGTGTGGGCAGCCCGGTAAGCCCCTCGGCACGCGGTCGGGCCGGTTTGCCCGGAAGTTGTTCGGGTAGCCACGCCGAGCAGGCGGGCGGGACGGTCCCCTGGTTTCCCAGTGCACCCAGGGGACCGCTTCGCGCCAGGCGGCCCGCCGGATTGGTCCCCTCCCCTCCGGCGGGCCGTCTCGCGTCGCCCTCGGCCTGCGGGTCGGGGACCGCTCCGCGGCTGGATAAGCCAGCACGAATTCGCGTCCCACCGAACGGGTATCCAATAGCCGCTGGCGCCGGCTCCCAAGGCATCGCCTTTCCGACCGGGAGCAGGCGCCGGCGCTCCATGGCGGACCAGCAGACGAAGCATGAGCCGGTTGGACTTGCCGAGATGGGCGAGCGATTGGGTGCCGAACGGGACACGCTCGACCTCTGGCGCCACCGTGGGCTGCTGCCCGAACCTCGCTGGACCGTCGGCGGGCAGCCTGCCTGGTGCTGGCGGTGCGACATCGAGCCATGGGCGCGGCGGTGGGGTCGGCTCTGAGCGCACGCCGATCGGCAGATAGTCGCTCAGTTGGATGGAGTCCGGCTCATCACGACTAGTGAGATGTCGTCTGTCGTGATGGTGTGTCCAACGAGGTGTCGCATGATGTCCGCGGCCACGCGCTCGGGCGCTCCCGGAGATGTCACATCGCGGAGGCGCTCTAGACCGACGTCGATGGACTCACCGCGCCGCTCGACCAAGCCGTCCGTATAGAACGCGGTGACGGTCCCGGGTGCGAGCATGATCGTCGTCGAGCGGCGTGCCGCGGCGACAACGGTCGGGGTCGCACCTGATGACCGGCGGGATGCTCCTATCGGAGGGCTCACTTCGACATTTGGGAACGTGGCCCGTTGTCCAGGCACCGCGACGACTGGCGGTGGATGACCCGCAAGAGCAATGGTCAGTGTTTCGTAGGGCGGTGAACTGACGGCGCACGCGACCGTTGCAAAGGTGCCCATCTCGAACTGGTGGACTTTGCGGTCGACCAGGTCCAGCACATGCGCTGGCGACGTGTCCAAGAGCGCGTAGGCCCGTAACGCGCTGCGTATACGTCCCATCAGCACTGCCGCTTGCACACCGTGACCAGCCACGTCGCCGACAACGATCCACAACTGTCCGGAGGGAAGCATGAAGAGGTCATACCAATCACCGCCGACGGTACGTTCTTCGGCAGGGACGTAACGGGCTGCGAAGCCAAGTCCCGGACAACTCGGCAGCGTCGCGGGTAACAGACTGCGCTCGAGCAGCCGGGTTGCTGCCCGCTCAATCGCGAGCGCCCGCGTCTGCGTGGCCCCAGCGATCCGATCGGCGGCGACTTGGAGAAGATTGATGTCCTCGTCGCCGAAGGATCGGCTGCTAAGCCGTCCCACGTGAAGGACACCGAAGACGTCGTCCCCGCTCATCAGCGGAACGCCGAGCATCACTTTGATGCCCCGTTCCCACAGGAGCGGATTCGCGACGGTCGTCGCGTCGACGTGATCCAACCGCACTGGTTCCTTCGTTGCGGCGATACGTCCGGCGAAACCGGTGCCGAGCGGAATCCGTACGCCCTGGCGAACCTCGTCCTCGATGCCACACGCCGCTCTGGCGACGAGCATCTCGGAATCGGCATCGAGCATGAGCACGGCAGCCGTGTCGACGTCAAGAATCTCGCGCACCCGGCCAAGCAGCTCCACGAGAAGGTCATCGACATCAAGGCGCGTCGAGCGTGGTGTCGGTGAGGGCCTCCAAGTTCTCTAGACGCATTGCGCGGATCGTCTGCGCCGGCCTGAGCCTGAGCACACTCCGACCGTACCGGACAGCCGTTAGGCGGTCAGCGGTCACTCCGCACGCGACCGGGGGACGTCGGCGTTCGCCAGACTCGATCCGTCACCGCCCCGGCCACCAATAGGTCGACCCCGGCGGGGGTCCAACATTCCCCGCCTGGGCAACCAACGCAGCAGTCCCCTGTGAACGGGAGGACAACCCCGGGGGCCGCCACGATGATTGGGTGCAGGGCCATCTACGTGGACGTCCGCGGACGCAAGGAGATCCCCTCCGGACTCTTCGCTCCCGGCCAGCCATGTCACTCCGACCGGGTCGACGTTGACACCCACTCGGTAAGTCCCCAGTTCCTGCGAGATCACAAGAAATAGACAGCCAGGGCCTGGGGCGCGCAGGCCCGGCCACTCGACGAAGCGCCCCGCGACATCTTCAGCTAGCCGTCGGCCGTCTGTTGCCGTCCCCTCGGGCTACGGGCCGCGGTGCCGGCGCCCGGTTTCAGTCCTCCAGGAGCACGTCCTGGAGTCCTGTGCGTTCAATGAAGCGGCGAACTGGGGGCGATGGGTCACTGATACGGAAGCCCACGCCTGCCTGGGCGGCTTCAGCACGGGCACGCAGCAACGACTGCAGTCCA
The DNA here is from genome assembly GCA_963717085.1 of uncultured bacterium. Classification (GTDB taxonomy): domain Bacteria; phylum Actinomycetota; class Acidimicrobiia; order Acidimicrobiales; family VFJN01; genus DASQUK01. The sequence continues at coordinate 54,011 of CAVQVM010000017.1, forward strand.
GACGAGTCCATGAACGACAGACCTCTGGCGTCGACGACGATCGACCGGGGCTGGTTCTGAAGCACGGCTGCGACGCACGCCGTGAACCAGTCGGTCCCGCTCATGTCGAGCTCGCCCTCAACGATGATGACCGGCTCGGTGTCGTCACCTGTGGCTTCAGCACGGAACGGTCCGTCCGTCCAGGGCTGGGCGTCGTCCGGCATCGCTGACTGCCTGCCCGCGGCGTAGGGGAACCAAACGGCAACTCGGGCCCGGCGCTTGTTATCACTCGTGCAACAGCAGGCAGCTGGCGCAGCGGCTTCCAGTTCGCCCAAATGCAACCCGACCCGAACCGGAGGGGCCAGGGCTCGTGTGGCGCGAGACCGGCGCCGCCCATTGGTCCGGATCGTGGGGCAGCCAACCCGAGGCTCGGTCATGCTCGAGACGTCGGCCCCACTGGTTCGCGTACCTACGGCTCGAGGACCCGCCGGGTTGTCGCCGATCACGACTGTCGGCCGGTTCGACACGCTGGAAGCGGCGCAGCTGGCGACCGACGAGGTGTGGGCGTCCCCGTAGCGGGAGAAGGGTCCGGCGCGATCTCTAGGTGTCCGGCTCGGACCGGTGATGAGCCGTACGAGAAGCGGGGGAAGGGGAAAGCTGGGGGCACGACGGGCGGACCCCAGCGTCCTCTCAGGACGGCAGCCATGACAGCCCCGGCAGCCTCGCGCAAGGCGTTGCGGCACCCCGGTCGAGACGCCACGCTGGGCGTTTAGTCGGCCGCCTCACGGGTAGATGGGTGTGGTTCTGCAGTGGGAGGCAGCCATGACCCAGCACCATCCCGTCGTGTGGTTGAGGACGCGGGCTACGACACGCAAGGCGCGACCGTCCAAGATGGCGCTGGGCCGAGCGACCGATGCCGTAGGCGACGCGCGAAGCAGCGTGGGCGGGGCGATCACGCACGCTGGCCGCTCGGTCGTCAATGCCATTCCGGGTGTGGCGGCGACGACGACTCGGTCGAATCACTCCTAGACGCGGCCCACCGGGCATCGGAGGAGGCTCGTGCGGCCGAGCAGAAGGCCTTGGGGTTGGCCGAGGGGGCGAAGCGGACTGCCGACGAGGCCAAGCGCACCACACGAGCCGCCCGCCAGCGGGCGACCGAGGCCGAGCGCGACGCCAAGGCACAGGCCAGCCAGCAGGTCGACCAAGTACGCGACGAGGTCGACGGACAAGTCGCGACCGTGCGCCGCGAGGAGGACGAGCGGATCAAGGACGCCAAGCGCCAAGCCGACGAACAGGTCAGGGAGGCAAGAGAAAAGGCCGACGAGCGGGTGGCGCAAGAACGTCAGAGCGCCGACGAGGACGCCGACGAGGCGATCGCCGCCGCACGAGCTACCGCTGATGCAGACGCAGAGCAGGCCCAACAAGACGCGCAGCGGGCGAGCGAGCGGGCGCAACAAGCCGCCGATGAAGCCACGCGAGAACTCACTCAAGCCAAGGAACTCGCGGACAGGGCCTCGAAAGCGGCGCTCGAGGCCGCCGCCGAAGCTGGCCGCGAGGCGGAGCGGCTTGCCGTCGAGGCCGGTCAGATTGCCTCCCAACCCGTTGGCAGCGACCGGAAGGCGTCCCCGTCATCGCGCACTCAAGCATCCCGCAGCCGGTCACCGCGCAAGGCCCCGTCTCGCAGCCGATCGGGTCGCCAGAAGAAGCCGGCCAAGTCCGGCTGATACCGAACTCACTTGGAGTGGAAGCGTCATAAATGATGCTGTTCCGTCGTCGCAGAAGCAGGAAGGACCGGATCGTGGCGGCCGTCCGCGCCATGTTGCGCTCAAGGCGTGCGCTCATGGCAGCTGCCGGCGTGATCAGCAGCATCGCGCCCCTCATCGCTGCCAGCTCGAGCATCTCAGCGCAGCGAGAGAAGCAGACCTGACCCGCCAGAACGCATACAACTCCGCGTGCAGGGGAACTACCTGCGTGCCGGCCGTGTGGAGCGGCCGAACAACCTAGGAGACACCACCAATGCTTGGTTTCATCCTCTACCTGATCCTCGTCGGAATCGTGGCCGGCTACCTCGCCCGCCTCCTCGTCCCGGGCAGCGATCCCATGTCGTTCGTCCAGACGGTCCTCCTCGGCATCGTCGGTTCGTTCATCGGTGGCTTTCTCGGATACCTCATCTTCAACGAGGACTTCGCCGACGGCGCGTTCCAGCCCGCGGGCTTCTTCGGATCCATCATCGGCGCCGTGATCGCCCTATTGATCTACCGGGCCGTCATCACCCGGAGCGGCACAGCGCGACGCGTCCCCGGTGACTCTGGGAGATTCTGAAACCCCAGACTTGCACAGACGGCGAGAAGGATGGGCGAGGGGTCACCGGCGACTCCCCGGGTGCCACCGGATGGGTGATGGCGCTCGTTAGCTCGCCGCCCACGTCGAAACGCACGGCAACCGATAGCGCAGCCATGTGAACTCGGTGACAGGGATCCCACGTGGAGCCCCGCTGCGTGAGATGTGAGCCGCACTCGCGTTGCGCTAGGCGCCAGTGCCGTACCCATACGGCCTGTGCGGCGGGCGCCGTCGCTGACTATCCGGGTACTAGCGGGCCCCCGGATCGCCGTCGGACGCCTGGGCGTCCTTCCCGAGGTCTGTGCACTCACAGCCCTCCGAACAGATCGGAGACCCGTCGGAGGTCCACTCGTGGTCGGCGACGGGATGACCGCAGCTGCAGTCGCCGAGCCCGGCTCTCGGGTCGATCTCGCCGTATTCACTCATCCTCACGGACGCTAGGCGCCGGTCTCACGAGACGCCAGGACGACCCCTCCGTAAATCGTTCCGGCGGCCCGGTCGGGGCGGCGGGTTACGGGCACGCGGCTCGACCGGCAGTTCCGCGAGCAGCATCGATAACCGCTGCGGCCATGGGCGGCGGATGCCGGGGTTTGGGCCTTGGCTCCGAGACTGTGCGTCGCGTTTCTTAGCCTTGCTCGCCATGAACCCCGTAGAGCGCCTGGCTGCCGCGGCACATGTCGGCTACGAGCTTCGGCAGATGGCTGGCGCCGCAATCCGCATCGACAATGCACCGGACGAGGCCACACACGACTCGCACCTCGAATCCACACTGCTGCACGCCCGCAACCTCATCGAATTCTTGATCGGCGCCCAGATCGGTCGCGGTCGGACTACCGACGTACGAGCGCAGGTCTTCGTCAGGCTGCCGGCGGCCTGGGATGTTCGACCCGCGACCGACGAGGTGTGGACCGCCCGCGGCCCATCATGAGGCAGAGGCGTACCGAGACCGATTGAGCCCTACTGCGCGAGTTCGGGATCCAGTGTATGGCTGAGGGGAGCGTGGTCGGCTCCGGTCGGCTCCGGTCGGCTTCGGTCTGCCGAGGATGACCTCGCCCGGGAGCGGGTAGCCGGATCTGGCGCTGGCTCCGCCGCGTGGAGGTGGGCCACGAGGAGGCATCTCATGACGAACCATCCGCTCACGCTCTACCTGAGGGGCCATTACGCCGGTGGGCACACCGCGCTCCGAAGGCTGCGCGAGCAGGCGACATCGGATCCGATCAACGATCGACGCACGGTTCTCAGCGCGCTCGCCACTGAGATCGACGCCGATCTCTCGACCTTGCAGGATGTGATGGCGCGATTAGGCGTTCGCCCCAGTCCGTTGAGGAATGCCGCCACGTCGACGGCGGCGGTGCTTGGTCGTTGGTTCCTGCGAGCCGAAAGACCTGGCGACGCGCAGGCCATGTTGATCGGCCTCGAATCGTTGAGTGTGGGAATCGAGGGCAAGGCGAACCTTTGGCGGGCGCTGGGCGAGGTTTCCATGACCGAGCCTCGCCTGTCGGGGTTCGACTTCGCCGGGCTGTCAGAGCGAGCCAGCAGCCAGCGGGAGAGGTTGGAGCCCTACCGGCTGGCGGCCGCCCTCGAGGCCCAGAGCGGATCGTCGGCGAGGCGGGCGTAGGGGCCGTAGGTGGCCTGGCCCGCATGCTGGACCAGTGACCCCCGTCATCCGCGTTTAGCCGCCAGCTGCGCGAGAAGCCGCACTCAAACCCCAGCACGAGGGCCCCCGGTTCCCCCAGGGTCGCTTCGCGATCTGGTGCCTCAGTCCGGAGACAGTCGTCGAGCCGGCGGGGTCGTCGAGCCGGCAGGCCCGGCGATGGGCCGCAGCGCCAGTGACGATCTGCTCGCATGGAAACTCCGGCGGCCTGCTGGCCACACCACGGGCACGTACGACCGCCATCAGCCCAGTCGAGTCGACGAACTCGAGGGCGCTGGCGTCGACGATGACCGATCTCGGACTCCCAGCCAGCGCTTCGCCCACCAACGCTCTCCCGAGCCGGCCTCGTCACATATGGCCTCGCAACAACCGCGTCTACGACTTGCGGGCGGCCGTCTTGCCGCCCTTGCGGCCGGCCTTCTTCTCCTGCGCGGTGGTGCCCCCCTGCTTGGAGGAACCTCCCTTGCCACTCTGCTTGCCGCCGCGACTGGACGCGCCGGGAGAATTCGCAATCCTCGCGGCCCGCTCCTTGGACATGCCCTTGTCCTTGAGGGCTTCGTACTGCTTCTCGTTCTTGACGCTAGGGCGCTTGTCAGGCATCTCCTCCTCCATCGCTGATCTCGATTTGAGCCAATGCTCGCTGTAGGTCTTCGGACCAGAAGCGGAAGAACCCCTCCTGGTCGGGGCCGATCTGGTGGAAGTAGAGGTGGTCGTAGCCGGCGGTGACGTACTCCCTGACCGACTCGATGAACGGATCGACATCGGGCCCGCAGGGAATCGACCCGGTCGCCTCTTCTTCGGTGACCATGCCCGCGGCCTCCTCGAAGTGGGTCCATGTGGGCAGGTCCTGGGAGAGCTGGCCGCGGATACCTGAGTTCGGCCAGACGTGGTGCACGGTCTTGCGCGCTTCGGCAGCGTCCTCGGCCCAACAGACATGGAGTTGCGCATACCGGGGACCGGTGCCACCGGCGTCGCGGTAGCGATCGAGCGCGTCGGCGTCAGGTGCGACACCCCAATAGCCGTCGCCGATCCGGGCGGCCAGCTGCACAGCCTTGGGACCGAAACCAGAAGCGATCACTGGCGGCGCCTCGGTCGGCGGATCGAACAGCCTGGCGTTCTCGACGGTGTAGAAATCGCCCCGATGGTCGACGGTCTCCCCCTCCCACATCCTGCGAATTACTTCGACTGCCTCCTCGAGCATCGCCAGCCGCACATCGATTGGTGGCCAACGATCACCCAGGATGTGTTCGTTGAGGGCCTCCCCCGTGCCGATGCCGAAGAAGAACCGGCCGTCCGATAGCAGCGAGGTGGTTGCGGTTGCCTGAGCCAGGATCGCCGGGTGGATGCGGACGATCGGGCACGTCACGCCCACGCCAATGCCGACCTCGCTGGTCGACGCGGCCACCGCGCCGAGCACCGACCACACGAACGGACTGTGCCCCTGAGCGCTCACCCACGGATGAAAGTGGTCCGAGATCGACACGAATTCGAAGCCCCCCTCCTCCGCTCGACGAGCCTGATGCACCAGGTCGCCAGGCGGATGCTCCTCGCTCGACAACGTGTACCCGAATGACGTCATATGCACCTCGTCGCAGTGGGCAGTGATTGCCGACACGTGACGTTGCACGTCTACCCCCGACCGCGGTCGCCAATCACCCTCGCAACTTCAGAGTTCGTGTCTGTTGGATCCGTCGGTGGCGTCGTAGTGGCGAAGCCAGATCCGGTCGGATACTTGCGGGCGGATCGAGAGCACCGTGGCTGCAAGGGAGGCTTCACGCCCCATCTGGTTCACGGAAGCGTGCCTCAGCAACGCGCTTCGTCTCGAGACCTACATCCAGAACGCCGATCGCGAAGGCGTCCAGGAGCTGGCCGAGTTCTTCCGGGCGGGCGCAGAACGAGAGCTGCAAGGGAGCCGAGCAGGGGAAGCAACTGTTGGCCTCTCGGATCACCGCCAGCACCTAGACGGGGCAGGCGGCCGGGCCTCCGCGACCTTGCCGCCGGCGCGCATCACCCCGCGGCGGCCGCGTCGGCGTGCACCGACGGCGCAATGGTACGGCGCGACCTTTAGTCGGCGCCCGTGGATGCGTAGGGTGCGTGGACGGGCTTCGACTCCGGCGACCCTCGTTGGCGGAGGTACACGCTGAACACCACGAGGGTGCCCACTGCCAGGAACTCGGACTGCCAGTTCTGCAGCGACTCGAACCAGAAGTGCGATCTGAACAGATAGCCGAGCGGCGAGACGGTTGGTTCGCCGTGCGAGACCTGCTCGGCGCTGAACGCATGTGCGTCAGTGACGAGGTGGCCGGCGAAGGCCAGCGCGAACAGGGTGAGCATGGCGATGCTGAGGGAGTGTTCGTAGACGCGGAGCACCCAGCCGCCGTGGCGTACCGGCCAGGGCGCCTCCGGGTCGTCGCGGTGCTCCCGCGGATCTGCGTCGACCCTTGGGTCGCCGTCGGCGGGCTTGGACTCGGCAGAGCCCTTCTGGACGAGCCAGGCGGTGAGGAGCACGTACAGGCCCATCTGTAGGAACTCCGACTCCCAGTTCTCGAACGTCGCCTCGCCGAAGTCGGCGCGGGTGAGGTACTCGCCGAAGCTGACAGTGGGCTCGCCGTGGGCGCGCTGCTCCTCGTTGAAGGTGCGGTGCCCCGCGCACGCTTCGCCACCCAGTCAGATCGCCAGGAAGG
>CAVQVM010000018.1:0-167063 GCA_963717085.1 uncultured bacterium
GCGGCGACACCTGTCCATGTTCGCGCGCAGGGGCTCTCGGTGCCTCCAAACGTCGGCTCGGAGCCGGGAGGTTGGCGCGCTACGGCTCCCACACTGCGGTGTCGTGACTGAAGTGGACGCGACGGGGTTGCAGCTGCATGAGCCGTGCTGCCGACGCGAGGTACTGCTCGGGGTCGGGCGGGGGATCGTCCTCGGAAGCGCTGTTGGTTGCCTGGAGGTGTTCGTATTCGGCCTTGGAATAGATCGCTTGTCCCGCGAGCACGACGCCGCCATCGGCCGTGTCGAAGACGACGGATTGGTGACCAGGTGAGTGACCAGGAGTCGACAAGACGCGCACGCCCTCGGCGACCTGCACGTCACCGTCGATGACCGCGTACTCGGCGCCATCAAAGTCAACCCACTCGGGCACGGTGTAGTACGGCTCCCGGGTCGCCTGGTACTCGGCGGCCTGGACATAGATCGGCACACCCGGAAAGCGAGAGTTGTTGCCGCAGTGGTCGAAATGCAGGTGCGAGTTGACGATCAGCCGCACCTCGCTGAGGTCGTGGCCGTGCGCGGCGAGCGCGGCGTCGATGGCGCGTTGCTGCACCTGGTAGAGGTCGTCGATGAACTGACTGCCGGTGCCGATGCCGGTCTCGAACAGCAGCAACCCGGTCGGGTGTCGCAACGCGAACGCCAGCACCGCTCCCGTCCCACCGTGCAACGGATGCCAGTCCGGAAAGGTCACGTCGGCGAGGTGCAACGGCACCACGTCTTCAACTGACAAGACCACCGATGCGACTCTACGACCCGCCGATGAGCCTTCCCGAGCGCGCCACATCGATCATCTTGTCGTGTCCCCGGTCGCCGGCTCGGCGACTGTGTCGACGGGTCAGATCTCGATGGCGTACCCATCGAGATCGGTCACGTACGCGTAGGGCACGCCTGGCGCGTGTTCGCCTCGCCCAAGCAGCTCGCCTCCGGCCTCCTCCACTCGCTGCACCGCAGCCTCGACGCCCTCGGCAGAACGGTCAGGAGGTGTATGCCGAAGTGCTCCCATCCACCCTGCTGTCCGATTCGCTCGCGTTCGTCATCGGTCGTAGCGAGATGCAACGCGAGCGAATCGCCGCCGTCGGGAGTCCCAAGGAACACGATCGGCCCATCCCGGAAGCGCTCCTCCATGCCGAACACGTCGCGGTAGAACGCGATCGCTCGATCATGCTCCGCGACGAGCAGGTGAACGTGACGGATTCCGATCGACGTCATCACGGTTCTCCTTCCGAGCCGTCGGCCTACAGCATGAGGCTATGCGAGGAGGCTGCCCCTGAACGCCGGCTCGAGGGCACACAGAGCCGGTCCCGAGCGCGCCGCCGGAGAGTTCCGGAACCGGCGCCCCGTCACAGGTGCGCGTCGCTTGGTCGCCAGCCCGTCAGCGGTAGGCGGCGCGGAGCCGGGCCGCGGTCCGCAAGTCGGAGGCGGAGGCGACTACTAGGCCGGCAGCGAGTACGCGGGCGCGTCGCGAACGCGCCGACGCCAGCGCCACCGCGGCGATCATCGGGTTCGAGGCGGCGCGGGCCACCACCCACGGCCAGGACGGCCGCCCGATGTACAGGCCCACCGCCAGGGCCAGGTCCGCCAGGCCGACCAGACGCAGCACGCCTAGGGAGGCCTCGATGCCGGCAAAACGCGCGGTGGCGGCAGGGGCCAGCGTGCACGCCAGCCCCGCCACCAGGCTGACGGCGGCCACCGCTATGACGGACCCTTCGCGCTCGTCGGGGTTGACCGGCTGATCCATCAGTTCTCCTGACCGCGTAAGCTGTTCAAATCCGAACCTACCCCTGGTCGGAACCAAACCGCGATGATCTCCCGCCCCAGGAGGCTGCTCGGCGACCGCGTCGGTTGACCTCGCCGCCATCGAGGTACGGATCGGTCGATCTGCGTGCAGCACGTTCGATGGGCGCAGATGCGCCTGATCTGGACGGGGCGCGGCCGCGCTTGAGCCTGACGTTCGGTGCGCGCGCTCTGGGTGCCGACTACCAGCACTTCGGGGACGAGGGCGACGGTGCGGTCGGTGGGCTGGGTCGCACATCCCTGGGCCAGCAGCCTGCGGGCGACTGGGGACCTCTATTGCCGCGTTGGGGTGATCGATGTGGTGATGGCGCTCATTCAGTTCATGGTGACCACAACTTTGCCGAGGGCGCGACCCTCACCGACGTGGGCGAGGGCCTCGGGTACGTCGTGGAGCCCGAACGTGCGGTCGACGTGGATGCTGACCTCACCTGCGATGCACAGGTCAGCCAGTGGCTCGAAATGGGCCGGCCCCTCCTTCACGGCAAGCAGCCCCATCCGGCGATGGGTGAGCCGGCCGGCGGGCCAGCCGATCGTCGCGACGCGCAGCAGCGCTGGCACGGACCCGCCGACGCAGCGGTAACGGCCGCCGCGGGCGAGTGCTCGACGGTAGGCGAAAACGGACCGATGAGCGACGAGATCGAGGATGAGGTCGTAGGGCTGGTGGCGGCGGGTGAAGTCCTCGCTGTGGTAGTCGATCACCTCGTCCGCGCCGAGCGACCGCATGAAGTCAAGCTTGCCGGCGTTGTCGACACCGGTCACGTGGGCGCCCAGTCGCTTGGCGAGTTGGATCGCGAACGAGCCCGAGCCGCCGCCGGCTCCGTTGACCAGCACCCGACGCCGGACCGCGGCGCGGTCGGTTCCCTGCAGCGCGATCGCTCCCGCCTGGGGGATCGTCGACGCCTCTGCGAAGGTCGGCTCCGCAGGCTTGTGGGTGAGCGCCGATTCGGCCGCGACCGCGTACTCGGCGAAGCCGCCCTTTAGCGCCAAATTGTCGCCGTACACCTCGTCACCGGGTCGGAACCGAGTGACGCCCTCGCCGACGACGTCGACCCACCCGGCGAGGTCCGAGCCGAGCGTCTGGTGCGCCGGCGAGCGCAGCCCGCCCAGGCGCGCATACAGCGGCGAGCCGCGCAGACACTCCCAGTCACTGAGGTTGACCGATGTGGCGGCAACCCGGACGAGCACGTGCCCGGCGGCGGGAGACGGCACAGGCACGTCGTCAACTCGCAGCACATCGGGAGGTCCATACCGGTCGTAGACGATCGCCTCACGTGCGTCCCCCAGCCGCAGCGATGGCGCACAGGCCCACCACGAGGAACCTATCCGAGGAGCCAGGCGACATCAGCCAACCCTGGACGAGACCGCGTTCGATGTCCCCTGACTCGCAGCCGGCGGGGATCCGCCCGACCGGCGCGGGGTCCTTCCCGGACGATCGGTCATCGCGGGCGCCGACACGACGAACGACCCCAGGCGGTGCCGCTGAACGCCGGGAGCGTGATGCCCTTCGGCGCGTCTGGGATCGCCCCTCGCCGTCGGTCATCGCATGCTCTGTGGCAGAGTCGAACGCGTGCTGATCCGTCGCGAACGCGCCGACGACGTCGACCGCATCGACGAAGTCCATCGCCAGGCGTTCGCCGGCGTCGCGCCCGCTGGCCCCGAACCCGTGGAGGTCGGCCTCGTCCGGGCACTTCGAGCCGACCGCCGGTGGGTGCCGGCACTGTCCCTCGTCGCCGAGGACGGCGATGGGCACCTGATCGGGCACGTCGTTGGCTCCGAAGGCTTCGTCGTTGACACTGCCGTGATCGGGCTGGGCCCGATCGGCGTGCTCCCCGAACAACAGGGCCACCACGTTGGCCACGCGCTCATGCACGCGGTTCTCGCGGCCGCCGACGCCCTTGACTATCCCCTCGTCGTGCTCCTCGGGCACACCGACTACTACCCGCGCTTCGGTTTCGTCCAAGCGGCGACGCTCGGCATCTCGCCGCCTGATCCGACGTGGGGTGAGCACTTCCAGGCTCGTCCTCTCGCCATGCACCAGCCCGAGCTTCGCGGCACCTTTCGTTACGCAGCACCGTTCGAGGCGCTGTAGCACCCGTGGGTGACCGGGTTTGAAACGCCTTGTAGGCACGGCGCCGCTTCCACCAGCGTCCTCGGGTCGGCGCCTGCCCCAAACGCCGGGAGCGTGCGGGCCTCGAGGGACGACGCACGACCCGGTTGACCGCCCGTTCGGAGCTCCCCGTCCCCGTTCGAGAGCGCTCCCTATCGGCCGCTGCTCTGAGGACCGTGTGCGAACACTCAGCGGATGATCTGCGGGACCCTCATCGCCGAGAGCCTTCGACTCAACGACCCCTTGGACACCGTGCCGCTGCTCGTACAGAAGATCAACCGCGCTGGATCGTTGCCGATCTCCCGGACAGCCAGCCCACCATCTGGACGCTTCTCGAGTTCACAGCGGACGAATCGTTGGCCGAGGAGCTCGCCGACGCGCTGGCCCGGGTTCTCGACCCCGCCCCCGGCTGGTACTGCGACTTCCGAACCAAGACAGAGACGTTCGTCGTCCGCTCCGGACGCGTCTTCCGTTACAGGAGGCGCGACAACGCGGGGCGAGAGCGAGCGGTGATGTTTGCGAGAAGCATCGGGATCCCTGAATCGCAGATCGATTGGCCGGACTAGGGAAGAGGGTCGTGCGAAGACCTGTCCCGTGTCGCCGGCTGACAGGCGCTGGCGCCGGTCTGGGTAGCGCGACACTCTGGCGGTGGATGCCGAGACTGCCGTGCGCAACGCTCACAGATGGTTCGAGCAAAACAGCGGATGGGCGCCACCAGACGATGACACGCTGGCTGAGTGGATAGCCGACGGCGTGTGCCGCTGCCCCGACGAGTGCCTGGCGGCCCCTGAAGGGTGGTGTGAACACGGACTCGCGTCCTGGACCCTGATCCTCGACGCACTCGCACGGGAAGACGCCAAATCCAGCATCATGGGGCTGGAAGGGCGCCTCGACGACTGACACGACCGGCTCCTACCGCTGACAGGGTGGCACGCGGAAGCGCCGATCTGGCGCTATCCCCACGGCGCGACGGCCCGGTGTTCTGGCGCAGATGATCTGTGCTCGCGTTCTGGCGCGTTCCGCGTATTCGCAGGGTGCTCGAGATCGGCAGATCTAGGCGTGTGCGCCCTCAGCGACTCGAGCGCGACAGTGGAGCTGTGACCGAGGCGGAACGTCCGCTGCACGAGCGGCTGTCGATCTTCGACCGACCGCAAGTCGAAGGCGACGTGCCGCCTGACCCCGAGCCAAGCGTCAGGCGGTGGGTTGAAGCCGCTGACGATCCGTCGGCGATCCGCCTCGGGCTCGAAGACGCCCAGACGCGCATATATCTCGCATCGCGAAACGACGATCAGATCAGCAGGCTCCTCCGAGTCCCTGATGGTGGCAGCGCGTCAACCGGCCCACGCTCGTTCGACGCCTACGGTGCAATGGTCTCGATGAGCCAGGTCGCACACGAGTGGCTCCTGTATGGCGTGGTGCCTGACCACGTCCGCGGCGTACGTGTGGACGGCCGCGATGCCGTGCTCGCGAACAACACGTTTCTCGCTCGCGTCCCAAACCACCCCCAGCAAATGATCCTCACGCTCACGGACGGCGAACGCACGGTGGCCATCCCTCCGTCTCCTCGACTACCGGATCCCGACTGATTCGACGGGGGCGCCTCCTGTCTGATCGCCAGTGCAGAGCGAGGCAGCGCGAGATCGGCAGATCTGGCGCGGTGTTCCGTCGCCGATCGGCACCTTTGATGACGCTCGGTCATCGGCGCAAAGGCCGGCTGGCTCGATGACCCCTTGCGGACGGTCACTCCTCGGTGGCCCCGCTCAGCCAGTCGGCTCGGAGCAGGCCGTACATGACGCTGTCACGCCATGCTCCCGCCCGGAAGTACAGCCCGCGCTGGACACCTTCTCGCCGAAAGCCGACTCGTTCGAGCGAGCGCTGCTCGGCGACATTGTCCAGCTCGGTACCGGCCTGCAGGCGGTTGGCCGTGGTGGTGTCGAACAGGTAGCTGACCAGCTGCCGCTGGGCCTGCGTTCCGATGCCATGACCGCGATGGTCGGGAAAGAGCGCGATCCCGATCTCGAAGTTGGTGGAGCCGGCCACGGCCCGCCACGTCACCCAGCCCGCGGAGGTGCCATCTTCGAGTTCGACCGCCAGGAACGAGGAGTCCTCGCCGATGAGCCCGTCGTCGCGCCAGCGGCCTTCGATGCCCCTGACCTTGTCGATGCGGAAGCCGAACCACTGGTACTCGCCCGGCGCCTCCGGATCCCACAACAGCCGGACAAGGTGGGTGAGGTCGTGTTCCTCGATCGGCCTTAGACGTACTTGGTCACCCACGGGCGCAAGTCTTGCTCACCAAGCGTCACGAAACGCCGGGTAGGCGGCGCGAGGCGCGTACCGATTGCCCGAACCGCGTGCACCCTGCCTGCGCGACCGCGAGCACAGAACTCCGGGGCGCGAGATCGACAGATCTGTATCGGGGCCCGAGGGCAACTCATGGCGCGTTGCATATTGTCGGGCAGCCTTCTCGTGCCGCACGAGAACCGTCGATCTGGTCGGCTCACCGGCGTGTGTGTTCTCGAAGGAAGTGGCGAACCTCTCGGTTGAAGTGCTCTGTGGCCTCGACGCAGCTGACGTGACCGACGCCGGGCATGACGACCAAGCGCGAGCCGGGGATCGCTGCGTGAAGGCGTTCGCCGACGTCGACGGGGGCGCGAACGTCAGCGTCGCCGAAGAGCAACAGGGTCGGCAGGTCGATATCACCGAGAATGTCGGTGAGGTCGGCTTCGGCCGACGCACGCGCCATCGCCAGGAAGCCAGCGGGCCGAAACTGCGCCACACTCGCCGTGAAGTCCTCGACGCACTCCAGCGGGGCCGAGACCGAGAACATCGATGGGACCATGGCCGCCACAAACTCAGCGGGCGGCAGACTCGCCACCCGCTCACTGAGTCGAAGGCGTTCCTCGGCACCGGCGTGACCCAGGGAACCTGTCCAACCGGCGTACGCGCCGGCGAGAACGAGTGTCACCGGGATACGTCGATGTCGACGGAGTAACTGGAGGGCGACGATTCCCCCAAAGGAGAACCCGACCACATGGACTCGCGTGAGGCCGAGCGACTTCACAAAGCCGGCTAGGCACTCCGCATAGTCGGTGATCCCGAAGGATGGCGGAGGGTCCGAGGAGCGGCCCGCGCCAGGTGCGTCCCACGCAACGACGTTGAACTCGTCGCACAGTCCCTCGAGCTGGCCACGCCAGGTGGCCATGCCATCAGCCACGAAGCCATGGAGCAACACGAGTGGTGGACCATTTCCTGCCCGCTCGTACCCGATGCGCAGCCCCTTCACGTCCACGTGGTCCATCGCCGTCCTCCTGCACGCCACTGGGACGAGGCTCAGCCTTGCCGACGTCGGCCGAGGCTGCACTCAAGCGGCCCGACGAACGCGTCCTCGGAACCGATCGAAAGTGGCGAGCTGCAGTCGGGGGACGGGCTGAAGACCTGGCACAGCATTGGTCTTCGGCTCGCGGCTATAGCGACCGAATCGGAGATCTGTCGCGGTCGCTGCCTTCGGTCGCACCGGTGACCAAGCCATGACCGTCTGGCCCGAAGCGGCGTACCGATTGCCCGAACCGCGCACCCCTCGCCTGCCAGGTCGTCAGCACAGAACGACGGGGCGCGAGATCGGCAGATAGGTGCCCGAAGAGCGCGCACGCCGTAGCCGCCGTCGGTCGTACCGTGGTGATGCGCGTAGCCGACATCGGCCTCACCCGGCGCCGGAAGGGAGTAGTCATGCCTACCGCGGCCGTCAGGGATATCGCCATGCACTACGAGACGGAGGGATCTGGGGACCCGCTCATCCTCATTCCCTACCTCTCCGCCGACCACGCCTGCTACGCCTTTCAGACGCCCGAGTACTCCAAGCACTTCACGTGCGTCGCGGTCGACCTCAGAGGGGCGGGGACGAGCGACAAGCCTGCGGGCCCGTATTCGACGGAGCAGTTGGCCGACGACGTGGCGGGGCTCATGGAGGTCCTCGACATCGACCGGGCGCACGTCGCCGGCGTGTCGTTCGGCGCCGCGGCGGGGATGTGGTTGGCGGCCAAGTACCCCGAGCGGGTCGCCTCTCTGTCGCTCCACAGTGCCTGGGCGAAGACGGACCCCTTCGTCGCGGTCGTCGTGAAGAGCTGGCAGGTCATGGCTCGGGCCCTTGGAAGCGTGGCGGAGATGGTGATCCAGGGCATCTTCCCGTGGTGCTTCACTCCTGAGATGTACGCGGAGAAGCCGGAGTTCGTCGCCGCCCTGGAGGACTTCGTCCGCGGCCGCCCACCCCAGCCCGTCGACGCCTTCCTGGACCAGTCCGAAGCGGTCCTCGCCCATGACGCCGAGGCCCAACTGGGGCGCATCGTCGCCCCCACCCAGATCACCTACGGCCGCTGGGACGTCGTCACGTCGACCCGCTTCGCCCCAGCGCTCACCGAAGGCATCAAGGGTGCCGAGCTGGTGGTCTTCGAGCACCTCTCCCACGCCGGCCTGCACGAAGACGCCGAAGGGTTCAACCGGGCCACGCTCGAGTTCCTCACCCGCCAGAAGCTCTAGCGCGGGCGCAGCAGTCGCTGATCGATAGGGCGACTTCGGGAGCACACAGGCAGGAGGGTGTCGCCGGAGAGGGTCGCTGCGCACATCCATCGATCGCGACGCGCCCTATTGCCCGATCCGGCGTGCCGAGTCGTAGGTCAGTCTGAGTCGAGGTCCGCCTTCCCCTCGGCGCTATACAGCCGGTGGCCATACGGAAATACCCATCGGAACGTGCTGAGGATCGGTTTCTTGCACCAGCAGTCGGGACGACAGCCGCATGAGACCGCGCCCATCTCCTCAACGAACCGGCCGATGATCGCGAACAACAGGTACAACGAGAGTGCCCGCACGATGATGCGTCTCACGAGGCGAGGGTAGGCCTTCACGCGCACCGATTGCCCGAACCGGGTGCACCCTGCCCGGCGGATCCTCAGCACAGAACGACGTGGCGCGAGATCGGCAGATCGGGCGCTAGATCGGCGGCGCAGCCACCATCGGGCGTCGTCCGCGACAAACTTGCTCAGCCATCCGGCCTCATCGGCGGGGTGGGCCCCCCGGTGCTGCTGGCCTGGTTCTTCAGCACCCGGATCGCTCGTTTGGCGCTCGCCTTGGCCGCTCTGTCCCGTTCCCCACGCAGCATGGCCCGCAACGGTTCCAAGGCCCGGGGATCGCCCTGCCGTTCGAGTCCGATCGCTGCCCCTTCCCTCACGTAGCCGTCTGCGTCGTTCAACAAGACGACAAGGGCATCCACGACGCGGGGATCCCCGGTCTGACCCATCTGGGAGGCGACGATGACGCGCATCCCCCAGTCCGGGTCGCTGAGTGCGCCGAGGGCGAGATCCACCGAGCCCGCTACCCGAAGCCCCACCAGCGCGGCGATCGCCTGGGCGCGTGCTGCCGGGTCCGGGTCGGCCTCGGCGACCGGCTGAAGCGCCTCAACCAATCGGTGCCGTTCGTCGGCACTGAAGCGGTCATACCCCTGACCCCAGACCCAGGCGCCCGCGTTGGCGCGACGGTCCCGGCTGGAGTCACCGAAGTCCGCGATCGCGCCGTCGACGGTGGTCCACAGCCGATTTAGCCGCACGGCGAAATGGATACCCGGGCCAGCCGACCGTCAGTCCCTGGCGAGCCCCAAGGCCGGCACCCGTCCCGAATGCCCGCTGCGGGCGGCCCCGCCCGCACAATCGCCAGCGCAGAACACGGGCCGCGAGATCGAAGCCTCTTTGTTGTCAATGGCGGTTTCGGGGCGCGTCGAAGCAGGGGCGGTGGCGCTGGCGTAGCGTTGTGGTGGGTCCGGGAGTGACTGTTCCGAAGTGCCGGTGTTCAGGGTTTCAGCCGGCCACGCTGGATTGAAGAGTCGTCCCTGATTGTCCTCCCGGGCCTGCCTTGTCAGCGGCGGCCGAGGTCGACCTGGAGTTGGCGCCAGACGGAGTCGCTGATGCGCCGCTTGAGGGCTCGCAGTGCTTCTCTCTTCGACTTCCCTTCGGCGAGCTTGCGTTCGTAGTAGACGCGGCCGGGCGTGTTGTGGCGGACCTGGGTGACGGCGGCCATGTGGATGGCGTGGTTCAGCTTGCGGTTGCCGCGGGGGTTGAGCCGGTGTCGCTTCATCGGCCCGCTGGAGGCTTCGATCGGCGCGGTCCCGTTGTAGGACGCGAACCGGTCCCCGGTGGTGAACCGGGCGGGGTCACCGACGTGGCCGAGGATGAAGCCGGCGACGATCGGGCCGACACCGTGAAGCTCGAGCAGTGACGTGCCGGACTTGGTGACCGCGTCGGCGACTCGGCCTCGAGCGGCGGCGATGTCTCGGTCGAGGCGTCGCACGTCGGCCAGGAGCTCGCCGGCGAGACGCCGGCGTTCGATGGCGGCAACGCCGACCGGTCGCACCGAGCGCAGCAGCCTGGCGGCCCGCTCGGCCGACAACCGCCGGGGTGCACCACCAGCGATCAGCTCCCGCAGGGCGACGTGCAACCGGCAGGCGACTTGGGTCCGCAACCGAGTCAGGTCGTCGTAGCGGTCGACGAGCAGCCGAATGACCGCCGCGTGATCATCGAGGCGCACGGTCCGCAGCCCGCTGTGCCGCAGCCCGGCAATGGCGGTGGCCAGCGCATCGTTGGGGTCGTTCTTCGATGCCTTCGTCGAGCCCAGCAGCCGTACCCTCGCCGACAAGGTCGACGGCACATCGACAACCTGTTCGCCGGCGCCAAGCAGCTCTTGGGCCAGGAGCTTGCCAAGCCCGTTGGCCGACTCGACCGCCCAGCGGCGGTCCCGGCCGAAAGGCGCTGCCCACGCCAACAGCCGATGCGTTTGGCGTCGGTCCGCCGTCAGTTCCAACCGAGCGATGGGCCGCTCATTACCGTCGATCGCCACCGCCGTGTGGGTCGCCTTGTGCGGGTCGACACCGATAGTCACCGTCATGGAGTTCCTCCTCGTGGACGCGTGTGAACGTCACGACGGGCACTCCTGATGAAGGTCGCTGCTCGCCTCTTTCGAGCCACGCCGTGACCGGACCCCGCCCGGCCGGCGCTTCGTTCGGAAGCCAACCCGACACGCGAGCAGCAGGCAGTTCGAGAGCCAGCCGACCGGAGCCCCAGGACGCTACGAGCTCACACTCAACGCCCGCTCCAAGTATCCATCAGGCAGATCTGCGCTAAACGTCGCAGCGGCTCCCGGGCCGTCGTCACCGATCGTCCGCGGCGGTGTCAGCGGAGCGGCCGTGCTTCCAGTAGCCGCGGACTGCCGCCTGGGAGCGGGGGAGACCCCGATCCTCGAACAGCACGCGGCGGATGCGCTGCAAGGCGGCGGCCTCACCGGCCACCCACACCTTGGTCGCGGCGCCGATATCGGCCGTACCGACCGCCTCGACCAGCGCCGCGCCGGGCGCGTTACCGGCCGGCAGGTCGAGCCACGTGGCGTCGGTGTGATCCCGATCGGGCAGCGCCAGGCGGGCGGACGGGTCGGCGATCTCGACGAGCGCCCGGACGGGGATCGTCGGTGGCAGGTGCTCGAGGAGCTGGCTGATCGCAGGGATGGCAGTCTCGTCGCCCGCGAGCAGGTAGTCGGTCGCCCCAGGGTCGATCGTGTAGCCCCGGCCGGGGCCGGACACCGCGACCCGGTCGCCCGGCCGGGCCGCCGTCGCCCAGGCCGCCAGCGCCCCGCCGTCGTGGACGACGACCTCGACGTCGAGCGTAAGCGCCACCGGGTCAAGGCGGCGGGGTGTCAGCGCCCGGATGACGGGCCGGGTGCCGTCCGGCAGGAGGAACTCGTTGCCGTTCCACGTGGGCATCACCAGCCCGGTGCGGCCGGGCGGGGGCAGCAGCAGGCGGACGCTGGCGGCCGGCAGCTCGATCGTCAAGCCCGCCAGCTCGGCGCTGCCGACCGTGACCCGGACGAGCCGTGGCGTCAGGGCCACGGTGCCGTGCACGGCGACGGTACGGAACGCAGGCGGCTCCCGGCGGACCCTGTTCGGCGGCCCGGTGGCTGTCACCCTGCCGGCTCCGGGCGGCTCACCGTGGAGCGAAGACGGCTGGTTCAGCCCTCATTCGTCGTGCCGCCCTCGCTGTGTGCGCACGGGCGCATAATGGCACCCCTCTGTCAACCGGTGGGGGCTGGAGGTCTAGGCTCGGGTTCGGGTCCGGGTTGTGGCTTGTCCGAAGAGCCGGTCGTCGGGGTTGGGCCGGTCACGCTGGATTGCAGAGTCGTCCCCGTTTGCCCTCCCGGGCCCGCTTGGAGTTCGGCGTCGAGGCACAGTTGGCGGTAGATGACATCGGAGATGCGCCGCTTCAGGGCGCGGAGGGCTTCTTTGGTGGTCTTGGTCTCGGTGAGTTTGCGGTCGTAGTGGGCGCGGCCGGGGCTGCGGGGGTTGCGGATCTGGGTGATGGCGACCATGTGTATGGCGTGGTTCAGCTTGCGGTTGCCCTTGATGTTCACGCAGTAGGCGGGATGTCCGGCGCTGCCTTTGTCGTCGGGGGCGGTGCCGTTGTAGCTGGCGAAGTGGTGCCTGTTCTTGAACCGGGCGACATCGCCGACCTCGCCGAGGATGATCCCGGTGATGACCGGTCCCACGCCGTAGAGCTCGGGCAGTGAGGTGGGGGTCGCTTTCACCAGCTCCTTCAGCTGGGCCTCGATGGCGGAGAGCTTGCCGTCCAAGGCCACCAGATCGGCCAGCTGGTCGGCGGCGAGCTGCCGGCGGAGTCGGCCGATCTCGTCACGAGGCCGCACGGCGGCCAACAGGGCCTTGGCCTTGTTGGCGGTCAAGGCACGTGGAGCGCCGCCGGGCAGCAGTGCTACCAGGTCACGGTGGAGGCGGTTCACGCACTGGGTGCGCAGGCCGATGAGTTCCTTGCGCCGGTTCGAGACCAGCCGCAACGCCACTCGACGGTCATCGGCGCGCACTTCGGGGAGATCGGGTGTGTGCAGGCCGACCAGGGCGATGGAGTGGGCGTCGACGTCGTCATTCTTGCGGCCGTTGCCGCCGGCGAACACCCGCACCAGCGCCGCTCGTCGAGTGGACACGTCCAGCACGCGTTCACCGGCGGCGACCAGCCGCTGGGCCACGTGTTTGCCGACGCCGTTGCAGCCCTCGATGGCCCACGTGCGTGGCCGCCACCGATGACTGAACGTGGCCAGCTCCCCGAACCCGTCTGACGTGTTGGCGAACTGCTGGCGTGCCAGCACCTTGCCCCGATGGTTCAACACAACCACGGCGTTGAGCCGCTTGTGCGGATCAACACCGATCACGACCTTGGCCACACCCAGCCCTCCGTTCTCTCATCGTCTGGAAGAACACGAGGAGGGCAGCGCTACTTCGAGCGTGGCAGATCCCTCTCGAGCCACTCCTCGCACGCGATGCCCGGCGGGAGGCGAACCATTAGCGAGCCACACCCCAACCTCGAGTGGGCAGCCCGATCGCGAGCCAACCCGCCAGACACCTAGACCCAAGGTTGGCCGACCCCAGGCCTAAACGAGATTCAAACAAGTAGCCCGCTCTGGAGCGATCTCGCCGGCCGGAGCGGGCAGATTTTGTCAGCGGCTAGCGCCGGCGAGGAACGTGGCCACGATGTAGGTGGCGTGCCGGTCCAGGGATACTCGTGCCCGGTCGTAGCGCATGGTGGTGCGGGGGTCGGCGTGGCTGGCGGCTTCTTGCACATCGCGAAGCGGCACGCCAGCGTCCAGTGCGGCGGTGATGAACGCGTGGCGGAGCGTGTGGGGTCCCACGCGCTTGGCGATGCCGGCACGTCGGGCTGTGCGCCGCACGATCCGTCCGGCGGCGTGACGGTCGATCCGCCCTGCGTTGGCGCCGACGAAGATCGGCCCGTCGCAACGTTCGCCGACCGCGAGGTCGATGGCCCTGGCGGTGCGGGGCGCCATGGGTATGGTCACGACCTTGCCTCCTTTGCGCAGGATCGTCAGCGTGCGGTGGCCTCGCTCCAGGCCGAGGTCCTCGATGTCGGTCCCGATGGCTTCCGACACTCGTAGCCCATTGAGCGCGAGCAAGCTGATGAGCGCGTGATCCCGGGCGCTGGCGAGGCCAGCGGCCACCAGCATGGCGCCGACCTCGTTGCGGTCAAGGCCGGTGGCGTGGGACTCGTAGTCCAAGCGGGGGCGGCGCACATGAGCCGCCGGCGAGATGCTGATCAGTCCTTCCTGTTCGGCGTACCGGTAGAAACACGCAACCGTGCACAGCCGGCGCGCGATCGTGGCCCGGGCCCGGCCCAGGGACTCTAGGTGGCGGGCAAAGCATTCGATGTCGACACGGCGCGCCCCGAAAACCGCCAGGCGATGTTCGGTGCACCAGGCCACGTACTGGCGCAGATCCAGCGTGTAGGCGTCGCGGGTCAGGCCGCTGTAGCCCGCCAGGAACCCGGCCAGCGCCAGCTGCTCGTTGGTGCTGAACAGCTGATCCCTGGTCGCGAGCACGGTGCTCGTTGAGATGGGAACGTCCACGGTGGAACCTCCTAGCGTCGAGCCGAGGCTCCAGTGGCCGGGACCGGTCACGCAGCCCCAGCAACCATCAGACGCCCGACCGTACGTTCGGCCAGCGATATCGCTCCAGAGCGGGCAATCGGTACGCGCCTCGCGCCGCCTACCCGGCGTTCGGTGATACGGGAGCCGTGTCTTCGGGGACGCGCGTTATGCGGTAGGTCGCCGCTCCCTATGCGCCGATCTGTTGCACGGCGCCCATTCAGTCGCTGCGGAATATTGGGCGGTCGATATCTGCTGGCTTCATCCCGCCGGTCGGCGTGGTCCGTGCAACATGTGACGCCGCGATGGTTGAGCGGCGTCGCCCCGTTGGTGTCCGGCTCATGTCGCTGGGCCGGTGGTATGGAGGGGCCGCTCGAGGATGAGCACGATCTCGCTCTTCATGCTCTTCCAGAGGCTGGAGACCATGAATCCCTCCGCAAGCCGCCATCCATCCGCGGCGTGCGCATTGAGGGCTGCTTCAAACTCGGTGGGGTCGAATGCGCCGGAGAAGGTCTTGTCGCGTTGGGTGTGGATCTTGTACTCGAACATGGGGGATTCCTTTCGTTGAGCTCCGTGAGGGAGCGGGTTCACGTGACGTCCCGTTGAAGGACGAACCGGGTTCCGGCGGCGACCGACGCATCTCGATCAACCAGGCCCCGGTCGAGCCAACTACGTGACGTCGCGACGTATCGTCCGGACGACGCCGGCGGCTAGCGGGACCGCCACCCAGAAGAGGACCGAGACCGAGATCTGCGGCACGTGACCGCCCCATTCGTTCTCGAGCACCCAGTTCCAGGTTGTGGACATGTCGATCCAGTCAGACACCAGCGTCGATGCGGTGCCGAGCACCGCGAACGCGGCGGGGAGGGCGAAGGAGGCGGCGATGGCAGTCGCCGAGCTCTGCAGCAGCGCCCCGAGCGCGACGCCGGCGAGGACATTGAGGAGCACGAAGAGCAGATAGCCGGTGATGGCGCCGACGGTCAGGTTCGCCTCCAGGGCGCGGCCCGAGGCCGACGCCAGCCCGAGGCCGGCGGCGGTGACCACCCCGCCGAAGACCGCAGCGCCACCACCCAGCACCAGCGACGCCGCCAGCTTGGCGTTGACGACTCGGATGCGTCGCGGTTCCTGGGTGAACGTGGTGAAGACGCTGCGTTGGCTCCATTCACCGGTGAGCATCAGGATCGCCACCACAGGCAGGAGGATCGACAGCGCGAGGGCGGCAACGCCGAGGTAGCTCGTGTAGGTCTGATCGAAGCTCGTTGGGGCGAGGACCGGCGCCAGCATCATCCCTGCGGTCGACAGCGCCACGAGAGCGAGGAGCCAGCGGGCGGCGCGGGTATCGGTGGCCTTGGCCCACTCCACCCGGACAAGCCGTGGGAACGGGATAGGTCCTAGGGCCGACGACGGTGCCGCCTCAATGCCGTGGGTTCGGGGGGGGATGGACATGGTCATGCTGCCGCCTCCTGGGGCGGAGCCGCCTTGGCGGCGGTGAGAGAGAAGAACAGCTGCTCCAGCCCGTTTGTCTCGGACCGACGCAACTCGGTGAGCAGCACCTGGTGGTCGCGGGCGACGCCCGCCACCACCTCGGTCGTGACCCGACCACCGGAGACGTCCACGGTGAGCACATCATCCGGCCCGGCGATGTAGTCGATCCGCGCAGCTTGGAGCGCCGCGGCCAGTGCAACGGGGTCGGGGCTGCGCACGAGGATGGTGGAGCTGGCAAGCAGATCGTCCAGCCGACCGGCGGCCACCACGGCACCGTCGGAGATGACGACGAGATGATCAGCGGTGGCCTGCACCTCGTGGAGCAGGTGACTCGACAGCAGCACCGTGCCGCCATGGTCGGCGAAGTCGCGCAAGAGCGTTCGCATCCAGGCGATGCCCTCGGGATCGAGCCCGTTCGCCGGTTCATCGAGGATCAGCGCCCCCGGTTCACCGACGAGGGCCTGGGCGACGCCGAGGCGCTGGCGCATGCCAAGTGAGTAGGTCCCGACCCGCTTCTCCGCGGCATCGGTGATCCCGACGAGGTCCAACAGGTGCTCGACCCGCCTCGTGTGAACGCCTGCCAGCCGCGCTGCGATCGTGAGCGTCGCCCGGCCACTGCGCCCGGGATGCATCGCAGACGCGTCGAGCAGCGTCCCGACCACGCGCGTCGGGTTGGGCAGCTCGACGAACGGTCGGCCGTCGATGGTCGCCGTGCCGCGATCGGGTCGCACCAGCCCGACGATCATCTTCAGCGTGGTGGACTTCCCGGCGCCGTTGGCCCCGAGGAAACCGGTGATGGTCCCGGGTTCGCAGCGCAACGAGACGTCGCGGACGACCGGAACCTTCTTGTAGCTCTTGGTGAGAGCGGTTGTCGTGATCATGTGGCCAGCCTGAACCGCCCGGTGCGCCGGCGCATCGGGCGGACGGCCACGATCCGATGTCCGAAGGGACGCCGGCCGCTTCCGACTTCTCGCCTTTCGTTGGTTGCAATGTCGACTTTCGTCGATGTTGCACGGGCGCCCAGAGCCGTACGCTCGGGTCATGTCCTGGTTACGCAGATGGTGGGCCCAGACCGCTCCCACGGCGATACTGGCACCCAGCGACCCGGCCCATCCCGACACCGTGGGGCCCAGGACTGCGCGCGACTGGTCCGTCGACGCCGGTGCGTTCGTCATCGCCGCCGCTCTCGGCGCCCTCATCCTGAGCGTTGCGGTGGACGACACCGCCAATCGGATGACCTCGGGGCAGGTGGCCACCGACGCCGCGTTCGGAGCCCTCTGCTGTCTCTCCCTGTGGTGGCGGCGGCGCTGGCCGTTCGGGGTGGCGCTGGTTTGCGTCCTGTTGGGCGCGTTCTCGACGTTTGGCACGGTCGCCGGCCTGCTCGCACTGTCCTCGCTGGCTGTCCACCGCCATGTCCGGCCCGCCCTGCTCGTCGCCGCGCTGTTCGTTCCGTCCGCAGTGGTGTGCTCGATCTGGCTCGGGCGGACCAATACCTGGTCGGTGATGCTGCCGACGACGGCGCTTGCGGCCGCCGCAACCGGCATGGGGCATGTTCGTCCGCGCCCGGCGTCAGCTCCTCTCCACCCTGCGCGACCGTGCCCAACGTGCCGAGGCCGATCAGCTCGTCCGCGCCGAAAGTGCGCGCCTGGCTGAGCGAACCCGCATCGCACGGGAGATGCACGACGTGCTCGCCCACCGCATCTCCCTGGTGGCGCTGCACGCCGGTGCGCTCGAGGTCGCACTCGACCTGCCTCCCGCCCAGGTGCGGGAGAGCGCAGCGCTGTTGCGGTTGACGGCCCACCAAGCGCTGGAGGAGCTGCGGGACGTGATCGGCGTGCTGCGGGAGGAGCCGGGGCAGGAGCGGCCGTCGACGGTGCCACAACCGACGTTGGCTGACATTCCACGCTTGGTGGAGGAGACTCGCCGTTCCGGCGCAAAGGTCGACTTCGAGATGCGGGTGGACGGTGCAGCTGCCGCACCTGGCCCCTTGGGTCGTGACGCCTATCGCATCGTGCAGGAAGCGCTGACCAACATCAGCAAGCACGCTCGCGGCACCCTCGCCCAGGTTCGGGTGGCGGGAGCGCCGAACCGCGGCCTGCACGTAAGCGTTCGGAACCCACCCGCACTGGGCGCCCACGACCGTCCGGCTCTGCCGGGTTCCGGCACCGGCCTCCTTGGTCTGCAGGAGCGGGTGACCCTGGCCAATGGCGTCCTGGTGCACGGACCGGACGCTTCCGGTGACTTCGTCGTCGAGGCCGACCTGCCGTGGTGAAGGTCCGGGTGCTTCTGGTCGACGACGACGCGTTGGTGCGTGCCGGTCTCCGGATGATCCTGTCGTCGTCAGAGGAGCTGGAGGTGGTGGGCGAGGCTGCCGACGGCGCCGACGCCGTCGCGGCCGCGCAGGCGCATCGACCCGATGTCGTCCTGATGGACATCCGGATGCCCGGGATGGACGGCATTGCCGCCACGTCGGCCCTACGCCGTCTTGCGACTCCGCCGCACGTGATCGTCCTGACCACATTCCAGGCCGACGAGCATGTCATGAGCGCGCTTCGGGCCGGCGCCGACGGGTTCCTGTTGAAGGACACCGCGCCCACGGAGATCGTCAACGCAGTGCGCCTCGTGGCTGCAGGAGAAGCGATGCTCTCACCGTCGGTCACCCGCACACTTCTCTCTCACCTCGGCAACGACGAAATGACAGATCGCCGTCGCTTCGCTGCCCAGCGCCTGACGTCGCTCACAGACCGGGAGCGGGAGGTCGCGACTGCGGTGGGGTCCGGCGCATCCAACGCCGAGGTTGCCGCATCTCTGTTCATGAGCGAGGCCACCGTCAAAGCGCACGTCTCGCGTCTTCTCACCAAGCTCGCAGTCACGAACCGGGTGCACATCGCGATTCTCGTGCACGACGCGCAATCGTGACTTGACCGCCATCTCCCTGAGCGCCTTCCCAGGCGGGCTATCGGCCCGGGCCGACTCCAGCGCGAGGTCGGGCTCCGCGAGCTAGCGAACCGGCCTCGGAAGGGTTCCGCTCAGAGTCTGCGATCGTGCGACGCTCGGGGCCGCCACATAACGACGGGCGCGGCGCTCGTGGCGGTCGCGCATACCCGGCGATCGCGCGGTGCGCCGAGTGTCCCATAACCACAACGCCAACGAGCCGCGACAGCATCCTCAATGTGCCGATCGGGGACGGAACACCGCGCCAGATCTGCCGATCTCGCGCACCCTGCGAATAAGCGGAACGCGCCAGAACGTGAGCACAGATCATCGGTACCAGAACGTCGGGCCGTCGCGCCGTGGGACTGAGCACCGACGGCTCATCTGCATGGCGCCATCCGCTCATCCGCGAGGCGCGATGACGGCCTGGCGACTGGGCCGGTCGTCCACTCCGTTGGCTATGGCACGGAGCTGGCACGAGTCACTCACACACTCCCATCTAGCTGGGCAAACACGCTCCCGCCACTGACCTCTGGGAGGTGATGGTGAACGCCCCCGACGCGGTGTTCGTTCGCCGTCACCGGGGCCCGTCGGGGTACCACGACGAGGTCTTCCACGACGACGACCACATCATGCGGGTTCTCACGAAGCTGCTCGACGACGCGTCGACGGCGCACCGCAGCCTGGATCCCGCCGAGGGCTTGCAGGACGCCCAGCTCGACGACGGCGCCCGGGTCCACATCGTGCACGGCGACATCGCCCGCGGCGGCCATGTGCTGGTGAACATCCGCAAGTTCAGCGGCATCCCCGTTCAGTTCGCTGGGCGAGCTGGTGGAGCGGGAGATGCTGAGCGGCCAGGTGGCCGACCTGCTGGCCGCGTGCGTGCGAGCGCGGCTGTCGATCGTGTTCGCCGGGCCGCCGGGGTCGGGCAAGACCACCCTGTTGTCGTGCACGACGGCCGAGCTCGACCCGTCGCTGCGGGTGGTGGTGGGCCGAGGAGGTGTTCGAGTCGGACATCCCGGCACCCAACGTGGCCCAGATGCAGACCCGGGCCGCCCGGGCGGACCGGGCCGGCGTCGACCTGCGGCGCCTCGTCGCCGGCATCCTGCGCATGGCCCCCGACGTGGCCGTCGTCGGCGAGGTGCGCGACCGCGAAGCACTCCCCGAGATTCGCTCCCACCCTTGGCGGGCGGCTAGCTGAGCGAGGGCTGCGCTCGGCGAACGACGTGTACGCCGCTACCGGCACCTTGGGGACGCAGGGCGAGCGGGCCGGCCGCGCATTCTGGGACACGTCGATCTCCACGGGGGAGCGCCCCTGTCCGTCGTTATGTGGCGTGCGGTGCGGGCCGTCAGTCAAGTGGGCGAACGCACGCGGCAGGTCGCCCGGTGCTTGCGCTACCAACGATCCCAGTGAGGTTCTGGTCCCTGGGAACCCTCCGTCCGGGCTTGAAGTCCAGACGCTTACGAACCGCCCGAGTTGTCGACAGCAACTGATCCGGCGTGAGGTCGAGCACGCTCACAAGGAAAGCAATTGCCTGAACGTTCGGAATATTGCCTGCCCAATGAGACTGCCGCGCCGCCCAGGCGGCCGGTCTGGCACGCCTGATGTGGTTCCCTGCCGGCTCACACTCGCGCATGCCGACCCGCCAGGTTCACACCAGCGAGATCACCAGCAGCGCCGAGGCGGCGGCCCCGAGGATCGTGCGAAGAGTGTTCCACGCCGTCCACCGGCGGAGGTACCGGCGCCAGACCGCCGTACCTTCCGGCGCTGCGGCGTCGGCGGCATCGAGTTCGACGTTCATCGGCACGTTGATCGCCATCGTCACGCCGAACGTGCCGACTACGTACAGCGCCGCACCCACGCCCCGCAGCAGGGCGTGGGACTCGTCGACGGTGAACGGCGCGGTGACCGCTAGCGCCGCGCACAGCAGCGCCGCTCCGCCGAACGCCAGCCCGAACGCCGGGTTGAGGATGGCTGAGTTCATCGCCTGCATCGCCCCGATGCCCTCGGGGGCCGGCCGCCGCCCGAGGGCAGGCATCACGCTCGTCGAGAAGGCGAACATGACCCCGGCCACGAGGGCGGACGCGACCGCGGCGGCGACCGTCCCGACGGTGATGAGGTCACCGGTCACTGGTCGTCATCCGCGAGCGCGGCGAACGCGGGCGCCAGGTCGGTGGCGGCGAAGTCCTCGAACCGCGTCGGCGTCGTCGAGCCCGCCGTGCGGGTGGCTCGGGCGGCGACGCTGCCGTCGCTGAACACCCGGTTCATCTCGACCTGCAGTCGGGTGGCGTCGGGCGACCAGCCGGCAGCGGCGAGGGCGGCCCGCAGGTCCTCCTCCGGGAGCTGCACGTAGGCGAGGTCGGGCCGGCCGATCGCGGCGCCGATCATGCGGGCGAGCTGGGCGTAGGTGAGGTCGCGGGGCCCGAGCAGCTCGCGCACGGCGAAGCCGGTCCAGTCGCGTGACCGCAGCGCCGCCGCGGCCGCGGCGCCGACGTCGCTGGTCGCGATCATCGGGAGCGGGGCGTCGGGAGCGACGGAGTCGGCGATGACCCCCTCCTCGGCGATGACCGGCAACCAGCCGTACGCGTTCTCGAAGTACGAGCCGGGGCGGAGGGCGAGCACGTGGGCCACGTCGGTGAGGGTCTGCAGACACTGCTCCTGGGCGTACAGGCCCGTGAGGTACCCCGTGCCGCTGGGCAGGTCTGCGCCGACGGCGCTCACCGCCACGACGTGCGGCACACCAGCGGCCCGGATGGCGGTGACGATCGCCTCGCCCAGCTGGGCCATGTGGGCGTACCCGTCGGGCACCTCCGGTGCGAACGGCAGCAGCACGTAGGCGGCGTCGGCACCGCGAAACGCCTCGGTGAGCGCCGCG
This sequence comes from uncultured bacterium, assembly GCA_963717085.1. Classification (GTDB taxonomy): domain Bacteria; phylum Actinomycetota; class Acidimicrobiia; order Acidimicrobiales; family VFJN01; genus DASQUK01. The sequence goes on from CAVQVM010000018.1 coordinate 21,706, forward strand.
GCGTCGCTGGCGTCGACCGAGAACGGCTCGGCCCCGGCGTCACGCAGGGCGGTGAGCCGGTCTGCCGACCGGCCGAGCGCCCGGACGTGCTCGCCGGCCTCGAGCAGGCGGCGGGCGGTGGCGCCGCCGGTCGGTCCTGTGGCTCCCATGACGGTGATCATCTGCGTGGTCCTCTCGTGAGTCGAATCATTTGCTTGCGTCCACTCTGAGGGCGATGCGCCGGCCGAACAATGCCTGTGCGTCGCTGATTCATGACCGATAGTCCAGCCGCGATGGACGAACGGCGGGTCCGGTCGGCACACTGGCGGCATGCGAGGCGAGGACCCGTGGGCCACACCCGATCCCCTGGGCGAGGCGCTGCACGTGCTCCGGATGTCCGGCACCTTCTACGTCCGCTCGGAGCTGAGCGCGCCCTGGGGCCTGACCCTGGCGCCCGAACCGCACTCCCTGTGGTTCCACGTCGTGAACGTCGGCGGCGCCTGGCTCGAGGTCGAGGACACCGAGCCACGCCGCTTGCGGCCGGGTGACTTCGCCCTCGTGCCCCACGGCGAGGGCCACCGGATCCGCAGCGACCCGGACGCGCCTGCGCCCCGGGTCGAGGCGTTGCCCCACGACTACATGAGCGACCGGTACGCGGTGCTCCGGCACGGCGGCGGAGGAGCGGCGACGAGCCTCGTCTGCGGCACGGTGCGGTTCGGCCATCCCGCGGCGCGCAACCTGGTGGCGCTGCTGCCGCGGATGATCGTCGTCGAGACGACGAGCGGCCCGACGCCCGTGCCCGAGACCGAGTGGATGCACGCCACCCTGCGCCTCATCGCCGCCGAGGCGACCGCGCTGCGACCCGGGGGTGAAGCGGTCATCACCCGGCTGTCCGACATCCTGGTGATCCAGGCGATCCGGGCGTGGATCGCCCGCGAGCCCGAAGGCCAAACCGGCTGGCTGGGCGCGCTGCAAGACCCGCGCATCGGCCAGGCGATGTCGCTCGTCCACCGCGATCCCGCGCAGCCGTGGTCGGTGGCATCGCTGGCGCGGGCGACGGCGATGTCGCGTTCGGCCTTCGCCGCCCGCTTCACCGAGCTCGTGGGCGAGCCGGTCATGCGCTACGTGACCCGATGGCGCATGCAGGTGGCACTCGACTGGCTCCAGCACGACGACGTGCCGGTCGCCGAGCTGGCGGCGCGGCTGGGCTACGAGTCCGAGGCCGCGTTCAGCCGAGCGTTCAAGCGTACGGTCGGGATGTCCCCAGGTGCCGTCCACCGCTCACCGCCCGAGACGCTGCCCGAGCTCCCGCGGCTGATGACGGCCTGACACCGCGATCCCTCGGCCCGGGCGCGGCTCGGCGGGGCGGGACCCGGGCTGAGCGTGGCCCCGTCGGATCGGCCCGGGCGACGTGCGGGACCCGACGTGGGATCACACGCTCTCGGAAGGAACGGCAAATGAGCTCGACCGCTCGCCCCACCCGCCGTCGCGGCCGAGCGTTGGCCGCGCTCGCCGGCGCCGCGGCGGCGCTGGCGACGTCCGGTGCGCTCCCCGCATCGGCCGCCCTGCCCCCGTCGCAATACGTCGTCCCAGTTCGGCGGCGCGCTCGTTGTCGCCATGGTGGCGCCGTCATCAACGCCGTCGCCGGATCCAGCGGGTCGCCCGCCGAGTTTCTCGATGGCTACCGCGCCGGGCCGCTCGTACCGTTCATCGCCGCGGTCATCGGCGTCGCCGCCACCGTCTTCCCCTCCTGCCGACCACCGCCACCAACGCGTAACCTTTCGCGAGCAGCACAGGATGCTCCGCGAGCGCCCCATAACGACGTCCTCCCGAGGCGACGCCAGGCTGTCTCCGAACGCCGGCTGGGCGGCACGCGCCCTGGCCAGGCCCGCACCCGCACGTGCGCGACCGTGGGGTGGGTGAGGAGCGCCCAACGCCGAAGGACTCCCCGAGATTCGCTCCCACCCTTGGCGGGCGGCTAGCTGAGCGGGGGCTGCGCTCGGCGAACGACGTCTACGCCCTACCGGCACCTCAGTGGCATGTCTCACGTCGATATGTGCGCACGTTCGGGGACGCCTGCGCTCGTGGGTGCGCGCCCCGAGCCGTAGATCTGCTCGGCACCCCCGCCGAGGAAGGTGGGCGCGTTCGCGTGAGGCGATGGGCCAACTGGGCAGTCACCAAGCCTGACTCAGCCCGGTCGCGTCCTTGACCGCCCGCTGCACCTCGGCCGCCAACCCCTCGGGATCGTCTGTGTCGGCCCCCAGGAAGGCCCCGTCCCAGCCCAACACCTCCACCACCACCGGCAAGCTGCGCAGCGTGGCCATCACGCGTGCCGACACCTCCTCGTATACCGGAGGATCCGAGGGCAAGAAGACCGCGTGCGGGCAACGCTTCGCCGCGGTGCGCAGCGCCATGCCCGAGTGGATGCCGAACGCGTGGGCCTCATAGGAGGCCGTGGCGACCACGGCGCGCTGGGTCGGGTCGCCCTGGCCGCCCACCACCACCGGTTTGCCCCGCAACTCCGGCCGTCGGGCGATCTCGACGGCGGCCAGGAACTCGTCCAGATCCACATGCAACACCCACCGCCACCCGGAAGTCCCCGACACGCCGCCCAGTATGTGACCCGCCCCGGCGGCCGACGCGACGCGCCGGTCAGTAGCCAAAGCGGTGTCAACGTTGCCGCCGTCCGGGGAGGTGTGGCGGGCCGGAGTGGCCGACGCAGAATTCGCCCAACGTCCTGGCAGGTACGGCCGCACGGTCACGGCGATGGAAGGCGACATCGCTGACGTCGTTGCGCACTACGAGTCGAGCCTCGAAGAGGATCGACTGTCGGCGGGGCTGGCCGCGCTGGAGCTGCTACGGACCCAGGAACTCCTTCGTCGGCACCTCCCGGCCCCGCCCGCCCAGGTCCTCGATGTCGGCGGGGGGACTGGAGTACACGCCGACTGGCTGCTCGCGGACGGCTATGGCGTGCATCTCCTCGACATCACGCCCCGCCATGTCGACCAAGCGCTGCGTGTGTCAGGCGACCGAGGCCTGACCGCGGAGGTAGGTGATGCGCGCCGGCTGTCGTTCCCCGATGACAGCTTCGATGTCGTACTTGTGCTCGGCCCCCTCTACCACCTGCACGAACAGACCGACCGCATCCGAGTTCTCGAGGAAGCCCGCCGCGTTGTTCGACCCAACGGCCTAGTCGCCGCTGCGGCCATCAGCCGATTCGCCTCATTGTTCGACGGTCTCGTGCCCGAGTTCCTGTTCGCCTCAGAGTTCCGCGACATAGTCCGACGCGACCTGGCGGACGGCCGGCACACAAACCCGCAGCACCGGCCGCACTGGTTCACGACAGCGTTCTTCCACCGCCCCGAGCAACTCGCGGACGAGATCGGCCGCGCCGAGCTCGTGCTCACCGAACTCGTCGGCGTCGAGGGTCTCGCAGGATGGCTCCCACACCTCGAGCAGCGCTGGGCGAACGAGGCCGATCGAGACGTCATCCTCGAGCGCGACACGACTCGTCGAGTCCGAGCCGTCGCTCCTCGGGCTCAGCGCTCACCTCCTGGCAATAGCCCGGAAGGCCAACGAATGATGGGTCTCGGGGCCCGCCTCAAGCGACGACGGAGACCCGCAGATGCGCCCGATCCCGCACGCCTGCTGGCGCATCACCACAGTCCGGCGTCTTCATCGTCCGCGAGCTGGTGTTCCCGGCGCTCACGTTCCGGTGTTTGACCCGGCGGGCGGCCGCCTACGCCATGCCACCTGACGGGCCGTCGGCCCCGTCAAGACGCGGGCCCGCCGAGAGAATCGACCCACTCGCTTGGGTCGTCATCGGCGACCGCGCGAGCGGCGGCGCGGAGAAGCATCGAACCCGCCTCCCATTCCAGGAAGTCCTCGCTCGTTCGATCGAACGATCCGGGCCGGAGTGGGCGATAGCCGAACAGCCGGGACGCCACATCGGCGACAATTGCCCCGACGAGCACGAGCACCTCTGTCGGCTCGGGCCAGGCTGGTGACGGCGGGTGCACTGTTCGGCCTTCGAGGTCGATCCAGCGTTGCACCGTTCCCAGGCCGTGTACCTCATACGTCGACAGCATCCGATAGAGCGCCCCGTAGCTCGACCGGTATGGCTCGCCGTCGTGTCGGACGGGCTCCCGCGTGCGCGCGTCTGGATCGAGCCGATAGGCCCACACCGGTTCGGACTCGCTCACCCACTCGACAACCTGGTTGACCATCTGATCGAGGGACGGGCGCTGCACCGGCGGGTACCGCTCACGGTACAGGTCGAGGAGCGCAGCGATACCAGCGGGCGGATCGCCGTCCCGCCAACTCTCTCGCACCGCGATCTCGTGACTCCGAGTCAGATCGCCCTGGAGTATGTCCAGGCGACCTGTGTCGCCGAGGAGCCACGCGCCGAAGATCGCTGACTCGTACGCCGCGCGGGCGAGTGGCCCGACACCGTCGTAGGGCTCGTCGTCGTCGGTTACGTGTAGACCGGTGACGAGCAGCCTCTGCGCGGCGAAAGATGAACGCGGCGCACCAGAGCTCGGCGTCGTCCTCGAACGTCGCAGGTGGCTCGAGTCGGTGTTCGAGCGTCGCAAGAAAGTCACGTAGCGCATCCCTGTAGCCGTCGCGATCGTGGTCGACCTCCACGCCCAAGGATCGTACGGGGCGTTGGACAGCTTCCCGACATGGAAGGCAGCCAGCCGGTAGCTGAGGACTTCAGGCATCCGAGAGGACCGTTGTTCTCGACGCTAAGACCTGCTGGGGATGGGACAAGACAGCGCCAATAGACCTCGCTTGACGGCGCGCGGGAGCGGACGCTGGCGCTCAGATCCCCCCGCTCGCCCGACGGCGACGACGACCTGGGCGGGCAAATCAGAAGTAGTCATACGACCTAGATGTATCGGAGGCCTTCCCGCCGGTCAGGAACCTAAATTTAGCTTCGACACCGAGGTTTAGTTGCAGGCCTCCGCCGCCAGCCACGTACCCTCCGCCGGTGCATGCTCATTTCGGGTAGGCATTCGACACTACGTGGACTCAAGTCGGAGATCTGGCAGGGTGGGCCAGGGCTCGCCAGATCTTCGATGAGGGTACTCAATTACTGCTCGCCGGCTAGCACCATTCTCTCGTTCGTCGTCCCATACCCGGAACTCGAATTCGAGCCGTAGATCGCGGGTTGCCTGCATCGACACGCCCTCGCCAAGCTCCCACGTCTTTCCTGAGCGCGAGGGCAGGAGGAACCGGAAGAGTGACTGCATGACATAGAGCCTTGCCACGTGCACGTCTGTGGTTGTTGACCGCCGCACCTGTGTCTCCTCCTCGTTGGATCCCTCCCAAGGAAGGTAGAAGTGCCCGTATGAGGGATTCGACCATCCGGTCACGTCGGAGTTGACCCGCGCCGTGAACGTACCGCTGGGCCCGTTGTTAGTGATTCGAATGGAGTATTGAACGAACAGCCCGTTGGACTCTCCCAACTGCAAAGGTGGCAGCGGCGTGAGGTCAATTTGAACCCGTTCTCGATGAACCCGCTCGACCTCTAGTCTGACGCCAGCAATTGTAAGCAGTACAACGATCCCGAGAAGGAGACATACGGCAGCAAGCCACCGAGAGCCAGCTACGCCTCCGGCAACTGTAAGTCCAGCCAGAGCAAGAATGGCGGTTGCTGCGGTCCACGTATCGCTGAGAACGCCTGGAAGCGGCCGTAGGGCCATCCATAGGAGCGCGCGTGCGACGGCGTCGAGCACATCGGACACTGCGGCTGCGAGATCGACGAGGTGGTCGTCGGCACTCACCACGATGATGTCGCCGGCATCAGCGTGGATAAGGCATAGCATGCTCGTTCCGACTATGGTTACTCTGTCATGAATCACCGTTCAAAGATCTAGAATGGAATTCATGGCGGACCGCCACGAGACGCCAAAGGAGGCCATGGAGCGCATCCGCTGGATGCCGGCCACCAATGGTGGGCCGGCAACCTACGTCCAGTTCGGTCCCCACGACTGCAAGGGCTACACGGGCGACTTCCTCGCCATCCGGGAGCTCCGGGGTGGCGCGCTCCGCTTCGACGGCTACCGCCGACTCCAGTGGCCGTCGAGCGGGGCATGAGCGACGGGCGGATCACCGACGACGGCATCGCCCGGTTGCGGGCCCGGATCGGCGTGGCCGAGCGGCACCCGATACCGCCGCACTACTCGCTGCCGACCACCGACACGTTCCGCCACGTGGCCGAGGCCTACGGCGACGACAACCCACTGTGGTGCGAGCCGGCCTACGCCGACACCACGGTGTGGGGCGGCCCGATCGCGCCGCCGGTCCTCGTCGGCGGCGACACGCTCATCGGCGACGACGAGGTGACCGACCTCGACCTCGACACCAAGGCGCTGCTCAAGGGCGACCCCCTCCGGGGGGTGCACGCCTTCTATTCCGCGTCGGCCCGCGAATGGTGGGCCCCGCTGCGGCCGCTGCGCCGGGTGGCCCGCCGCAACGCCCTCGTGGCCGTGCTCGACAAGCCGAGCGAGTTCGCCGAGCGCGCGGTGCACGAGTGGACCGGGCAGGTGTTCCGCGAAGTCGACGGGCCGGTACTGGCGGGCCAGTATCGACTGATGGTCCGCGCCGAGCGCACCAAGGCGAGGGAACGCAAGAAGTACGACGACGTACAGCTGGCCGACTACACCGACGACGAGATCGCCGCGATCGAGGCCGCGTACTGCGCCGAGTCACCACGTGGTGCCGAGCCCCGATGGTGGGAGGACGTCGAGGAGGGCGACGAGGTCGGCCCCCTGGTGAAGGGCCCCCTCACCGTCACCGACATGATCTGCTGGCATGTCGGCATGGGCATGGGCCTCTACGGCGTCAAGGCCCTTCGCCTGGCGGCGAAGAACCGGGCCCGCATCCCTCGCTTCTTCCACCGCGACGAGCACAACGTCCCTGACGTCATGCAGCGGGTCCATTGGGACCCGGAGTTCGCCAAGCGTTCGGGCAACCCCACCACGTTCGACTACGGGCGGATGCGGGAGACGTGGCTCATCCACCTCTGCACCGACTGGATGGGCGACGACGCCTGGCTGTGGACGCTCGACTGCGAGTTCCGGCAGTTCAACTACGTCGGCGACACCCAGTGGGTCCGGGGTACCGTCGTGCGCAAGTACCTCGCCGACGGCGACCAGCCGGCGGTCGACCTCGACATCGCGTGCACCAACCAGCGCCGCGAGGTAACGACGCCCGGACATGCCACGATCCTCCTGCCGTCCCGCCGGCGCGGCCCGGTCCGGCTGCCCGACCCTCCCGCCGCCGACCTGCAGGGCGCCCTCGAGGAGATCGCCGCCGCCTGGGAGGACCGGTGACCGAGCGGAGCGCGCACGTGCGGGTGAGCCAGGCGGGTGGCGTCCTGCGCTTCCACCTCGACAAGCCGGCCAAGCGCAACGCCCTCGACGACGACATGGTCGAACTGCTCATCGACGGCATCGACGCTGCCGGCCGGGGGGAGTCGGTCCGCGCCATCCTGCTGACGGCCGAGGGCGACCACTTCTGCAGTGGCTTCGACATCGTCGGCCGCAACGCCGCCAACCGCGGCGACGACCTGAAGCCGCGCATCGGCTCGATCCAGCGGCGCCTCCCGTCGCAGAGTCACCGGCTGATCCCGCTTCTCGGCACCGTGCAGGTCCCCGTGGTGGTCGCTGCCCGGGGGTGGGTCGCCGGCGTCGGGCTCCACCTCGCGGCGGCGGCCGACTTCCTCGTGCTCGCCGAGGACGCCACCGTGTGGGAGCCGTACGCGCAGCGCGGGTTCACCCCGGACACCGGCGGCACCTGGCTGCTGGCACGGCTCGTTGGCGTGCAGCGGGCTCGCGAGCTGCTTCTCCGAGGCACCCGGATCACGGGTGCCACCGCCGTCGAGTGGGGCCTCGGCCACGTCGCCGTCCCTGCGTCGGACGTCGACAGCGCCGCGATTGCGCTCGCCGAAGAACTCGCCGCCGGGCCCACCGTCACCCTCGGGTTGACCAAGTGGATGCTGCAAGTCGCCGGCGAGAACACCTTCGATCAGCAGCTGCGAGCGGAAGCGTTCGCCATGGAGTTGTCGAGCCGCAGCGAGGACTTCCGTGAGGGTCTCGCCGCGTTCCTCGAGAAGCGCACGCCGGGGTTCACCGGACGATGACCCTCTCCGTCGACCGGAGCACGCCGGTCGAGCAGGTGCTCGACGCCGTGCGTACCTGGATCGAAGCCGAGGTGCCGGCCGCCTGGCAGGACGCCGCCAGCAGCGCGACGCCACTGCGCGAGGTCCGCACCTTCGCGGAGTACGAAGCGTGGTACCCGACGTTCGCAGCGTCCGGTCTCGTCGTCCCCACCTGGCCGTTCGAGTACGGCGGGCTCGACCTCGAACCCGCCATCGCTCGCCGGGTCGACGCGCTTCTCAGCCCGCTGGGCCTCGGCCGCCTCAACCCACTCGGCCTCAACCTCTGCGCGCCGGCGCTCTTCGCCCACGGCAGTGAGGAGCAGCGGCTCCGCTACCTACCGCGGATCGTCGACAACACCGAGAAGTGGTGCCAGCTCTTCAGTGAACCTGGCGCCGGCTCCGACCTCGCGTCGCTCGCCGCCCGGGCCGAGCGGGACGGCGACGACTGGCGCCTCACAGGTCAGAAGGTCTGGACCACGTGGGCCCACCTGTCCGATTGGGCGGTGTGCCTCGCCCGCACCGATCCCGACGCCCCGAAGCGCGACGGCATCACCTACTTCCTCGTCGACATCCATGCCACCGGGGTGGAGGTGCGCCCGTTGCGGCACATCACCGGCGAGGTCGACTTCAACCAGGTGTTCCTCGACGGGGTGCGCGTGCCCGACGCCCAGCGGGTAGGGGCCGAGGGCGAGGGGTGGCGGGTGGCCAACGCCACGTTGTCGGGTGAGCGGCAGATGGTGTCGGGCAGCGGCTCGGGCGGCGTCGACCGCATCGGCGGCGGGAGCGCCGATGGCCTGTTGCAGCGGCATGTCACCGACCCAGCGCTGCGCGACCGCGTGGTGATCCTGTGGGCGGAGGAGCAGATCCGCGCGTGGACCAACCGCCGCCTCCGCGGGGGCCCGCTCACCTCCATCGGCAAGGTGCACCAGGGCGACCTCAACCAGCGCATCCAGCTCGCCGCCGTCGACCTCCTCGGCGCCCACGCCACGGCCTGGGAAGGATGTCACCTGGACCGCACCGTGAAGGGGATGCTCCGCAGTCGGGCCAACACGATCGAGGGCGGCACGACCGAGGTGAACAAGAACGTCATCGGGGAGCGGGTGCTCGGCCTGCCACGGGAGCCCGACCCCTACAGGCGCGCGGCGTGGAAGGGCATCCCCCGGTCATGAGCTACACCACGCTCGACGTTCACCGCGAGGGCCACGTGGGCTGGTTGATCTTCGACCGGCCCGACCGCGGCAACGCCATGGATGCGGCGATGATGAACGAGCTCGAGGCGGCGTGGGCCGAACTCGACGCCAACCCAGAGGTGCGGGTCATCGTCAACACCGGCAACGGGCCGGCCTTCCAAACGGGCCTCGACGTCGGCCAGCTGGCGAAGGACAAGGAGGCTCTGCGGGTGCAGTCCCGCCGCACGCGGGACGCCGAGCTGCGGTTCACCGCCTGGCACAACGGCGTGTGGAAGCCGGTGATCGCCGCTGTCAACGGGGTGTGCGCGGGTGGCGGCCTGCATTTCGTGGCCGATGCCGACATCGTCATCGCGTCGACTGGGGCCACGTTCGTCGACCCGCACGTGTCAGTCGGCCAGGTCTCGGCCTACGAGACCATCGCCCTGGTACGGCGCTCGCCTATGGAAGCCATCGTGCGCATGGCGCTCACCGGTAGCCATGAGCGGCTCGGCGCCGATCGGGCGCGGCAACTGGGGATCCTGTCCGAGGTGGTCGCGCCGGGTCGCCTGCGCCAGCGGGCCCACGAGATCGCCGAGCTCGTCGGTCGCAACAGTCCCGCGGCGATGGCCGCGACCAAGCGGGCCCTATGGGGCGCGTTCGAGGCCGGCCTCACCGAGGCTTGCAGGGCGGGCGCGCTCGAGCTGGCTGCGATGTGGGGGCACCCGGACCAGACCGAGGGGCCCGCGGCGTGGGCCGAGAAGAGGGAGCCGCAGTGGGCACCTATCAGCACCTGATCGTCGAGCGGCACGGGCCGGTGGGCTGGTTGATCAACAACCGGCCCGACCAGCTCAACGCCATGAACGCCGCGATGCGCTCGGAGTTCGCTGAAGCGTGGCTGGAGCTCGACGCCGACGCGGACGTGCGCGTGATCGTGCACACCGGTGAGGGGCGGGCGTTCCAGACCGGCGTTGACGTGTCGGAGATCGCTGGCGACGGCGTGGGCTTTGCGCGCTACCGCGACGACATGGAGAATTTTGACCTCCACTTCACCGCCTGGCAGCAGAAGGTCTGGAAGCCGGTGATCACCGCCGTCAACGGGATCTGCGGCGGCGGCGGCTTTCACTGGGTCGCCGATGGCGACATCGTCATCTGCGCGTCGGACTCGCAGTTCTTCGATCCGCACGTGTCGGTCGGTCAGGTCGTCTCGGTGGAGGCGATCGGCCTCATGCGGAAGATGCCGGTCGAGGCGGTCATGCGGATGGCGTTCATGGGGAAGTACGAGCGGATGTCGGCGCAGCGGGCGTACGAGCTCGGCATGGTGAGCGAGGTCGTGGATCCACCCGAGAAGCTGCGCGAGCGGGCCCAGGAGCTCGGCGAGACAATCGCCAAGAACAGCCCAGCCGCGATGGCGGCAACCAAGCGAGCCCTCGCCGCCGCTCTCGAACACGGTCTCACCGAGGCGTGCAAGCTCGGCGCGAGGGAGCTCGTTTCCATGTGGGGCCACCCCGATCAGGAGGAGGGCCCGCGGGCCTTCGCTGAGAAGCGCGAGGCCAAGTGGACGGTGTGAACCTCGCCGACCTCCTCCCCCCACCGGGCAACGAGGTCTGGGTCTACGCCCCCGATGGCGACTGGACCGGCTCCCAGCTCCGTGGGCGGGCGGAAGCCTGGGCGGCCTCGCTCGAGATCCAGCCGGGGACGGTGTGCGGAACACCGCTGCCCAGCGGCGGCGAGCTGATCGCCAGGCTCTTCGGCACCTGGCTGGCCGGTGGCGTCTACGTGCCACTGAACCCGCGAGCCACCGCCACCGAGCTAGAACGCATCCAGCGTGAGGTGCTCGGGACGAGGTTCGACGCCGGGGTCGCCGTCGTGTCGTTCACGTCGGGGACGACCGGGTCCCCCAAGCCCGTCTCGCTCCTGCACGCTCGCGTGCTCGAGGGAATCGACCAGGTTCTTGGCACCCTCCGCGCCAAGCCGGGCGACCCATCGAAGCCGCCGATGCCCAACCTCATTCCGGTCTCCCTTGGGCTCTGGAACGGCATCTACCAGGTGCTCTTCGCCTTCCGCACCGGCGCCCCGGTCGTGCTGATGGATCGGTTCGACACCGCCGAGTTCGCCGCTCTGGTCCGCCGCTTCGGGATCCGCAGCACCGTTCTGCCGCCCGCGGCAATGGTGATGCTGGCCGACGACGAGCGGATCGCCGACCTCGCCCCGCTCAAGTACGTTCGCAGCATCTCGGCACCGCTCTCGCCGCTACAGGCCCGCCGGTTCCGCGACCGCTTCGGCATCAGCGTCCTCAACGGCTGGGGCCAGACCGAGCTCGGCGGGGAGGTCGTCGGGTGGAGCGCGGCCGACTCGAAGGCCTTCGGCGATGCAAAGCTCGGCGCCGTCGGCCGGCCCCACGCCGGTGTCGAGGTCACCACCGACGACGGCACTGGCGAGCTCCTCGTGCGGATCCCCGGCGGCTTCGACGAGTGGCAGCACACCGGTGACATCGGGCGCATCGACGACGACGGCTTCGTGTGGATCGAGGGCCGGGTGTCCGACATGATCAACCGGGGCGGCAACAAGGTGCACCCCAGCGAGGTCGAGGAGGTCCTGCGCCTCGCGCCGCAGGTCGCGGACGCCGCCGTCGCGGGCGTGCCCGACGACCGCTTGGGGGAGGTTCCGGTCGCCTTCGTCGTCGAGTCGGCGCCCACCACTGACGAGGCGCTCGTCGCCCTGTGCCGGGAGCATCTGGCGCCCTACAAGGTCCCTGTCCGGTTCGAGCGGGTCGCCGAGCTCCTCCGCAACGAGAACGGCAAGATCCTCAAGCGCGAGCTCGTCCGCACCAGCCAGGGTCGGCGCATCGCGCGTCGTACCTACGCCCATGGGAGAGGAGAGAATCGATGACCCTGTCGCCCCTCCTGTCGTACTCGCGAGCCGACCTCTGCACCATCGGACGCGAGCTCATGCTCGCCGCCCACCTGCAGGACCGGGCGTCGGTCCCGGCCATCCTCGGCCGCCGAAGCATGGACGAGGCAGCCCAGCTCGCGATCGACGAGTGGATGATGACGAGCCCGGTCTACACCCGACGGATGCAGAGGCTCCTCCAGTTCGAGGGCACCGATGTCGAGACGATCTTCAAGGGACTCCAGCTCGACGTCGGCTTCGCCCACCAGTTCATGGACGTCGGGTACCAGCTCAACTCGTCTGATAGCGGCGAGTTCTGGCTGCGGTCCTGCGGTGCGCTCGCCGACGCGGTCCCGATGGGCGAAGCGATGGTCCGGGTCATGTGCCACGACATCGAGGACCCAACCTTCGACGCGACCGCGGTCGCCACCAACCCTCGCGCCCGGGTGCGGCCGGTGCACCGACCGCCTGCTGTCCCGCGCGGTGGCCCCGACTGCCACTGGACGGTGGCGATCGACGAGTCCAACGACCCGATCGAGCCACATCCGTGGCTCGGGTTCATGGAGCGGAGCGTCGTCGCGCAGCTCCCGAACGATCCGGAGCTGCCGGCGGCATCCGACCGGGGCGGATGGGACGCCTACAGCGGCGACTTCGACCCAGGCTTCGAGCTGGAGCGGCTCTCGACCCGAGCGCTCCACATCGTGCTGCGGGAGTTCGCCGTCCAGGGCCACCTGCTGGCTCGGGGGATGATGCGCGCGGTGGAGCAGCGGTACGGCCACGACGAAGCCGTCGAGGTCGGCCGGGCGATCTTCACGGGCATCGGTTGGATCGCCGCAGAACGGCTCACCCGGGCGCTGGACGTCGATCCGAGCGAGGCCGACAGCTTGGCCACGGTGCTCCCCCTCACCCACTTCCTGCTCCCGGCCGATTACGTCGGCCTCAGCGTGGAGCCCGACGCCGACGCGACAGCCATCAGGCTCTCGGGCAACGCCGGCGGGCTGTCCGAGGGTGATCCCTACTCGCTGCCGGGGCTGCTCGTCGAGGGCGTCGACGGGATCGTCGAATCGCTCGTGCACGGCGTCGACCCAGCTGCGACCGTCGTCACCGACGGTCGAGGCGTCGACAGGACCTGGACGGTGCCGCGCGGCGCGACCTCGCCGCCGGCGGACGAGCCCGACGACGTCGTGGTCGCTCGCTTCAGCACCGGTGTCGCGGTCACGTTACGACGGCGGCTGCCTCGGCCGGAGGACGCAGGGCTGTTGCCTGACGGGAGTCCGCGATGACGCGACGGAGCGAGGCCCAGACGTCGGGTCAGCGCGAGACGATGGTGACGGCAGCGGTGCCGGGTGCGCCGTAGACCTGGGCGTAGCCGACCCGCGGCTCGCCGGGGACCTGGCGGTCCCCCGCTTGGCCCCGTAGCTGCATCACGAGCTCGTGGACCTGCCGCAGGCCGGAGGCACCGATGGGTTCACCGTTGGCGATGAGCCCGCCGTCGGTGTTGATCGGCAGCGGGCCAGCGATCTCCGTGGCGTGCTCGGCGAGGAGCTTCTCCTGCTCGCCATCGACACAGAAGCCGTTCTCGGCCATGTGGATCACCTCGGCACCGGCGTCGGTGTCCTGCAGTTGGATGACGTCGACCTCGTCTGGCCCGATCCCGGCAGCCTCGTACGCCGCCTCGGATGCGTAGACCGTGGGCGACACGTCCTCGTCGAGTGCGGCCCACGTCGTGTTGACCTCGTAGGCGCCGTAGTTGCGCGTTCGGATCTCGGTTGCCTTCACGAACACCGGCGCATCGGTGAAGCGGGAGGCCAGGTCTGCCCGGCAGAGCACAACCGCCGCTGCGCCTTCGTCGGGGGCGCAGAACATCGCCGCGGTCAGCGGGTGGTTCAGGATCGGCGAGGCGAGGATCTCGTCCACCGAAAGCGGAGTGCGCCGGAACGCCTTCGGGTTGAGCGAACCGTTGCGGTAGTTCTTCGCCGCCACCCTGGCGAGGGTCGTCGGGGAGATGTCGTGGTCGTGCATGTACCGGTTGATCTTCATGCCGAAGAACTTCGTGGTGACGTACTGACCGTTCTCGCCGTACCACTGAGGCATGCCCATGAGCGCCGGGTCCGCTTTGAAGGACCCTCGTGGGTGCTTGTCGGCGCCGACGGCGACGCCGATGTCGAAGCGGCCGAGCCCGATGGCGGCCACGGCATGGTCGATGGTGCTCGCCGCGGTCGCGCACACGTTGAACACGTTGGTGAACGGGATGCCGGTGAGCCCGAGCAGACCGGTGATCGGGTCGAGCTGGGCGGCCTCCCAGCTGCCGCCGACAGCGAACTGCACATCGCTCCACGTGATGCCGGCGTCGGCGAGGGCCTCCTCCACCGCGTCGGCCGCCATCTGGAATGGCGTCTTGTCCCCGAAGCGGCCGAACGGGTGCAGCCCGATGCCGATGATCGCAACGTCGTTCACGTCAGCTCCCGACAGGTTCGAAGGCGAAGGTGAGGACCTCGACGCCGTCGGCGTCGACGTAGAAGGGAACAATGCGCAACTCGACCTCCATGCCGAAGTCGAGCCGGGCCGGATCGCTCTCGGTCAGGCGGGCCTCGACCCGCACCACGTCATCGAGCTGCACGAGCCCGACGCCGAAAGGCTGGAAGTTCTCGCCGGTGGCGTCGCCTGCGAACGGAACGACCGGTGGGAAGCCCTGGGTCGTCCACGACACGAGGGTCCCACGCCGGGGAAGAAGGATCTCTGTCATCGTCCCAGGGCACCGCGGGCAGCGCGACTGCACTGGGAACGTCGCCGCCCCGCACCGCCCGCATCGGCTGCCTATCAGCTGGGGTTCGTCGGCCGGCCACGTGAAGACGTCAGCGAGCGGCTTCTGCATTCCTGCGCCCCTGTTCTCGCGCCACCTCGGTCGGACGGCCCGGCCTCAATGTGAAGCGCACTCCCATCGAACCCCTCCCTCTTGAGGCCTCGTCAACCGGCTCGGCGGAACTGTAACGACGCCGAGGTGATCGCCCGGCCGTCCTCGCCCTCGTCCTGGAGCAGGACCCGTGCGGCGACGAGGTCGTGGTCACCGGTGGTGACATCTGTCGAGGTACGGAACGGACCGGTCTTGCCGCGGGTGAGGAACATCACGTGCGAAGACAGGGCCTCGAGCTGGTCGCTGTCGACCACCTGCGCCGCGGCGTCGAGCGCGGCCGTCTCGAGGATCACGAGCTGTGGACCGAGATGGAGGGCAGCGTCGGGCGACGCCAGCTCCTCCGCCAGCTTCCCGAGTTCCCAGTCACCGTCGTCGCGACGGTGACACCCGAAGACCTGCCAGAGGGGTGGGAGATCCGGTGAGTCGATGACCTCGATGGACCGGGTGTCCATCTTTCCCAGCCCTTCGGGGGGCTGGCCGATGGCGACGCCTTGACCTTCGGTGAGGGCGAGGATCCGTGCGGGGTCGTCGGCGTCGACGATCCGCGACCGGCTGTAGCTGAACTGCCGGCCACGCTTGAGGACCTCGGACCGCACCTGGATCCTGGCCACGCCACGGCCCTGGTCGAGCACCTGGCAGGAATGGATCACCGGGTTCGGCACAGCCTCCAGATCCGACATGCCGCCCTCGGGGGCACAGATGCCGAGCGCAGCGATGAGCAGCCCGCCCGAGGCGTTGCGCATGTCGTGGCGCAACGTGACGATGTCACCAGACGACCCGTGATCCATGGTGGCGAAGTGGCGCCCGAGGTACCGGTAGCTGAGCAGCCCGCCCCAACGTCGGCGCAGCTCGGCCGCGTAGGCCTCGTGATCGTCGGACAGTTCCCGGATGTCACGCAAACGTCGGCCCTCAGGCTGCCAAGCCCATGAGGCGCATCATGTTGCCGCCCATGATCTTCGCCTGGTCCTCCTCGGGAAGGCCGGCGAGCTCCTCGTGGTAGCTCAGTGGGTCGGCGAGGCCCTCCACGTGGGGGTGGTCGGAGCCGAAGATCACATTGTCGGCACCGAGGAGGTCGATGATCTTCGTCGGGTCCTCCTCGTGGAACGGGTGCTGCCAGAAGCAGCGCTTGAACGTGTCGAGCGGGTGCTCGGCGAACAGGTGCGGCAGGTCGACATAGGCCTTGTCGAGCACCTTCAGCATGCCGGGCACCCAGCCGGCGCCGTTCTCGACGAGCGCGAACTTGAGCCCGGGGAACCGGTCGCAGAGCCCGTGACAGATCATCGACGTCACCGCGTCCTGGATGTCCCGGAACGATTTGGCCATCGCATGGAGGAACTTGCTCTGGTCGGCGAAGGCCCTCGTCTCACCCCGCACGCCCTCCCACTCGTTGAAGTACCGCGTGTAGCCGCTGTCGGAGGCGTGTACGAGGCACAGGATCCCGGCGTCCTGGACCTTCTCCCAGTACGGATCGAACTCGGGCAGCGCGAAGCTGCGCGGCCCTCTCCAGCCCCAGGCGGGCGCCGGGCGCATCAGCACGACTTTGGCGCCGTGCTCGAGGACGAACTCCAGCTCAGCGAGGGCGCGCCCGACGTCGCCGGGGGTGATGACCGGCGTGGAGAACATCCGACCTTCGTAGACGTAGGGCCACTCGTCGATCATCCACCGGTTCAACGAGTGGATCACGGCCGCGCACAGGTCAGGGTCGTCGGTCATCCGCGCCTCAACCAGGCTCGCCAGGGTCGGGATGACCATCGCGTAGTCCAGGCCCTGCTCGTCCAACAGCTTCAGCCGGTCCTCCGCGTTGCGGTAGGCAGGGGGGCAGTCGATTCCCCGGCCGATCAGTTCCCGCTGCGACATGCCGTCCGGGTTCCCGTGTCGGAAGTAGTCGGCCTGCGCGCCGGGGCGGCCGATCCGATCGAACGTCGGGTTCGGGATGTAGTCCGTGATCTGGCCTCGCACGACGATCTTCGTGCGGCCGCGCACATCGACGTAGTCGATCGCACCCTCGTACTCGTCTGGGAGGTACCGAGTCATCGCATCCCGGGTTTCGTAGAGGTGGTTGTCGGCGTCGAAGACCGGGAAGTTCAACTTCTTGCTCATGGTTCACCTTTGATGCTTCGTTGAGCCCCATGCCGCGATACGTCGGTCTCGGTTCGGCCGATCAAGTCTCCGCGAAGGACGTGAAGTCATCGACGAGCGCGGCAGACGCGCCTCGAGACGGCTCCTGCGTGGAGCTCTGCTCTACCTGGCTCTGGCTCGATACTCCTCGAGGGCGTCCGCAGGAATGTGGGCGATGCCGTTGACCATCACGTAGCGGAGCTCGTGCTGGTAGATGAGTCGGATGATCTCGCGCGTAGAGACGCCTAGGCGCCGAGCCGCCTCGGACGCCCGCAGCGGCTCAGTGGTTGTCTGGTCCCGGCCAGTCATCGAATCCAAGCTTATGGCTCAGGATGCGGATCTGATGCTCGACAGTGACGACGAGGCTGAGTTGGTTGGCGGTGATGAGCGCGTCACGGGCGTCCTCGAGGTCGGCGAGCAGCGCGAGTGCCTCGTCGAGTTCGTACCAGACTTGACGAGGCGGCTCTCGCCGGGCCGGATCGCTCATCAGGTGGAACCTAGTCACGGTCGCGGCCGTCAACCTGCGGTCGGGCCAGGTGCAATAGCGGGTGCAATACTTCAGCGCAGTCCGTGGACTCGGCCACACGGGATGAATGATCTGGCCGACGACACCCAGCTCAGCGGACACCAGCGAACGCCCTGGACGATCGGTCACCGCCTCCTAAGCGTAGGCTGCAGGTTCGAGTCCTGCCGGGGGCACCAGTGCCGGGGGCACCGCGAAAGTGCTGATAGGAGCCCTGAGGCGTCGGACGCAGGTGGTTACGGGCGTTGAGTCCGTTCGCGAATCATGTTCAGAGTCGACCGACGTGATTCTGCTGAATGTGTGGGTGCGGATGCTGGGGAGGTCCCCGTCCCACCCGGCCACGCGTGTCGGCCCGTCGCGCCGTCAGGACCGAGCGACCATGGTCATCGGGTGCAACACGGGAGCGGACGCAGGTCCGTCCACCAGATAGAGCCGCACGTCGTTGGCGCCGCTGCGCAGGGCCCCGGGCCAAAGCAGCGCGTGGATGGCCGACACTGCGAAGCTGCCGGGCTCCGCCGACACGACGGCGGCGATCGTCCCGTTGGCCGCCACCGCCACCCTGGATTCGCCATCCAGCATCGCGATGCCCACCAGCTCGAGCGGTGGATAGCCGGTGTCTACGTGCTGCCAACGGTCTGGTCCTTCGACCTCCACGGTCGCGACGGGTTTGCCCTTGGCGACCTCGTGGTCGGCGACCTTGGTGGCCACCAGCCCGCCGTACTCGGTGTGGCGCCACACGGCCAGGTCCCCCGTGCCGTCGACGAAGTCGGCCGCGAGGACCCTGGGGAAGTAGGCGTCGCCGTCGACGTGGACGATGTGGTCGTCGCCGGTGGGCCGCATCCGGGCGTAGCGCCAGTCGACCACCCACTTGGCGCCCTTGGGGCGATCGGTGGTCTCGGACGCCGGCTCGCCGTGGGTCTTCCACGGCAGGCGGTCGATGCCGATTGCGTCGGCGACGGTGGGCACGATGTCGGTCGAATTGACGTTGCGGTCGTCGATCACGCCCCGTTGCTGCCCGGGGGACTTGATGATCAGCGGGGTCCACAGGATCTGGTCGGCGTTGCTCTTGGCGAGCGCACGCCAGGGGGCATCTTGGGTGAAGGCGTAGCCGTGGTCGGCGGTCACAGCTACCAGCGCGTCGTCGTAGGCGCCATCCCGCCGCATCTCGTTGATCAGCTGGCCCAGCAGCCGGTCGGCGGCCTGCGCTTGCAGCACGTGGCGCTGCCGGGCAACCGTCTCGCCCCACTCGCCCCAGGTGTCGTAGGCCATGCCGGGCGGCCTCCCCGAGGCGGCGTAACCGGTGCCGTCGGGGAGGTAGTTCCAGCCCGGGTGCGGGAGCAGCAGGTGGTAGACGTACAGGCCCGGGCGCTCCCCCCGCCGGAAGTCCTGCTGGGCGACCCAGCCGCTCATTTTCTCGTAGCGGGCGTCGAACGCCTTGGGCACCAACTCGGGGTCGAGCTGCACGTCCGACATCTGGGCTTCCCACACGTCCCTGGCGTCGTGGGCCAGGCCACGCAGCGGCGAGCCCGGCTCCTCGGGGCAGATCTCCACTGGGCAGATGCCGGTCATCTGCTCGCCGCCATGCACGTCGTAGGACTTGCCGAGCAGGGTGAACAGGTTGTGGCGGTAGTTGCCCACGACTGGCGGCGTGTCGCCGTAGTCGGGCCGCTGTCCCGAAAGGATGGCGGGCACGGCGGTCACCGTGTACTGGGCGACCGTCGTGTGGTTGCGGTACCAAGTGCCGTCGCCGGCCAGCGCGGCGATGTTGGGGTAGAGGTCGGCGTCGATGTGGCCCGTGCCGTCGAGCAGCAGCCCGGTCGGCAGCCCGTCGAAGACCACTAGCACGACCGGCGGAGCGTCGGGGCCGAGCTGGGCGGCAACCTGCTCGGCGGCCGCGCTCTCGACCCCGCCGTGGCGCTCGCCGAACACGATCGACGAGACCGGCGACAGCGCCAGGAACTCGACGAGGAAGACCAGCGCCCCGATCGACGCGTAGCGCAGGAAGGTGCAGGCGCTCGGCAGGCGGCTCGCCGCCACTGCGAGCAAGGCGCCCCCGATGACCGCCACCGCGACGCCCGACGCCCCCGGCGACTCCACGAGGTAGCCGAAGACCTGCCAGGTGACGAGGCCGCCCAGCACGCCCACAACCACGAACCGGGCCCCGCGCCGCAACGGCGGCCAGACCGCCTGGAGCACGAGCTCGCCGGCCACAACGAGCAGCAGCGGCACGAGGAGCACCAGCAGGGCGAACGCAACGATGTCGGTCCAGTCGGCCCCCCGAGCCACGAACGTCTCGGGCGACCGCCCGAAGCTGCGAAAGATAGGCCGCGCCCAGATGAAGGAGGTCAGCGCCAGGATCTCTAGCGCAAGCAGCGCCTCGCGCCGCACGGACCACCGTGGCTCGGGGCTCTGCGAGGGCACGGCGGCAGGCTCGCCCTCGCCGGCGTCTTCGATGTCGCCCCGTGCGTCCGCCTCGTCCACCGACGCCTCCATCCCCGGTGGGGCGGTCATGGCTTCGGCTCGGCCAAGTACATGGTGCGGGTTCGGCCCGGCAGGGTCTGTTGGGGGTGGACGAGGAACCGCTCGCCCACGGGGCGCTCGAACACCTCACGCTGGTCGTCATCGAACAGCCCGGCTGGCTTGGTGGTGGGCAGCCGCTCGACCATCGGGTCGTCGACGTTGAAGGCCGCAGCCTGAGCCGACAGCCCGCGCCTGATGTGGCTGCCCCTGGCTAACACGGGCGCTGCCGGGGTCGCGGAACGACCCCGGTTCGTAAGGGCCACGCTCCTAGGCGGACTCGCCCGGGGCGACCGCCTCGGCCGACGTTGCGGAAGCTGCGGGCTCGGCGGAACCCGCGGGCTCGGGCCATGCTGCGGGCTCGGCCGCGCTGTCCGACGCCTGGCTGACCGCCTCGGTCTGCTTCCCCTTGCGCTTGAACACGCCGGTGACGCGGGTCCGGACCTGCTTCACCGCGACCGCAGCGCCGGCCATGCCGCCGACCACTGCGGAGATGATCAGGCTGCCCGAACCGGGGTCGAGGTAAGCGGTCGTCACGCGAGTCCCCCTTCTTCCTTCGCCAGTGCGAACGGGGCTGTTCCCAGCAGGGATAACGACGCCATGAGTACACCCGTCGTTAACGCCTTGGTCATTCTGGCAGAGAACGAGGTCTCGGGCGTCCACCCGCCCGTCACCGAGTGGCGAGGGCCGCCACCGTAGGTGGCGACGAGTGTTGCCTCGAACAGCGCTCCGCCTGGCGGCGTCCCGGTCGCCTGCTGACCAACGCGGTCGGCCTGAGCCTGGCCGTAGCCATGATCGTGGTGGCCGCCGTGCTGCGGCCGAGCCTGGCCCGCCTCGCCGCTGCGGACTCGACCCCGGCGCCACCGGGCGAGGCCCTGAGCGCCGGCGCGGTCGACCACCTCTTACGAGCAGGTACGTACCATCGTGCTCGGCACCGCCGGGCGGCTGCTGGTGTTGGCCACGATAAACGCCCTCATCATCGCCGCCCTCGCCGCCCGCGACAGCGCCCGCAACCCGCAACCACGCCACCCTCCGGGCCGTGGGGGCGACACCCCGCCAGACCACGGCCACACTGGTCGTATCCCAGATGGGGGCGTGCCTGCTGGCGGTCGCCCTGGGCCCTCCGCTGGGCTTGGGCCTGGCGATCGCGGCCGTCGTCCCGCTGGGCTTCGCCGCCCTGGTCACCCTCCCGGCCGTCCGCTGGGCCCACCAACCCCCTGCCCGCGCCCTGACCTACGAGTGACAATCGCGGCCCGTCGAGTCCGAGCAGCACGGAGACGCCGCTACCGTCGCGATCCATCAGGGGCCCCTGTCGCTGTAGCCGTTGGACAGCCGCATCAATAGCGAGGCCCCGACCGCGCCCGCGGACCCTCTATCGCTCAGCGATCAGCAGACACGCCCCACCCTTCAACGCAGAGCCGGCGATTAGAGCTCGCCGCTCCGGCAGGACGATCGACGAGATACCGATCCACCTTGCGCTGCAGGAGACCTGGGAGAAGCAGATCCGCCTCCTCGGACGCGAGGTCTTTGCGGCCCTTCGCTAGCGGGTCCCCACCTGGTCCCTGCGCTCGAGGTGACCCGCAGCGCCCGAGCGGCAGCCAGCCGGCAGGTGCAAGAGTCCAGCGGAACCCATCGACAACGGGGCGACCGGTGGACGACCACGCCGACGACAACCAGCTCAACGGGAGCCAGTGGACGCCGTGGATGATCGGCCACGGTCTCCTAAGCGGTAGGCCACAGGTTCGAGTCCTGTCGAGGGCACGTAAAACGTGCTGGTAGATGCGGGTATGAGCGGCCCGACGACGACGGGGCGCCGAGCGGTCGGGACCACTAGACCGCCGCTAGACACCTCGCCGACGGGATCGAGTGGTGTCCGTGAGTGGCGGTCGCAGCACCGGCGGGTCGTCGCGTGTCAACGCGAACAGCCCACGGCCCGCGCCATCGGATCTGGCGGTATCGGATCTGGCGGCAGGTCTGTGAACACAGGCGGCGTGGGAACCGCGAGCTCGTCCTGGATGCTCGGCAATGCGATGTTCACGGACGAGTCGTCCAGCACCTGCACTAGCTGCGCTGTCGCGATCACCAGCGGCGGGACCATCTCACTGCCAGCTTGCGCCAGGTCCTTGATGCCGGGGATTCCGTATATCGCCGGCGTATCGAAAGTCGCATACGCCACCGCAACAGTCCTCCGTCTCCAGTGGAGGCATGGGCCACAGCGCATCACCGTCAGCACCAGCCTGTCGTGCACGCAGGATCGTGCTCGTCACTCTGGCGATCCTCGGTGTAGCAATCGCTGCGTTCGTCGTCCAGTGGTCACTCTTGGCGTCCGCTCCGTCGAGGTCGGCGGCCGAAGTTGGCCAGTCGACCGGTACGCAGACCGCGCTGGACGAGGCTGCCGGTGTCATTCCCGACGGGGTGCTGGACGAGGCTGACGGTGTCATTCCCGACGGGGTGGCGGTCTCGGTGTTCGACGAGGAGATACCGGCGGTGAGCACGCTCGACCCGGATCTCCTCGATGCCTTGCGTCGGACGGCGACGCACGCGGAAGCCGACGGCGTCGGGCTTCGGGTCAACAGTGGTTGGCGGTCGCCCGAGTATCAGCAGCAGTTGTTGCAGGACGCTGTCGCCGAGTATGGCTCGCAGGAAGAGGCCGCGCGGTGGGTGTCCACTGCGGAGACGTCTGCTCATGTGTCGGGTGACGCGGTCGACATCGGCCCGCCCGATGCCGCGGATTGGCTGTCTGAGCACGGTGCCGCCTATGGGCTGTGTCAGATCTACGGCAATGAGCCTTGGCACTACGAACTGCGTCCCGATGCTGTCGACGACGGTTGCCCGCCGATGTATGCGGATCCGACTGAGGACCCGAGGATGCAGCCGTGAATCGGATGCCGGTCGCGCTCCAGCGCCGTCAGGTACCTTTCGACCGCCGACCTTGCAGACGCTGCCTGTGGCGGTGACAGCGAACGTGGTCAAGATTCGTGCGCGGACTCGGAGCACGATCATGGCCGTGGTCAAAGCCGACGGTTACGGCTACGGCGCCGTCACGGTCGCCAAAGCGGCCGTTGCCGCCGGTGCCGGGTGGCTCGGGACGACGAGTGTCGCCGAGGCTTCTGCGTTGCGCGCCGCGCGGTTGGCGGTGCCGATCCTCACCTGGCTGCACCCCTCGGGGATCGACGCCGAGGCGGTGGCAGCCACCAGGGTCGATGTCGCGGTCGGGTCGGTGGACGAGCTCGGCGCCCTTCTTGCGCACGCCGCGCCCACGGTGCGGGTTCATCTCCATGTGGATACCGGGATGTCCCGTGGCGGCTGCCCCCGCGGGCAGTGGGACGAACTGATCGGTCTCGCTCAGCGTGGTCAACAGGCTCGGAGGGTCCGCGTCGTGGGCGTCGTGGGGCATCTTCCGCTGGCCGTGCCCGCCGACATCGACAGCGCAGACCGGGCCGCCCTGACCGGGGCGGCGCTGCGGATGTTCGACGCGCTCGGCTGCGCCGGTGTCGCCCGCGTCGACTTCTTCCTCACCGACGACGGACCCGTCCTCAACGAAGTCAACACCATGCCGGGAATGACCGCCGAGTCCCAGGTACCGAGAATGTTCGCCGCAGCGGGACTGTCCTACGAGCAGCTGGTCGCGCGCCTGGTCGACGCGGCCACCGTGCCCGGACCCACGAGCCCGGCATCTGAGCGTGTGATGCCGTGACCCGGCCGGCCCGACAAGGCTGGGCCGACGTCGCGAAAAGCAGAGGAAATCACGGTCACCGTGCCGGGGGCGTGTCCGGTTTGGGTACGTCGGCGATACGCCGTGCTGCTTAGGCTTCAGGTATGCGCGTGCTGATCGTGGAGGACGAGCCCTACCTGGCCGAAGCCGTCCGTGACGGTCTCCGGCTGGAAGCGATCGCCGCCGACATCGCTGGCGACGGCAACACCGCCCTGGAACTGCTCAGCATCAACTCCTACGACCTCGCGGTCCTCGATCGCGACATCCCCGGCCCCTCCGGCGACGAGATCGCCCGACGGATCGTCGCCTCCGGCAGCGGCGTCCCGATCCTCATGCTCACCGCGGCCGATCGGATCGACGACAAGGCTTCCGGGTTCGAGCTCGGCGCCGACGACTACCTCACCAAACCGTTCGAGCTTCGGGAGCTCGTCATGCGGCTGCGGGCGCTCGACCGCAGACGCGCGTACGCCCGGCCTCCGGTCCGCGAGATCGCGGGCCTCCGGCTCGACCCCTTCCGCCGGGAGGTCTTCCGCGACGGACGCTACGTCGCGCTCACCCGGAAGCAATTCGCGGTGCTCGAAGTCTTCGTCGCCGCCGAAGGCGGTGTCGTCAGCGCCGAAGAGCTCCTGGAGCGGGCCTGGGACGAGAACGCCGACCCCTTCACCAACGCCGTCCGCATCACCGTCTCCGCATTGCGCAAACGACTCGGCGAACCATGGCTCATCGCCACGGTGCCCGGCGTCGGCTACCGAATCGACACCGGCATGGACCCCGCCCGCCCTGGCCGTACTCATGAATAGACGCCCAGGGCTCAGCGCCCGACTGAAACTCACCATCAGCTACGCCGGATTCCTCCTCCTCGCCGGCGCTCTCCTGCTGGCCGTGGTATGGGTGTTCCTGCTGCGCTATGTACCCGACCGCGCCGGCGCCCCCGGGGCCAACCGCTCCGACCTCCTGCGCGGCTTCGCCCCCGCCGCGGCCACAGCACTGGCCTTCCTCCTCGTGTTCGGCGTCCTGGGAGGATGGATCCTCGCCGGCCGGATGCTCGCACCACTTACACAGATCGCAGACGCGGCACGGATGGCAGCGAACGGATCACTGTCCCACCGAATCCGCATGGAAGGCCCCAACGACGAATTCCGCGAACTCGCCGACGTATTCGACACCATGCTCGACCAACTCGAATCCCACGTCACAGAACAGCAAAGGTTCGCCGCGAACGCCTCCCACGAACTGCGCACCCCGCTGGCAATCTCGCAGACACTCCTCGACGTCGCCCGCAACGACCCCACACGGGACCAGGGTGAGCTCATCGAACGCCTCCACACCGTCAACACGCGGGCGATCGACCTCACCGAGGCCCTGCTGCTGCTCAGCCGCAGCGACCGCAGGAGCTTCACCCGCGAGCCCGTCGACCTCTCCCTCATCGCCGAAGAAGCCACCGAAACGCTGCTTCCCCTCGCCGAACAGCGCAGGATCACGCTCGACGTCGCCGGCGAGACAACACAGACCGTCGGCTCCGCGGCGCTCATACTGCGGATGGTGACGAACCTCGTCCAGAACGCCATCGTCCACAACCTCCCCGCCGGCGGCACCGTGACGGTGCACACCGAGTCGCAGCACGACGCGAGCGTGCTGCAGGTCGAGAACACGGGCCACCTGCTCCCGTCGGGACTGGTACCGACCCTCACCGAACCCTTCCGACGCGGAACAGAGCGCATACGCACCGACGAGCATGCCGGCGTCGGCCTCGGGCTGGCCATCGTGCACAGCATCGTCCGAGCACACGACGGGACCCTCGACCTCACACCCCGCCCCGCCGGCGGTCTCGTTGTCACGGTTCGCCTTCCCGGCACGCCGCAGGCATCGTCCCCGCGTGGGCCCCAACCAGCGGCGCCCCTATCTGCCCATCTCGCGCCGTGACGGTGCGGGCCAGGGTGTGTGGCGACACACCTTTGGGTGGTGGGTGACTTGATGACGAACGTGTCCAAGATCGACGTGCTCACACACGTTGGACTCCTGGAGGATCGCCATGATCGCCGATTTGGACACCCCAGAGCCTCCAAGGAACCCCGGCCGAGGCGAACGCCTTCCCGCATCCTCGCCCACACCGGCTCCAGCGTCTGAAGGGCCTGCCCCTCCTCGTCGACGATGCCGGCAAGCGGCAGGAACGGCTTCCAACGTCCGGTCCGGATGGCCGGCGTCGAGGGCTGTCTCCATCTCGTCGATGAGGCCATCGATGAAGCCGGCGTCGAGGCGGTCGATAGCGACAGCTTGTAGAGCACGAGTGACCGCAACGAGGATGCCTGCGTGGCGGCCAACAGTGGGTAGACAGCGCCACTGGGATGGCCGAAAAGGTGGGCACGGGCGCCTGCGCCGGTGAGGACGACCAAGACGTCTTCCACCTCGCGGTGGTAGGTGTAATCGGGCCCGTCGCCGCTGCGGCCGTGACCCCTGCGAGAGTAGACCCAGACCGAGTGCCGCTCGGCCAGCTGTCCCTCGAGAGGGCGAAGGTGTCCGAGTCGCCGACGGCGCCGTGGACGAGCACGATGGGCGAACCGTCACCGGTGCAGCGAACCGCCACCTTGGTGCCATCGGCGGACGTGAGCGTCATCTCGGTCCTCACGGCGAGGCTGGTGTCATCGTCGTGTCATGGGAGCGCCCTCGACCGATGCGGTCGCTCTTGCGGGTGAGGCCTCGATCCCCGGTGAACACCCGCGAGACGATGCGCGGACGCATCAGGTGCTGGGGCGGTGCCACCATCCCGTTCACCGCCATGAACGCCTTGGCCACCACGGGATCGCGGTGGGCCACTCGGAGCAGGCGGTTGATGTAGGCGTTCATCAGCCGCCATCGGGCCGGCCGTGGCCCCTGGACCCCGGGGTAACCAAGGTCGGCGCCGGTGGCCATCGTCCACGCCGCGTCGACGGTTCGTCTCGTGCGCTGGAAGAACCGGGGGCCCACCCCGTCCAGTCCGTGCCGGTCGAGGACCTGGCCGAGCGCGCTGGCTTCCCCGATGGCGGCACTCATCCCTTGGGCGTAGACGGGGTTCAAAGAGCACATCGCGTCCCCGGTCACGACATAGCGGTCGGGGAAGCGCTGCAAGCGGTCGTATCGGCGGCGGACGTAGCCGGGGAACCCGCCGGTCGACGCCTCCCCTAGGGGCTCCGCCGCGGCGACGACCTCGTGGAGGTCAGCCACCCACAGGGTGCGTGCGTACTCGACGAACCCATCCAGGTCGGCCGGCGGGCGTTCGCCCAGCAGACCGATGAGGGTCACGAGCCACCGATCGCCCTCGACGGCGAGCAGCGCTCCGCCGCGACGGTCTTCCGGCGGGATCGTCACCATGACAGCCTGGCAACGCTCGAGGTCGCCAGGCTCGCGACGGAACTGGCGGGTGGTGTAGTGCACCCCGACCTGAAGCCGCTCCTCATCGGGCGATGGGTAGCCGAGGTCAGCCACCCAGTGTGGGGAGCGTGAGTTGCGACCGGTCGCGTCCACGACCAGGTCTCCAGGCAAGGTGTCCTCGGTGTTCGAGTCCCGTGACCCGAGTCGTACGCCGGTCACTCGGGACCGATCCGGGGTGGTCAGCAGGCCGCGGGCGTCCTGGCCTTCGAGGAACCGGACCCCTGGCTGTGCCCGCACCCGGTCACGCACGACCGACTCGAGGAGCGGCCTTGTCGCGCTGACGATGTCGAGGTCGGCGTCGTCAAGCAGCAGGCTCCCGCCCGCGATGTGGAAGCGGACGTCCGTGGCGTCAATCACCCGGGCGTCTCGCGCCCGCAGATCGTCAACGACCCCAGGAAGCAGCTCGGCCAGGCCCATCCGTCCAGCGGGCAGCAAGACGTGGAGATGCCGTCCCTGCGGGACGCCCCTGCGGTATGCATCGGCCCCCTGCAGGGTGTCACGCTCGACAATCGTCACTCGGTGAAAACGCTCGGCCAGTGCCGCCGCGGCCGCAAGTCCCGCCAGGCTGCCGCCCAGCACAACCGCGTGCTCGCCCACCCGAGTGGTCACCGGCGTCGTCTCCATGTCGCCGAGGATGGACGAACTGGGGGTGTCCCGCATCGCCCGGATCCGCCAACCTTCGTCTCGACCCCGCCTGGTCAGTTCTGACCACGCGGGGCGGGGTCAGACCAGATCGTGCTCGAATGCAAATGCACCGGCCGCGGTACGAGAGGAGACGCCCAGCTTGACCAGAATGTTGTGCACGTGTCGCGCCACGGTGTGCTCGCTGATGATCAGCTCCGCAGCGATGTCGCGGTTCGTCTTGCCCATCGCCACGAGTGCCAGCACCTCGACCTCGCGCCCAGTCAGCCCCATCGGAGCCTCAGGTGCTGCGGTTGGCGACAGCGCCTCGACGCGGGCGAGATCGGGCGCCGCGCCCAGCTGCCGAAAGATCGAGCGCGCCATCTCCAGCTCCATGGCTGCGGTGTGGGGGTCACCGAGCTCCCGGCACGCCAGCCCGATCAGAACGCTGACCCGAGCGGCTTCGTACGGTGCGTCCAGCTCCCGCCAGACCGCCCACGCCCGCCGCAGCACGACGAGGGCGCCACTGGCGTCGCCCTCGCCGAGCAGGACAGCCCCGGTGGTGTGTTCGGAGGTGGCATGCAAGAACGGGGCGCCGAGGTCGTCGGCAATCTGCGCGAGCTCATCGGCGGCGGCGGCCGCCGCACCGAGGTTGCGGGCAACCAACATGATCTCGACGAACGGGGCGAGCACCTTGGCCTTGGCCATTCGCACGTTCGCTTCGTCCACCACCCGGCGGATCGCCATCGCCGCCGCGTCGACCTGGCCCTGGGCGAGCCGCAGCATCGCCAGGCCTGGCTGCGGTCCTCGCCCCCACTCGCTGGCCTGACGGTACGCATGCTCGGCGTGAGCGAACTCGCCGCGGAGCCGGTAAAGCTCACCCTGCTGGTAGAACGCCATCCCGACCGCCGGTTGGCCAGAGAGCCGCTCGCATGCCCGTTGCGCTTCGGCTGCCGCCTCCGCCCAAGCGCCGCGAAGCCGCATGATCTCGGCCCGGTACACGAGGCACTGGCCTCGGTACGGCACCAGGCCGGGTTGCGAATCGCACCAGCGGGTCAGCGCCGCCGTCCACTCGTGGGCCCGGCGCAGATCGAAGATCTCCTGGCACGCCTCGATCACCGCGCAGTAGACAAACCCGGCAAAGATCGGCGACACCTCGCCGGCCGTCACGGCAACCATGGCCTCGTCGAGCAGGGTGACGCCGTTCACGGTGTCTCCCATGCGGATCAGAGCGCGGCCCTGACCCGCGCGGCAGTATGCCGTCAGGTCCACATCGTCGAAGCGGACGCCGATACTGGCCGCTCGCTCGAAGATGGCGTGCGTGGTCGCCGGGTCCTGCTCGAAGGACTGAAGCGCGACGGGCACGAGCAGATATCCCCGTTCCACGCCGTCGTGGTGCGCCTCGTCGAGCAGCCGCTGGGCTCGGGCGAGCCATCCGCCCCCCTGTGCCATCTCGCCCCTCAGCAGAAGTCCCTGCGCGAGCCAGCCTGCACACCGGGCGGCTCTCACCGCATCGCCCCGACGCAGGCACTCCTGATGGGCGCGCAGCCATGCGTCGTCGCTATCGGCATCGGCGCCAACGAGGTATGCCGCCACCGCCAGCCGCTCCAGGTCCTGCAGTTCGAGGCCCGTCGCCCGATCCGCAGCCGACAGTTCGGCAAACGCGTCCCCCACGTCGGGCGCCCGAAGAGTTCCCGGCCACGATCCAACGCGTCGGCCACGGGCATAGTCTCCTCCAGGACGGCTTGCCCGCCGACCGGGAAGCCGTTCACGCTTCCCACGAGGTGTGCGCCGGACGGAAATCGCTCGTCAACCCAACCAGCAACCCGCGCGCATTCTGCGCGCCCGCCAGGCGCCGACGACCTGGACGATCAGTCACGGTCTCCTAGGCGGTACGCCGCAAGTTCGAGTCCTGCCAGGTGCACCGGTGTGCGATTGACGGCCAGGGTTTACGCGGCTGGGGTCGTGGTGGTCTCTTGTCGTAGTTGTTCGTAGGGGTCTGTCCATCGAGGCCGCCGCGGGAGTCGGTGGAAGTTGCAGAGGTTGTCCCGCTCTTGGAGCTCCTCGGGTAGCGCCCGTCACCAAAGCGACCCGGCTCGAGAGGTCGGGGGAATGGCGGCTGTGGGTGGCGTGACCGGTCATCGGCATGCGGGCCCGCAGTCGCTCGCCCTGGCGATCCGTAGGGTGGACGGTGTTGTCCTCGCGGATCTGGCGCGATTCGCTGTGCCGGTTGCCGGAACATGCTGGCCACGTTCCGAGTCTCAGTTCACTGTGGTCGGTGAAGTGGAGGGTTCCCGGTCCCAGCAACATCCGGGTAGTCCGGCGGCGACGGCGGTGCTTGCGGTTTCGAGGGCGGGTGCGGGCACAGCCTGGGGTTCGGGTCTGGTGGTGGGTGTGGGGCGGGAGGGCAGGTAGCGGGCGGCGAAGGCGGCGCCGGCGATGAGGACGGTGGCGGCGACGAGGCAGCCGAGCTGGAACCCGTCGAAGAACGCGGTCTGGGACGCCTCGAGCAATGGTTGGCCGGCGGGTCCCAGCTGGTTGGAAACGGCGAGGGCGGCGCCGATCGATTCGGAGGCGGCGTCGAGGGCGGGTGCGGGCAGCGGGCCGGCTGCGTCCTGGATGCCCGACGCGTAGAGGGATGCGTAGACGCTGCCGATGATGGCGACGCCGAGGGTGGCGCCGAGCTCGCGGGTGGCGTCGTTGACGGCGGAACCGATGCCGGCCTTGTCTTTGGGGACGACACCCATGATCGCCTCTGTGGCGGGGGCGGTGGTCAGGCCCATGCCGAGGCCGGCGAGGATCATCTGGCCGACGATCTCGATGTAGGGGGTGGCGGTGCTGGCGGTGGACACCCAGGCGAACGAGACGCCGACCAGGAACAGACCCGTGGCGACCACGGCCTTGTTGCCGACGGTGACGGAAAGGCGCACACCGACCAGCGAACCGATAACGATGCAGGTGGCAACGGGCAAGATCCGCACGCCGGTGCTCAGGGGGGCGTAGCCCTTGAGGAACTGGAAGTACTGGGTGATCAAGAAGATGAACCCGGCGAGGGCGAAGAAGATGACCATGATCGAGCCGCTGGCAGCCGAGAACCGCAGGTTGCGGAACAGCGAGACGTCGAGCATCGGGTGAAGGCGGCGGCGCTCCCAGGCGACGAACACAGCAGCAGCGGCGGCGGCGAGCGCAAAGCCGCCTGTGGTGGCCGGGGAGGTCCAGCCCCGTTCGGGTGCTTCGATGATGGTGAACACCAAGGTGCCGATCGCCACGGTGGACAGCACGAGACCGACGATGTCGACCGGCGGCGTGGCCGGGTCCCGGGACGTGGGCACGAAGAAGACGCCACCCAGGAACGTCACCGCGGCCACGGGTGCCATGGCGACAAAGACGGAGCCCCACCAGAAGTGCTCGAGCAGCCAGCCGCCGGTGATCGGCCCCAGGGCGACCCCCAGCCCGGTCATGGCCCCCCACAGGCCGATGGCCTTGGCCCGCTCGCTGCGCTCGGTGTACAGGTTGGAGATGATCGCCAGGGTGGCCGGAAAGATCACCGCGGCGCCCACCCCCATCACCGCCCGCACCGCGATCAGGGCGCCCGGGCTGTCGACGAGCCCACCGATCGCCGTGGCACTCCCGAACACCGCCAGCCCGATGAGCAGCGCCCCTTTGCGGCCATAGCGGTCGCCGAGACTGCCGGCCGCCAGCACCAACGCCGCGAAGGTCAACGTGTACGCGTCGACCACCCACTGCAGGTCCCGGGTCGACGCATCGAGCTGACGCACCAACGACGGCAGGGCGATGTTCACGATCGTCGTGTCGACGTTGATGGTGAACGCGGCCAGACACAACACCGCCAGCGCCACCCCCCGATGGACTCGCGCCGGGGACCAATGGACACCCGGTCCCGCGCCGGTGTTCATGGGAGCTTCCCCAGCCCGGCACCGGTGAGCAGGTATCCGGGGGCGGCGGTCGCCGGTTCTGCCCGTACGAGGTCGACGAGGGCGGACCCGGCGATCTCGGGGGTCAACGGGTCCCCCAGCTGCTCCAGGTAGGCCTGTTCGGTCTGGCCGCTGCGGGCCGCGTAGGCCCGAACTCCCCGCTTGCCGACATCTCCGAATGGGGTCATTCTCGGCATCACCGCGGTGACGGTGATGTCCAGCCCGGCACGGCGGGACTCTTCTTGGGCGTAGTCGGCGAGGAACCGCTGGGTGGCCTTGGCCCCGGCGTAGCCGCCGCTGGCGGGTGATCCGTTGATTGCGGCTCCGCTGCTCATCACGACCACCCTGCTGCCAGGCGGCAGCGGCTTGAGCAGTGCCTCGCGCAGCCAGGTGAAGGCGATCTTGACGTCGGTGTGCCAATTGACCGAGAAGGTCTCCCACGTCTGATGCTGGAGCGGACGCATCACCGGGTTGGCGCCGGCGACCACGATGAGCACCTCCGGCTCGTAGTGGTCGACGAGGCTCCACGCCACCGTCGCGTCGGCCGCATCGGCGACCTCGGTGCGGATGTTGGCGCTGGTGGCGGCCAGCTCGGCGAGCGCCTGGGCGGTGCGGGCGACGGCGACCACCGCAGCACCGGCATCGGCGAACGCCCGGGCGACGCCACGCCCCAAGCCCCGGCTGGCGCCGACGACAACGGTGGTCCTGCCCGACAAGTCACCGATCATCGTGCTCATGACTCGACGGGCGCTGCGTCGATGAGCACCGCAAACTGGCGTTCGAGTGCCTTGGCCGTCCCGCCGCGCCAACCCTCGGCGATCGACGCTGACAGCGGATCGGGGAAGATCTCCTCCTCGCCGTTCTCCACACCGTCGAAGACTGCCTGCGCGACCGACTGCGGGGAGGCCTTCGGGATGTCGAGGTACCGGGTCATCTCGGTGTCAATGGGGCCGGCCAGGACGGCATGCACCCGCACGCCCCGGGCGGCCAACAGGGCGCGCAACGCTTGCGTCAGGTTGAGGGCGGCCGCCTTGGAGATCGAGTAGGTCGGAGTGAACGGCAAGGCGGCAACGGCCGCCATGGACAGCACGTTGACGATCGCTCCTCGAGAACGCGTCAGCAACGGCACGAACGCCTGGGTCACGCCATAGGTGCCGAAGAGGTTGACGGCGAGGTGGCTTTCCAGCAGGACACGATCGCTCACATCACCTTGAAGGTCCACGCCGGCGTTGTTGATCAAGACATCGAGCGACCCGACGCGCTCGACCGCCGCCTGGATTTGCGCCGCGTCGGTCACGTCCAATGTCAGCGGCGTGACTCGCGCATCCGCGTGGGCCAACGGTTGGCGCGTACCGGCATACACCCGCTGCGCGCCCCTCCTCAACGCTTCCGCGACCAGCGCACGCCCGAGACCGCGATTGGCCCCGGTCACCAGAACTGCTCTGTCTGCGATCGTCATACAACCCTCCTACCCGAGCCTCGATGTCGGCGAGGGGGGTCATCTCTCCCTCACTGGCGTCGAGCCACTGGTTCGTGTGGCACGACTCTGCGCCCGGACGAGCTGGTTCGCATCGCAGGTGACCCCAACCTCGCCCCTAATGTTCGTCCGCGCCCGACAGCGGGGGGCGGTTGACCAATGGGGCGGCGCGTTACGAGCAGTCTCCTAGGCGGAAGTGAGCGCCGCGCTCTGCGGCGGAGTCAGGAGGGCCTTGTGGAGCTGCGCGCGGGAGCTGATCTCGAGCTTGCGGTAGGCGTGGCTCAGGTGCACCTCGACCGTCTTGATCGTGACGAACAGCGTTTGCGCGATGTCCTTGTTGCTCATGCCGTCGGCTGCGAGCTGTGCCACGCGCCGCTCGCTGGCGGTGAGTGCGTCCAGCCCGGTCTGGAGGACCTTTCGCGGCCTCGCACCGGTGGCGGCGATCTCTTCGTTCGCCCGCTCGGCGAGCCCGAATGCTCCTACTCCTCGTGCGAGGTCGACGCCCTCTCGGAGCCGCTCGCGTGCCGCGGTCCGCTGGTTGACGCGGCGGAGCGCTGCGCCGAGGTCGACGAGCGCGCGGGCGTGCTCGAGCCGAGCTTCTGAGCCTGCGAGCACCTCGACCGCCTCCTGGAGCAGCCCGATTCCTGCCTTGCCTCCCTCAACCAGGCCGAGCACGCGCAACGATGCGCCGATGGCGTACGGGTCGCCCCAACGGCGAGCGAGCGCGAGTTCTTCGTCTGCGAGCGCACGCGCGTCGTCGTTCCGGTCGAGGAGTCGAAGGCCTTCGGCGGCCCACCTCCGCCACGGCACGCTGCTTGGATTATCGAAGGGGACCAGCCGAACGGTCTCGCCAACCTGGAGCAGCTCCTCGACGCCACGCTCGGGGCTTCCGGTCTCGATCCGCAGACGGCCGCGGCTGAGCCGAAACCAGACGAGGGGGACCTGCCCGAGCGGTGGCTGCTCCGGGAAGTCGCCCTGGTCGATCACGCGCGCCGCCTCGTCCGTCTCCCCCTGCTCCAGCAGCGCGTGCGCCAGGAATGCGATGTTGTAGGGCCAGGCGACGAGCATGCCGTGGGCGACGCAGAGATCGATCGCCTCCCGCAGATCAGCGACCGCCGCTCGAAGATCGCCGCGACGGGTCTGGCAATAGCCGTGCCACATCAACATGAACGAGACGTTGAAGATGTCGCCGCGCCGGCGGGCCTGAGCGAGCGCCTGATCGAAGATGGATATCGCTTCTTCGAGCAGACCCGACTGGGGTAGCACCATCGCCGCGTAATAGAACGCGATCGAGCTGCTCGCCAACAGGTTCCCGGGCGCGAGCGCGCGCCGGGCGAGCTCGAGCGCCAGGTCGCGGTGCAGCCCGAGCTGGTACTCGTAGTGCGCCATCGTCCCGAGCAGGATCTCGCTGCCGAGGCCTCCGTGGAGCGCGTCCAGGTCAAGTTCACTGATCGTTGCTTCGGCTATTGGATAGGTCTGCGCGTCCCACCACGCGGAGCTGATCAGCTCCGCCTCGAGGAGCTCGTAGAGGTCCGGATCGCGCTTCCGATCGACCTCGTCAAGCGCCCGCTGGAAGACAGCAAGTGCATCCGCGATCCGGTTCGTGAAGTAGAGCGCGCGGCCGAGCTCGAGCGCGACGGTGCAGCGGCGCGACCGGTCGGCGAGGAGTTCGAGACCGGCGCGCAGGTGGTAGGCCGCCGCCGGGCCGTTCGTGCGCCGCTCTGCCAAGCCGAGCTCGACAAGCACCTCCGCCCGCGCGGCCGGATCGGTCTGCTCGTCGAGCGCGCGGCTGAGAAATCCGACTGCGGCCTCCGCCGCGCCCTGGGCGAGCGAGCGCTCGGCCGCTTGGCGGAGGGTCGAGACCACGAACGAGTCGCCCCCTGGGGCCACGCGTAAGAGGTGGCCCGCCGCACTCTCCGGCAGGGCGCCAGCCTGCAGCAGCAGTTCAGCAGCGGTGCGGTGCGCAGCGTCTCGTTCGACCACATCGAGCGTCTCGTAGACCGCGCTACGCACGACGGGATGGAAGAACTCGAGCGGATCCTCGTGACGAAGGAGGTCAAGCCGAAGAAGGGTGGCGGCGGCCGGACCCAGCTCGCTTGCTTCCACACCGGCGAGAGCAGCCGCGTGGCGCAACGCGGTCCCATCGCCGAGGATCGACGCCGCGCGGAGGAGGGCAAACGCCTCTTGCGGCAGGCGCGCGAGGCGAAGCCCGACGGCGCGAGAAGCGCCCTGCGCCCCGATTTCCAGCAGACGGGGCACGTGCTCAGCGGTCGGGCTGGTTCCCTCCCGTGCAACCGCGTCGAGCACCGCGTCGACGAAGAGCGGATTTCCGCCGGTCGCCACTTCGAGGGCGGCACAGAAAGCTTCGTCCGGGTTCAGACCATGCAGCTCGCGCGCCAGCACCGCGATCGAGGCACGCCCCAGCGGTTCGGGGCGAATCGCTGTGGCCTCCGGATCGGCGATGAGCTCTGCGACAAGTGTGGGATCGCGGCCCTCGCCCTCCGGCGGCCGCGTCGCCGCGGCGACGAGGAGAGGCACTCCCTCGAGCCTTCGCGTCAAGTAGAGGAGCCACCGCAAGGAGGGCGTGTCCGCCCAGTGCAGATCATCGATCGCGAGAAGCGTCGGCTGCTGAAAGGCCACGTTGGCCGCGAGCCAATAGAGGCCGTGGAAGATCGCGAAGGAACCCTCCGCGGGCGCGTCCTGAGAACCGGCGAGCTGGAAGGCCCCGAAGAGCGGTTCCATGAGCGCGGCAGGCCCTGAGAGCAGCTCCGCGCGCAGATCCGGCGCGGCAGACGCGAGCAGCGGCTCGAACAGCTGACGGACGATCCCGTACGCAAACTCGCCCTCGAACTCGCCGCCGCGGGCGGCCAGCACCCGCATCCCTGCCGAGCCGGCAATCACCCGCGCCTCGGCGAGCAGGCGGGTCTTGCCGATGCCGGCACTTCCCTCGATGACGGCGAACCGCCCACCGACGCTCCGCGCCGCGTCGGTCAACGCCTCCAACGCCGCGACCTGGGCCTCGCGCTCAAGCAGCAGGATGGGCGTTCCGCCCGAAGGAACGACACACGCCGGCGCCATCACGACCAATCCGTAGAACCCTCAGATCGGAGCCTAGGGACGCGTTTGGGTTGCCCGCCGCGAGGCCGCCACGTCCGATCCGACTCCAGCCTCCACGACACGTTCGGCGACCCATCGGAGCGCGGGTCACACGGATCGCCCGCCTCCCAGGGAAGATGACACTGGCGTGTCACACAAGTCTCCGGCGGTAATTGCAGAAGCCGCTCACCGCGATTCGACGCCCCTCGATATCGCCCATACCGGGCGCCATCACAACGCCGTCCTATCGGTCGTCAACCGAGCCAGTGGTCCCCGCAGGCCGCGTCGGCGGATCTGAGCGCCGCGGCACAGCGGTCGGTCAGCCCCGACGCTCGTGGAGGACCGTCGGTCGGACCACGATGGGTCGACCCGGCTCCCCAGACTCGGTGTCGTGGATGCCGTCATCGAGTGGCGTCCTCGGCCGCTGCCTCCGGTCCCCTCTGCCCGCGTTGGCGCATCGTGGGCCGGGCCAGGACGCCTGTGATGGTGGCGATGTCGGTCAGGATTGCGTCGCCCGCAGTGGCGAGAACGTCGAGGGAGCGCTTGGCCGCAGCATGGTCCCCGGCTCCGCAGGCATCAGTGACCACGACCGGGATGAGGCCGAGGTCGGCGCCGTGGCGAACGGTGGGCTCGATCCCGACCTCGGTCGCGACGCCGACGATCGCAAACGCGGCGACCTGCGCGTCGCGCAGCGCGAAGTCGAGAGGGGTGCCCTCGAAGGCCGACATCGAAAGCTTGTCGAAGACGGCCTCCGCTGTGCTCGGAGCGAGCTCGGGCACGATCTCGAACCCGGGCGACTCCCGCAGGAACGGTGAGACGACGTCCTCCACGCGATCCTTGCGCTGCCAGGCCATCGCTGACCGCAGCTGGGAGATGCCCATCAGCTCGGTGGGCAGCGTCATGTGCCTGGTGAAGAAGATCCTGACCCCGGCCCGGCGGGCGGCCTCGAGCACCCGACGTACCTGGCCGATCACCTGAGGGCCGTCGGCGAGCTGGCTGACGACACCAACCTGCATGTCATACACGAGCAATGCCATACGGTCCGGGTCGCAGACTTCCGCCAGCGTGTCGGGGATCGGAAGGTTGCGATGGTGCTGCATGGCGCCCCCTTTCGAGCGCGGATCGGCGGCCGTTGGTGACGGTAGCGGTGGGGTCGGCGGCTCGGAGCCAACGATGCACTGCCGACCGCCATCGCCGGGCCGTTGGTCACCGCCGCTGGCGTGCTTCATGGTGGCGGACCATCCGGCGACAGGTTTGGGTGCTGCTTTCCGGGCCGCAGCTGGCGTCCCATCATCCGGCGTAAGAGGGCCCGGGGCGCGAACCGCCCGGCGAACGTCAGGAACTCGTAGAAGGGACCGACGACGGTCACCGTGCGGCCGCGCTCATGGGCCCGCAGAGCGGACTCGACCACTCGCCGTGGCTCCAGGTGGGGTAAACGGCGTTCGGGCTCCCCGCTACCGGCCACCTCGGTGAACTCGGTGCTGACGAAGCCCGGCGCGACCGCTGTGATGGTCACGCCCGTGCCGCGCAGTTCCTCGGCGAGCGCCTCCGAGAAGCTGAGCACGAACGCCTTGCTCGCCGCATACGCGGCGAAGTACGGCATGGGCTGGAACGCCATCTGAGAGGCGACATTGATGACGCCACCCCGACCCCGGACGAGCATCTGTGGCAGGAGCGCGCGGGTCAGCGCGACGATCGTCTCGACGTTGAGGCGCACGAGCCCGCGCTGCCCGTCTGCAGGCGCCGAAGCGAAGGGGCCGTAGGTCGCCACGCCGGCGTTGTTGACGAGCAGCTCGACCTGGCGCTCCGCAGCGCGCGCGAGGAGCGCGTCGATCCCGGCGGAGGTCGAGAGATCGGCGACGAGCGGATCGAGCCGGCCGCCGCGTCCCTCCACGTCGTCGGCGAGCGCGCTCAGGCGCTCGCGCCGGCGGGCCACGGCGAGCACCTGATACCCGCGCTCGCCGAGCGCCCGCGCGAACTCGCGGCCGAGGCCGGACGAGGCGCCCGTTACGACCGCGCAGCCGGCGGGTGAGGACTCGGCGGCCGCGCCGATGACGCTCATCGAGGCGCTCGCCGGTTTGAGGCCATGCCCTTTGGACGACGGGGCGGCGCCGAATTCATCGCGTCGGCCGGTCGCTGTCGGCTCGGATGGGTTGGCCGGCGGCGCCGAGGTTGTCCTCGAGCTCGGGTACGACGCGGGCGCCGTGGATGAACGACGTGACGGCTTGGCGTTCGGTACCCGAGACGGGCTCTCAGCTCAGGTCCTTCTCAGCGGCGACCCTGCAGTATCGCCGCCATGGATGAGATACCCGACGCCTTCCACGAGACCTGCTGGGTCGCGTGGAGTGCCGTCCGGGCGGTGGGCAGCTCGGGGGCATTGTCGTCAACGCGTCCCGTATCGGTCTCCCGGATCGCGAGCACGGAGGAACAACAAATGCTTGATGACTCGCCGCGGACCGGCGACGAGGATGGGGCGGACGCGGTCGCGCACCTTCTCTAATCACCGAGGCTGGTGAGTGTCTTGCGCAGAAGTGACGCCAATTCGCGCTGCTGCCGTGCTGAGAGGGCACTGAGCAGTGCCCGTTCGAAGTCCAGGTGTCCCAGGACCACCTCTTCGACCTTGTCGAAGCCCGCATTCGTGAGCCGGACGATGACCTTGCGGCGGTCACCGGCTCTCGCCCGCTCGACGAACCCCCTCGCCTCGAGCCGGTCGATGCGGTTCGTGATGGCGCCGGTCGTGACCATCGTCTGGCGGACCAGGTTCCCGGCCGTCAGTTCGTAGGGCTCACCCGACCGACGCAGGGTCGCCATGACGTCGTACATCCACGCCTCGATGCCGTGGCGTGCGAAGTTCACCGCGAGGCGCCGGTCGACGAGGCGCGACAGCCGCGACACGCGGCCGATCACCTCGATGGGTGATACGTCGAGGTCGGTGCGGACGGTCCGCCACTGTTGGACGATGCTGTCGACGGTATCCATATCTCAATATTAAGATACTTGACGTGAAGATGTACCGCACGGCGCTGCTGACGGTTCTGGCGCCGATCTCATGGGGCACGACGTACGTGACGATCACCGAGCTCGCGCCCGCTGGGCGTCCGCTGCTCGTCGCCGCGCTCCGCGTGCTCCCGGCGGCGCTGGTTCTCCTGCTCGTGGGCACGCTATGGCAGCCATGGCGCCCGCATGGTTCGGACTGGTGGCGAACGGCTGCCCTGTCCGTCTGCAACTTCAGCGCGTTCTTCCCGCTGCTGATCGTCGCTGTCTACCGCCTGCCGGGCGGGGTTGCCGCTGCCGCAGGTGGCCTCCAACCGCTTCTTGTTGCGGGGCTCTCGGTGCCCCTCGCCAACCGCCGACCGACTGCCGGCGAGCTCGCGGTCGGTGCGATCGCGGCCGTCGGCGTCGCCATGGTCGTTGTCCGGCCCGGCGCCGACGTCGATCCGCTCGGGGTCGCCGCCGCAATCGGGGCCAACGTGTCGTTCGCGGCCGGCGTCGTGCTCACCAAGCGCTGGCCGTCTCCGTCCCGGCGGCTGGCGGCGACCGGGTGGCAGCTCCTCTTCGGCGGCGCGCTGCTCGTGCCGCTCGCGGCTGCCATCGAGGGCGCACCGCCGGGTCTGACCGCCACCAACGTCGCAGGGTTGGGCTACCTGACGCTCGTCGCTACCGCCCTCGCCTTCGTCGTGTGGTTCAGCGGGATCGAACGCCTGCCTGCCCCAGCCCCGCCGCTCCTCGGGCTCGCCGCACCCGTGACCGGCGCCGTGCTTGGCTGGCTCCTCCTCGGGCAGTCCCTCTCTCCGGCACAACTTGTCGGCTTCGCCGTCACGCTCGCAACCATCGCCTATGCCGCCCGTTCGGCGGCCGAGCGGGCACGCCCGCGTTCAGCGTCACCGACGGATGGTCGAAAGCCGTCGCACGATCCGATCCCCGTTGGGGGCGTTGCCGATGGCGTGGTCAAACAGCCGCTCGCCAGGCGTGCGAGTGGATCAGCACAGTTCGCTCCACGCGGCACCCTGTCGCGCTGCCTGCGGGATGACGTCATGCGGCACCAGAGTGGCTCGACGGTCCGTCGAAACCCAGACTCAGGGCGGGACCGGGGCGGGCTCTGGACCGGGCGGTAGAACCGAAGCCACCTTCTGGTGAGGCTCGTCCGACGTCGACACTCCTAAGCAGCAGCCGTCAGGGAGCTGGGCTGAGTGTGACGAGGGTGGGTTCGATGCTCAGGTCCATCAGGAACAGCAGTGAATCGGTGGGGAGCAGGCGTTTCATCGCGTCGATGACGCCGCTGTGATCGCCGTGATCGATGGCTTCGGCGTGTGCCTCGACCGCCTCCACGAACGTCTCGATGTAGCGGCGTTGTCCGGCCAGGAGGTCCTTGCCGCCGGGGGGGCCGTGACCCACATACAGGGTGACGTCATCGGGGAGCTCTGCCTCGAGATGCTCGAGGGTGACGAGCCAGTCCCGCCAACGCCCGTCGGCCAGGTAGGCGTGCATGCCGTTGTAGGCAACGTCGCCGGCGAAGATGGTGTTCTCGTCGAGCTGCCACATGCTGTCGACGTGCGATTCGCCGGGTCCGAGCTCGCGCACCGACAGGGTCAGGCCTCCGAGGCGCACGTCGTCGCCGTGGTTCAGGGTGCGGTTGGGGAATACCCGTCTGGTCGGCCACTCGTCGCCCATCATCGGGCCGACGACCTCGTCCTTGAGCTGGTCGTCACGGCGGATGATCGCGTCGACCGCGTTGGTCGCCACGATGGGCACGTCATCGGTTCCGATCAGGTGTGCAAGGCCGGCGTAGTGGTCGGGGTGTGGATGGGTAACCACCACGCCCGCCAAGGGGTACCCAGTGTCGTCGATCGCCTGGCGGACGAGTGCCGCGTCGGTGACCGTGAGCATGCCGTCGACCACGACGACCCCGTCGGGTCCGTGAACCAAGAACGTGTTGACCGGCATCACCCGTCCTTCGATGCGGTCGATCTGGCCGGTCATGAGGGCAAGCTCCTTCGCTCGATGCGGACTGTCATGGACGTTGCCTCCCATCAATGACGTGAACGTCGGCTGTGAACGGCGGCGGTCGCGGTCCAGCCCCTCGGGGTGCTGGCGACGGTGCGATCCTGCTCGCTGTCATTGCCAGGCGGCGGCTTGTGTCTCGGCTCGCCCGGACGCATCGAACGTGGCCTGGTCGAAGGCGTAGTAGCCGGCACTCATCGCATGGATCGCCAGCGCGGCGTAGGGCACGAGGAACGCAAGGCCCACGGCCAGGCCGTACGCGGCCAGCCCCACCCCGAACCGGATGCGAGCCTCCATCACCGAGTGACGGGAGGGCAGCGAGTGGACCAGCCGGTCGTCATGGGTGATCCACGCGTACAGGGCGGTGAAGCCGATGGAGGTGACGAACAGCGTCCCGCTGAACACCGCCACTGCCGTCGTGGTGGCTTCGCCACCGTCCCGCAAATGCTCGGCGACGAGCGCCGTAGGGAAGGGGATCAGCGTGATCCACATCAGCAGGTTGAGGTTGAGCAGGAGGAGCTTGCCGTCGACCACCCGCACCTGATCGAAGAGCCGGTGGTGGTTCAGCCAGATCACCCCGATCTGGGCGAAGGCCAACAGGTAGGCGAGGTAGCTCGGCCACTGCTCCCCCAGCGCGCCGGCCAGTGACTGTCCCTCGTCGACCTCGGGAGGCCTCAGCTCGATGGCCAGCAGCGTGATCACGATTGCCAGCACGCCGTCGGAGAACGCCTCCAGCCTGGCCTTCGTGATCCCCGACAGGTTGCGCGGGGCGCGGCCCATCGTGGTCGTGGTCATGACACCTGGCCGTCGGCGCCGGTGTGAAACGGGCGGGCTGACTTGGTGGCCGGATCGTTCATGGGACATACACGCCTGGTCGAGCGGTCCGGACCTGCGGAGGCCGCCGACCGTGTTGTGGGTGGTGGCATCGGGCACCCTGAGACGGTCGACTCGGCGTCGCACCTGGGCGTCGCGGGGTGAGGCCGGGCTCGTCGAGCAACCACTCGAGCAGGGCGCGCATGGTGTGTTCGGTTCAGCCGAGGCCGGCGCTGAGTGTGGGGGTGGTCGTCACGGTGTCTCCTGTTCCGGGGTCCACGTCTGACGTGCCGGGTCAGCTATCGGGGTAGAGCCAGCCGCGCAGGAGCCGGGTGACCCGTGGCATGACGAGCCAGGTCATGATCGGGACGGTCACGGCGGTGGTGATGGCGAGCCTGGGGACGCGGGTGAACTCCTCGAGCAGGGGTTCGAGCAGGATGACCACGAGGGTGATCAGGGGGAAGATGGTGATCCAGGTGAGCAGGGCCATCTTGTACGGCGGT
The DNA here is from genome assembly GCA_963717085.1 of uncultured bacterium. GTDB lineage: Bacteria > Actinomycetota > Acidimicrobiia > Acidimicrobiales > VFJN01 > DASQUK01. The sequence continues at coordinate 64,548 of CAVQVM010000018.1, forward strand.
GGTGGCGGCAGACCCGGCCGGCCGGGCAGCGTGAACCACGTCTCGAGCCCGGTGACGAACTGGGTTCGCATGGGGCCGATCACGTGGGGCTCGGCGCGCTCGAGCCAGGCGGCGTGCTCATCGGAATCGAGCCAGGCGCGCAGGTGCGTGCCGCTGTCGAACCGGTAGACCACCCGGTACTCACCTGTCGACGCGTTCTGGGGGCGGAATACCTCGACGCCCAGATGACCCGGAAACCGCGTCGCGGCGGCGATGATCCCGTCCAAGAACTGCTCGTAGAAAGCCTCGTGACCGGCCTTCACTCGCCGGGTCACGGTCGTCGTGACCGGACCGTCGTCGGCGTCCGGCAGCGAGCCGACACCCCGGTCGGTTGGGTCCTCGCGGCTCAACCCGACTCCTTGTCCTTGAACTGGAGCAGGCCGATCGTGTTCCCGCCCGGATCGACGAACCACGCCGACAGCGCAAAGCCGACGTCAGCGACCCCGTCCACCGTCTTGAGATAGGGCTCGTCGTACTCCACCACGTCCACGCCACGGACGCGCAGCTCGGCGACCTCGGCGACGACGTCGGTGACCCGCCAGCTGGCCTTGGTCTGCTGCTCGCCGCTGAGGCTGCTGGTCCGGGTGACGACCAGTCGGCTGTCGCCGCCGCACCCGAAGGTCACGAAGTCGTCGCTCTCGATCAGAACATCCAGCCCGACCCTGTCGCCGTAGAAGCGCCTCGCGGCCTCGAGGTCGGTTGCCATGAGCATCACGTCGATCGGGTGCTTTGCGAGCATGTCATCTCCTCCCGCCGACCGTGACCGCGTGGATCGGCATTGTGTGAACGAATGCGACCGGAGCGGGTCTCGCGCCGTACCCGGCATCGCCAGCGCCGAGTCCATCGCGGCCCGCCTTGTCGCGATGACGCTTCGTAGGACCCTCCACCTCAATCCCCCTCGACACCGACGTTGTCCGCAGTGATGGGCGGTGACGGCCGTACGGACCACCGGCACCCTGATCGGCCACCCTGGTGGCACCCTCGTTCTTCTCGCCGGGCATCCGGCCTCCTCGTCGTCAGGCCTTCCCCGACTATTGACGTGGCAGCCTGCGGGAACTGGTCGCGTCACGTCATCAACTCGGCGCGACACGCCGCCTCGCAGCCGCGAGACCGCATCTCGCGAGCCATGGCGTGAAGCCCCGTCGTAGACGCTGGAGAAGCTGCCCGGTGGGTCGGACGGACCGCCACGGTTGTCGTCTTGCCCGCGAAGTAACGGGAGCCCACATGAGAGCCTCGTGAGAACGGGGGTGCGCGGGCTTGTCTCGGTGAGGTCCAGGCTGGTGACCAACGTCATCTCCCGGCTGCTGTCTACGATTCATCGTCCCGGCGGGCGGGGCTGGGTTTGGGCGCCAGTCGTCACCCGGTCCGGGCAGGTCGATCGTGCGACCGTTCGGGCCGGCAAGGCAAACAACGATTGGGTTTGAGTCCTACAAGGTGACGTTGTGGACTATGGGGTATGGGCAGCGATCCGGCCGGACCGGCCACGGTGGCGGGTCCGGACCTCCGCCAGATGCGCTACATCGTCGAGGTGGCCGAGCTGGGTGGCTTCACCGCCGCCGCCGCAGCGCTCCACGTCGCCCAGCAGGCGGTGAGCCAACAGGTCAGGGCGACGGAACGGATGTTGGGCGTAACCCTGTTCCGTCGAGCACCTCGGGCCGTGACGCCGACCCCGGCCGGCGAGGTCTTCGTGCGCGAGGCCAAACGCGTGCTCACCGCAGCCGAGCGACTGTCCGAGCGCACCCGGGCGGCGGCGCGAGGCGAGGTTGGCCCGCTTCGCATCGCCTACACCATGACCTCGGCGTATGACACCTTTCCCGAGCTGCACGCCGCCCTCGAGGAAGCACTTCCCGGCCTCGCGGTGCGGGCGCGCGAGGTGTTCGCCGGCGACGTGCCCTCCTTGCTGCTCAACGGCGCCTTCGAGCTCGCACTCGCGCCCCGGTGCCCGCTACCCGCCGGTCTCGCATCGCAACCTCTCCGCGAGGAGCCGCTGCTCGCCGCCGTGAGCGAGGACCACCGCCTCGCCGAACAGACCAGCATCGACCTCCGAGACCTACAGCACGAGTTCTTCGAGCTCTGGCCGCGAGACATGGGTCCCGGCTACTACGACGCGGTCGTCGCTGGGTGTCGCGCCGCTGGCTTCGAACCGCACCGCGACCCGTCCGCTGCCGGCTCGATCGTCTGGGCCAACATCGCACAGGCACGCGGCGTCGCGCTCATCGTGAAGTCCCTGGAATCGCAGGTGCCGCACGGGGTACGGATCCTCCCGTTGCGCCAGCCGTCCGCGCCGCTCCCGATCGACGTCGTGTGGGCCACCGACCCAGTGGCGCCCGCGGTCGAACGATTCGGTGAGCTCGCACGTGACGTCGCCGATCGTCACGGCTGGCTCCCGACCACGGCGGAACACGCACGATCCGCATGACAACCACACCGGTCGGACCTCGACATGGCGAGGACGAGTCACGGCGCTCGGTGCCTCGCACGTCGGCGCGCCATCCCTCAAGTCAATGAGCGGACGGCCAAAAGCCGGTCGGGACGCTGGGAGAATGGGGATTGCTGCTAGACGAATAGGCCGATGTCGCAGTTCATGCAAGGGCAACGCGGGTTGATCGGGAAAAGCGGACGGTGATCCGCCGGGCGGGCGTGTCGCTACGGTAAGTTGCTGGACACCTACGGAGCGCGGATTTCGCCACCTATCGTGAGAGGTGAAGCCCCGATGGTCCTGCTCGCTCTTCGCGGCCAATCGCGATCCGCGATCCAGCCTCGTTGCCGAGACGAGTCCGAGCGGAGCAGACGCCGACGGGCAAAACAATGACGTCGACTGGGCGGTGGTCGTCGGCGACACACGATCTACGGGGGTGGGCGGACAGAACCACCAACATCCCGCACCGGAGCCATTGGCACCGCCGACCCGGCGCGATGGCCCTGGAGACGATGATCGCCGCCGGAGCGTTGCTGTTCGTGTTGTGGATCGCCTGGGCCGTGATCGTCTTCGCGCGGGGGGAGCCGTGGGTCGTTGACCTGGAGCAAAGGTGTCAGGGCGCGGAAACGCAATGCGGTGTCTTCTTGGGGTTCGGGTCGTCGCTCCTGACGTTCGCGCTGGTTACGGCGGTGTTCCTCGTCTGGCGGCTGTGGCGAGCGAAGCAGCCCATCGCACGCAAGGCCAGGACCAACGCCCGCGAGTTCGTGCCGACTGCCGCACACAGCACGATGGAGAAGGTCGTTGGGCGGGACGAGCTGTGCGAAGTCATCAATCAGGAACTCAAGGACCGCGAGGCAAGGCGGCCATACCTTCTGATCGGGGGCGTGGGTGTGGGCAAGACAGCAGTCATGGTCCACCTCACGGAACTGCTGGCGCAGCGTGGAGCGATCCCGGTGCCCGTGCGACTGCGCGACGTCGGTGAGGGGACTCTCGACTTCAGCGAGCTCGCACGCGCGCGATTCTGCCGGGAGGTAGACGAAGCGATGCTTCGCAAGGGGCCGGTGGCCGGCGCGATCGGCGAGCAGGCGTGGCGTTGGCTTCGCAAGGAGGATCGCGTCGTCGTGCTCGCCGATGGGCTCGAGGAGGTCTTCGCCGAGGGAGAAAGAGAACGGGACCGCGACAACCTGATCCGCCGCGCGATTCGAGAGGCGGCTGAGCAGGAGCTGCCCCTGGTGATCGCGTCGCGGCCACATGCCCCACTGAGGGATGTCGAGGCTGCCGTCACCGAACTGGAGCCGCTCAGCGAGGAAGCCGCGCTCGCCTACATCGGGGAAGGCGGGCACACCCCGGACGAGCACCGACTGGACTGGATTGTGGAGCGGGCCGACGTCACCGAGGCGCCGCTGTACCTTCAGATCACCAAGCAGTTGTACCAGCACCACAGGCTGGAGTACGTCGTGGGTCGCAGCGGCGGGGGTGGGCTCGACACCCGCGGGGTGGATCGGGCGGGGCTGCGGCGCCGCCTGTTGACGACCTGGACGGACGCGCTCATCGACGGCCACCTGCGCCCGGAGCTCGCCCTACCACGCCAGGCCCGTCGCACCGCGGTCGACTACGTCTCTGCGCTGGCTTGCATAGGACTGGCGCAGGACAGCCTCGAGGTGAGATTCGAGCACCTTCTGCCGCCTGAAGACAGCGAGCGCGGCGCGGCCAACGAGGAGCTGCGTGTCCGGTTGGAGAAGCAGCTCGCCGAGCTTCACGGTGACCCGGTCGATGCGGATCAGGGCGAGGAGACGCGGGCGCCACAGTCGGTGTCCCGCGCCACCCTTGCCCTCGCCGCCACGTGGGGGGAGCAGCTCGGGCTCGTCGAGGCGCACGGTGATCGGGTGCGCTTCCAGCACAGCATCATGGAGGCGTACCTCGGCTCGCGCTTCATGGACGTCGCCCTCACCGAGCCGAGTTTGCTTAACCAGGTGCTCGACGGAGCGTCGGGACCAAGCCGCGAGTTCCTCATCTCGCTGGTGTTCCGATCCAGAGGCGATGCGTCGTCCGGCAACACAGGCGCGCACACCACCATCGACGAGCTCATAAGAGCAGCGGAGAGGCGCCGGGACGAGAAGTCCCTGTACCTCTACGCCACCGCATTGGAGGTCGACAGTTCGCGCGAACGATCGCAGTACGCGCGCGTTGCGGCATCGCTGAGGAGGCAGTGGCGACTCATCGAGTCCCAGGATCACCAGGGACTCTCGGCGGCGAAGCTCAATCTGGTGCACCGCTTGGGTGACGTGCTCCGCCGAGCCGCGAGGGACGGTGAGCAAACAGCAGCCGACGAGCAGGTCGAGCAGGCGTACCGGGAGCTCTTCGGGATCGCATGCGAAGAGCGCTCGTACGAGGTCCGACTCGCAATCGCGGAACAGATCGGCTCCGGGGGCGATAGGGCCTTCAAGGCGCTCTGTCGAGAGCTCGAATATGCCCCGACAGCCACCAGGACATCCGAGCAGACCTCCGAGGACCAGGAGAAGGAGGAGAACGAGCGACGGCGCTGGATCATGTGCGCCTGGCTCATCCCTATGCTCGTCGCTTCGGTGCGCAACGACAGGGACCGGCGCAGCGCGAAGACGTGTTTGGTCGACTGGCTGGTCTATGTCCGGCCGGACACGCGTGAGTACCGCGAGTGCTCATTGCCGCTCTATCTGGAGATCGCGCTGAGCCAGGGGTTCAAGGCAGCGGCCAACCGGCGGGCGCGCCACTTCGCGACCTGCCCGGAGGCACGGGTGATACTGATGGAACAGGCCCAGGAGCTGCTCACGTACGGCCGGTTCTGGTACACGCAGCTGACTCTGATCCAGTCGCTGACCTTGTGGGCGCTGGCGGACAGCCCCGATTCCACACCTGGTTACGGCGCAGTCGGCGCGGGCGCGTCCCCGAGGAGGCGGGTCGACCAGTGGCTCTCCACAGCGGGGACGGGCACCGAGGCCGAGCGCGACCGGTTGCTGCAGCAGCGGGCATCCGGTAGGAGGCGGGCGAACCGTCGGTCGTCGAGCGCGGGTCGTGGTGTTTCAGCCGAGCGCACGCGGCTGCACCCCTTCGTTCGCGAAGCGGCGGATCTCGCTGTCCGTGCGCTCGAGAGCGCCCACCCAGAGCGGTTCTTGTGGATCGACGAAACGGGCGTGATCAACAAGGTGGGATCTCACCCCAGCGATCCAACCCAACCTCGGATGCACAACCTGTGGATTCCGCCCTCGACAGGTTGGACGGCGCTTGACCGTCGTGCCCAGCAATTCGTTGCCGACGTGCTGTTGCTGCTCAACCTCTCCGATCGGGGCGAGGCCGACGAGCACGAACGGCATCTCCGTCGAGCGAACCGCAACGACCTGCCGCCATGCCTCATCGGCAATCGCACCACGATGCAGCCCGACCTCAGCATTGCCCGGCCGGGCATGAGCAACCCAGGGTCGAGCTGCGCGGATGGGTGTGCGTTCGGACTCTGCCCGTACCCGCCTCGAGGCACGCCGCAGCGGCAGGAGCTGGGAGAGGCCTTCTGCCGCAGGCAGCAGACGCTGTTGAGCCCGTGGCCCACACACTGGTTCGGGCGTGGCCCGGCACCCTGGCAGCGCACCGGGCTGCCCCGCTGGAAGCGTGCCCGCCAAGGCGACCTTCGGCACTTCTGGAAGACAATGGCCGATCGTAAGCGCGTACCCCGTTCCGACGGGCGTGCCCGCTGAATGAAACCCGACCCCGCTGACCGGATTTCCCGTTGGGCGACGCTTCGAGACGCCATAGGCGGCGAGGTCGCCCTCCCCGGCTCCACCGCCTACAACCAGGTGCCCAAGCCGTTCAACCTCCGCTTCGACGACGTGCAGCCACAGGCAGTGGTGCGGTGCGTCACCCCCGAGGACGCCGCCGAGACCGTCTCGTTCCTCGCCCGTCACGGCCTCGAGAGCGCGACCCGCAGCGGCGGCCACTCCTTCGGCGGGCACTCCTCCACCCGGGGCGTCGTCGTCGACGTGACGCCCATGGGCGCGGTGACCGTCTCGGACGGCGTGGCGACCGTGGGTGCCGGCGCACGGCTCGGCGCCGTGTATGACACGCTGCAGGACCACGGCCTCGCCATCCCGGCTGGCACGTGTCCGCCGGTGGGGATCGCCGGTCTGGCGCTCGGCGGCGGCCTCGGGATCCTCGGCCGGACATACGGCGTGACGTCCGACCAGCTCTTGCGGGCCCAGATCGTCCTGGCTGACGGCCGCATCCTGGAATGCGACGAGAACCACCACGACGACCTGTTCTGGGCGCTGCGGGGTGCCGGCGCCGGCAATTTCGGCGTCGTCACGTCGTTCGACTTCCGCACAGTCCCGGCGCCGTCGGCAACGAACGTCCACGCGACCTGGCCGTACTCGCAGGCGGCCGACGTCATCGAGGCATGGCAGGAATGGGCGCCGTACGGGCCGGACGAGCTCGCGGCGAGCCTGAAGGTGACTGCCGGCGGTGACATCGAGCAGCCGCCGGCAGTCGACGTCTATGCGGCAATGCTGGGAACCGAGTCCGATGCGACCGGGCTGCTCGACGAGCTCGTCGTGCGAGTGCGCACAGACCCGGTCTCCGCCTCGCACGCGCACATGTCCTTCCCGGAGACGCGGCGATTCTGGGCGCAGCTCGGCGCTGCCGAGCACGGGGCAGACGACGGCCTCCAGCCCGAGGTGACGGAGCCCCGGCATCTGTTCGCCAAGTCCGAGTTCTTCCGTCGTCCGTTACCACGCGACACAATCGCGGCGCTGCTGGCCACCTTCTCTCAGAGCCGCGCGTCGGGCGAGTCACGCGAGCTCGACTTCATGCCGTGGGGCGGCGCGTACAACCGTGTACGACCCGACGCCACCGCCTTCGTCCATCGCGCGGAGCTGTTCCAGCTCAAGCACGCGGCCGTCGTCGACCCCCCGGCGACCACCTCCGCACAGGCGGCTGCTCACAGGTGGGCCGCCCGATCCTGGGCCTCGGTGCATCCGTGGGGATCGGGACGGGTCTTCCAGAACTTCGCCGATCCGGATCTGGAGGATTGGGGCGAGGCCTACTACGGCACCAACTACGACCGCTTGGTTCGCATCAAGGCACGCTATGACGCAGGGAATGTCTTCCGCTTCGGTCAGTCCCTCCCCGCCGGGTAGGTCCTGTCCCCATGAACCACGAGGCGGCCGCCGAAGTACGCGGGAAGGTTGCCAAGGACTAGATGCCCTCCTGACCCAGCCCCTCGGCATCAACGATCGGGGCGACATCGTTGGCGCCTACATCGAGGCCGTCCCCGGCCCCGACCCCTACGGGTACCACGAGACCGGGCGGCTCCGCGGCTTCGTCATGCGTGAAGGCAGGTTCACGCCGATCGACTTCCCCGGGGGTGAGGGCACCAGGGTCTCCGGCATCAACAACCGCAGTCAGATGGTCGGGTACTACGACAGCGACGACGCACGGCGAGGCTTCCTGCTGAGCAATGGCCGCTTCACGAGGATCGATCAGCCAGGCTCATCGTTCACGGTGCCCAGTCGCATCGACAACCTCGGCCGGATCGTCGGCGGCTACCTCGATCCCAATGGCGTCAACAGCCGCGGCTTCCTGTGGCGCAACGGGAACTACACCACGATCGTGGCTCCGGGCGAACGGACCGACACGGTCGCCCACGACATCAACGACCGAGGCGACATCGTGATCCCTGCCGACGGGACGGTCATTCGCCAACCCGAGACCGCGTGCGGCCGCCCCACGGCGCCAGCCAGCCCGTCGACGACGTCGGTCGACTCGTGGGACTCGTGAGGCTGCTCACTCACAGCCAGCGGCCTCCGAGGCCCGGCAGTGGCCAGGCCGCCCGACCGTGGAACTCCACCTCGCGGCCGGGCACCAGTGAACGTGCCCAGCCCGCAGGCGCGGTCACCACTCCGAGCTCCACGCCGACGACCCGGCATCCGCCAACGTGAGCGTCAGCGGTAACGCCAGTGCTGACGCACTCCTCGTCTGCTGATCACGACGGGGCCTCGTGGCCGGGTGGAGGCCGGAGAGCCTCGGGAACCTCGGCGGTCAACGCGTCGGCAACGGCTCGAGCTTGTTCAGCGGCGTCGGAGATGGCCGGGCACGGTCGGGCATCGTCGTTCCGATCGGCTGCGACCTGGCGGCAGCGGTGGGCGAGGATGCGGGCCCGTTCGCTAAGCAGGGCCCAGGACGGCTCGCGGTGAGGTGTCATGTTGCCCATCACGTAGTACATCTCGAACGCGAAACCGGCTGTGCGGCCAGGGTGGGACGAGCCAACCGGCAGGGTGGTCAGCTCGGTGCCGAGGGGCCGGAGAACCTTCGCCATCAGGGCCAGCGCGGCGTCCACCAGGGTGCCGAGCTGCGAGTCGGTCTCGTCGGTGTGGGTGAAGAACCGCAACAGGACGTGCAGGGTCAGCTCATAGGCCAGCCCAGCCAGCTCGGCGACCCGGCGAGCCTGCGGGTCGGTGATGACCGGCCGAGGGATAGGGATGTCGAACGGCTGGCGGAGGAAGGCCGCCAGCACCGGGCGGACCGGTTCGAAGCTCGGATCGGCCTGCCGCAGCGCGTCGAACTCTTGGCGAACGGACAAGAACCGGCCGTAGTGGGCTTCGTTCCAGTCACCCTGGGCGCCTTCACCCTGCTCGATGATCTCCTCGACGGCGGCCAGCGCCGACTCGAGGTCGGTGACGGCGACCAACTGCGGCCACTTGAAGAGCTCGGGGGTGGCCTGGGCCCGGGGAGAGCCGACGAACAGCGCGCGCTCACCGAGCCGAGAAGAGAGCGCACGCAACCCGTCGGCGATGCCCCGGTAGAGATGACCAACGGTCGCGAACTCCTGGCCCCGGGGCAGGGTCTCCTGCTCGTCGACCGGGTCGCGTGGTGGAGCGGTGGCGACGAACTCGGACGCGTCATCGCGATCCATGCCTTCGGGGCGTTCGAGAAACAGGAAGTGATCGAGGGCCTGCCCACCGAACGGCAACAGGTCGAGCTGCACACCGGCTGGGAAGTAACCCGACCGCTGCGGGAAGTTCGGCCGCCCGAACGCCGGCGCCGCCCCGATCGCGGACATCAGGTTCGCCACCAGGGCGATGTGCAGCATCTCCTCGATGGCAATGCCGCGCAGCTTCTGGCGCCACCGGTCGACGGCGTCGGCCTGCTCGGGGGTCAAGCCATCGCTGACACCGTCCTTGAGGCTGAACTCTGCGAACAGGTACTGGCACATGATCATGTGCTCGAGCTGCAGTGCCTCGGCCAGCAGCCACCACAGGTGCTCCCGGTGTGCGACGACGACCTTGGGCTCGGACATGGCCCATAGTTCACACGATCCCTCTGTCAGACCTGGGAATCGGGTGCTAGTCCAGGTGCAAACCTTCGAACGTCGCTGCATCTCGCCAGTGATCGACGGCTGTCCTCGGTGGATGGTGGTGGCCTTCCCTTCCAGGTTCACGCACGTAGCCCCCGTTCCCCCCGAGACACCGCTGGGCAGTTTCGAGACTCCATCGTGTGCCTGGCCATGGGGTTGCGTGAGTCATCGGCGTGATGACGCGCGCCGACCATCAAGAGGTCACGGCGCCGGCCCCGTCGCCCTCGTGGAGACCGATGTCTTTGCCGCGCTACGCGCCAACGAGTCGCAGGACGTCGTCTGGCGTGGCTGGGCCGTCGTGGATGAGCTGGCCGTCGCGCAGGGCGACGCAGCGGTCGACCCGCTCCACGTAGAGCGGGTCGTGTGTGGCGACCACGACGGTGGAGCCGTCGCGGTGGGTCTGGTCGAGCAACGCCAGCAACGCCCCCTTTCCCGGGGCGTCGAGACCTACGAACGGCTCGTCGACCAGCAGCACGTCGAGCGGGCGGACGAGACCGAGCGCGATCGACGTCTTCTGTCGCAGGCCACGGCTGAAGCGAGCTGGGAGGTCGTCGGCACGGTGCAGCAGGCCGATGCGGTCGAGCAGGTTGTCGAACGCGTCGACCCCAGCGTCCACTCCGTGGAGCGCGGCTACGTACGCCAAGTGCTCGCGGACACTCAGGTCGTCGTAGAGCACTGGGTCGTCCGGTATGAAGCTGACCGACGCCCGAGCGGCCGATGCGCCGGCCGGGGCGCCCGCCACCTCGATCGACCCGTCGCTTGGCTCGAGCAGGCCCGCTGTCATGCCGAGGAACGTCGACTTGCCCGAGCCGTTGTGGCCGACCAGCGCCACCCGCTCACCGGCGCGGATGGCCAGGTCGAGCGGGGCCAGAGCCACGAGGTCCCCGTACGACTTGGCCGCCCCGCGGGCTACCAGGATCGGGGGCGGCCCTGACGGGGCGGTCCTCCGTCGCTTGTCACGCCGCATGCGCAGTGCCCTCCGGCTCTCGCGGCTTTCCGTCGGGGAACGCCTGGTCCATCGCCGCCTTCCACCACGCATGCATCCGGTCGCGCGACCTCACCCAGCTGCCAACGAGCACAAACGCCACCACCACACCGACAGCCGCTGCACCGGCCGCGGAGGCCGCCGGCCGGCCGTTCTCGGTCGCGGCCCGCGCGGCCAGCACGGGCAGTGTCCCGAGAACAGCGAGCGCAGGCGGCCACACGGCGCGCACGACGATGCGCATGCCGGCCACCTCCGGCGGCACCAGGCTCCAGGCGTCGCCAGCCGACACCTGGGGCAAGCCGCTCAGCACGCTCGTTGCCGCACCCGCCACCGATCCGAGCGCAGCAGGCACCACACAGATCGCCGCCACGGCCAACCCGCCCAACGACGGCTCGACCAGCAGCGCCGCCGCCGCACCGACCACGGCTACTGCCACCATCACAACGACGCCCACGGCGAGGTGGCGCACGTAGACCTCACCCCGTTCGATCGGAACGGACCGCGACCTGGTGGGGTGGTCGATCTCCTGCGCCAACGGCTCCACCGCGTCGAGGCCGGCGACGTAGAGCGCCACGCCCGCGATGACCAGCAGCGGGGTCGTGCCCGCCCAGACGCCCCGCAGCGCCAGGCCGGCAGCGCCGGCGAGCAGCACCATCCGGCCGACCCGAGCCGCCGGCCACCGCAGCACTCCCCACCAGCCGCGCATCCACACGGGGAAGCGCCCGGTCCCCCGCACGCCCAACCGCACCCACGGCCGCAGCCGCGGCAGCTCCATCGCCAGCTGCCGCCGCAGCACTATCACCGTCCGCAGGTCCTGCAACGTCGCGGCGAACCGAAGCTGGCCCACCAGCGTCGACCGGCGCTCCGCCGCCTCGACCGACAGGTCCCCCGCCCGTACGAGCCCCACCGCCACAACGGCCAGCGACACCGCCATCGCCACCAGCCCCCACACGCTGAACGCCTCTGGCCACAGGGCGATGCGACCCCACGCCGTGAGCGGCGAAGCGTTCATCACACCGAGCCCGTCGGCCACCGCCAGCGCTCCGAGCCCGACACTGACCAACGTGCCCAGCCACGACGGCAGCCGCCCGGCCGATGCGCACAACGCGGCGCCATACGCCAACGCGACCGTGCTCACGGCGAACAGCGCCCCGCAGGCCATCCAGACTGCGGCGTGGTGTTCGAGCCGCCGCGACGCCAGGAGGCCAGCCGCTACGCCGACCACCGAGGCCACAAAGACGAGGAAGCGAAGCTGGCGCAGCAGCGGGCCCCGGACGGCGGTGGCGCGGTCTACGGGCGCCAGCAGGACGTGCCGCACCTCGGCCCGCTCGAGGGCGAGCGGGCCACCCCGGCTTCCCGACCGCAAGCCGACTGCCAGCGCGATGACCACGACCACGCCAAGCCAGTCGTCGCCCTCAGCGGCCACCCTGGCCAGCTGGCCCGCGGTGAGTGGACCGTCGCCGACGGCGGCGGCCAGGAAGTAAAGCGCGACCCCGCCGAAGATCGCCGCCATATAGGCCTGGTACATCGCGTCGATCCAATGGACGTCGGCCAGCCGCTTGCGCCGCCGGTAACGACGCCACTCGGCGAGCGCAAGCTCCAGGTCTGCCTCGGGCTCGGCGGTCAACACCGAGGGGCGACGCTAGCCGCACGCCACCCGACATCGACTCCGCCCCTCAGACGTCGGCCGACCCGACGACCGCTCCAGCTCGCCACCACTTCGTCACCATCGGAACGGGGTCCTCGTAGATTTGCGCACATCCGCAAGAGCAGGTGCGATAGTCAGCCGTCGGTACAGCTACCTGAGCCGCCCGACGACGCGCTCGAGGGCGGCGGTGACCGTCGCGAGCTCGGCGGGCTCGATGGCGTCGAGGAACGCGCTGCGCACGATGTCGATGTGGCCCGCGTACACGCGTTGCCGCATCCGTTCCCCCTCGGGCGTGATGCGGGCGACGACGCCGCGTTCGTCGTCGGCGGAGCGCTCGCGGGTGATCCAGCCGCGGGACTCGAGCTGGGCGACCTGGTAGCTGAGTCCGCTGCGAGACACGATGAGCGCGTCGGCGAGCTGCGCCATCCGGATGCCGGAATCGCCCGCGTTGGAAAGGTTCATGAGGATCTCGAACTGCACCTGCGTGAGCTCGGCCTGCTCGCGCAGGTTGCTCTCGACCGCGCGCTGGAGCAGCGTCGAGCTCGCGATGAGCGCTGCGTACCCGCGGAACTCCTCACGCGAGATCCCGGCCACCATGACCCGATTCTAGAGAAATCCCGCCAGATCGTTCGAATTTGAGCTATCCTGACCTAGTTCCAATTTGAACGATCTGGAGGCACCATGAGAATCGCCATCCTCGGAACGGGCCGCGTCGCCCAGACCCTCGCTGCCGGCCTCTTGCGCGCCGGTCACGACGTCGTCTTCGGCTCGCGCGACCCAGGAGACCGCAGCGGGCTCCCCGCACGCGTCCTCGCCTCGGCGGATGCCGTCGTCGGCGCCGACGTCGTGGTCAACGCGGTGCAGGGCGTCGACACGATCCCCCTCCTCGCGTCGATCGGCTCCGCCAAGCTCGACGGCGCCGTGCTCTGGGACATCGCGAACGCAGCCAACCCCGACTTCTCGCTCGCGATCCCGGATGACAGCCTCGGCCGCCGCATCCAGGAGGCCTTTCCGGGCGTCAAGGTCGTGAAGGCGGCCAACCACGTCGCCGCGGTCGTGATCGCCGACCCGACCACGTTGCCGGCTCCGACGACGCTGTTTCTCTCGGGCGACGACACGGGTGCGAAGGAGGTCGTCTCCGGCCTGCTCATCGACCTCGGCTGGCCCCGCGAGAGCCTGTTCGACCTGGGCGGCATCGCGAACGCCTACGGGCAGGAGCATTACCTGGCGTTGTTCGGAACGATGCTGCAGAAGCTCGGCACGCCCTACTTCAACATCACGATCGTCAAGGCCCCATAGCGGGATCAGGTCATGCGCCGTCCCAGGGTCTTGGCGTACGTTCCTGTTTCGTCGCTACCGGGAGGCCGGTACCGCATGCCGAGCCTGAAGGAGGAGCAGATGTCCGACACTGAAGGTGCAGGCGGCAGCGGCAGCACCTCGGTTCGTCCCTTCGAGGTGGCGTTTTCGGACGAGGAGCTCGACGATCTTCGTGGGCGCATCAACGCGACCAGGTGGCCTGAGCGCGAGACGGTCGCCGACGACTCGCAGGGCGTGCCGCTCGCACTGATGCAGGAGCTCGCGCGCTACTGGGGGACGGCTTACGACTGGCGGCCGTGCGAGGCGAAGCTCAACGCCCTGCCGCAGTTCATCACCGAGATCGACGGGCTCGACATCCACTTCATCCACGCGCGCTCCCAGCACGAGGACGCGCTGCCGCTGATCGTCACGCACGGGTGGCCTGGCTCGATCATCGAGCAGCTGAAGATCATCGAGCCGCTCACGAATCCGACAGCACATGGCGCGAGCGCTACCGACGCGTTCCATCTGGTGGTTCCCTCGCTGCCGGGACACGGGTTCTCTGCCAAACCGAGCACCACCGGGTGGGATCCCCCCCGCATCGCACGTGCCTGGGTGGAGCTGATGAAGCGCCTCGGCTACACCCGATTCGTGGCTCAGGGCGGCGATTGGGGTGCGGCCGTCACCCAGGCGATGGGGATGCAGGCGGCGCCGGAGCTGCTCGGCATCCACTCCAACATGCCCGGCACCGCGCCGGCCGAGATCGCTGAGGCGTTCCAGCGCGGCGACCCGCCGCCATCCGGCCTCTCAGCCGAGGAGCGAGGCGCCTACGACCAGTTGAGTGAGTTCTATGCGAAGCACGTGGCCTACGCGCTGATCATGGGGACGCGCCCGCAGACCTTGTACGGACTCGCAGACTCGCCGGTCGATCTCGCCGCGTTCGCGATCGATCACGGTGACGGCACCGGCCAGCCTGGGCTCATCGGACAGATCGTCGAGGGACGTCTGCGGGGCGACCTCACGCGAGATGACATCCTCGACAACATCACGCTCTACTGGCTGACGAACACCGGGGTCTCGGCGGCTCGCCTCTATTGGGAGAACAAGGCGGGCTTCTTTGAGGCCAAGCCCATCTCGATCCCGTACGCCATCAGCGTCTTTCCGGACGAGCTCTACCAAGCCCCCCGGAGCTGGGCGGAGCGCGCGTATCCCGGCAACCTCATCCACTACAACCAGCTCGACCGAGGCGGCCACTTCGCGGCCTGGGAACAGCCACAGCTGTTCGCGCAGGAAGTTCGCGCAGGCTTCAGGTCGTTGCGCTAGACACGCTCACGCTGCTGCCTTTCCGTGCGAAGCGCGCAACTGACGTGGTCCGCGACGCCACGATCGCCAGCAGGCGAAGGACCAGCGCACCGCGCGCGGCTCGCGTGATGTCCGAGTGTCGAGGCGCATGGGTGAGGCCGGCGTAGTCGCGCTCGAGCAGCGCTCGCAGCACGGGGTGCGGTGTCCCCAAGCCGCGAGGTCCCCTGGCCAGCTCCAGCGCCGCGGCTGACGTCTCGGCCCGCATCACGTGCCCTTGCCTAGGGACGAGCCGGCGGCTTCGACGGAACCAGCGACGAGCTCGTCGGCGAGCGCGACCGCCGCCGTGGCGGCGCCTCTGCGGCCGAGCATGGAGCCGTTGATGTAGAGGCCGTCGATGATCAGCATGATGCGGTCGGCCAACGCGCGCGGGTCGCGAGCGCCGGCGCGTCGGGCCAGAGCGCGCAGCCGGGCGCGCAGGTCCTTGACGTGTCGTAGGGCCACCTTGTGGGCGGGATGGGCGTCCTCGGGGTACTGCGAATAGGTGGTGCGGAACGGGCAGCCCGGATAGTCGGGTGCCGTGACCTGATCGGCCACCGCCTGCACCAGCGCCACGAGTTGTCGAGCGGGATCACCAGCGTACGGATCTGTCGCCTCATCCATGATCGCGCCCCACTCCCGCTGGCAGCGCTCGAGATAGGCGACGACGAGATCGTCCTTGCTGGCGAACTCGCGGTACAGAAGCTTCTTTCCACACCCGCATTCGTCGATGATCTGTTGTGTCCCCACGGCCCTGGGGCCGTGCTCCTGGAACAAGCGCGCGGCGTTGTCCAGTATGCGGTCCCGTGTCCCCGGGGCAGGCTTGCGTGCCATCCGATTTCCTCCTCGTCCGACACAGCACCGGACCGATCGGTCCCCCATGTGTTGACTCGGTCCGCTCATCCGTATTATAAGAGACCAGTCGGTCCGAGACCATTCAGTCCCCTCAAGGATCGAGAGTCGAACATGTCGACTTCAGTACCCGTCGGATCCGGATGGTGAGGCCGATGCGAGCCCTCGTCTACAACCCCGACGTTCCCCAAGGCATCGCGCTGGGAGACGTCCCCGAGCCTGACGCTCGACCGCCCGAGGCGCTGATCGGGGTGACCGCGGTGTCGCTCAACTTCGCCGACGTGGCCTTTCTGCAGGATCGTCAGGCACCCGGCGCCGTGCCGGGATTCGATGCTGCGGGCGTCGTCCTCGCTGCCGCCACCGACGGTTCCGGTCCGCCGAAGGGAACCCGGGTGGTGACGTTCGGCTGGTCGGGTGCATGGGCCGAGCAGCGAGCCGTCGACACTGCGGAGTTGGCGGTGGTGCCCGACACTGTCGAGCTGGGCGTGGCCGCGGCGATCCCCGTGGCCGGCGTGACCGCATTGCGAGCGCTGCGCCAGCTGGGCTCGTTGGTCGGGCGCCGGGTCCTCATCACGGGCGCCTCCGGTGGCGTGGGGCGCTTCGCCGTACAGCTCGCGGCCAGGGCGGGCGCACACGTCGTGGCTTCCGTCGGCAGTCCCGAGCGTGGCGAGGGACTGTTGGCGCTCGGTGCGGCCGAGGTGGTGGTCGGTCTGGACCGGATCGCCGAGCCGGTGTACGGGGCGCTCGACAACGTGGGTGGCCGCATGCTCGCCGACGTCTACGCCCTGCTCGAGCCCGGAGGCTCCGTGCAGAGCGTCGGCATGGCGTCACTCGAGCCGACCACGATCGACTTCGAGCAGGCGCGTCTTCGCGGTGGTGGCACCCGCATCGAGGCCTTCGCCATCGGCCCACACTTCGGCCCGGACCTCGCATTCCTGCTCGGGCTGGTCGAGGCCCGGCAGCTCGATGCCCAAATCGGCTGGCGGGGCCCGTGGGAGAAGGCCGCCGATGCCGCCGCAGCACTGCTGGGACGCCAGGTGCGGGGCAAGGCGGTCCTGGAGGTGTCGGCGTGACCACCATGGAAGGCCAGCGGGTGGTCGTCGTGGGTGGCACCAGCGGCATGGGTCTCGCAACCGTGCGAGCCACTGCGGCGCTGGGTGCCTCGGTGGTCGCCGCCGGCCGGCGGCCGCTCGCTCAACGCAAACCCATCCCTGGGGTCGAGGCCGCCGAGGTGGATGTCGCCGATCACGAGTCAGTGGAACAACTGTTCCGGAGCGTGGGCGAGCTCGACCACCTACTCGTCACCGCCTCGCCCGGCAAGCCGGGCGCGTTCGCCGATCAGGACCTCGCGACCGCGCGCTCGTTCATGGACGGCAAGTTCTTCGGCAGCTGGACCTGTGCCTGGTACGCCGTTCCCGGGCTGCGATCAACGGGGTCGATCACCTTCGTCACCGGCGGTGCGGTGGTGCGACCACCCGCCCACGGCTCGATGATCACGGCCGCCTTCGCCGCCCTCGAAGCCCTGACCCGAGCCCTGGCGATCGAGCTCGGCCCGCGGCGTGTCAACGCCATCCGACCCGGCTACACCGACAGCGACATGTGGTCGTTCCTGCCTCCGACGAAGCGAGACGAGCTGCGCCGGCGTGTCGCCGAGGCAATGCCCGTCAGGCGCATGGGCACGCCTGAGGACATCGCCGATGCCGTCGTGTTCCTCATGACCAACCGACAGGTGACGGGGACGGTGCTCGAGGTGACCGGCGGCGAGACGCTCGTCGACTCCCTGGATGGCGTGCCGTGATCCTGGTCACCGGCGCCACGGGCAATGTCGGCAACGCGCTCGTCCACGCCCTCGCTGCTCGCGAAGAGGCTGTGCGGGCGTTGGCGCGAAACCCCGACCGCGCCCGGTTCCCCTCGACCGTCGACGTGGTCTCGGCCGACCTCGAGACGCCCGAAAGTGTCGGTCCGGCGCTTGTCGGCATCCGCAAGGTGTTCCTGCTCGGCGGATTCGCCACCACCGACCTGGTTCGACGGCTCCGCGAGGAGGGTGTCGAGCACATCGCGCTGCTCACGTCACGCTGTGTCGTTGGCGGGAACCCGGACAATGCCATCACGCGCACGTGGCTCGACGCCGAGGCCGCCGTCCGCGATTCCGGGGTGGCCTGGACGATCCTGCGGCCCAGTGGCTTCCACTCCAATGCCCTGCGGTGGCTCCCGCAGCTCCAAGCCGGCGACATCCTGCGGGCTCCGTGGCCGGACGTCCGCATCGCGTCGATCGACCCCGCCGACGTCGCCGCCGTTGCCGCCACAGTCCTCACACGACCCGGCTACGAGGGCACGGCCCCGGCATTGAGCGGACCCCGACCGCTGACTCCGAGCGAACAGGTCGGCACGCTGGCGCGTGTGCTCGGGCGGCCTCTCCGCTACGAGCCCATGACGGACCAGGAAGCACGCTCGCAGATGGTGGCGGACACCCCCGCACCCATCATCGACGCCTTCTTCCGGTTCTTCAGCGGCGGTGAGTTCGACGACGCCGGCGTCGTCGACTCCGTCCAGGAGATCACAGGCCACCATCCCCGCACGTTCGAGCAGTGGGCCCACGACCACGCCCAGGCCTTCAGGAACGGCGTCTGACCGGCAACGGTGCGGCGGCTCAACGACCCGCCGGCATCAGGAGGAACCGATGACCAGTGAGCGCGGAGCCGGAAGCGACGGCAGCACACCGAGCCCGAACAAGCGGCTCGTGCACCGACTGGTCGATGACGTCATCAACGCCCGCCGCTTCGAGTCGCTCGACGGGCTCGCCACCAGCAGGCTCGCGCCCAAGCTCCGAACGGCGTTCGAGCAGTTCCGCGTCGCCTTTCCCGACTGGCACCAGGAGATCGTCGAACTCGTCGAGGAAGGCGACACCGTCGTAGCCCGCTTCCGCTGCACCGGCACGCAGGCAACGGACTGGCAGGGCCTGTCGACCACGGGCCGGGCTATGGACGTGGACGAGGTCTCGTTCATCCGCATCACCGACGGACGGATCAGTGGGATCTGGGGCCTGGAAGACACCTGGACACGAATCAGGCAGCTCATTGGCGACGACGTCACAGTGGGGGAGCTCGGCTCGCTCGGCTAAGAGGCGGAGCGGATAGGCCCGCATGTGGGCACAGAACCGCACGAGATCTGCAGCGTGAGCCCAGGCCACACGGTTCGGCCTCCGGCAGCGCTGGCCACGGCGAGTCAGGACGACGTGCCTATCCGCTCAGGTTCCAAGGCGGGTGCGCACAGACCACCACGCGGTTGAGTGCCAAACTCGACGCCGGTGACGTGGGGTACATGGCGATCGACGGCGTGATCTTCGATCTTGACGGCGTGCTCGTGGACTCAGAGCCGCTGTGGGAGGACGTCCGGCATCGGTTCTCGCTCACCCACGGGGGTCGGTGGGAGGCCGACGCCCAGCGGACGATGATGGGCATGAGCTCGGGCGAATGGGCGGAGTTCATGCGTACCCGGCTCGACGTCGCCCTCCCGGAGCGGGAGATCGTCGCCAGGGTGGTGGACGACATGGCGGCGCGCTATCGGGACGGAGTGCCGCTGCTCCCCGGGGCGGTCGACGCCGTGCGACGCATCGCGGCGCGCTGGCCCCTGGGTCTGGCATCGTCGGCGAATCGGCCGCTCATCGACCTCGTGCTGGCAGCGACGGGGCTCGACGTGTACTTCGCCGCCACGGTCTCGTCGGAGGAGGTTCCGCGGGGCAAGCCCGCTCCCGACGTCTACCTCGAGGTCAGCCGCCGCCTAGGCGTGGACCCCACGCACGGCGCCGCGATCGAGGATTCGACCAATGGGCTGTTGTCCGCCCTGGCGGCGGGCTTGCGGGTCGTCGCCGTGCCGAGGGCAGGCTTTCCGCCGGATCCCGGGGTCCTGGCGCGGGCGGATGCAGCCATCCCGGACCTCGAAGCGCTCACCGTCGAGGTCGTCGACCCCGCCCCGACCGGCTGACCTGCCCGCTCGAATGGGGCGGAACCATCGGGCGCACCCCCCGGTCTCGTGCACGCCAGCCACCGCAAAGCGGATCCACAGAGCCGGGCCAGGCGACATCAGTCACATCCGAAATTTCCCGGGCCGGTCATAGGTTGAGACTTCTGAGCCCAACGGAACACAGGAGGCGGATCCGATGGAACCGTGGCTCTCGAACATCGTCGAACACCGCCGACGGCGGATCACGGCCGACGGCAAACCAGTGCGGATGACGGGCGGGTGCTGGGCTGGGCTGCGGTGGCGAGCAGGCCCGTCATGATCGACACGACCTACCCTGCAGTCCCACTCGTGGCCTTACGCCACCCGGCTCCACTCGGGGCCAGCGATGCCCGCGAGCGGTCGCAGGCGTTCGCGTCGATGGCTCAGAGTGGGACGGGCCAGGAGTTGACCCGATGACCGAGCCCAGACCTCAGCGCCGCACTTTGGCCTATCACCGGGGCATCCCCGCTGCCGTTTGGCGCTCCGCCCTGGCGGGCCGCCGTACGGTCAAGCGACCCAACCGATGACGCGGGCAATCCGTTTGGCGCTCCGCCCTGGCGCGTCCTTCGGGCATGAGCCCTCGACGCGGCGAGCCTGGCGTCAACTGCCTGGTACGTCGAGGTGTCCGGCGACCACGTCCCAGCCGATCGGGACGTCATGCCCGACGCAGGTCCAGAACACGAACGTCGACTGGCCCATCCGCCCGGGCTTGGTGCGGATGATCTCGGCGTGAGGATTCGCCGCCGCGAACCGCTCGAGCTCATCTCGCGAGTGCCAGACGGACACCGTCCAGAACTCCTTGTGGGTCAGCCTGGCGTTGAGCGCGTAGCCGATCAGTCCGTCGGCGCCAGCGAGCTGGCGGCGAATCCTCATCGAATGGGCGAGGAAGCGTGGGACGAATCGATACCCGCGCAATGGCAGCCTGCTACCCATCACGACATAGGCCGCGTCTGGGTCAGGCGTCGTGCGCGAGGTCCAGGGCAGGGCGGGCATGGCGATTCTCCGTTCTCTGGTAGGGCCGTGAGCCGGTCTCGACACGCATCGCTGCGGCATTGTGCCTCTGACGATGACGCCGCGCTGACGCCATGGCGAGCGCATACTGAGGTCGATGCCGGCCCAGCACGGGTTGGTAACCGGTGATCTCGCGATGCTCGAGCAACGAGCGTGATGTGACGCCCGAGCTCCTCCAGCTGCTAGCGACACACGAAGACCAACGTGCCGCGGACATCATCCGCGAACAAGTCGACGGTCAAACGGGTCGCTGAACCCGTTCCAGGGCCTTCGAGGGCACTTCGCATCGAGCTCCGCAAGATCCTTCCGTGCTGTCGATTCCGCCATCCGTCGTTTGTCGTAGCGATGGAAGCACCAACGACGGAGGTAGAGCCATGAGTCAGCAGACCGAGACCCGCGGGCGGCGCGTCGTCGTCTCCGAGTTCGTCACGCTCGACGGCTTCATGGTCGGGCCGGACGAGGACATGAGCTGGGTCGCCGTAGGCTTCGACCCACAGATGCAGGACGACCTCGCCGAGGACATCAGCGGCGCGTTCGACCTCTTCGTGTTCGGGCGCGTGACCTACGGCATATTCGCCGACTACTGGCCCCACGCGGTCCCTTACGACGAGGGCGACGAGCCGAAGCCGGCGGAGGGCAAGGAGGATCCCCGCATCATCCGGGCCCTGAACGAGCGGCCGAAGTTGGTGTTCTCCACCACGCTCGAGCAGCCGAAGTGGGAGAACACGCGGATCGTGGCCGCGGGCCTGGAGGACGAGATCCGCCGGCTGAAGCAGGAACCGGGCGGCGCCATGGCGATCCAGGGCAGCGCCAGCGTCGTCGAGGCGCTGTCGCGGGCGGACCTGATCGACGAGTACCGCCTGTACGTACATCCGGTTCTGCTGGGCGACGGCAAGCAGCTGTTCCTCGGCGGCAAGGATCGCCAGGAGTTCGAGCTGACCCAGCTCACCCGCTACGCCAACGGCGTCATCGCCACCACCTACGAGCGTAAGGACGGAGCCGACCGATGACCAGCTCGACCGACACCACGACCCAGTACGTCGTGCTCATCTACGAGCGCGAGACACCGGACTGGCCGAACGACATCCCGCCCGAGATCATGCGGGCGAACGAGGAGCTCGATGGTCGCATTGCCGAGCAGGGCGGGCGTGTGGTCGCTGGGGTTGCGCTCCAGCCGAATGCGACCGCGACCGCCATCCGCAGCGGTGTAGTGACCGACGGCCCCTTCATCGAGACCAAGGAAGCGCTCGCTGGGCTCTACATCCTCGAGGCCCGCGACCTCGATCACGCCATCGCCCTGGCCCGGATGACTCCGACCGTGGACGGTGGCGTCGAGGTTCGGCCGCTGCTCGGCTTCCAGCTCGTGGAGCCGAGCTGAGCGCCGCCGAGCTGGCCGTCGCCGACGCCCACCGTGGCGAGTGGGCCTACGTGCTCGCCGCCACGGTGCGTGTGACCCGTGACCTCGACACCGCCGAGGAGGCCGTGCAGGACGCCTACGTTCAGGCACTGCGCACCTGGGGGCGCGACGGCGTGCCCGACCGGCCCGGCGCCTGGCTGACCACCGTGGCGCGACGCAATGCGCTCAACCTGATCCAGCGTCGCCAGACGCTCGAGTCCAAGCTGCCGCTGCTGGTCGAGCCAGAGGACTGGGAGATGCTCGAACCCACCTCGGAGACCGAATCGATCGCCGACGACCGCCTGCGGTTGATCTTCACCTGCTGCCACCCGGCGCTCGCCCCTGAGGCCCAGGTCGCCCTCACACTGCGCCTGATATGCGGCCTGGCAACGCCGGAGATCGCCCGAGCCTTCCTGGTCGCGGACGCCACGATGGCGGCCCGGCTCACCCGGGCAAAGAAGAAGATCGCCGTGGCCCGCATCCCGTACGCGGTGCCGTCCGCGGCGGAGCTGCCAGCACGTGTGGATGCGGTGCTGACCGTTGTCCACTTGCTGTACGCCACCGGCCACACGGCACCCTCTGGCGACGAGCTGGTGCGCGACGACCTGTGCGACCGCGCGCTGGACCTGGCGCGGCTGCTGCGGCAGCTGCTTCCGGACAACGGCGAGGTCACCGGGCTGCACGCGCTGCTCCTCGTGCACCAGGCGCGCCGGGAGACGCGGACCGATGCGCACGGCCGGCTGTTGCGCCTCGAGGACCAGGACCGTTCGGCCTGGGACAGAGCGTTGATCGCCGAGGCCGACCGCCTGGTGGTGGCGGCATTGCGGACCGGTCCGCCTGGGCGGTTCACGCTGCAGGCTGCGATCGCCGCGCTCCACGCCCGGGCCCCGAGCTACGCGGCGACCGACTGGCCGCAGATCCTCACGCTGTACGACGAGCTGCTGCGGGTGTGGCCGACGCCGGTGGTCGCGCTCAACCGGGCGGTGGCGGCGGCGATGGTCCACGGCCCGGAGCGCGCTCTCGCTGAGATCGAGGCTCTCGAGCGCGACGGCCGCCTGGACGGGTACCCGTACCTGCCGGCTACCAAGGCCGACCTCCTGCATCAGCTCGGCCGCGACTCCGAGGCCGTAGACGCATATCGAGAGGCCCTGGCGCTGACCGGGAACGCCGCCGAGCAGGCGTTCCTGACCGACCGGCTGCGATCCGCGCAGGCGACGGCCTGAACGTCAGCATCGGCGCCGTAGCACCGGGATCCATCACGAGCGCTGGCACCTCGAGATCGAGGCCATGGCCGGGGCATGACGCCCGCGAGCGGCGCTAGCCCCGACGCCCCTATCCCGAGCGCGGCGGAGCCTGCGAGCCCCGACGGCAACCCTCGTCAACGGCAAACCGCCGGACGGTTCGCAGGAGCCGGTTCGTGGCGACGCGGTGCGCCCCGGTACTGATCACCAGCGTCCGGTAGAGGCGGCCTGGGAGTCCGGGGAATGCTGCATAGGTCCTGGCGTGCAACATCGTCGTGTGATCGGGTGCGGCCTTGAGTTCGAACGCGAGCTGGTAGCGGGAGAACCGATGGCGACCGACGAGCGAGAGTCGATCGGCCGGCACGCGCTCGGCGACCTCGAAGCCGCCGGGGGACTCGGTACCGAGAAGGCGAGTCAAGATGCTGCGGTCGGTTCGGCACAACGAGACTGCGACGAAGCGCTCCAGGGCGTTCCACGCGTGATCGCGCGACGCGGGGATCGTGATGGTGTGTTCGTCCACAAAGGGCAGCACAGCTGAGCTGGGCCTCGTCGACGGTGCCATCAGCGGAGTGTCCCAGACCGGCGCCCGTGCTGCGAGGCCCATGATCGTGGCGCACGGGAGTGCGGCCGCACGCGTCCCGGAACGCCCGGTCATGCCCCGGTTTCGGGGCGTGCCAGCGGGAATGGGTCCGGTATGGCGTACGCGTTCGAGGTCGACGAGACGGTTCCCGACGCCGTCCAACGGATGACCGACGAGCAGGTCGAGCGGGCCGTCTCGGCTCTGGAGCAGGCGAGCGGTAAGGGCCTCGAGGCCACGGTGCATGACTGCCGGAAGCGAGCCAAGAAGCTCCACGGGTTGATCCGGCCCCGCACCTCCGGATGCAACCGGATAAGCCGACGAAGATGCGCCGTTCGGTGCCGTCAGCGCCGAGCCGGCGCGGTGTCCCGTCCCCGAATAGCACACGAGGGGGATGCGATCGGCGGCCTGGCGCTGTCAGCCAGCGCCTTGTTCGCGCGCCCGGATCGCCTCGAGCGACTCTTGGAAGTGCCAGTGGTGGCCTTCGAGATCGTCGGCCTCGTAGCGACGGTACCCGTAGAAGGCGTCCTCGATCGGCATCGTGATCGTCGCGCCCTCGGCGAGGGCGTGTTCGTAGTGCGAGTCGATGTCGTTGACCGCGACGTTGATCATCACCGTCGCGTGACCGACATCGCCGGGGCTGTAGAGGTGGTGGACGTCTCGCGCGCCTGCGGTCGCGCGGCCGATCATGACCACCCCGTCGCCGAACTCGAGCCAGGCGAGCATCCCCTCTTCGTCATCGCCACTGCCCATCCGCGCTTCGCGACGCTCGGTGAACTGGAACACGCGGGTGAGGTACTCGAGCGCTGCGACCTCGTCCGTATAGGCGAGACGCGGATACATCGCCGGCGTGCGACTCCATGCTTCGGCTTGCGGCGTCGTCGCTCCGATCGTGGACATGAGTCTCTCCTTCTCGCGCTTGAACAGTCCGGGGTCGCCCTCATCGACGGGGAAGACCCGGTCGGGGCGAAGCGTGGCGGTCACCAGTTCTTCTTCGCTCTCGCCGACGAGTTCGCGGAGTCGGCCACGCGCCCGGTTCAGCCGTGACCGCACCGTGCCGACGGGAACCTCGAGCGCAGCAGCGATCTGGTCGTACGGCATGCCCTCCCAGGCGAAGAGCAGGAGGGTGTCGCGTTCTCCCTGCGGGAGCGTGGTGATCGCGGCGGCGACGTCCGTCCAGCGCCGCGATGCGTCGAGACGAGCATCGACCTCGGAGAAGAGGTCGGATGCGGTGATGGACGTGTTCACCAACCGAGCTATCGCGTCGAGACGGCGAGCCTCGCCTTGGCGGTGGCGGGCCAAGAGATTGCTCGCGATCCCGTACAGCCAGGGCCGCGCCTCCGCTCGTGCGGTGTCATAGCTTTCCCGTCTCTCGAATGCGATGCGAAAGAGCTCCCCCAGCAGCGAGTCGGCGTCATCGGGACCGACCCGACGCACGAAGTACCGGAACAACGTCGTTCCGTGCCGGTCGAACAGCTCACCGAAGGAGGCCGGCGATTCGACCGAGCACGCGATGACCTCGGCATCGGTGCGCGAATCCATCACCTTTCATGTTCCTCGCTCGCAGCGACGAGGTTCGGAGCATCCGCCTCAGCAGCCGCGCCCGGCGTCCACCAACCCCCTGCCCGCGCCCTGACCTACGAGTGACGATCGCGGGCTGCGATCCGCCCACCGACTGTCGCCTACGAGACAGTCACGGGCCGATTCGGCCCGGTGGAGGTTGGCCAGCACGACGGGCCAATCTTCGGGCGCGATGTTCTCCATAGCGTCGATGGTCATGGCGGCATCGAATCGTGCCACGAAGTCGAGCTCCTGCAGGCCGATGTGGTGGGTTTCAAGGGCGATGCCTCGGGCTCGGGCCTGGGCGAGCATGCCCGCTGAGTGGTCGGTGCCTACGACCCGCAGACCCGCTTCGGCCACCACGTAGAAGTACTGACCCGTTCCACAGGCGGCGTCCAACACGAGGCCACCGGCCGGACAGGTCAGCAGGAGGCGCCGCACCCACTCGCGCTGGACCTCGTTGGGGTACGGGAACCGATCGTAGGTGGCCGCGTCTGCGTCGTACTCCGCCACTACCGCAGCGCGGCGCTCGCCGATCCACTGTCCCCGATCCACTGCCGGCCTCCTCGAGATTCGATCGCACCGTACGCAACGAGGGCGCCACCGCCATCGGGCAGATTGCCCATAGTCCCTGGTCGCGGTGCCCCAATTTCGGCAGGACCCCGTGTCGGGCGGTCCGCCGGGGCCGGTCTGTCCCACGGGGTGTCTCCGTGGACCAGAATGGGGCGGTGCGGTCCCGGGGCTCGAGCCCGCAGTTTGTGGGCCGATCGGCGGAGCTACGTCTGCTCGACCAGCTAGTAGCTGAAGCGCGCAGCGGCGAGCCGGCATCGGTGCTCGTCTGCGGTGACGCGGGGGCAGGCAAGACCCGACTGGTCACAGAGGTGGCCGGACGCGTGCGCCGCCGAGGTATGCGCACGCTGGTGGGGTCATGCACCATGGTCGGCCGAACGTCCTTGGCTTTCGCACCGTTCGCCGAGGCTCTCCGCCACGTCGTCCACGAGCTCACCGAGGGGCGAAGGGGGGCCAGGGAGGCCGCGGCGCCGCGGTTGGCCCGCCTCGTGGCTGCGTCGAGAGAGCCGGCGACCTCGGACGCCAACGGGGGTGGCGCGTCCCCCCAGCTCGCGCTCTTCGAGGAGGTGCTCGGCACCCTCGAGCGCGCCGCGAAGCCGGCAGGGCTCTTGCTGATCATCGAGGATCTTCACTGGGCCGATGCCTCCAGCCGAGGCCTGTTCGAGTTCCTCTCCCGCAACCTGCGGGACGCCCCCGTTGCCTTGGTTGGCACGGTGCGGACCGACGAGCCCGACGATCCCGGGTTCCTCGCCTGGTTGGCCGAGCTCCAGCGAGGCCCGCGTGCGATCCGGATCGACGTCGGGCCGCTGGGGCAACGCGACCTCGTAGATCTGCTTGCCGGGGTGCTCGGCCGACCCGTGCCATCTGACCTGGCCTGTCGGGTGTACGAGCGGTCTGGCGGCAATCCTTTCCTGGCTGAGGAGCTCGTCGCCGCTGGCGAGGAAGGCCTGCGTGTTCCGGCCACGGTCCGCAGCCTGGTGCTGGGGCGGGCGGCAGGGCTGACGCCGCGGGGTCGCGACGTACTGCGGTTGGCGGCGGTGGCGGGGATCCGGGTTGGTCACGCATTGCTGGCTGCGGCTGCTGATCTCGGCGATGATGCGCTGATCGCTGCGGTCCGTGAGCTGGCCGCGAACCACCTTGTTGTGGCGGATCGGTCGGTGGCGGGATACGCCTTCCGGCACGCGCTCACGCGGGAGGCCGTCTACCAGGACCTGTTGCCGGGCGAGTGCCAGGGGCTCCATCGAGCCTTGGCTCGGGCGCTCAGCGACGGGCCGTCGCTGGGGCGGGCGGCTGGGTGGACGGTCGCCCAGGCCGTGGCCGAGCACTGGTCCGCGGCCGGCGAACTGGCACCAGCGTTGGCGGCGTCGGTCGCGGCCGGCGACGCCGCCCGCGAGGTCCTAGCGGTCGCCGAGGCTCTCGACCAATACCAGCGGGCGCTGGGCCTGTGGGATCGGGTTGCCAACGCCGAGAAGGTGGCTGGCGTGGCCCGAAGTGCGCTATTGGAGTCTGCGGCCGACGTCGCCAGCGGCGCTGGCGAGCACGATCTTGCGATCCGCCATCTCGATGCGGCGATCGCCGAGCTGGAGGGAACGACCGCGACGCCAACACAGCTCGGGCTCCTGTACCGGCAGAGGGGCAATTGCGAGCTGTGGGCCGGCCGCCTGGCCGAGTGGCAGACGTGGACGGGACGGGCGGCGGCGATCGTGCCGCCCGAACCGCCAACACCGGAACACGCTCGCGTGCTGGCCGACCATGCGCTTTCCCTGACTGGCACTCAACGGTACGAAGAGGCATCGCAGGTCGCCGCCACTGCCGTTGAGGCGGCCCGCCGAACGGGTTCCCGCCAGGCGGAGGCGACCGCTCGCAGCGCCCTGGGCATCTGTCTCGCCATGACCTGTCCGGATCCGGAAGCAGCGATCCGGCAGCTGGAGCGGGCACGAGTGATTGGCGTGGAGATCGGCAACGCCGAGGAGGTCGTCAAGGCGTACAACAACCTCGCGGACACGCTGATCTTGCTCGGCCGACTCGATGAGGCAGCCTCAACCGCCGTCGAGGCGATCGGGATCGGGCGGCGACTGGGCGTTCTGCCGGGATGGCTGGCCTGGAACGTGCTGAACCAGGCCACGGCCCTGTTTCTCGCCGGGAGCTGGGACGAGTGCGACCAGGCCCTCGAGGGCCTGGACGATCCGCGCGTGGGCGGCCTCACCAAGTCGTGGGGCCTTGCGCTGGCTGCTCTCCTCGCCGCGCTGCGTGGACACGACGAACGTGCCACAGCTGCGATCGCAGCCGCCAGCCACCTCGACGTCCACGACACCCAGAACGAGGCCATGCTCCTCGCTGCGCAGGCGCGCATGGCGT
Source organism: uncultured bacterium (assembly GCA_963717085.1). GTDB lineage: Bacteria > Actinomycetota > Acidimicrobiia > Acidimicrobiales > VFJN01 > DASQUK01. Next base: position 93,215 of record CAVQVM010000018.1, read on the forward strand.
TGACGGCCGGCGATCTGGAGGCGGCCCGAGTGGCGGCACTCGATGGACTCGAGATGCTGGCCAGTTCGGAGTCCGAGCCAGACTTGGTTTCCGTCGTCGCGCTGGCTGGCCTCGGGCTGCAGATCGAGGCCGACCGCGCACAACTCGGTCGCGCTCGACGCGACCCGACCGAGACAGAGAGGGCAGTCGATTCCACCCGAACCGTCGCGGCGCTCGCGCTCGCCTTGCGGGCACGCGCCACCGCCGCGGCGCAAAGGCCGGAGGTGTCGCGCGCTGATCTGGCGATGGGTGAGGCCGAGGTGGGCCGCGCGCAGGGGCGCTCGGACCCGGACGTGTGGCGTACGGCCGCAGACCTGGGCCGCTTCCAGGCGGACCGCTATCGGACGGCCTACGCCCACTTCCGCGAGGCGGAGGCGGTGTTGGCTTCTCGCTGTGACCGTGTCCGCGCCGTCGATGCGCTGACTGCCGCATGGGCGATGGCGAAGGACCTCGCCGCCCAACCCCTGAGCCAGGACATCGAGGCTCTGGCTCGTTGCGCTCGGATCGAGCTAACGGATGAACCGGCGACGCGCACCGGCCCTTCCGAGGCACGGCTGACCAGCCTCGGCCTGACTCCGCGTGAGCTGGAGGTGTTGCGGCTCCTCGCCGTCGGATACACCAACCCCCAGATCGGTGAGGCCCTGTACATCAGTCGCAAGACCGCGAGCCACCACGTGTCGCGGATTCTCGCCAAACTCGGCGTCACGACCCGTGTCGAGGCCGCCGGTATCGCCCACTCTGCGGGCCTGCCACTGGACGCCGCCTCGCCGAAATAGGGCACGCCGACGCGCCCGTATGGGTCACCTGCCCGATGGCGTCGGCCACTCGGATACGTATGGTCGCCTCGAGACAGGCGCGGCTTCGGCGTTCGCCGTCGCCGGCGGTCACTGCTGACCACCAGGGGAGCCGAGCGACTCGCGGCTTCCCGCCGCGAAGGAGGCGGGTAGGATGCGATCGATCGTTCGGCCCCGGCATGCTCGTTCGAGACACGGCACTAGGAGGCGCGGTCTCGTTGCCGCACTCGTAGCTGCCGCCATCTTCGTGACGAGCGTCGGCGGCATCGAGGCGTCGGGATCGCCGCCCCAAGCCGCCGCCGATCCGAAGGTCATCAGCGACTGGAACGCTGTCGCCTTCGACACGATCATCGTCGACGCCGGGAAGATGAACGCGGAAGCGTTCATGTGGTTCGCGTTCGAGCAGGCGGCCGTCTACAACGCGGTTGTGGGCATTACTCGCCGCTACGAGCTCTATAACTGGAACACGCGTGGGCCGCGGGGGGCGTCACCTCAGGCTGCCGCCGCCGTTGCCGCGGATGATGTACTGCTCGAGTACTTCCCCGCGTCGCAGGCCCGGCTGGACACCGCGTTGGTGGCGTCGCTGGCCGAGATTCGCGATGGCAAGGCGAAGACGCAGGGCATCCGCTATGGCGAGCGCGCAGCAGACCGGTTCATCGAGCTGCGTGCGGACGACGGCCGTTTCGCGCCGGTCATGTTCGATGTCCCGCCTGCGGCCGGGGTCTGGCGTCCGACCCCGCCGGCGTTTGCGCCGTTCTTCGACCCGTGGCTGGCGCGGATGCGGCCGTTGCTGCTCGAGTCGCCGAGCCAGTTCCGTCCGGGTCCGCCTCCAGCGTTGACCTCCCAGACATACACGGCGGACTTCAACGAGGTGAAGGCGGTGGGTTCGGCAACGAGCACGGTCCGGACACCAGAACAGACCGACACCGCTCGGTTCATCGCCGGGAGCCTCTTCTCGCTCGTCAGCTCGTCGCTGCGTGACCTGGCCGCCCGATACCACCTGGACATCAGCGACAGCGCACGCCTGTTCGCGGCGGTTGACATGAGCGCGGCCGATGGCATCATCAGCTCTTGGGACTCCAAGTTGGAGTTCGGCTATTGGCGGCCGGTCACCGCGATCCAGCTGGCCGACACCGATGGCAACCCGGACACGCTCCCGGATCCCGGCTGGCTCCCCCTGCTGGCAACGCCGCCATACCCCGACTACAACAGCGGTCTCAACTCGTCCATGGGCGCTCTCACCCGCGCCTTGACCGGAGTTCACCGGCTTGGTGGGGACCGCATAGATGTGAACATCACGGTGGCGGGTGTCACCCGCCACTACGAGTTCGCGTCTCAGCTCAATCAGGACGCAGTTGATGCCCGGGTCTGGTCAGGCATCCACTTCCGGACCGCTGACGTGGTCGGTATCAGGACAGGCACCCAGATAGGTGACTGGGCGGTCGACAACTACTTCCAGCCGACCCACGGGCGATCACGATGACACGTCCGGGATCACTGGGGGCCTCGACCGAACCCCGGCCGTTCGGTCACGGTCAACGACTGTGGTGAGATCGTCGTCCTCGAACCGACCACCCGCCTGATCACGGTGGCGACCGAATGATCTGACACGGGGACGCTGCCCGTCGATCATGAAATCGTTGTCCCCGAACCCACCACGTGACGCCGGGCTGGTGCTTAAGCGCCGTCCGGTGCGGCGTCGCAAGCTGGCGCCGACGAGCGGTACAGTCCACCGGCGGGCTGCCGGAGGTGACGCGTGGTGCGCCGTGAGCATGACGGACCGGCCGATGACGCTCTGGTCGCCGCGGTCAGCGGCAGGAATCATGAGGCGCTAGGCGAGATCTACCGCCGTTACGGCGGCGCGGTCTGGTCCGTCGCTAGGCATGTCTGCGGCCGTGCGGAGCTCGCCAAAGAGGTGTGCCAGGCGGTCTTCACCGAGTTGTGGTCACACCCCGATCGCTTCGACCCTGCCGAGGGCGTTCTCCGGTCGTGGCTGGTGGCACAGGCGCACGCCCGTGCCGTCCACATCACGCGTTCGCACGACGCTCACCGCCGCCAGGACCGTGACGCCCGGACCGAGCAGACGCCGCCCTCGGCGGAGGTCGAGATCGACGTTCACGCCCGGGCCCTGACCGACGAGGGCAGGCGAGCCATCGACCAGCTGGTTCCGGGCGAGCGAGAGGCGATCCTCCTCGCCTACTTCGGCGGGCACACGATCTCCGAGACGGCGCGGCTCCTGGGTGTGCTCGAAGACACGGTCAAGAACCACCTCCGCAGCGGATTGCGGAACCTGCGACGAGCGCTCGAGGTCGAGGGGGTGACGACGTGAGCCACACTGGCCCGGCCAGCGATCATCCCCTGGATGACCTCGCCGCCTACGCCATCGATGCACTCGACCCCACGGAGCGGCGTGCGGTCGACGACCACCTCGCTCACTGCTCGGCCTGCAGCGCCGAGCTCGCCGGTCATCGCGAGACGCTCGGTGCGCTCGCTCCCGCCGAGGTCCCGCCGCCCGAGGTCTGGCAGCACATCACGGCGGCGATCGGCGCTCCCGGCCTGCCCGACCCCCACACGGGGACCCGCGGCATGGCCGTCCTCGACGATTCCGCGTCGGGCCGCCTCCTCGACGAGGGCAGCGAGGATGGCGATGACAGGGTCGCTCCGGTCACGTCTCTAGCCGGCGCGGCACGTGCTCGGGCCCGGCGTCCGTCCCCGCGCCGCTGGGTCGCTGCCGTCGCGGCCCTCGTCGCCGCGGCCAGCGTTGGCGGGCTGCTCGGCTTCGCGCTCGGCGATTCCAGCGACGACGCGGACATCGGGAGCCTGGCCCAGCAGGCGCTGGACGAGCCGAATGGCGTGCTCGCCACGCTCGCGGACAGTGACGGGCGACCGGTCGCGCGGGTCGTGGCCGACGACGACGGAGCGTTCATGCTGCTCGATGCGCTGCAGGACCTGCCCGAGGGGCGGGCATACCAGCTGTGGTCCGTCGGCGGGTCAGAGCCCGTGTCGCTCGGCATGCTGGGCCGCGACGGGACGAACACGGTGGCGTTCCGGCTGCCACCAACCATCAGCGAGTTGGCGATCAGCGTCGCGCCGACGAGCGGTGGTAGCGCTCCCAGCGGGGAGTTCCGGGCCTCCGGCAGCGTCGTCCAGTAGGACAGCCGCTCGGGGACGACGGTCACGTCAGGGTCAGCGTGAGCGGCGCGTGCGGCTCGCCGTCCACCGTACGAACGACGACAATGTGACGCCAGGACTCGAGCGATGGGGGTATTCACCGTCGTCCTCGAATGCCGATTCGGCTGCCAGGAGCACCCTTTGACGACGTGGTACCGCTACTCATTCGACAAGCGACTGCTTGCATTCTGGGGCGTCTTCGGCGTCCGTCCAGCGAAGGACGGAGTCACCCTCACCGACGATGGGCAGCTGCGGGCAACGTTCGGCCTCCTCAAGCTCGAGACTCCGCTCGACAATGTCGAAGGCGCCCACATCACCCGGCACTATCGCTGGTGGACGGCGGCCGGAGCTCGAGGCTCTATGAAGGACGACGGGCTCACGTTCGGAACGAACGCGAACGCGGGCGTGTGTATCCACTTCCGGGACAAGGTGCCGTCGCCGCTCCGCCGCCGGGGCCACTCTGCGTTGACGGTCACCGTCGAGGATCTCGAAGGGCTGACGGCGGCGCTGACCCGCCCGACCGGCGGTTCGGCCACACCTCGAGAGGAATGATTGCCGGCGCTGTGCCAGGGACATCCGTCATCGCCTCGCTCTCGATCGGGCTCGGGGGCCAAGCGCCAGCAGGCATGATCCTGCGGATCACGCGGCGGTTGTGGCGCACGGGTGCGTGGCCGCGGCTCGACCGCCAGTAGGCTGCCCGCCCGCATGCGGGCCGTTCAGATCGTCGACCTCACTGGGCCGGAGGGCGCGCTCCGCGTTGTGGATTTGCCGGAGCCCGAGCCGTCGCACCTTCTCACCCCGGGCAGCGGCGTGCTCGTCGAGGTGCACGCGGCGGGCGTGTCGTTCCCCGAGCTGCTTCAGACGCGGGGTCAGTACCAGGTCAAGCCGGACCTGCCGTTCGTGCCCGGCAGCGAGGTGGGAGGCGTCGTGACGAGCGCGCCGGAGCACGCCTCGGTGCGGCCCGGCGACCGCGTGGCTGCGTTCTCGTTCCTCGGCGCCTGGGCGGAGACGGTGGTGGCCCCCGATTACATGGTGTTCAAGCTTCCCGCCGAGCTGGACTTCGCCCAGGGCGCTGCGTTGATCCTCAACTACCACACCGCGTACTTCAGCCTGAAGGTTCGGGGCCGGCTCGCCGAGGGCGAGACCGTGCTCATCCACGGTGCTGCGGGTGGCGTCGGCACGGCCGCGATCCAGGTTGCGAAGGGCCTCGGCGCCCGGACGATCGGCGTGGTGTCGTCCGACGAAAAGGCCGGAGTTGCGCGGGCCGCCGGCGCAGACGAGGTCGTCCGGTCCGACGCTCCGTGGAAGGACGAGGCCAAGGCGCTCTCCGACGGCGGCGTTGACGTCGTGCTCGACCCGGTGGGTGGCGATCGCTTCACCGACAGCATCCGTTCCCTGCGCGAGGGCGGGCGCGTCCTGGTCGTCGGCTTCACCGGCGGCGCGATCCCCGAGGTCAAGGTGAACCGGCTGCTGCTGAACAACACCGAGGTGGTGGGCGCGGGTTGGGGCGCGTACGTCATGGGCAAGCCCGACGTCTGGCGCGAGATCGGTGCCGCCGTGAATGGGCTGGTCGATGCGGGTCGAGTCCGCCCGATAGTCGGCGCTCATTTCCCGCTCGAGCAGGCCGGCAGGGCTCTCGAGCTCCTCGACGAGCGTGCGGCGCTCGGCAAGGTCGTGCTCGACGTCCGTTAGGAGTCAGGCCGGGGCCCGACGCCCAGCCGCTTCAACCAGTCTCAGCACTCGGAGGGCGTTGGCGCCGAGGATCCCCTCCACCTCCCTGTCGTCGAAGCCGCCGTCGAGCAGCGCCGCCGTCAGCTTCGGCAGGTCGGACTCGCCATCGAACCCGGCCATGACGCCCGGGACACCGTTCATGTCGGTGCCGACGGCGAGGTGCTCAGGGCCGACCGTCTCGGCGATGTGTCGGGCGTGAGCCACCAACTCGCTGATGCTGCGCACACCGAAGCGACGGGCTCGGTAAGGCCAGAGCCCGACCACACCGCCGGTCGACGCGATCGCTCGCAGCTCGTCGTCGGCGAGGTAGCGGGCGAAGTCCTGCAGAGTGCGGGCGCCGGTGTGCGACGACACCACGGGGGCGTTGGCCACAGCGACGACGCCCAACAGGGTGGCCCGGTCGGCATGGGCGACGTCGACCAACACACCGAGCTGGTTCATGCGTTCGACGACCCGCGCGCCCATCGGGCTGAGGCCCGGCGAGGCGTGACGCCGAACGGGCACCGGCCCGACGTACCGCTGCCACGGCAGGCACGTCGTGCCGAGCCCGTTGTCACGCAGGTGCACCAGGACGACCACGCGGACGCCACGCTCGTGCCATGCATCGATGCGATCGATGTCGCCGCCCACCGCGTCGGCACCTTCGACACCGAGCACCACCGCGGGCGCGCCCTTTGCTCGGGCCTGCACCAAAGCCACGACCGACCGGGCGACAAGAGCCCCGCCGTCAACGGCTTGCCGCTCGATCAGGGCCAGCTGCGCCTCGACCGCATCCCATGGGCTCCGGCCGACATACCAACGGGTGACGATCGGATCGCCCACAGCCTTGGCGACAACCGCATCGACCCCGGCCCTCCGCAGCACGTCGAAGCCCGCCTCCGCCGGGGCCCGAATCATGACGCCGCGCCACACCGTGCGGAACGGTTGCGGTACGAACCCCGGGCCGTGGGTGTGCAGATCGAGCACGAAGGACCGGCGATGGAGCCGTTCCGCCTCGACGCCCGACTGCGTCACGGCGTCATGCCTCGAAGACGACCGTGCGTTCGCTGACCGTGGCCGCGGATTCGTCGCCGCTGTCCGGTAGCTCGGCGCGCTCGGCATGACGCAGGAGGTGCCAGATGGCGTTGCCGAAGAGGTCGAGCTCGGTCGACGTGTAACGCTCGCCACCGAGGCTGCGGATCCGCTCGGTCTGCCGGGCCAGGGCGCGGGCGTCCTGACGAAGGATCTGTTTGCCTCGCTGCAGCACGACGGGCCTCACGAGGGCAGTCGGCAGGCGGCTCTGGAAGCGGACGACGAACCAGGCGCGGGTTCGGAACGGAGACATCGGCAGGTGGACGATCGTGTTGACGACTCGGAACCACCCTTCGACCGCGTACTCGATCTGCGCGATGGACGGCATGAAGAAGCGGTCCCAATGGTCGAAGGTGCGGCCTGCGCCCCCTCGAAGCCGGATCGGTCCCATGCCGACGGGCTCGCCGAGGTATTGCACCTCGACACCGTCGGCCACGGGGCGGCGCACCGCGGTCATGGGGTGGGGCTTGCCGCCCCGGAAGATCCCCCGATGAAGGAAGGCCGTGTGCGGAACGTCGAGCGCATTCTCCAGTGACGCATGCAAGGTGCACTCGAGGTCGCACCGAAGGATCACCTCACCGGCGCCGGGGCCTTCGAGGGCAGGGAGGGCGAACGGACGCCGGAGTGGCTCGGCATCCGGTTCTCCCCAGGCCCAGACGATGCCGTCCTGCTCGACCGCGGCATGGGACGGGACCTCCCGGGTGTCGGCCGGCTGCGTGCGGCCGTCGGGAAGTCCGGGGACTCGTACGCACTGTCCGCCGCGGTCGTAGGTCCAGCCGTGATAACCACACTCGAGCACGCCGTCGGTGGTGACCCGGCCGAGCGAGAGCGGGTAGTTGCGATGGGCGCAGCGGTCGAGGAGGACGGCCGGCGCGCCCCCCGCGCCACGGAACACGGCCAGCGGCGTGTCCATGAGCGTCACGGCCAGCGGTCGACGGCCGAGCTCCGACGACCGGGCGACGGGGTACCACCAACGGCGCGGGAAAGCCACGGAGGACGACCCGGTCTCCATGCATCCATGATGCCGGTCCGCCAGCGTGGGGGACACGGGGTCCGACATCGCGTTCAACGGTCCTGAGCGGTAGGCCGCAGGTTCGAGTCCTGCCGCGGCAGCTGACAGGCCGTCTGACCGCGAGGGCCCGCCGACCTCGGTTGCCGCACCGCTGAGCGGTCGTCAGCGGATTCTCGATGGTCAGTCGGCTGCGGCGGTCCGGCGAGCGACCGAGACGCTGTACGCGCCGGTGCGAGCGTGGAGGATCGGGTCGTCGGTGAGAAGGATCCCGTCGGTCACGCGCGTGGGGTCGAACACGAGCACGTCCCCACCGCGTTCGCGATCCGACGCCAGACCCGTCACCTCGAGACGTGCGAGCTCGACGACTTCCCGATCCTCGGGCCACTGTTCTGTGGGGTCGTCGACCGGATCGTCCCCATCTGCCAGCTGAGCCCACACGTGGAACACGGCCGGCCCCTGCGCGAGGCGCTCGGCCAGCTCGTCGCGCAGGAAGTCGGGAGGACGCACCGCGGCCTCTTCATCGGAGAGGCTGTCCTCGCCGTGGTCGGGCACGAGGCGGTATCGACCGTGTCTGATCGCGCCGTCGGCGTTGACGAAACCGTACGCGTGCAGGCTGTTGTACGTCAGAGTCGTATAGCTCGCCGGAATCGGATGCGTGATGGCTGCGTTGACCGCCGCCATCGCCTCGGGATGCTCGGCGAGGTACGCACCCACCCGCTCCAAGTCGGGCTGTCCGGTCTCCGGATCGACCCGGCGGGCGTCATTGAAGGCCAACAGGTCCTCGGAGGTCCGAGCGAAGAAGGCCGGCAGCGACAGCGCGACGATGTCGGTCGTCGTCGAGTCGGGCAGATAGAACTTCACCGCCATGCCTCGAGCGTCCCGGGCTCCGTCAGGCGCAGTCGGATCCCCGCTGCCGTTCGAGAACCGGACATGCGCACGAATCTCGCCACCAGCCAGATGTGCGGCCCGGCTGAGCTGAGCCGCCGCCGGCGTCGGGACGAGGCGGGCCGCGCACAGCACACCCTTGGCGTGGGCGGCGCGATAGCCAGGATGGACGCCGTAGACCTGATTCAGCGAGTCCACCAAGCGTTCCGACAGGTCGTCGAGCGCCATGGCCAGGAGCTTACGAGACCGTCCTACCAGTTCATCCCAGCCCATGGGTGCGTCGCCGCACGCAACAGCTACCCAAGACCGTCAGAACCTGTAGCACTGACGGGCAAGGGGCCAGCGCCCGGGAGATCGACGCGGGCAACGCGTCCGCACCAACGGGTGCACAGGGACCCGCGCTAGAGCTGCTCGAGTGCCTGATCGATCGGCGTGTCGCCCGCGACCAGCTCCAGGGTCTGACCGATGCCACGGGTATGGCTCAGCAGGCCGACGACCACAGCGGCCACGTCGTCGCGGCTGATCTGGCCACGAGGCACCGACGACGCCAGGCGCACCCGTCCCGTGCCCGGTGCATTGGTCAGCCCACCCGGGCGTAGCACGGTCCAGTCCAGGTCGCGGCGGCGCAGGTCCTCCTCCGCCTCGGTCTTCGCGCGAAGGTAGGCGGCGAAGGTCTCATCGGTGCCCGGCCGGGGCGGTGCGCCGGCGCCCATGGACGAGATCTGCACGAAGCGACGGACACCGGCCCGCTCGGCAGCGTCGGCCATCAATACCGAGGCGTCGCGGTCGACGGTCTGCTTGCGGGGGATACCGCTGCCCGGACCGGCGCCGGCGGCGAACACCACCGCGTCGGCGCCCTCCAGATGAGCGGCCACGGCGTCGAGGTCGGTGGTCTCCAAGTCACAGAGCAGGGCCTCGGCCCCGGCGGCCTCCACATCGCCCACATGGTCGGGGTTCCGCACGATGCCCACGGCGGTGTGGCCCGCTGTGACCAGCAGCCGCTCGAGCCGACGTGCCACCTGACCATGACCACCAGCGATGACGACGCGCATGGCCGGGAGGGTACCGGCGTCCTCGCCCGCCCCTGGCTTCTTGTCGGTCACGACGATCCACCACTGTCTGCGTCTGCGTGGCCAGCTCGTCCGGGGGTCAGGGATCATGCCGGAGGCGTCGTCAAGACCGGGGAGTTCCGGGCGGTCGCATCCGGCTAAGGCGCGCCCCGCCGGCTGCCCGGCCAGCAGCAATGAAGCACCGCACGCGGATCAGCAGTTCACAGCGGTCTACGTCAGGAGTCCCGTGGCCGCTGTTACCTTCGCCTTCCGCCCGTCCGGTCGGCTACTTGGTGCGTTGAACGGGGTCACTGGCCTAAGCGTCCGTCAATCCGCTCACGCAACAGGTCGACGTGACCCATGTGGCGGGCGTACTCCTCGATCATTCCGACCAGTACCTCGCGCAGCGATATCCGCCCTCCGCCGCTGCCATGCTGATTCAAGGGATCGCTGCCGGTGATGTCGAGACTGGGCGCCTCGGCCACGAATCGCATGGCGAAGTCCACCTCCGCACGCCATGCGTCCCACGCCTCCGCAACCACCCGTGGGTCGGGAACAGCACCATCGAAATCACCGTCGCGGTTGGTGTCGGAGCAGAACAGCCGGGGCACCTCCTGTCCCGACATCATCACCCGGAACGTCGCACGCTCGATCTCGGCCAGGTGTCGCACCAGCCCGAGGAGCGACATCGTCGACGGCTCGACGGAACGCCGCGCCAGGGCCTCCGCATCAAGACCTGAGCACTTCATCTCCAACGTCAGGCGTTGACAGCGCAGGGCTTCGACCAGCGTGGTGCGCTCGTCGCCCAGTGTTGGTCCGTTCTCACGCGGGTCGTCGTCAGACGGTCTGCCGTCGGCGGTGAACATGTCGGCTCGTCGGGTGGTGCCCATGGCCGCGATCATCGCCGCGCGCGTAGGTGGCTCACCAGGGACCAGCGGCGTCTGCACTCATGGCTGCCACAACGCGCCTGTCGCCGACCCTGTGCGATCCCGCCACGCCAGAATGCCCGACCCGACGCCCGCGGCCTGCCAGGCGGGCAGCACAGGACGCTGCGGCGTGCCGAGCGGCAGATATGCACCTACGAACCGCGCATGTCTTCGGCCTCGATCCTGCGAGGGTCAGTCTGAAGAACGCTTTCATGGAGGCCGCCGAGAACGCGGCCGCTCGGTGTGCCGTCGGCCTCGCACTCGACCAGCAACCAGCCCGGCAAAGGCTCCGTCGACTCGATGTCCTCTTCGTTATCGATGAGCTGGACGATTCCCGACGCGACATCCAATGCCGCTCGGGCGGCCGCTTGCGCTGCAAGTTCGATGGCAGCGTCAGAGGCTCCCTCAGCGAGCCCCGCGACCGCCTCGGGATCGCGCCAGCGCTCGATCTCCCTCCACACGGCTCGCAGGAAGACGAACCGTCCGAGTTGTGCGATGTTCTCCTCGATCTGTGAGCGAGCCCACTCCTCCGGGTCATCGGCACCGAGCCGTGCGAACGTGTCCCGCAGCGACTCCGCCCGCGACCGCGTGGTGGCATCGAGCGCGGTCAGCCACTCGTTCCAGGTCGGCCAGACGAACTCAGACACAGGCCGCATAATGCCCGTACCGCGCTCAGCCTGCCAGCGAGGCGGGCCGTACAGATTGCCGCCGCGAGATCGACAGATCTGGCGCGGGGTGGCGTCCCTGTTCGGCACTTCGGCGACGCGCGACCGTGTGGCTGGGGCGCGTGTTCTGGGACACCGCTGGCGATTGCGGTAGCGCAGCTCGTGGAACGACACCAGGGACGCGTCGTCCACACCTGAGCGCGACGCTCGCCCGTCGTCTCAAGGTACGAGCACGAGCTTTCCCTTCGCTGCGGAGTGCTCGAGCATTTCGTGAGCGCTACGAGCCTCGGACAGCGGCAGGCGCTCGGCCACCACCGGGTGGATCTTGTCCGCGCGAAGCAGCTCGAGCAGCACGTCGAAGTCCTCGTGGAACCACTCCGGGTTGCGGGGCTCTCCGCCCACTGCTCCGGGTCGCTTCTGTGGGGCGTCGCGGAACCTCTGGATCCGGTAGGCGAGCACCCGCCGGCGGGGCGACAGCTTGTCCCAGAGCCAAAGCGCCGCGATCGCCGCGTACCACTCGATCACCGCGGGCCAGTTCTTGCGCCCGTGCGACAGCGTGGCGTAGCGGCCGAACACGACGAGCCTTCCGCCCGGCCGCAGCGCGCGGAAGGAGCGCAGCGACAGCGGGCCACCGAGCGAGTCGAGCACCACGTCCACACCGTCGCCGGTCATCTCCCGCACCCGAGCCAGGAAGTCCTCGTTCTGATAGTCGATCGCCACGGCGCCGAGCCCTTCGACCGCGGCCCGGTCGCCAGCGGCACAGGTCCCGTAGAGGCGAAGCCCGGCCAGCGCGCCCAGCTCGAGAGCTGCGACGCCGACCCTGCCGGCCGCGCCGTGCACGAGCACCGCCTCCCCGCTCTTCGCCATCGCCGTGCGGTGAAGCACCTGGTAGGCGGTCATGTAAGGAAACAGCAGGCTCAGGACCTCCCCGGGGTCGAGGTCGGCGGGCACCTCGACCGCGCCCGCCTCTGGCACACAGACCCGGTCCGCGTCGGCCCCCCACACGGTCAGGGCGCCGATGCGGTCTCCCTCACGCAGGCTCGAGCAGCCCGGGCCAAGCTCGTCCACGACGCCGACGAGCTCGTAGCCGGGCGTGAACGGCGGCTTCGGCCCGCCGATGTACGTGCCCGCGCGCAGCTGGGCATCGGTGAACGACACCCCGGCCGCCAGAACCCTGACGCGGACCTCGCCCGGCCCTGGTCGGGGATCGTCCTCCTCCACCACCCTCAAGACCTCGGGCCCGCCGAACTCCTCCACGACGACACGCTTCATGGCACACCCCCTGTCGGTGGCCGCACCGAGTGCGGCCACCACCCATTTGGACCGTCGTCTCATGGACGCGCCCCAGACATGGCGGGGAGTAGAGGCGAAGGTCCCTTCGCACGGGCAGAGGATCCAGCGACACGAGGCGGCGCCGTCGGCCTCACGGGCATCCTTCGGACAGCGGCTCGAGACGGCCGATGCGCCGGTGCAGGCCGAGCTGTCCACACGCAATGGCACTTTGATCCCGGGCACCGATTGCCCCAACCGAGCGCAACCTGCCTGCCCGGCCCGATCAACCACTAGCGCATAGCGCCCGAACCGCGCACCTCTCGCCCGGCGGATCGTCAGATCATGCGGCGCGAGGCCGGCAGATCTGGCGCGGCGTTCGTCCCCTATCGGCGCATCAGTGACGGTCAATACAGGCCGCGTCTACACGGCTCCGGCTCGGTCTGCAGGTTCAATCGACGAGCTGGTCGAGCAGCCAGCTCGGCCCGACGACCTCTGCGTTGGCGGCTCGGACCCGTTCGGCCAGTTCACGGTCGGCCGTGACCACGACCACGTCACGATTGGCCTCGGCGATGGCGGCGATCGTCTCGTCGCCCTCGCCGGGCGCGTGCACAACCTCCACGCCGTCCAAGTCCGCCTCATCGGCTCCTGCCCGGGCTCGGCCCTCGAGCACGATGGTCACGGGTGGGCCCAGCCGCCCCGCGGTCACCGTCGCCCGCACTCGTTCCGTGAAGACTCGTGTAGCGCCTGGCCGATCACGCCACCAGCCGGTTGGGCGAGATCCGATCACGTTGGCGGCGTCGATCACCAGCATCCGAACAGGGTCGCGCAGTCCCATATCGCCGAGATAGGTGGGGACGAGGAGCGACCGATTGCCGGCTGCGGGCACCCCTCGCCCTTCCGACCGTCAGCGCAGAACGACGCGGCGCGAGATCGGCAGATCTTGCGCGGCGGATGGACTGCGAACGAGCTTCGCTTGTGGCTCCGAACCGTCGTTATGGATGGTTCCAGTCAGCAACAGATCAGATCAGCCGCGGGGCGATGTCGCTCAGCCGTCCGAGTCACTGTTTGGTCCGTCAGCGTATGGATTCCTCAGCCGTCGGCTTCTCCGCGCCGCCGTTAGAGCACGCGGGCCAGCGGCCGAACCTTCGTCAGGTACCAGCCGAGCGTGAATGACGTTGCCACCCCGAGCACCGCGACCGCCACGAGCTTGACTTCGGCGGCAATGGTGACCGAACTCAGGGCGACGCTGAGCAGGACGACGACCGGCGGGTGGATGATGTAAGCGGCGAATGAGGCGCGCCCTAGGGAACGGGCCAGCGTGCCCTGGTGGTTCCACCGACGCGCGAACCATCCCACCAACCAAAAGGACATGGCCACCGCGATCGTTGCTTCGGTGGTTGGCTCCGCCAGGGCTTGAAGGTGCCACCCGCCGAGGAAGGGGTCTTCGTCGCCGGCCAGCCCCACGGCCGCGACGACGAAGAGAAGACCCAGGGCACCGACGATGCTGGCCCGCCCACAGGCGCGCCGCAGCCAATCCGGCATCGGGTCGAGCCATCCACGTTCACCCGCCAGTGCCCCTAAGGCGAACAAAGTCGCCATCTGGGGCCACTCCCATAGGTTCAGGTCGAAGGGCGTGTCGGCGGTGAAGGGCCATTTCAGCCGCACCACAAACGACCCGACGACGATGCCAGCCGCTGCGGCGACGAGATGCCCCGGCCGGAGCGGTCCAGATGCGGTCAACCCGGCAGGACGGGCCCAGCGCCAGGACCCATAGGCGATGGAGGAAACCAACAGTGCTGTCACGAACCACAACGGCCCGGTGTCGGCGTCTTGCATCTTCTGGATGAGGAAGGAGCCGACATCGTCGGCCGTCGAGTTTCCTTGGGCCCGCTGGCCCAGCAGGCTCGTCAGCGGGCCGATCACGAAGGTAAAGGCGATGAGCGGTGCCCCCAAACGCAGGAGCCGGTCGCGAACGTAAGGCCACGGACCCTTGCGAGTCAGCGACCGCGCACTGAGCAGGCCCGCTACCAGGAACAGGACCGCCATCGCGAACAGGGCCACCGGAAGGATCGCGGCGCCGACGATGGCCTCGGTCACGGCACTTGAAGACCGTTCCTCGTAGTACCAGTCGATGTCGAGGACGTAGGCGGTGGCGACGTGCGCGACGATGACTCCGGCAATAACCGCAACCCGTAGGTTGTCCATCCATGCCCAGCGCCGAGGCTCCTCACGCCCACTGGCGCGTTTGGATCGCAGTGAGTGTTCTTGAGCGATCATCCGCGAGGGACTGCGGCTCAGGGGCGTCGCCGGTGCGACCGTCATGTCCTTTGCTCCTTGGGTTTCGCATGCGTGGAGGCGGGATTGCGCCCACCACCCGAAGTCAGTGCATCAGCGATGAAGCGGCACACCGCCCGGCGCGCGGTGGAGTCCGAGATCCCCGATGCTTGCGGATCATGGGGGCGACGGCCGGCCCCCCACGAGCACAGCTCGACGACGAGGTGGGCAGCGGCCTCGGGTTCTGCGACCCTGATCGTGCCGACCTTTCCTCGCTGTCGCAGGTACCGCTCGTAGCGGGCGAACAGCTCCCGGCGTAGCTCGCCGAAGACCTCACCGAGCTCGGGTAGGTCCTCGACCGACCGCTCGATCATGTCCACCCCCAGGCGCATCCGTGCGAGCACGTCGTAGAGCTCGCCCACGATCGCCTCGACCTCAGCGTCCTGGCTGGCAGGTCGCCTCCGCGCGAAGGCCCTCTCCAGCTCCGGGAAGTCGCTCACGAAATCCAGTCGCGTCGCGACCCACTCCGAGGTAACAGTGACGCTCGCCCCCGTGACCGGAAGTTCCAACGGCCGATCACCCGGTCGCTCCCCAAACATCCGGCGGAGTACGAGGTAGAACAGCGCGTCCTTGCTGTCCACGTAGTTGTAGAGGTTGCCCGGCGACACTCCCATCTCCCGGGCCACGTCGGCCATCTGCGTTCGGCGGTAGCCCCGCCGGGCGAACACGATCGCGCCGGCTCGGACGAGATCCTCTAGTCGGTCTTGCGGCTGCGCCCTGCTGCGGGCCAGGTCCATCGCTCCATCATTGACTGAATGATTCATTCAGTCAAGGTCGAACTCTGGTTCCTGATGGCTGGTAGCCCGGCCGAGCCGGGGCGGTGCCGCGCCCACCTGTTGATGTGGCGCACCCATCGACAGACGAACTGCTCAACCCGCAAGCTCCCAGCGGCGACAGTCAGTCGGTCCAGCCCGCGACCGTGCCAGATTCGGCGATCTGTCCCCGCGGGCCACGCCGCCACACGAGTTCCCAGAGTCCGATCGCGGCGGAGCCTGCACCCCGCCCGAAATGCCCGCTGTGGGCGGCGGGTGCCCCTTCCGATCCCCGGTACAGAACATCGAGGCGCGAGATCGGCGGTGCTGGGCGTTCCATCGCCGTTCACGCCGACCCGGCGAACCACCGCACGCGGCGTACGTCGACGGGCTCTTGCTTTCCCTTGATCACGACCATCTCGGGCACACCGACAGGTCCGGGGAGTACGCGAGCCAGCCGTGCGGAAAGCAGAACCTCGCCACCGGCCGCATGGGTCTGGAGGCGCGCCGTGTTGACAACGTCCCCGACGGCCGTGAAGTCGTGCACGGCGGTGTCTCCGATATTGCCGATGAACGCCTCGCCGAAGTCGAGCCCGATACCGATCGCGAAGTCCGGTTCGCCAGATGAGCCGTAGCCGGCGCGCTCCAGCGTCATCCCCCCGGCGGCGCCAGCTCGACGCAGACGGCGCAGAGGTTCGGGTTCTTGCGTGACGGCCGGTAGCCGAGGGGACCTACGACCCGAGCGCCGACGCCGGCGAACGGCGCGCCGCAGTAGCCGCAGCGCGGCGAGCTCGGTATCGCACGCAGGACTCGCTTGAACGCCAGGGTGCCGCGCTGCGAAGCGAACCTCCAGTACGACTCCCAATCAGCCGGAGACAGTGGCTCGTCGGGACGCTTGCGGGCCTGCTTGACGAGACCCCTCAGCGCCTGGCGCTGCACAAACGTGAGCCGCCGAGCCGAGCCACCGTGATCATCGCTCGGACCCACGTCACGCTCCACCCGCTCAGAATGCACCCGAACCGAGCGCACGCTGCCTCGGTGGTGGGCGGCACAGAACGCCGCACGCCGAGCGATCCCCTGGAGCGGCGTCGCCGTCGGCGCTTTGGGATGTTCGTCTGCTCGACGAAGGTGAGGGTGTTCTGGGACACCATCCCGCTCTGACTCGGACGGTGGGCACCTCATCCGCTGGCTTCTCAGGCCGTTCGTGGCAGCGATTCTCGAGCGCATGGACTGCTCGGCCCAGCGGGGTCCGGGACCGCGTGAGACAGTCCCTCGGGTAGCTGGTGGCTGAGAGTGTCCACCGGAGCGACGAGCGATCACCAAGTTCTCGTCCGAGTCGGGGAGATGCGGATGGTCACGGGGTAGTCGGTCCGCAGTTGCTCGACGGTAGTCCCGATGGCTATGCGAATCGCCTCGTCGTACTTGGTCAGAAAGGCCGACTCGACGTCGTCGGGCCAACCGTCCCTCCACTCCGCGGTGCCCTCCACGGTCACGATGTCGCCACCGTTCCCGTCGTCGGCGAGGTGCAGGGCGACCTTGGGGTTCGCCCGGATGTTGGCGAGCTTTGGGGCGGCAAGCTGCGTGCGCAGCCAGAACGCCGAGCCATCCCAATGAAACCAGACAGGTGAGGACTGGGGCTGGTGGTCGGCACCGGCCGTCGTCAGCCAGACGATGGGCTCGATGGCCAGTCGCTCGGCGGGGCGGGATTCGGTAAGTGGGCCGGACATGCGGCGGCTCCTGTGGCTCGGGTGATCGTGAGCGAAAACTGGTGCCCAGGGCACGTCCGCTCGCGGAGTCATGCTCTCAGACCGGGCGGTCATTGCCCATCGGATCCTCAGCACAAAGCGCTGCAGCGCGAGATCGCCGATCTGGCGCGACGATCCCTACGATCTCGTGCGTGAGCGGCGGCACCGTCGAAGATGCGATTGCTCTGGCTCTTCAGGCCCATCGCGGTCAGACGTACGCCGCGACCGATCAGCCCTTCATCCTGCACCCGCTGCGGGTCATGCTTCGGTTCGAGGATCCTCTGCTTCAGACCGTGGCCGTCCTTCACGACGTTGTTGAGGACACGGCCGTGTCACTCGAGTCGCTCTCCCGAGCAGGGTTTCGCGCTGCAGTGATCAGAGCGGTCGACGCGCTCACGAGGCGACAAGGCGAGCCCTATCACCTTTACATCGAGCGCGTTGCTCGTGACCAAGTCGCGAGCCGGGTCAAGTGCGTGGACCTGGCAGAGAATCTTGCTAACAACCAGCGCGATCCGGCCGCTCCAGGGAATGCCGATCGCATCCGGAGGTACCGAGCAGCCCTCCTGCGCCTCGAGACCGACACGAGCCCCATCGGCCGGCACTGATCCGTGTGGGCGACCGAGCGGCAGATCGGGCGCGAGCGGCTAGTCGCGCCCGGACCAATCCCGGCTCGTGATCAGCTCCTCTAGTCGGTCGAGAGAATCGGTCCAGCCCTGTTCGTGAAGCGCCCGGCGTCCGTCGGTCGCAAAGGAACCCTGATCGACGGCCAGCGCAGTCAATTCGCCTAGATCCCTAAGCGAGAGCGCAACAACGGTTTCCCGATCGTCGGGGTCGGGAGGTTCCCATCTAAACGTGTAGACCAACCGGCTAACCGGATTGACCTCACGGAACTCTCCCAACAGAAGGAAACGGTCGCCGTCAGGTGGTTGCATCGCAATCCGATAGCCACCTCCGACACGCAAGTCGAGCTCGATGCTCGGAGCAGAGAACCCCTTGGGACCCCACCATTGAGCCAACAGGTCCGGCTCAGCATGCATCCTGAACACGAGCGGCGGTGGCGCGCGCAGAACACGCTCCAGATGCAAGGTCAGCTCCGCTGCCATGGTCATCTCCCGAGCCAAGGTCCCGCGGGCATCAACGCACGCGGATTGCCAGTTCCGATGGATGCACAGAAGGCCCGCAGCGGGCGGCGTTCGCCCATCGGATCGTCAGCGCAGAACGACGCGGCGCGAGATCGAAGCCATGGGGCCAGATCGGTGCTATCCGGCCACGCCCTGGACCGCTGTCTCGATGAGGTCGGCAGCTTCCTCGGCGTGGGAGACCATCACGACGTGGCTCGACGCGAGCTCCACGACGGTCGCCCCCATCCGCTGTGCGAAGAGACGCTCGGCGTCGGGCGGGATCACTTCGTCGCGCTGTGCCACTGCGAACCACGAGGGGAGGTTCTTCCACGCGGGCGTCCCCATCACGTCGTCGAAGGCGGACATGGTCAAGGGTTGCTGGACGGCGTGCATGATCTTGGCGTCTGCCGGGTCCACGTCGGGGGCGAAGTGGGCCAGGAAGGCGTCCTGTGGCAACCAGGCGAAGCCCTGATCGTCGACGCGGATATGTGCCACCGCGGGCGTCGGCTCGCCTTGGCCGAGCAGGGCGCCGATGGATTCGCCCTCGTCAAGCCCGAAACCGGCCACATAGACAAGAGCGACAACGTTCGGAGCGTCCGTGCCCAGGGCGGTCATGATCTGGCAACCGTAGGAATGGCCGGCGAGGACCGTGGGCCCGTCCTGGACGGCGAGCACCTGACGCAGCCGCGCCACGTTGTCCGCCAGGGTTGTGAGGGGGAACTGCGGAGCCGTGACGTTGTGGCGGGCTCGTTGTAGGCGCCCGATGACGCCTCTCCAACTGGAGCCGTCTGCCCACGCACCGTGGACCAGAACAATGTTCATCCTCATCTGCCTCCGCGATCGGGGGAACCGCTAGCGAAATCGGACTGGACTAGCAATCAGCTCGTGGGGGGGGGCCACGGCCTGGATGATGGTCGTGAACTCCGTCTGGGTCCAGCCCGATCGGTCACCCGTTTCACAGCCCACCGATTACCCGAACCGAGCGCACTCCGCCCTCGGGGCGGAAGGCACAAGACGACGAGCCGCGCCATCGGCATGTCGGCATCGGCGCCAGATTGTTCCTCATCTGCGTCACATCTCCAGCCGTCAAGCAGGGCTAAGGCAGCCCGCCGAGGGCTTCGTCATCGCCTCGGCGGGCGCACCGACTGTCCGATGCGGGTCGCCGCGGCGAGCAAGTCCGAGCGCACGAGGACATCGCCCGTCCAGGACGCAGTTACGGGCGGAAGCAGCTGTGCCCTCACCCCTGGTCGCCGTCTGAGCCGACCCACTGCACCAGCTCGAGGGTGATCCCCTCGGGACCCTCGAAGAATCGGAGCCGCCGACTGATGTAGTCCATCTCGTCGCTGAGCATCGTCACCCCGTTGGTCACCAGGTGAGTGGTGACCGCCCCGATGTCGTCGACGCGGAACGCGAGGTGGTTGTAGCCCCGTCGCCGCCGATTCGTCGGATGCTCACCCGGATCGTCCGGCGGCCGTGGATCGAACTCGAGCAGCTGGATCTCGAAGCGAGGCTCGCATCCTTCGAGTGCGAGCGTGATGTGCTGAGCCTTCATATCCGGCATGCCCATGTATTGCGCGGGAAGACCACCGTCGATCGTTGCGACGTGTTGCTCCCGGAAGCCAAGCAACTCGAAGAACTCGATCGCAGTCGCAGCGTTCGACACCGCGATGGTCACATGATCCGGGTTGCGGAGCACCGGCGTCCTCCCCTCCGTCGTTGGGCGACCGGACGGTCAGGACCGACATCTGTACCAACACAGAGTGCTCGAACCAACCACAGGCCGGCCATGCAGGCTGACACCACTACTAGCCTATTCATCGTGCCTGTCGGCGGTGGTGGGGGTGAGGGCTTGGCGAGAGCCCAGGCTGACCTTGTTCGGGTGCGAGCAGGCGACGGGGACCTACGCCGACCCGTCTGGGTGTACGCCGTGGGCGTGCTCGTCTTCGTGGCCTCGCTGTTGTTGCCCCTCGTCCTGGTAACGCTCCTCACGTAGTCCAAGGTCTCGTGTCGGCTGGCGAAGGTTCGCACCCTGGTCGATTCGAAACACCAGGCCTGCGCTAGCCCGACGCGGACGACCCGGTCGGACCGACCGCCTATCAGGAGCTCATGAGCCGTTGCATCCGAGGCCCAACAAGTCAGTCGAGCGGGACCCCACACCGACGTGGGAACGACGCCCGGAAACCGGTCATGGCGAGCCGCTCGCGGCCCGCGCCGCGTCGAGGGTAGCGAGCTCCTCTTGCACGGCCCGCTCGTGCTGCTCCAAGTCCGCTCGAGCCTGCCGCGGGCTCCACCGACCCCGCATGACGAACAGGAACGGAAGCAAGAGCGCCTCGCCTCCCACGCAGATCCACCACCAGCGGCGCCACTCGCCTGGCGATGCGGCAGCGGCGCGTTGCACCTGCGGTCCATGGGTCGCCAGGAAGGTCAGATCATCTCGGGGGACCTGGGCGACCGCCATCAGATCCTGCAGCGCGACAGCGGAGCTGACGTGAAGAGTCTTGGAAATCTCGGCCACGGCTGTGTTTATCGCGGTGGTGTTCGATGGATCGGCCTGGAGCTGCGCCTGGGTGGTGGGATCAATCGCGTTGAGCGTTGCCACCTCGTCGGGGTACCGGGCGACCAGTTCTTGCACTTGCGACCCGTGCTCGACCAGTGGCGTCATGCTCGTCACGACGTAGGGGAGGGCGAACAGCGATCCGGCGACGACCAGGCGCAGTGTCCACCCCCACACCGCCAGGCCCGTTGCCATCAGAGCCGGGTTGCGACCCTCGATCGTCTCCGTGAACGCCGCCAGCCACGGGGCGAAGACGAACGCGAGGAACACGGCCAGCAGGCTCAGGATCAAGACGAAGGTGTAGTAGCCCGTATCTGGATGGTTCGTGCGCAAGGCGAACAGCACCGTCGCGACGACGCTGCCGACGATGCCGATGAGCATGAGGGGTTTGCGCACCAAGAGCTTGTCGGAGAGGAGGCCGACCAGCACCAGTGCGCCCGCGTTGAAGGCCCAAACCCAGTTGCCCAGAGCGTTGGCCCGCTGTTCCGTGTACCCGAAGATCGTCGCCATGTAGACGACCAGGAAGGCGATCAAGGTGTAGTAGGCGACGAGGAAGACGCCGATCCCCAGCGACGAGCCCACGATGTCCAGGTGCAGCATCTGCCGCCACGGGCGCTTCGATTGTTCCTCGATGTCGATGCCGGCTGCGCGTGCCTCGACGAGCTGTCGGTCGCGGACCTGCACCATCAGCTGCCCCCGGAGTTGAGGCGAAAGCTCTCGCAGGCCGACGAGCGCGATGGCGAACACGATCAAGCCGACGATGCCGCAGATGATGAACTGGTCCTGCCAGGCGTGGAGATGACTGAGGGTGTGGCTCGACACCAGCGCCACGGTGAGGCTGGCGACGACCGGTCCCATCGTCCAGAACCCCGTGGCCAACCCTCGCCCCAGTTGCGGGGAGAAGTCGCGAACGAGAGCCGGCGTCGCCACGAGGATGATGCCCTCGACGAAGCCGAGGGTGCAGAAGAGCACCGCGTAGACCCACAGGTTGGGGGCATTGGGTAAGCCGAACAGCACCACCATTGCGGTGATGAAGAGCCCGTAGGTCACCATGTTGGAGCGGCCCCAACGATCCGCCAGCCCGGCGATCAAGGAGGCGAACGCACCGACCAGGTTGGCAACGACGATCACGTAGACGAAGAACGGCCACGTGATGCCGAAGTCAGCGATGATCGAGGGCGTCACCGCGGCCGGCACGTAGAACTCGTAGTACAGGACGATCGTGGCCAGCACCACGATGCCCAGGTTCAAGTAGCGCCGACGGTTATCGGGATAGTGCTCGAGCGTGCGATCCCACAGCCGGCTAACGATCGATGTCGAACCGACGAACTGCATCTCAATCCCACCAGTTCTTTCCTGGTCAGGCGGTACTCTTCATCGATCGTGACCCTGGCGGTGACGCTTGTCATCACGGGCACTACCACTCTGCGCTGTGGGCTACCGGGTAGCGCCGGGTGCGGCCAGTCGGTATGGCTACGAGGGGTAGCGAAGGGGCCACGTCACACGACGAGCCGCCGGACGCGATCGCGGGATCCCGATCACCGGGATCAGGTACTGACTACGCGATCGGGGGAGGTCGCCACTGGTCTCATGTCCCATGGTGGGCAGGTGATGGTCCACCGATCGCCTGGCCCCGGGCCTCGGCCCCCAGTCACACGGCGACCAGAAGGCGCTCGTGGCCGTGGGGATCGACGCGATGGGGTGACCACTGCCCGCGCCCGGCGTACCGACCCTGCAACCGGGGCCCATTCGCACGCCTTCCTGAACCCGGTTGCCGTGATCGTCGAGCCCACGTCGCCGGTCCCCCGGCGCCGGCGGCGCGGGCTCGTGACGCGCTCCCGCCCGGGCGGCTCGGGAGGTCCGCCGGGTTCGACGGATGCGGTCAGGGCGATCGGTGTGATCCGACGAGGCGAGGCCCGCCCATCGACAGGCGTCACCGAGCGCGCCACGCCCGCGGGGCTACCCACGCCCACGGCTGACGATGGCAGAGGGCCGCGACGTGACGCACTTCCGCTCGTGAATCCGCTGTTCCTGTCCCTCATCGCCACCGTGTTGCTACTCGCCGGCCTGCTGGTGGTGGTCATGCTTCACCCGTCCGGTCCCTGACGCCGACGGAAACGGCGCCACCGCCCGATTCGGCCGGGTAGGCACTCCGGGGCGGTGCAACCCCCCGCCGCTCACGACGCTGCGACGACGTCGACGGCGGTCAGCTTGTCGAGCAGGCTGCGGGCCACCCGGAACAGTGCTACCTCCGCGGCGAAGCCGTGGCCCCTCTGCCGGGCAGAGCGACACAGTGGCACCTCGAGGTCCGCTGCCACCTCGTCGAGGTCGTGGCGTGGATCCTCGATGGCGTAGTGGGCGTGAAGGGTGAGCAGCGCGTCGCGACATTGGCCCTCGGCGAGTTGCTGCTGGATCTCGGCGGCGCGTGCAGCGGTGGCCATCAGCCAGGAGGCACCTGGTGACGTGACGCCGGTGGGCTGGTCGACGTGCGCCTCAGTGGCGAGTTGGTCAGGTGTCGGCGGGAACATCACTCGTCCCCCCTTTCGAATGGGCCGACCTGCTTGTGGTCAACATCGCACTTGTGGCGCTCGATATCTGCGCCGGCAGCCGGCATCCTGTCTCCCCACAGGCAGGACTCTCGCGTCCCTGCTAGCTGCAATGCGGGAGCGCTGAAGCCCCTCACGATGGCTGGGCTCCGGCCGAGTTCAGCGGACCAGGCGAGGCAGGACCGCGGCCGCCACGACCACTCCGACCACCAGCGCGCCGGCCAACACGGCTGAGTCGAGCCACAGGTGCGCGTGCGTGCCGATCAGCAGGCCCCGGAGCGCGTCCACCTCGTAGCTCAGCGGATTTACATAGCTGAACCAGCGGATCCATACGGGCATCGCGCTGATGGGATAGAGGGCACCGCGAGACGGGCGAGCTCACCCGTGGCAGCGTCCGGCTTCGGAGGCGTTTCCGCAGTGAACGTGGCCGCAGCAGAGTCCATTTGCGCGTTCCCTTTCAGCCGGGCACGACCTGGGTGCGGCGTCACGTTCGCGCCCGGGACGCTGGCTTTCTTCGCTGGCAGCCGGCATTTCGTGTGCCGACAGCCGGGAGCGTCGGGATTCCTGCTAGCTGCAATGCGGTGGCCGCCGGCGGGTGCGATCCTGAATCTCAGTTATGGCTCTGCGCCTACTCATCGTCGACGACAGCGACCACTTCCTCGCGGCCGCCCGTGGCCTGCTGGAGCGGGAGGGACTGGACGTCGTGGCGCTCGTCTCGACGAGCGCCGAGGCGGTCCGGCGCGCGCGCGAGCTCCGGCCGGATGTGACGCTCGTCGACATCGACCTGGGGAATGAGAGCGGCTTCGACCTCGTCCGGGAGCTCGCCGAGTCGGCCGATTCCGCTCACGTGGTCCTGATCTCGGCCTACCCCGAGGCGGACCTGCGGGACCTCATCGACGCCAGCCCGGCCATCGGGTTCCTGTCCAAGTCCCGGCTGTCCGCCCGGGCCATCCACGATCTGCTCGACGACGTGGGAGGCGCGGAGCGCCAGTAGTTGGCGCTGGCGGAAGTTCCGTGGCGAGACGCCACGATGACTTCCGCGAGGGTCCACCAGCGCCGCGCGGCGTCAGCGCCGTTCGAGGAACGTGATGACGGCAAGCACTCGCCGGTGGTCGTCGGGCGTCTCGTGGATGTCGAGCTTGAGCAGGATGCTCCGCACGTGCTTCTCGACCGTGCCCTCGGCCACGTACAGCCGCCGGCCGATGCCGGCGTTGGACAGGCCGGTGGCCATCAGCTCGAGCACCTCGCGTTCGCGGGCCGTGAGCACGTCGAGCGGATCGTCGCGACGGCGTGCGGCGACGAGCTCCTGGACCAGCCCCGGATCGACGACCGAGCCGCCCCGCGTGATGCGCTCGACGGTCTCCACGAACTGCTCGACGTCGACGACCCGGCTCTTGAGCAGGTAGCCGACCCGGTTGCCGCTGGCGAGGAGCTCCATCGCGTGCTCCAGCTCGGTGTGCGCCGACAGCAGCAGGATCCCCACATCCGGGAACTCGTCACGAATGACCTGGGCGGCCTCGAGCCCCTCGATCGAGTGGTCGGGTGGCATGCGGATGTCGACGATGACCAGCTCCGGCTGCTGCCCGCGGACGAGGGCGAGTAGCTCAGGGGCGTCGCCGGCCTGGCCGACGACCTCGAACCCGGAGCGCTCGAGCAGGCTGGCGATGCCTTCGCGCAGTAGGACGTCGTCGTCCGCTAGCGCTATGCGTGCCGGCGCGTCCACGGCTCCCTGCCGCCCGGGCGAGACGTCTTCGGCATGGAGCGATTATCGGTCATGGCGGCTCCCTTTGCCTGTCTGCGTCGGAGTAGGCGGCCGGCCGAGGAGAGGACTACGCATGCGCGTGAGGTCGAGGGCAGAGTGGGCCCGCATGCTGTCGCCATGGAGCTTCAGCGGATGCGGTTCGTGGACCGCCATCGACCTGCGCGTTGGGTGGATCGCGCCGGCACGTGAAGGAGGTGCCGACGATGAGGTGGTGGAGACGGCGCCCAGGCTGCGCACCCGCCCGCTGGTTCGCAGACAAGATGCTCGACGAGGCGCTGCACGTGTTCGGGACCCTGCAGGCCGCCGCGTACCTCGACGACCCACGGCTGGATCGTCAGCTCCGCGAGCGGTTCAGGACGGCCGCACTGGACGTCCTCGACGACGTCGCATGCCTCGCGTCCCTGACCGGGACTGCGCCGCCTCGGCCGTCGTGGTCCCGCAGGCCCGAGCGCACGGCTCGGGGCGACGAGCGGCCCAGCTGGACGGCGGTGCAGGCCCTCGGTGAGTACACACAGCGGCTCGTCGCCGTGGCCGCGGTGCTGGCCGACCGCGAGGACGAGATCGCGACCGCGTTTGCTCAGCTGGCTGCGACCGCCGAGGTCAGGATCGAGGTTCTCGCTTCTTCGTGACCCCGGTCGGGTGCACGGCACCGCGCCACGACCCTTGTCGCCACGCCGACACCTACAGTACGGCCACCGAGTCCGGAGGGGATCGTCGTGCGTGTTCGCTTGCAGGTGTTCGGTGCATTGTCCGCGGCCTTGGTAGGGGTCGTGACGCTGGTCGTGCCGGGCGGGGCAGCGCCGGCCCCGCAGGGCGCCCCCGGCGGGAGGTACACCCCCGGGGCCGCCGGCGCCGGCGATGCGTACTTCCCATACGCCGGCAACGGTGGCTACGACGTCCGCCACTACGACCTCGACATCACCTACACACCGCCGGCTCCCGCCCCCGCGCCGATCGTCGGCCAGCTGAGCGGTGTCGCGACCATCGACTTCGTGGCCACGCAGGAC
Organism: uncultured bacterium; assembly: GCA_963717085.1. Classification (GTDB taxonomy): domain Bacteria; phylum Actinomycetota; class Acidimicrobiia; order Acidimicrobiales; family VFJN01; genus DASQUK01. The sequence goes on from CAVQVM010000018.1 coordinate 119,651, forward strand.
CTGGACCGGTTCAATCTCGACCTGCGCGACATGAGCGTGCAGGCGATCACGATCAACGGGAAGCATGCCCGGGCGGTCACGCCACCTGCTTCTGGCGCCGAGGTCGACGGCGCGGCCTACTGGCAGGTCCAGGACGACGCGGCCCGCGTCTGGGAGCTGACGATCCAGCCACGACCCAAGATCAAGCAGGGACAGACGGCGCGGGTCGTGGTCGCCTATGGCGGTGAGACGATCCGGCCGGAGGACATCGAAGGAGCGCTCTACGGCTGGGTGACCACCCGAGACGGCGCCATGGTGGTGGGCGAGCCCGAGGGCTCGATGACCTGGTACCCGGTCAGCGACCATCAGACGGACAAGGCGACCTACAGCTTCGAGATCACCGTGCCCGAGGGCAAGGTCGCAGTCGCCAACGGGCTACCCGCGCGCGACCCGATCACTCAGAACGGCTGGACCACCTGGTTCTGGGACGCCCCGGACGCGCAGGCCAGCTACCTGACCACCGCCTCGGTCGGCGACTACGAGTTGCGTCATTCGGAGACACCCGCGGGGCTGCCGATCATCGACGCCGTCGACGACAACCTCACGCCGGCCAACGCCGCCGCCTCGGATGCCAGCCTCGCCCTGCAGGCGGACATGATCGCCTTCCTCGAGGGGGCTTTCGTGCCGTACCCGTTCAACTCCTACGGCGCGATCGTCGACGACGACTCCGTCGGATACGCACTCGAAACACAGACCCGACCCGTGTACTCCCGCCGCGCCAGCGAGTCCACAGTCGTCCACGAACTCGCCCACCAGTGGTTCGGGAACGCCGTGAGCCCGGGGCGATGGCAGGACATCTGGCTCAACGAGGGATGGGCTACGTACGTCGAATGGCTGTGGAGCGAGCACTCAGGCGGCGATTCCGCCCAGATGTCCTTCGATGCGGTCATGGAGATCCCCGCCGACGACGAGTTCTGGGAACTGGTGATCGCGGATCCGGGCGCGCTCGGTCTCTTCCACGATCCGATCTACGACCGCGGTGCGGCGACCCTGCATGCCCTGCGGGTCAAGATCGGCGACGATGCCTTCTACGCGGCCACCCGGGAGTGGCTGACGCGCCACGACGACTCGACCGGCACCACCGAGGACTTCCAGGCGGTCTGCGAGGAGGCGTCCGGTCAGGACCTCGACTCGTTCTTCGACGTCTGGGTGCGGACGCCGAGCAAGCCGACCACCTGGTGACCACCCGCGCCGGACGGCCAGCGAGAGCGCGAGCACCGACGTTGAACAAATGTTAGGTTCCGCCAACTAGACTGCCCGCTCCATGAGCGAACGGGCGCCGAGCGAGGGCGTCGCGATGGCTCAGCTGATGAGCCCGGAGTTGGCGCGGAACCCCCAGCCGACCTACGTGATGCTCCGTGAGAGCACGCCGGTGCTGCGCGTCGACGGTGTCGGTGTGGTCGTGACCTCTCGGTCGGGCGTGGACGAGGTCCTCCGAAATCCCGAAGTGTTCTCGTCGAACATGTCGGCCCATGACCTCAAGACCGAGCGGCCCCTGATCCCACTGCAGATCGACCCGCCGGCCCACAGGAAGTACCGCCGGATCCTCGATCCGCTATTCGCGCCGCAGCGGATGAAGGCGCTCGAGGAACCGGTCACCGGGCTGGTGAACGATCTGATCGACGGGTTCATCGACGACGAGGAGATCGACTTCGCCAAACAGTTCTCCGTGCCGTTCCCCTCCCGGGCGTTCCTCACCATGTTCGGACTACCGCACGACGAGCTCCCGACGTTCCTGCGCATGAAGGACGGCGTGATCCGCCCGGACGTCGTCATCGGGCACGAGTTCGGCCACCCCGAGACCGAGGCGTACCAGCGGCAGACGGCCGATTCGATCTACGCATACTTCGGACGGGTTCTCGATGAGCGCGAGGGTGAGCGACGCGACGACCTCCTCAGCCACTTCCTCGACGCCGAGGTCGACGGCGACCGGCTCGCCCACGAGGAGATCCTCGACATCTGCTTCCTCTTCCTGATCGCCGGTCTCGACACGGTGACGGCGTCGCTCGACTGCTTCTTCGGCCATCTCGCTCAGGATCCCGACGCCCGCTGCCGGCTCGTCGACGAACCGGAGGCCATCCCGTCGGTGGTCGAGGAGCTCCTCCGGTGGGAGACGCCCGTCATGGCCGTCGCGCGCATCGCGACGCGCGATGCCGAGGTCGGCGGTTGCCCGGTCAATGCTGGCGAGCATGTGATGGCCATCATCGGCGCCGCGAATGTCGACGACTCGGAGTTCCCCAGTGCGGGGGAGCTGCGATGGGACCGCGACGCCAACCGACACCTCGCCTTCGGCGGGGGCATCCATCGGTGCCTGGGGTCCCACCTGGCGCGCCTGGAGCTGAGGATCGCGCTGCGCGAGTGGCACGCGCGGATACCCGACTACTGCGTGAAGCCGGGCGCCGAGCTCCGCTACACCGCGGGGATCCGGACGCTCGAGAGCCTCCCGATGCTGCTGCGCCGGACCGCCTGACCAACGGTCACGCGACCGCCCGCTCGCCGAGGCGTCGTGGGCATCGTCATGCCGGACGTCGACCGCCGCCCGACCAAGACTCGGCGCCCCACTCTGGTTGAACAAATATTTGGGTCGGGATTACTGTCGGGACGTGGTGGACGAGTCGGTTGTCGACGGGGACGTCGATCGGCTCCGACTGCTGGCATCGGCGATCGCTGGGCGCACGCTCGAGGTGGCCGCGGCGGGCGCCGGCGAACGTACGTGGACCGACGGCACGACGGTCTTCGTCGAGCCCCGGGCCGGGCCGGCCGAGCAGGTCCGGATGGTGGCCGTGCAGGCGTCCCTCCTGGGCGCCGGGAGCCTCGAGCCGAGGATCGTGCGGCAGCTCGGCCGGCGGTCGGCCCTGGCGCGCCGCTACCTCGCCGTGGAGGGCCACCGGGCCCTGGCCGCGAACGAGTTCCTCCCGCCAGTGGTGCGCTCGCTCGTCGACCGCAAGGTTGCCAGCGCCGTCGGCGGGGCGGAGGAGTCATTGGGAATCGCCCACGGTCGGCGGGCGATCGATGACCCGCCCGCGAGCTTCGGTGCCATCCGGCCGCGGCGGCTCCTCGCCTGGACGGAACGGACTGAAGCGGCGGCGCGGGTGTCCGACCCGGCTCACGGCGCGCCGCAAGCCGAGGCCGGGCCTCAGCTCGACGAGGACGACGCCGACGACGCCAACGGGCGGCGCGCCGGGCACCTGCCGTCGAGCCCGGTCGGTGGCCGCGGGGCACTGGAACGACTGTTGGAGCGGATGCTCGGTACGACCCGGGAGCCGGGTGCCGGCGGCCCTGCGGGCGCGGGTGCGCCGACCCACGTCGGCCGGGCCCCTTCCCGCGACCGCGGCAACATGACGCAGTCCAATCTCGCTGCTGGGACCGTCGCCGAGGCGACGGCGTTCGAGCCGCGGGGCAGGACCTACCCCGAGTGGGACGTCCACCGGACGCGCTATCGGCCCGATTGGTGCACCGTCCTGGAGCGCGCCCCGCGTCCCCAGGACCTGGCCCCCATGGTGATGCCGGACGGTCTGGTATTGCGTCGGCCGCTTGCCCGTCTCGGCACGGGCCTCGACCGCACCCACCGGCAGCTGCAGGGCGACGACATCGACGTGGACGCGGCGGTCGAGGCGCACGTGGAGCTGCTGGCGGGCTCCCCGCCGGACGAGGCGGTCTACGTCGAGAGCCTCCGGCGGCGACGCGACCTCGCCGTCCTGATCCTGCTCGACATCTCGGGCTCGGCGGGCGAGCCCGGACCGGCGCGCCGGACTGTGCACGAGCACCAGCGGTCGGCGGCCGCCGCACTCGCCACGGCCCTGCACGACCTCGGCGACCGCGTGGCGGTCTACGCCTTCAACTCGCAGGGTCGAAGAGCCGTGCACGTCAGACGGATCAAAGGGTTCGACGACCGCCTCGACAGCCAGGTGGTCCTGCGCCTCGGGGGCCTGCTTCCGGGGGCCTACACGAGGCTGGGCGCCGCGATCAGGCACGGCGCGTCCGTGCTGGCGGAGCGCGGCGGGACCTCCCGTCGTCTGCTCCTCGTCCTCTCGGACGGGTTCGCGTACGACCACGGCTACGGGGGTCGGTACGGCGAGGCCGACGCCCGGCGCGCCCTCACCGAGGCCCGTCGTCGCGGCCTCGGCTGCCTTTGCGTCAGCGTGGGGGCGGCCACCGCGCCGGCGGCCCTCCAGCGAGTCTTCGGCACGACGGCCCACGCTACGGTTCCGATGCCCGCACAGCTTCCCGGCCTGATCGGACCGCTGTTCCGCGCCGCGCTGCGATCGGCCGAGGCCGAGCACCGCGTGTTCCAGCGCGAGGAGCGCACCAGGGAGCGTCTCGAGCGCGAGACGAGGATGACGCCATGAACCCAGCGGCGCGTCCCTACTACGTGCCGGTCGGCATCGAGGAACAGATCTTCAAGGCCGCGTTCCGCCAGGACATGTCGGTGGTGCTCAAGGGCCCGACCGGCTGCGGGAAGACCCGGTTCGTCGAGGCGATGGCGCACGACCTCGACCGGCCGCTGATCACGGTGGCGTGCCACGACGACCTCACCACGGCGGACCTCGTCGGGCGCTTCCTCCTCCAGGGCGGCGAGACCCGATGGGTCGACGGTCCGCTGACGCGGGCCGTGCGCGAGGGAGCCATCTGCTACCTCGACGAGGTCGTCGAGGCCCGCCAGGACACCACGGTGGTGATCCACCCGCTCGCCGACCATCGCCGCCAGCTCCCGATCGATCGACTCGGCGTGCTGCTCGACGCAGCCCCCGGCTTCTGCCTCGTGGTGTCCTACAACCCCGGGTACCAGAGCGTGCTCAAGGACCTCAAGGACTCGACGCGCCAGCGCATGGTCGCCATCGAGCTGAACTTCCCGCCGCCGGACGTCGAGGAGAAGATCGTCTCGCACGAGGCCGGCGTCGACCACGACACTGCGGCGCTGCTCGTGCAGCTCGGCCAGGCGATCCGTCGCTTGGAAGCGGCGGGGCTCCGTGAAGTGGCGTCGACCCGGGTGCTGATCGCCGCGGCGCGGCTCGTCGCCGAGGGCCTTCCGCCCCGGGCGGCCGCACGGGCCGCCGTTGCCGGCCCACTCACCGACGACCCCCTGGTGACCGCCGGCCTCTTCGAGATGATCGACGCCTACCTGCCCGACGATGGCTGACGGACGGCGGTGGAACAGATGTCTGGTCGCATGACGACACCAACGGACGCACGGGAGCGGAGGGAGAGAACGTGACGTACGAGAGCGGTGCCGAACCGATCAAGCTTGGCTACCTGTTCGACTTCGTGTTGCCCGAGGGCTATCCGCAGGAGATGCGGGACGACCTGACCCAGTCCTTCGAGCTCGTCTTCGACGAAGGCCTGAAGCAGGGGATCATCGATCGGCCGGTGGAGATCGTGTTCCGCGAGGTCGAGGGCTTGCCGAAGGGGACCGTCAAGGCGGTGATCGACGCCTACGGCGAGCTCGTCGACGAGGGCTGCCTCGCCGTGTTCGGCCCGGCGATCACCGACAACTGCGTGCCGACGAGGGAGGCGATCGAGCAGCGGTTCCAGGTGCCGGCGATCAGCGTGACCGGAACGGAGGACTGGCTGGGAGAGTGGACGTTCTCCCTCTCGATGGGCTCGATGACCGACGAACCGATCTTCTGGGCGGACCTCCTGGCGAAGGGTGGGCACACCGAAATCGGGTTGCTCGTGGAGCAGTCGCTGGTCGGCCAGAGCTACGCCACGAACTTCCGGGGTGCCTGCCGCCGGAAGGGCATTCGCATCGTCGCTGAGGAGCTGGTTCCCCAGACCGCGCAGGACATCAGCGACGCGCTGCACACGCTGCACGAGGCGAAGGCCCAGGCGCTCGTGCACTGCGGCTTCGGCTTCGGCATCGTCTTCGTCAACCCGGTGCTCCAGGAGCTCGGCTGGGATCCACCGCGCTTGTTGGGGACGGCGTTCCAGAACGCGTGGATCAACCCGGTGATGTGGAACGCCATCCTCGGCTGGACGGGCATCGACCAGTACGACGAGTCGAACCTCGTCGGCCAGCGGTTCCTCGACCAGTACGAGGCGCGCTACGGGCGGCGACCGGAGTACTGCGTGCCGGTGGTGAACCGGGACCTCGCCACCGTGCTGCTCCATGCCTTCGCCTATGCCCACCCGTTGTCGCCCCGTGGCGTGAAGGAGGCGCTCGAGCGGGTGAAGATGCTGCCCGCGGCCTCGGGCGCTCCGGGGACCCGCATCTCCTTCGGGAAGTGGACCCGCCGGGGCTGGATGGGCGCCGGCTATCTGGTCGCTCGCAGCCTCGATGCTGACGGCAAGACGTCCCGCCTCGTCGATCGCTTCGGGCAGGAATGAGGTCATGACCGCCGAGTTGACCCAGCCTGCGCCGGGCGTCACGCAGGCATCGGGCCGGAGACCCTGGCGGACGGTCTCGATCGCCGTGTCGCCGTCGTCGCCGTCGTCGGTGTCGTCGCCGTGTTCGTGGTCGCCGTCGAAGCGCGCCGCGGCGCCGTGGCGGACCGGATCGCCAACCCCGACGTCACGGGTGCACCGCGCCCCGTCGAGCCCCTCTGGGGGAAGTCGAACTGGCTCACCCTCCACCAGGTGGGGACGATCGTCATGATGATCGTCCTCGTGACGGTCGTGGTGCTGGCGTGGCGACGGCATCCCCGCCACCCGATCCTGCTTATGGTCATCGCGACCACCGTGCTCGTCTGGCAGGACCCGATCATGAACTGGGCGCCCTACGCGGTGTACAACCCCCAGCTCTGGCACTGGCCCGAGACGTGGCCGCTGGTCTCCCTCTCGCCGACCGTCGAGCCGTTCATCGTGATCGGTTACGCCACCTTCTACATGGCCCCCTTCTTCCCGGCCATCTGGATCCTGCGGCGCACCCAGGCGCGTCGACCACCCGAATCCTTCGTGTCGCGGCACCCCCTCGTCGCCCTCGGGGCCCTGATCCTCGCCATCGGCTTCGTGTTCGACGCGTGCCTGGAGGTCTTCCTGGTTCGCACGCAGCTGTACATCTACTCGCAGGTGATCCCGTTCGGCTCGATCGCCGCCGGCGAGTGGCACCAGTTCCCGCTGATCTGGGAGTCGGCTCTCGTCACCTTGGTGATGATCGCCGCGGGAGTCCTGCTCTACCGGGACGACACCGGCCGCACCCTGGCCGAGAAGCTGGCGCTCCGCATCCGCGCCTTGCGGCCGCACCCGGCCCTCGGCACCTTCCTGGTCATGTTCGCCTTCGTCAACGTTGCCTACTTCGCCTACGGCGCGGGGTTCGCCGTCATCCGGGCCAGCAAGGCCGCGACGTCGGTCGCATGCCCATGGCCGTACCCCGAGGCGAAGGTCTACGACCCGAACGGGTTCTACGAGCAGGCCGGTCAGCCCGGCCCGTACTTCCCCGGCATCTGGGCCGGGTGGCCGAGCGGACAATCGGGCAGGCCGGATGTGGACCCGCCGGCGGGCGGCGGCCGCTGCGGAGCCAGTGGTGGCTGAGCGCGGGAGCGTGGTCATCACCGGCGCGTCGCGCGGCCTCGGCCTGGCCTCTGCCGCGCACCTCTACGGCGAGGGTTGGACGGTCGTCGCCGCCATGCGCTCGCCCGACGTGGGGCTGGAGCGCCTGCGGGCCGCGACCGGTGCCGCCGCCGGCGATCCGCGGCTCGTCGCGGTCCCGCTCGACCTCGACGACCCGGCCTCGATCGTGGCCGCCGTCGGGGCGATCGGCGATGCCGTGGGTGCCCCGGACGCGCTGGTCCACAATGCCGGCGTCGCCGCCGTGGGGTGCGTGGAGGAGATGCCGGAGGGCGCCTGGGCGCAGATCTTCTCGACCAACTTCTTCGGACCCGTGCGGCTCACCCAGCAGCTGTTGCCGGCGATGCGGGCGGCCGGGCGAGGGCGGATCGTCGTGGTCTCGAGCCAGGGCGGCGTGCGGGGCATGCCCGCCATCAGCGCCTACTCGGCCGCCAAGGGGGCTCTCGAACGCTGGGCCGAGTCGCTGTCACACGAGGTGACGCCGTTCGGCATCGGCGTCACGATCGTCGTAGCCGGGACCTTCAAGACCGACATCCTCGAGCTGACGCGAACCTACGCCGACCCGGACGGCCCGTACGCCGCCCACCACACCGGGCTGATCCGCACCAGCCGCTGGATCCTACGCGTGGCCAGGCCGCCCGAACGCTTCGCACCTGGGCTGGAGCGTGCCCTGGTGGATCGGGCCCCCTTCGCCCGTCACGCCGTCGGGCTCGACGCCCGGATCATGCTGCTCGGCAGTCGCCTCCTACCGGCCCGGCTCTTCCAGCGGCTGGTGGGTCTCGCGATTCGCCTACCGCAGCCAGGGACGCTCCGCACGGACCCGGTGCGGCTGGCCACCGTTGCCCCTCGGGTCGAAGAGAGGGAGGCGCTCCGCTGACCGAAGCTCCTCAGGGGCGGCGGGCGGCGCCGCGTAGGACGCTCTCGCGCCCGAGCGTGAGTGCGGCGCGGGCGCCGACCTTGCGAACGATGTTCTCGTGCATCCACATGGGATCGAACAACGACCACGCCCGGATGTCGGCGGTGGGGCCATCGATGTGGACCTCGCCCGATCGGGCACCGTTGGCGAGCAGCCCCTTCAGGTCCCGCAGGAGCGCTGGGAAGTTCTGCCCGAGGTTGGAGGTGCTCGGCGGTGATTCGCGCAGCCAGGCCAGCTGGATGTTGTACTCGTCGCTGAAGCGGACGACGACGTTGATGTTGATCCACATCAACGCATCGAGCTTCTCGACACTGCTGGCGTCGGACCCGAGGACCGTCCGCCAGCCGGTTCGGACCGCGGCGGGGAACGCCCCCATGATCGATGCCAGGAGCTCTTCCTTCGAACCGATCGTGCGATAGACGCTGCCGGTGCTGAGGTTGGCGGCCGCGGCGATGTCCCTGACGGTCGTGGCCTCGTAGCCCCTCCGGCCGAACTCCGCCCGGGCGACGGCTCGAAGCTGTGTGACCCGATCGTCCTCGGCCTCGTCGACCCTGTCCCAGGAGTCGATGACCCGTTGAGCGGCCTGGAACGCACTCGACCGGTCGAGATCGCGGTCCGCTGGCGGATGCACGGCGACGCCCTCGAGCATGATGCGACACCTGAGCGCAGGCAGCCGTTCCGCGTCCCGGACGTCGCGGAACACGCCGAGGCTGATGTACAGCATGGTCTGGCAGAGCCGCTCGGCCAGCGTGTCCAGGTCGATCCCCGACCGGATGTAACCGTGGGCCCGGCCGGCGCGAAGCGTCTCGAGCATCGCCGTCTCGATCGCGGTCGGCGTGAGTTGTGCGACCCGCACCAGTTGGTCGCCGGCGCCCGAGGGTGGTTCGTAGAAGCTCTGGAGCACGGCGGCGCGATGTCTGGCGCCGCAGGCGGCGATGGCGGCGCTGAGCGCCATGATCCTCTCCGAGTCCGGCTCAGGCCCCTGCAGGTCGTCGAGCGCCCGCTTGGCGATGTCGTCCAGATCGGCGCGGTAGCGCTCGATGAGCTCGACGATGATCGCTTCCTTGGACTCGAAGTGGTGATACAGGCTGCCGGGCAGGATGCCGCAGGCGTCCGCGATCTGCTGGACGGACGTCCTCAGCCCGGAGGAAGCGAACAGCCTCGCGGCTGTCTCGAGGATCTCGGTTTTCCGCGCACCGTCTACCGACACACGACGTCCACTCCCTAGCGTGCCGACCTGTCGGCGCGACGGTACTGAACGGTGAACAGATGGTGGCTCCAGCCATCGCCGCGCCAGGTCGGGCCGCACTGGTGAAGGGCCGACGTCGGCACGGCGGGGGAGCGGCGTCCCTGTGCTAAGCAGTTGCTCAGCCCTATGTCCGACCCGATCCCCGGCGCCACGAGGTATGCGGGCAGCCGCGTGCAGCGCGTGGAGGACCCCCGGCTGCTGGCGGGGCGGGGGACGTTCGTCGACGACGTCGTGCGGTCGGGCATGCTCCACGCCTGCTTCGTCCGCAGCACGCTCGCTCGGGCCCGCGTCCTGGACATCGACACCTCCGAGGCGGCGGCGCTGCCGGGCGTCCATGCAGCCTTCGTGGCTGCCGATCTCAACCCCGGCGTGCATGAAGTCTGGTTCACCGGGGACGGGGAGCAGTCGCCCCGGACGCCCCTTCCGCCGCTGGCCGACGAGGAGGTGCGCTTCGTCGGCGATCCCGTGGCGTTGGTGGTCGCGGCGAGCCGGTACATCGCCGAGGACGCCGCGGAGCTGGTCGTGGTCGACTACGACCCATTGCCGCCGGTCGTGGACTATGTCGGCGCTCCCGAGCGGGACGAGCTGGTGCACGCCGGGTTCGCTCGGAACCTCGCGGGCGAGCTGCAGGGTGGCTCCGCCGAGCAGGTGGACGAGGTGCTGGCGTCGGCGCCCCACACGGTGGAGCACACGATCTACCAGCAGGCGTACGCCGCGGTACCGATCGAGACCCGGGGCATGGTCGTCGAGTGGGAGCCGGCGACCGGGGAGCTGACGATCTGGGCGGCCACCCAGTCACCGCACGAGGTGCGGTCGGTCTGCTCACGCGCGCTGGGCCTTCCAGAGCACCGCATCCGGGTCATCATGCGTGACACGGGCGGTGGCTTCGGTCAGAAGGTCGTGCCGCAGCGCGAGGAGCTGTGCCTCATGCTGGCCGCGTCCAAGGTGCCTGGCGCCGTCAAGTGGATCGAGGACCGCCGGGAGAACCTGCTGGCTGCGGGGCAGGCCCGGCACGAGCACGCCACGGTGCGCATGGCCTTCGACGACGACGGCACGCTCCTCGCCGCCGCGATCGACCACACCCAGGACGTCGGCGCCTATCCGGTGCCGTGGCCGGTCGTCCCCGGCGCCGCCGTGGGGATGATCTTCCCCGGGCCCTACCGCATCCCGGCGACGGCCTTCTCCCACCGGTCGGTGTTCTCCAACACCGTGGGCCGCACGGCGTACCGCGGGCCGTGGATGTTCGAGTCGGTCGCTCGAGAGGTGGTCCTCGATGTCGCCGCCCGCCGGCTCGGCATCGACGCTGTCGAGCTGCGCCGGCGGAACATCCTGCGCGCCGACGAGCTGCCCTACCAGAACGGCAACGGCCTGCCGTACGCGGACATCTCGCCGGCCCAGACCCTGGAGCAGGCCCTCGAGCTTCTCGGCTACGAGGAGTTCCGGCGGGAGCAGGCGGCGGCCAGGGCCGAGGGCCGGTACCTGGGCGTGGGCACGTGCAGCTACGTCGAGCCCACCACCCCGGGCCAGAACCACTACGCCAGCGAGGGCGCGACGATCCGCATCGAGCCGTCCGGAACGGTCAACGTCTACGTTGCCGGCGGGTCCACCGGCAACAGCCTCGAGACCGCCGCCGTCCAGCTGACCGCCGACGCGCTTGGCGTGCCGATCGACCACGTCCACGCCGTCCAGGGCGACACGGCGTTGACGCCATACGGCGCCGGCACGGGCGGCAGTCGCAGCGGATCGATGATCGCCGGGGCGGTCGCGGCGACGGCGTCGGTGCTACGCGACAGGTTGGCGGCAATAGCCGCACACCGGCTCGAGGCGGCGCCCGACGACATCGACGTGGCCGGCGGCCGGGCCTTCGTGCGCGGCACACCGGCGGCCGGCGTCACCGTGGCCGACCTGGCCGCGATCGCCTACCACCAGACGCACCTGCTGCCCCCGGGCATCCCGGCCGGCCTCGAGGCGAGCGAGCGCTACACGACATCGCCCCTGCCGAACTGGGCGAATGCCACGCACGTCTGCACCTGCGAGGTCGACATCGCCACCGGCACCGTACGGTTGCTGCGCTACATCGTCAGCGAGGACTGCGGGCCGATGATCAACCCGGCCGTCGTCGAGGGCCAGATCGCCGGTGGCACGGCGCAGGGAATCGGCGGCGCCCTGCTGGAGGAGCTGGCCTACGACGACATCGGGAACCCGATCACGACGACGTTCATGGACTACCTGCTGCCCACGGCGGCCGAGGTGCCGGTGATCGAGTACGGCCACGTCGTCACACCGGGACCGGGCCCCGGCGGCTACAAGGGCGTCGGCGAGGGCGGGGCCATAGGCGCACCGCCGGCGGTGATCAACGCCGTCGCCGACGCTCTGTCACCGTTCGGCGTGACCGTCGACCGGCTGCCGCTGAGCCCGGAGGCGGTGATGCGCCTCGTCGAGCGGTCGGCCGCCGGCTGACGTCCTTCACTCGCCGCTGGAGCCCGCCGCCTGGCGGGCGGCGGCGAGGATGCCCTGGTAGCCGGTGCACCGGCACAGGTTTCCGGCCAAGCCGTGGCGGATCTGCTCGTCGGTCGGGTCGGGGTTGTCGCGCAGGAAGGCTGTCACCGACACCACGAACCCGGGCGTGCAGAACCCGCATTGCAGCCCGTGGCAGTCGCGGAACGCCTGCTGAACCGGCGAAAGCCCGCCGTCCGCCGATCCCAGCCCCTCGACGGTGGTGACCTCGGCGCCGTCGGCTTGCACGGCGAACACCAGGCACGCCCGCACGGCGGCGCCGTCCAGCAGCACCGTGCAGGCGCCGCACACACCGTGCTCGCACCCGAGGTGGGTGCCGGTCAGTCGGCAGCGCTCCCGGAGGAAGTCCGCGAGGGTGAGCCGGGGCTCGACCGAGGCCTCCCGGAGCTGGCGGTTCACGGTCACCCGGATGTCGGCCTCAGGCATCGAGCGCCTCCTTCCCCGCGGCGGCCCAGGCGCGCGCCACCATCACCGCACCGATCCGGGTCCGGTAGGCGGACGAGCCGTGGAGGTCCGACGGAACCGCGTCGAGGTCGGCGACGGCCAGCCGCCCGACCTCCAAGGGATCGAGGTCGGCCACCGCAGCACCGCTCGCGGCCGCCTCTGCCTTGGCCGCCCGGACCGGCGTGGGCCCGAGGCCGATGAGCCCGATGCCGCAGCGGCGGACGTGGCCATCACCATCGAGCTCGACGGCCACGGCGGCGCCGGCGATGGCGAAGTCCCCGTGTCGGCGGGCGAGCTCTTCGACTCCGAAGCCGCAGCGCCCCGACCACACCGGGAACGTCACGCCGGTCAGCAGCTCGTCGGGTTCGAGCGCCGTGCCCCAGAGGCCGGTGAAGAACGCGCCGGCTGGGATCCGGCGCGTCCCGCGCGGAGAGACCGCCTCGAGCTCGGCGTCGAGAGCGACGGCCACGGCCGGGTACTCGGCCGCCGGATCGGCGTGGGCCAGCGACCCGCCGATGGTGCCTCGGTTGCGGATCTGGAAGTGCCCGACGAACGGCGTCGCCCGGGCGAGCAGCGGGACGCCGGCGGCCACATCGGCGCTGTGCTCGACCGCAGCGGCGGTGATGCCGGCGCCGATCCAGACCTCACCGGCGCGGCGCTCGATGCGACGCAACCCGTCGATCCGCGCGATGTCCACGAGGTGCCCGAACACGGTGAGGCGCAGCGCCAGCATCGGGATGAGGCTCTGACCGCCGGCGAGCACCTTGGCCTCGTCGCCGAGCTCGGCGAGCAGGCGGACCGCCTCGGTCGCCGTCTCGGGCCGGTGGTAGTCGAACGGGGCGGGCTTCATAGCGAGTGCGGCGGCACGGTACCAGGCGTGCTAAGCACTCGCCCAGCACCGGGGAGCGGGAGGGAGACCGATGGGAGAGCTCGACGACAGGGTGGCGGTCATCACCGGCGCCGGGTCGGGAATGGCGCGAGCGGCAACCGGGGTGTTCGTGCGGGAGGGTGCGAGGGTCCTCGCCGCCGACATCAGCGGGCGCGAGGACGAGACGGCCGCCGCGTTGGGCGACACCGTCGTGCCCTTCCATGTCGACGTCGTCGACGAGGTCCAGGTCGAGGCCATGTTCGCCGCCGCCTTGGAGGCCTTCGGGCGGGTCGACGCAGTGCTGAACGTGGCGGGGATCGGCGGGGCGCAGCCGGTTGCCGACGTGACGCTCGACGACTACGACCGCATCATGGCCGTCGACCTGCGCGGCGTCATGCTCGGGACCAAGCACGGCATAAAGACGATGGTTCCCACCGGCGGCGGCGTGATCCTGAACTGGTCGTCGATCGGCGGCATGAACGGCTCGCGCCTCCCGACCAGCGTCTATTCGGCCGCCAAGGCGGGTGTCATCGCCTTTACCAAGGCCGCCGCCATCGAGTACGGCGAGCAGGGCATCCGGGCCAACGCCATCTGCCCGGGCTTCATCGAGACCGAGATGTCCGGCGGGAAGGGCGCGGCGGCGCGGTTCCCCGCCCTGGTCGCCGGCTCGGCGCTGAAGCGGGCCGGCCAGCCCGAGGAGGTGGCCGAGCTGGCGTCGTTCCTGGCCTCGGACCGGGCCGCCTACATCACCGGCGCGGTCATCCCCATCGACGGCGGCACCACCGCCAGCCTGCCGAGCTGACCCGGAAGACGGGCGGTCGGTAGCGCGGGCCACGCAGGCATCGTGCGGGCCGGGGAATGACCGACGGCCGATGGTGGAGCTCGCCGTCACGCCCGACCGGCGCTGGAACGCGACCACCGCGGAGCTGTTGGCGGCTACCACTGCGGCCGGGTTCTCGGCCCTCGGTGCGTTCGCGGACCGGGCCGGCCCGGATGTGCGACAGCTCTACGACGACGCGCAGGTCCGCTGCCACGAGATGCTGGCCCTGGTGGTCAGCGACGACGACGGTGAGACCATCAGGTCTGCGCAGGCGCTTGCCGGCGCCGCCGCCGTCATGGGCCGAGTGGGTGCTCATGGTCTTGCGCTGCCCGCTGACCGCGGAGACGGCGCCCATCGCAGCGGTCCGCCGCCATCATTGCCGAGGCGGGTGCCGCCATGGCGGTGGAGTTCAGCCCGCTCGGCCCGATCTCGTGGGTCCGCAGCGCCCTCGGTGTCGTCGGCCCCGTTGACAGCGCGATCAGCGCGGTGAATCGGGTGTTCGGGCGACTCGGTGATCGATGACAGAGCGCCGTAGCCTGGCGGGGGTGCGCAGCCTGCGCTGGTGGTCGCTTCTCCTGGTTCCCGGTGGCTTCGTCGCGGGTCACGAGCTGGGTTACGCAGCGGCGTCGCTGCTCGGGGCTACGCCCGGTGCCGCTGGCCATGGCTACCTGGCGGTGGTCGTACTGGTCGGGGTGCCGTTCGCGTGCGCGGCGGCGATCCGGGCGTTCCTGGCTGGCCTGCGCGCCGAGGTCCCACCGGTGGGGTGGCCCGCGTTGGCGTCGGCCCAGGTCACACTGTTCGTGGCGGTCGAGCTGGCCGAACACGGGGCGGCCGGGCTCGGACCGGCGGAGACGTTGGCCCAACCGGCGGTGTTGCTGGGCCTCGTCGCGCAGGTGGGGGTGGCCGCGCTCCTGCATCTCATGGTGCGCAGTTCGCACCAGGCCGGTGCGGCGCTGGCGTCCGCGCGGCGTCGGGGTCCGACGCCGCTGGTGCGCGCCAGCTGGCGTTCCGGGCGAGCAGCATCGGTCGCCGTGATCGTGCCGGTGAGCTCGTTGTCGCGGCGAGGCCCACCTCGGCGGGTGATCGTTCCCTGCCCCTGAAACCGTTTGCCCGTCGGCGGGCCGCAGTGGCGGTTCCGAGGCGCGGCTACGCCGTTCGCTCTGCGCGCCAGCGTGCGCTCGAAGGAAGCCATTGTCGACAGATCAAGTCAGCCTGTTCCTCGCGTTGCTCGCCCTGCTCGCGCAGACCGCCACCGTGGTGCTCGTCGCGGCGCTGGTGGTCCGCGCCGCGCGACCGGCGACTGGCTGGGCCGCCGGCCTCCTCGACGCGGTGCGGCCGGTCGCCCTCGGGGTGGCGGCCGTCGTGGCGATCGTGTCGATGCTGGGCAGCCTGTACTACTCGGAGGTTGCCAACTTTCCGCCCTGTCGTCTGTGTTGGTTCCAGCGCATCGGGATGTACCCGCTGGCCGTGATCCTGCCGCTCGCGGCCTGGCGCCGCGACTGGGCCGTGCGGTGGTACGCGTTGCCGCTGGCCGTGGGCGGGGGCCTGGTGTCCGTCTACCACGTGTTGATCGAGCGCTATCCGTCACTCGAGTCGGGCTCGTGCGATCCCACCAACCCCTGCTCGATCATCTGGGTCGAGCGGTTCGGGTACCTCACCATTCCGACGATGGCGCTGTCGGGGTTCGCCCTGATCGCCGTCCTACTCTTGCTTCCCAAGGAGACCCCATGACCCGCTCATCCGCCCCTGTCACGCGCCGGCGGGCCGCCAAGCAGAGTCGCACCCCGTACTTCGTGATCGCCGCCATCGCGGCCGCCGTGCTCGTCGCGCTCGTGGTGGCATTGGCGGCCGGTGGGGGCGACGGTGACAACGCCGCCACCGACGGCGGCAACGCCGACCCGGCGACGACCGGCACCGTCACTGTGTCGGGGAACCCGCTCCCGCAGTTCACCGACACGGCCGGCGACCCCGGGGTGGGCATGACCCTGCCCACCCTCGAGGGCCACGACCAGAGCGGTGCACCGATGACGATCGGGGCCGACGGCCGCCCCACGATGATCATGTTCGTCGCCCACTGGTGCCCGCATTGCCAACGGGAGGTGCCGGTCGTGCAGCAGTGGGTAGACGACGGCCGCCTCCCTGAAGGAGTCGACCTGGTGTCGGTGTCCACGGCCATCGACCCCAACCGCCCCAACTACCCACCCGACGCGTGGCTGGCCGACGAGGGCTGGACCGCGCCCGTGCTCGTCGACGCCGACAACAGCGCGGCTCAGGCGGTCGGGCTGTCCGCCTATCCGTTCTTCGTCGCCATCGACGGCAGCGGCACCGTCGTCCTGCGGACCACCGGCGAGCTCACGACCGACCAGCTCGACGCCATCGCGTCGACCCTCGCACAGCCGGCAACGGGCGGGTGACCCCGCCCGACGCGATCTCACACCCGGCCGCCCGTCGACGCCGGGGATCAGGTGGGTGGTGATCTCCTGGACCGCAGGTACGCGAAGCCGGCGCCGGCAACGGCGAGGATGACCAGGGCGGCGACCACCCAGGGCACCGCGTTGCCGTCGGAGCCGTCGTCGGTGTCCTCGGCTGCTGACTGGTCGGTCTCGGTCGTGGTCGAAGCCGTTGTGGTCGTCGTCGAGGCGGTGGTGGTTGGCGCCGCCGTCGTGGCGGGGATGGTGCCCGGTCCACCCGGGACGAGGTCGAGCACGGGGCCGGGAGCGGGCGGTTCGGGGGCACCCTCGGGCCACTCGTCGATCCACCGGTCGACCTCGCCGTTGTCGTAGGTCTGCACCGTCTTGAACTGGAGCCGACCAGGCTCGCTCGGCAGCGGCCCCAGCCGGATCGGCAGCTCGACGTCGCCCGGCGTCGGGCCCCCTGCCCAGGTGACGCCACTGGCCGGCTCGCCGAGCTGGCCATCCATCAGAGTCGCCGTCCAGCCCGGCACCGCCGGTAGGGCCGCGACGGTGATCGGCGCCGGGAAGAACAACTCGACGGTGGTCGTGCCCGCGTCCGGCTGCTCGCCCTCGACGAACAACGTGAGGTCCACCACGCTGCCCGGTGCTGCGGTCGCGGGCTCCCACTCATTGTGTGCAGCCGCCGGTGCTGCTGCCACCACCAGCGCGGCGGCGGCAGCCATTCCCGAAGCGATCACTCGTCTCATCCGGTGCTCCCATCCCAGCCTTCGGGGCCAACCATGCGCGACCCATCCGTTGTCAAAGTCGCCGCACGGCGCCCCACGGTTCCCGCCGCCTGTCTCTGCCGGCGGCGCGGTCCTCAGGTGCGCGGGCTGACCTGCCCTTGCACGGAATCGGGGATGCTGCCCAAGCAGAACTCGTTGCCCTCGGGGTCCCGGAGGACGACCCACTTGATGCCGTTCCCCTCGCGCCAATGGGGCTTGCCGTCCACGCGTTGGTCGACGAGGGACGCGCCGAGCCGAAGCAGGCGTTCGACCTCTTCCTGCGGCAGCCGGACGGCGAGGTCCACGTGCACCCGGTTCTTGCCGGGCGTGGGACGTTCAACCCGGAGGAACAGGATCTGGCGGACACCCTGATCGTCGGGTGCCCGCAGCCTCACGAACTCGTCACGCTCGTCGACGACGGTGTAGCCGGTCGCGCGAGACCAGAAGCGACCGAGCAGCCGCGGGTCCTCGGCGTCGAAGGTGACGTTGTGGATGAACGCCGACATTGGCCGATGCTCCTGTTCCCTGCCGTGCCCGTGCCGCGGCCGAGTCAGTGCACACCGAGCCAGGGCCGGTCGTCGACCTGGACGCGGTCGGGGAGAGGCCTGGACTGACCTGGACGCGGCGCGGACCTATGCTCACGCCGTCCAGACCATTCCCTACGACCCGGGGGGCTCAACGTGGCTTTCCGCAAACTCGGCGCCGTTCTGGTCGCCGGCACTCTGTTCGCGGCCCTCGCCGCCTGTGGCGACGACGACTCCGCCGAAACGTCCGAGACCACCGAAGCGGCGTCAGGCGCTGCCGCCGACTTCACGCCGGTCACCGATGACACGCTCACGGTGGTCACCAGCCTGCCCGCACCGGGCTTCTGGCAAGGCGACGACCCGTCCGCCATCACCGGTGGCTACGAGTACGAGATCGCCAAGGCCCTGCAGGAGAAGTTGGGAATGGGCGACCTCGAGATCGTCAACGTCAGCTTCGACCAGCTCGTCGCCGGGCAGGTGGGTGACTTCGACGTGGCGCTGTCGCAGGTGACGATCACCGACGAGCGCAAGCAGGTCGTCGACTTCACCGAGCCCTACTTCGAGTCCGACCAGGGCGTGCTGGTCAAGTCCGGCACGAAGGTCGACACCGTGGACGAGGCCCGGGCGCTGCAGTGGGGCGTGCAGAGCGGCACGACCGGCGCCGACTACGCCACCGACGTGTTGAAGCCGGAGAAGGAGCCTCAGGTGTTCCAGGACCTGTCGGCCGGGTTCGCCGCCCTCGAGGCTGGCCAGCTCGACGCGTTCATGATGGACACCGCCATCGTGCTGTCACAGGCCAGCGAGTCGGACGGCGCCGAGGAGGTCGCCGCCCAGTTCAAGACGGGCGAAGAGTACGGCGGCATCCTCCCCAAGGGCTCCACCAACGCCGACGCCATCAACAGCGTCCTGACCGAGCTGAAGGACGACGGCTCCCTGTCCGACTTCGCCAAGCAATGGCTGGGTGGGGACCCGACCGCCGTTCCGGTTCTCACCCCCTAAACACGCCATGACCGTCGCTGGCGGGATCGTCGAAGAACCGGCCGTCCCCGCAATCCAGCGCATCCACCCGATCAGGACGCACCTCGGACGGTCGATCGCCACGCTCGCGGGCGGGCTGGTCGTCGCTGCCATCACCGCCGTCGCACTCCGGCGCTTCTACGACTCCCTCGGGGTGGTGGGCACGGCCCGGACCGTCTGGGCCGTCTGCTTGGCCGTGCTCGCGGCGGCCGTCACCGTGGTGCTGGCCGCCTGCGGCCTGATGGCGGTCGCTCGGTCGCTCCGTGCGGCCACGCTCGCCCACGCGGATCGTGTGGCCGCCCGCGCCTCGGGAGCGGCGGCCACCGACTGGACGTGGTACGTGGCCGGGCTCGGCGTCACGGCGCTGGTGCTGGCGTTCCTGGCGTTCTTCCTGTCGGCGAACGATGGCGCGGTGCGCGACCAGTACCTGAACTGGGACGCCATCGACGAGTTCCTACCCACTCTCTGGAAGGGTCTCTGGCTGAACATCAAGGTCTTTGTCGTGGCCGAGGCCCTGGTGCTCGTCTGGGGGCTGTTTCTGGCGTTTGCGCGCATCTTCCCCGGCAAGGCCGGGCGCCCCGTGCGGTTCCTGGCCGTCGCCTACATCGATCTGTTCCGGGGCTTCCCCGCCATCATCACGATCTACCTCATCGTCCTCGGGTTCCAGGCCGCTGACGTCCCGCCGTTCGACCGGATGCAGGGCGAGACCAAGCTGTTCTGGCTGAGCACGACCGCGCTCGTGCTCGTCTACGGCGCATACGTGGCCGAGGTCTACCGGGCCGGCCTCGAGAGCATCCACTGGAGCCAGACCGCGGCTGCCCGCTCGCTCGGCCTCTCCTACGGCCAGACCATGCGCTATGTCATCACCCCCCAGGCGGTGCGCCGGATCATCCCGCCGCTGCTCAACGACTTCATCGGCCTGCAGAAGGACACCGCGTTGCTGAGCGTGATCGGTCTGCTCGAGGTCCTCAACCGGGCTCGGCTGACGTCGAACCGCCTGTTCAACCTGTCGCCCAACTTGGCGGCGGGCGTCGCGTTCGTGCTGATCACCATCCCGCTGGCTCGCTTCACCGACTGGCTGGTGGCGCGCCAGGCCCGAGCGCGAGCGGGCGGCTGAGCGGTGGCCTTCCTCGAGCTCGAGGGTGTGCACAAGTGGTTCGGGGCGAACCACGTGCTGCGCGGCGTCGACCTCTACGTCGACGAGCACGACGTCGTCTGCCTCATCGGCCCGTCGGGCTGCGGCAAGTCGACGCTCCTGCGCTGCATCAACGCCCTCGAGGAGATCGACGGAGGGTGCCATCCGGATCGACGGCGAGCAGGCGTCGGGACGCGGGGTCGACCTGGACGGGCTGCGCCAGGACGTCGGCATCGTGTTCCAGAGCTTCAACCTGTTCCCGCACATGACCGTGCTCGAGAACGTCACCCTCGCCCCCCGCAAGGTGCTCGGGCTGCCTCGCAAGGAGGCCGCCGACCGCGCCCATACGTTGCTGGCGCGCATCGGCCTCGACGAGAAGGCCGAGCGACTACCCCGACCGGCTCTCGGGCGGTCAGCAGCAACGCGTGGCCATCGTGCGAGCCCTTGCCATGCAGCCGCGGCTGATGCTGCTCGACGAGATCACCTCGGCGCTCGACCCCGAGCTGGTCTCGGAGGTGCTGAACATCGTGCGCGAGCTCGCCGCCGAGGGGATGACCATGCTGCTCGCCACCCACGAGATGGCCTTCGCCCGCGATATCTCCTCCAAGGTGTGCTTCCTCGACGAGGGCATCATCTGCGAAGAGGGGCCGCCCGAGCAGATCTTCGGTGAGCCGCAGAACGAACGCACGCGGACGTTCCTCAAGCGCATCATCGAGGCCGGGCGGCTCTAGGGCGGCTACCCGCAATCACGTCGGCGGCGCTGCTCGGCTCGCTCGAAAGCACGCCCGCTACCGTGGCGGCGATGGCCGCGCTGACGCTGCCGGCGTCCTGGTACGTCGATCCTTCGGTCTGGGAGCGGGAGCGGCGGGCCGTGTTCGGACGCGAGTGGTTGTTCGTCGGCCACCGGCAGGGGCTGAGGGAGCCGGGCGACTACCTCGCATGTGACATCGCGGGGTGGCCGCTGGTGGTCGTGGTCGACGACGACGGTCAGCTCCGTGCCCACCACAACGTGTGCCGGCACCGTGCGGGGCCGCTCGTCCACGACGGCGGTGGTCGGGTTCCCAGCCTGGTGTGCCGGTATCACGGCTGGGCCTACGGGCTCGACGGCCGCCTCCGGTCGGCGCGTGACTTCGGCTCGACCGATGGCTTCGACCCGGCGGAGGTGTCGCTGACGAGCGCCTTGGTCGAGGAGTGGCGTGGCCTCGTGTTCGTCAATCTCGATCTGTACGGCGGCGCACCGCCCCTGCTGGAGGCGCTGGGGACGTTCGTCGACGAGTGCGCGCCGTACCCGATCGAAGAGCTGGTGCTGGCGCACGAGGCGGAACACGACCTCGCCTGCAACTGGAAGACGTACGCAGACAACTATCTCGAGGGCTACCACATCCCGCTCGTGCACCCGGGCCTCAACAAGGAGATCGACGTCAAGCGCTACGTCGTGGATGTCGACGAGCGCTACCGCTGGGTGCGGCACTCGGCTCCGGCCCGCGACGGCGCGGTGAGCACCGGCCGCTGGCTGTGGCGCTGGCCCAACCTCGCGTTGAACCTCTATCCCGACGCGATGAACGTCGAGCGTTACGACCCGGTGACACCCGGCCGGACCCGGCTCCGCTACTCCTACTCCTTCCGCCGGCCCGATGACCGCGATGCGTGCGACGCGGTGATCCGCTCGTCGTCCCAGGTCACGGCGGAGGACCTCGCCATCTGTGAGTCGGTTCAGCGCAACCTCGAGAGCGGCACCTACGACACCGGCTGGCTCAGTCCCAAGCACGAAGGCGGCGTGGCGGCCTTCCAACGATGGATTCGAGAGACCGTCGACAACTGACCCGAGGTTGATGCCCGACCCAACGCGGAGGCAGACGGCTGCGTTGGCGATCGAGACCGAGTGAAGTGGCTGCGGAGGCCGGCCAGGTAGGCCCGGACGTGACCGGGGGTGTCACCCAGGCGGGTGATGGGGCCTCGGTCACGCGGCGATGGTGGTGACGTTGTAGGCGCTGAGCTGGTTGTCGATGGTCAGGATCGGGATGTCGAGGAGCTGGGCCTGCGCGATGAGCAGCCGGTCGAACGGGTCGTCGTGGTGATCGGGTAGCTCAGCTGTCCGCAACGCATGCGCGGCCTCGACGGGGAGAGGCGTCGTGCCGGACCGACGCATGCGATCCGGCACGTACGTCGCGGGTGGCTCGGGGAGGGAGAGTTTGCCGATCCGATGCTTGATCGCGATCTCCCATGCACTCGCGGCGGATAGCAGCAGCTCGTTGGTGGCGTCTTCGACAAGGTCGCGGGTCTCGGCCCGAAGCCGCGCGGGCTCGGCCTGCATCCACAGCCAGACGTGGGTGTCGATGAGGTAACCGCTCACGAGGAGAAGCTCGCCAGCACCTCGTCGGGCAGGGGCGTGTCGAAGTCATCGGGGACGCGGAACGCGCCGTGGTCAACACCGAGCTGGCGCTTGGCACGCCTGCGGATGGGGACGATCCGCGCCACCGGCTCGCCTCCCCGGGAGATCTCGACCTCCTGACCACCGTCCACGAGGCGTAAGAGCTGGGACAGTCGCGTCTTGGCTTCGTGCACACCGACCCTGACGATCGAGGACTTAGTCATGGACTTAGTCTAGTGCCGCCGCCGTGAGCCCCCGAGGTCCACATGCTCAGCATGAGGTGAGCAGGTCCGCGATCGGGCCTGACAAGTCACTCAGTCGACGGTAGGTCCGCGGCGCTTTCGCCTACGGGAGCCCGTGTCGTGGCGTGCAATCGCGGGGTCAACCGCTCGTCGACGGGGCCTGCGAGCCTGGCACCTCGAGCGCCGCGCGGTCCCAGCCGGCGAGCTCGGCGGCGGCTTCGTAGGTGGTCTGGAGGAACGCCAACAACGCTGCGTCCGGGTCCGGCGCCGTGCGCACCGCTGCGTAGGGCAGCAGGAACTCGCCGAGATCGCCGTCGTAGGACGCAGCGGCCGGTTCGACCGGCCACTCGCCGAACCCGGCGGGCTCGGGGTAGGCATAGGCGTAGAAGGAGCCGTCCTCGCCGACGCCGGGCCAGTAGCCGCAGCTGGAGACCTCGTGGCTGTAGGCCAACTCCTGGACCCAGTCCGGGCAGTTGGGGACGCCGCCCGGGTGCGTGGGAGCGGGCCGGCCGGAGAAGCGCGTGGTGCAGAGGTCGGCTCCGCCCCAGAAGAAGTGGACGGGGCTGGCCTTGCCGATGAACCGGGCTCGGAACTCGAGCAGCACCCGGTGCACCTGGACGAGGGCGAGCCAGAAGCGGTGCGCGGCGTCGGCGTCGTACGACCTGTGGACCTCGTCCTGGTCGAACGGGATCGCCACGGCGACCTCGGACGGGTGGGGGAACACGTGGACCCGCACCCCCAGCTCGTCGAGCGCGGCCATCGTGGCCGCGTAGAAGCTCGCCACCGACCGGGGTTCGAGGGCGACCTGTCGCCGCTCGCCATCGGTCGTTCGCAGATCGAGGGCGTGTTCGACGAAGTCGAACTCGATCTCCAGGCCGCGGTCTCCGGCGTGCATGACCGAGGTGGTGAGCCCCCGCGCCGAGACGTAGAGCGGGACCTGCCACCAATGGTTGATCATCGGCATCAGACCGAGCCGGACCTTGCCGACGATCTGGGTCCACATGTGCAACGTGTCGCGGGTGTCCTCCCAGGGCGACATCGTCAGGTCCGGCCAGGCACGGGGCCCGGGATTCGTGGCGGCGCTCATTTTCCGGATCCCTCCTTCAGGTGATCGGGGCAGCGGTTCGGGTCAGGTCTACAGCCGCTGGCGCCAAGCACAACAGTGCCGGTGGTCTCGCCCGGAGCGGACCCGGCGCCGCGCCACACCTACCCGTCGATCACCCCTGGCTCGCAGCGCAGCGCTGACGTAGGTTGGGATGTCAAGCCCATCGCCGAGGGCTTCCGCGAGGTTCTCGGCACCAACGTCCTCGGTGTCCCCGCTGACTAGCCGGGAGGTGCATCCAGGGGCACCGGTGAGGTTCGAGCGTGCTCTGCCTGACCCGGGGGGCGTCAGTTGCCGCTCGCCGGTCCTGCTGACGCGCGCAGCGGCCGGAGGGGGAGCGCGACCAGCCGTGCGAAGCGCGAGACCAAGACGGCGGGCAGGGGCCGCTAGCGCCTGGGCGCCCCACGCGTCGGAAGCCGGGCGGCGGCGCCTCCGCCGTCGCGGCGGTCCCGTCCTCGCTGTGCTCCTCGCTGGGGCGCTCACCGCGTGCGGCGGTGACACCCCGTCCATGCTCGACCCGCGATCGGACGACGCCCGGCGGGTGGAGGGGCTGTGGTGGGTCCTGTTCTGGATCTCGTGCGCCGTGGTGGCGGTGGTTACCGGCTTCCTGCTGGCGGCGGCGCGCCGCCGACGGGCCGAGCTGCACGTCGACGACGACATCGACAGGCGGCCGGTGCCGTGGGGCGACCGGTTCGTGGTGATCGCCGGCGCGGCCATCCCGGGAGGGATCCTGGCCGGGTCCTTCGTGTTCTCGCTCGCGGTGCTGAACGACATGGGTTCGGCCGACGATCGACCTCTCGAGGTCGAGGTCGTGGGCCATACCTGGTGGTGGGAGGTCCGCTACCCGAACGGGGCGGTCACCGCCAACGAGATCCGCATCCCGGTGGGGGAGACGGTGGAGCTCGCGCTGCCGACGGCCGACGTCATCCACAGCTTCTGGGTGCCGGAGTTGCAGGTGAAGAAGGATCACATCCCCGGTGCCGACAACCGGCTGTCGGTGGTCGCCGATCACGCGGGTCGCTTCCGCGGGCAGTGCGCGGAGTTCTGTGGCCTCCAGCACGCCCACATGGAGATCATGGTCGAGGCCATGCCGGCCGGTGAGTTCGACGACTGGCTCCGGCGCGAGGCCGGACCCGCGCCCGAGCCGGACGGGGCCGAAGCCGAGAACGGTCGGCAGATCTTCGAGCGCGCGTCGTGCGCCGGGTGCCACACGATCAGGGGAACCTCGGCGGAGGGCACCCTCGGACCCGATCTCACCCACCTCGCCAACCGCCAGACGCTCGGGGCCGGCGTCGTCCCGTTCACGCCCGAGGCCCTCGACGACTTCATCACGGACCCGCAGGACGACAAGCCCGGGGTGAGCATGCCCCCGACCGAGCTCACCCCAGACCAGGTCGACGCCGTCGTCGCCTACCTGACGGAGCTGGAGTGACGCCCCCGTGACGGCGACCGCAGCACCCGAAGCGTCGGCGACGACGAGCTCGACCGTCGAGCGCCTGGAGGCGGTGTGGGCGGAGCCGCCGGGCCTCGGGTCGTGGCTGGGGACCGTCGATCACAAGCGAATCGGGCTCAGGTACTTCTACACGGGGATGGCGTTCTTCGTTGCCGGTGGCATCGAGTCGCTGCTCATCCGCACGCAGCTGGCGGGGCCGGACCTCGACGTGATCGGCCCCGAGGGGTTCAACCAGCTCTTCTCGATGCACGGCATCACGATGATGTTCCTGTTCGCCATGCCGGTGCTGTCGGGCTTCGGCAACTACTTCGTCCCGTTGATGATCGGCGCGCGCGACATGGCCTTCCCGCGCCTCAATGCCTTCGGGTACTGGGTCCTCCTGGCCTCGGGCTTCTTCCTGTACTCGTCGTTCCTGGTCGGGCGGGCCCCGAACGACGGCTGGTTCAACTACGTGCCCCTGTCGGGGGAGGCGTTCACGCCGGCGATCAACATCGACTACTACGCGGTGGGACTGATCTTCCTCGGCATCTCCAGCACGGGCGGGGCGATCAACTTCATCGTGACGATCCTCAAGCTCCGGGCGCCGGGGATGATCGTCAGCCGCATTCCCATCTTCGTGTGGGGCGAGCTGGCCATGGCGCTGCAGATCGTGTTCGCGCTGCCGGCGCTCACGCTCGTCTCGGTGCTGCTGCTCCTCGACCGAAAGTTCGACTTCCACTTCTTCGACGCCGACGCGGGCGGCGATCCCTTGCTGTGGCAGCACCTGTTCTGGGTGTTCGGCCACCCCGAGGTGTACATCGTCGCCCTGCCGGGGTTCGGCATCGCCTCGGCGATCATCCCCACCTGGGTCCGCCGGCCCATCGTGGGTTACACCTACATCGTCATCGGCGAGCTGAGCGTGGCGCTGATCGGCTTCGGGGTCTGGGTCCACCACATGTTCGCCGTGGGTCTGCCGAACATCACCCTGGGCTTCATCTCGCTGGCGAGCTTCATGGTGGCGATCCCGAGCTCCATCCAGGTGTTCGCCTGGTTGGCCACGCTCGTCGCCGGGCGTCCGGTCCTGCGGACGCCGCTGCTGTTCGTGCTCGGCTTCATCTTCATCTTCGTCATCGGCGGGGTGACCGGCGTGATGTTCGCCGCCATCCCCTTCGACCAGGCGGTACACGACTCGTACTTCGTGGTCGCCCACCTGCACTACGTGCTGGTCGGCAGCGCGGTGTTCCCGATCTTCGCCGCCGTCTACCACTGGGGACCGAAGATCACGGGCCGGCTGCTCGACGAACGCTTGGGCAAGGTCAGCTTCTGGCTGATGTTCGTCGGGTTCAACCTGGCGTTCTTTCCCCAGCACCTGCTCGGCCTCTTCGGCATGCCCCGCCGCATCTACACGTACGACAGCGATCTCGGCTGGGGTGGCTACAACATGGCGTCGACGATCGGCGCGTTCATCCTCGCGGTGGGGATCCTGGTCACGATCGTCAACTGGTTCCGGAGCCGTACCCGGGGCGCCCCGGCGGGCAACGATCCGTGGCGGGGCGAGACGCTCGAGTGGTACACCTCGTCGCCTCCGGCCCACTACAACTTCGTCACCATCCCGACCGTGCGTGGTCGCGAGCCCATGTGGGACCAGCCGGAGCTGGCCGGCGGCGTCCAGTCTCCGGAGGACGGGGGCCGGCCCCTGACCGACGGCCACGTCACGCTGTCGACGAGCATGCTCGATGCTCGGCCGCAGGCAATCGTCCACATGCCGCACGCGTCCGTGTGGCCGTTCCTGCTCACCGTCGCGCTGCTCGTGCTTGCCTTCGCCGTGCTGCTGGACAACTGGGCGCTGACCGTCGCTGCGGTGGTCGCCAGCGTGGGCGGCCTCATCGGGTGGTACTGGCCGCGCGGACAGACCCAGGAGACGTAGTGGGCGCTCGCGGAAGTTCCGTGGATGTATCGCCGAGGCAGATTTGTCGCTGGCGAGGACGCAGGAGGAAGGCGCAGCCAGCGGCTGCGGCGACGACGAGGACGATGTCCAGCGGCGGATCTGGCCGGCGAGACGCCACGATGACTTCCGCGAGGGTCCACTAGTGACGACCCACGACGCCCTGCTCGGTGAGACCGGCATCCCCGGCGAGCTGCTGCCGCAGCGGTACGACGGGCCGCGGGCCTTCGGCTGGTGGGGCATGGTGTGGCTCATCGGCACCGAGGCGACCCTGTTCGCGTTGCTGATCGCCAGCTACTTCTACCTGCGGTTCCGCAACGGCCCCCTATGGCCGCCCGACGGCATCGCCACGCCCGAACTGGCGCTGCCGCTGATCATGACCGCGATCCTGTGGTCGTCGAGCATTCCGGTCCACATGGCGCACACGGGCATCAGGGCCGGCAACGTCACCCGCCTGAAGGCCGGCTTGGCGGTGGGGTTCGTGCTCGGGGCGATCTTCCTGGTGATGACCCTCGGTGTCGAGTGGCCGGAGAAGCTCGACGAGTTCGGGCCCACCACCAACGCGTACGGGTCGCTCTTCTACACGCTCACCGGCTTCCACGGAGCCCACGTGCTGGCCGGGCTGATGTTGAGCCTGTGGACGCAGGTCCGGGCCTGGCAGGGGGCATTCGATGCGTCCCGCCACCTGACCGTCCAGAACTTCACCATGTACTGGCACTTCGTCGACGTCGTGTGGGCGTTCGTTCTCGCAACCATCTACCTCTCACCGCATCTCTGATGAGCATCGACCAGGACGTCCGCGACATCACCCGGCGAGAGAGCCGCGGGTCTCGTGCCCTTTGGTTCGGCGTCCTGGGCAGCCCCGTGGCGTGGCTCGGGCACCTGCTGCTCAACTACTCGCTCGAGGAGTGGTTCGCCTGCTCCCCGGCCACCACCGACCGCGGCGAGATCCTGGGGTTCACCGTCGACCAGGTGTCGTGGACGCTCAACTCGTTGATGGCCCTGACGGCGGCGGCCGCCGGCCTGACCGCGCTTGCGAGCTGGCGGAGGCTGCAGCGGGCGTCGGACGGCGATGTGCTCGAGCGTGAGCGGTGGATGGCGTTCGCCGGGATGGTCGAGGGCGTCATCTTCCTCGGCGCGATCCTCCTCGGCTACCTCCCACCGTTGCTGCTCGACACCTGTGCGACGTCGCCATGACCACCCTCGTCCCCATGACGCTGGCTCACACGCCGGTTGCCCGGTCCGACCTGTGGAGCTCGTGGCGCCCGGACCCGTTGATCCTGGGGATCCTGGCCCTGACCGCCCTCCTCTACCGCTCGGGGCTCGCACACCTTGGCGCCCGACGACGCCAGCTGGTCCGCCCCGTGCACGTCGCCGCCTTCGCCGGCGCGCTGCTGGCGCTCGCCATCGCACTGGCGTCGCCGCTGGACCTTGCGGCGTCGTCCGTGTTCACCGCCCATATGGTCCAGCACCTGCTGCTCATGCTGGTGGTCGCCCCGCTTCTGGTCTATGGCCGCCCGGTGATGGTTCTCGGCCAGGCCATGCCTCTTCGAGGTCGCCGGCTGTTCGTTCGTGTCCGAGCCCGCCCATCCGTCAGGTCCGTCAGGGATGCGTTGTTCCATCCGGTGTCCGCCTGGGTGATCGGGGTGGTCGTCCTGTGGGCCTGGCACCTCCCGACCCTCTACGAGGCGGCGTTGCGCCGCGACGCCCTCCACGCGCTGGAGCACGCGAGCCTGATCGCGACCGCGGCGCTCGTTTGGGCGTTGGCGCTGGGGCGGACCCGTCGCTCGCTCGCCATCCCTGCGGCGTCGGGCCTGCTGTTGGCGACGGCACTGCAGAGCGGCGCCCTGGGCGCCGTCCTCGCCCTGGCGCAGCGACCGCTGTACTCCATCCACGCATCGGTCGCACCGAGCTGGGGACTGACCCCCCTCGAGGACCAGCAGCTCGCCGGAGGCCTGATGTGGGTACCCCCCGGCATCGTGTACACGGTCGTCATCGCAGCCCTCATGGCCCACTGGCTCGGATCCCTCGACGTGCCCGACGGGGAGCGGGCCGCGACGGTGAGGGGGCCGTCGTGAAGGCCAGCCGGGTGGCCCTCCTGGTGACCGTCGTTCCCGCCCTGGCGGCGGGCGCCTGCTCGTACTTCGAGCAACCCGAGCCATACCGGCCGCCCGCGTCCTATGCGCCCCCGGACGCCGAGGCCCTCGCCCTCGGCGAGCACCTCTACCAACGCGACTGCTCGTTCTGCCACGGCGACACGGGCGGCGGCAGCTCGAACGGCCCGGATCTGGTGACCGGCGAGAACGGGCCCGCGTTGACCGATTTCATGCTGCGCACCGGGCGGATGCCGATCGGGGACCCGGACGAGCGGGTGAGACCGGGCGAGACCCCCTATGACGACGAGGAGATCGCCGCGCTGGTCGGCTACATCGACGAGACGTTCGACCAGCCGGGTCCCGGGATCCCGGAGGTCGACGCCGCGGCCGGAGGCCTCCCCGAGGGCCGGGACCTGTACCAGGAGCACTGCGCCGCCTGCCACGCCACCACGGGCATCGGAGGGGCCATGCTCGCCCAGCGCGGCGGCGAGACGGCTGGCGTCGTCATCCCGAGCCTGGACGCCGCCACGCCGACCGTGGTCGGGGAGGCGGTGCGTACGGGCCCCGGCGCCATGCCCGCGTTCGGCCCCGGCGTCCTGAACGCCGACGGGCTCGATGCCATCGCCGGCTACGTCGACTACCTGAAGAGCCCGGACGACCGCGGTGGCGCCCCGATCGGCAGGATCGGACCGGTGGCCGAGGGCGCCGTCGGCTGGGTCCTGGGGCTCGGGAGCCTGGTCCTGTTCATTCGGTGGGTCGGGACCAAGCGGGGAGAGCAGACATGAACGAGGCCCGCGTCCGCATCCTGGCCGCCATCGGCGCCAGCATGCTGGCGTCGATCGGGCTCACCATCGTCTACGCGCTCGGTGGCGACCCCCAGATCGAAGGCGCGCTGCTCGGGGTCTCTTTAGGTGGCATCGCCATCGGCCTCGTGCTCTTCGGTCACCACATGCTGCCCGGCGACAAGTTCGTGGAGCCGCGCGACATCGTGCCGCACGCCACGGCCGAACGGCCGGGTCGGGTGCGGGCCCTTTGAATCTCCATCGTCATGCGCTCGTCGAGCGGATACGCGGAGCCCAGCTCCATCTTGATCTGCTCGGCGGTGCGCTCGCCGATCAGGAGGTTGTAGGTCTTCTTCTTGATGCACTGGAGATCGCCTCATCCATCTCGTTGCCGGCGACGCGGACCGCCTTGCTGTAGACGATGCCGGCGAGCGGAATCACCGCGATATCGTGGTGCCGCCGCCGATGTCCACGATCATGCTGCCGGCGGGCTCGGTGATCGGCAGGCCGGCGCCGATCGCCGCCGCCATCGCTTCTTCAATCAGGTGGACTTCGCTCGCCTTCGCACGATAGGCCGAGTCCTTCACTGCGCGCTTTTCGACCTGCGTGATTTCGGACGGCGCGCCAATGATGATGCGTGGCCGGACCCAGACGTTGCCGTTGTGCGCCTTCTTGATGAAGTAGGTCAGCATCTTCTCGGTGACGTCGAAGTCGGCGATGACGCCGTCCTTCATCGGCTTGATGGCGACGATGTTGCCGGGCGTGCGCCCGAGCATCTCCTTCGCGCCGGTGCCGACGGCCTCGACGCGGCCGGTCACCTTGTTCACCGCGACCATCGAGGGCTCGTTGACGACGATGCCGCGGCCCTTCGCGTACACGCAGGTATTGGCCGTCCCGAGATCGATGGCCAGATCGGTGGAGAGAAACGAAAGAAGCGAACCCAAACCCATGTTATGCAGAACCATGCAGCCCAGCCCCTTATTGCGACTGGGCGATGCGAACTCCGTTTTTGCCCGATTCTTTCACCTGGTACATCGCCATATCGGCCGCTCGCACCAACTCTTCAGCGGAGGCCGCGACATCAGGTAGCGTCGCGACCCCGACCGACGCCGTCATGTGGATCTTCAATCCATTGCCGGCGAGGAACGGATGAGCATCCAGTCGCTCACGAACGCGGTCTCCCACCGCCGCGGCACCTTCGGAGCCGGTGTCGGGCAGCACGATTGCGAATTCATCGCCACCAAACCGGGCGACGACGTCAGTTTCTCGCGCGCAGCGGCGAATCACGGCGGCCGCTTCCACGAGCGCCTGGCTCCCGGCCTGGTGCCCATGGGTATCGTTGACTCCTTTGAAACCGTCGAGGTCCAGGAAGAGCAGCGATAGCGGACGGCCTGAACGCGAGGCGCGTTTGGCTTCCCGCCGCAGCACCTGATTCAGGTAACGCGAGTTGTAGAGCTGCGTGAGATCGTCGGTGACCGATAAGGCTTCCGACCGCCTCAACCGCAGCGCGTTGTCGAGCGCCTGCGCCGGCCCCTCGAGCATGGTTCCGAGCGCGTCCCGACCGCCGCCGAGAGTTGCGGCACCTGCTTCGCCGCCTGCCGTTCCATCACCACGAGCGCCGCCACCGTTTGCGCGCGGCACCGCAGCGGCAACGCGAGCACAGCGCCCGCGGCGCCCGAGCGCCCGCGAATCCTTCCTCAAGTCGGCGGACGCAAACTCGCGACCGTGGCCGATCACCCACCGCGCCGACGCCGATCGCCGCCGGCGCAGCGACTCGCCCATGCCCTTCGACGCGAGACCGCATGACCTGTCCGTCGAGATCGGCGGCAAACACGCCACACGCGGGCGCCTTGAACCACTCCTCGGCGCGGTCCACGACCAATTTGCCGATGCTTTCCGGATCGAGCGAGTCGTGAGCGGCGCGAAACAACGCCAGCACGGACTCAGGCCGTTCGAGACGGCTCTTGAGCGCGCGCTGGCCGCGCCGCAGGCGGGCGGCCAGATCCGGACGGCGAGAACCGCCGTAAGTCATTCAACTGACTGAATATACACGAGACGCGGTTCACGAGTTCTCCGAGGGTTCTACGGGCGTTCTACGGGCGAACGGCTCTTTGACGAACGGTTGAGAACGCCGTCGAACTGTCGTAGAACGACCGGGAACGTACGTTACGATTCATGTTTCCCAGAGGATTCTGACCGATGACAATGCTCGACCGGATGCGGCGACACAAGGGCTGGCTCAAGTGGAGTCTCGCGCTGGTCGTCCTGACCTTCGTGGTCTTCTACATTCCCGACTTCCTGACCACCAGCACCGGCGCCGCGCCGAGCGAGGTGCTCGCCGAAGTCGAAGGCGAGCCGATCACCGTCGGCGCGTTCACGCGGCGCTACAACGCGCAGGTGAATGCCTACCGCAACGCCTACGGCGGGCAGATCAACGATCAGTTGATCAAGCAGCTCGGCATCGATCGCCAGATTCTGAGTCAGCTCGTCGACGAAGAAGCGATGGTCGCCGAGTCGCGCAAGCAGGGCCTCACGGTCAGCGACGTCGAAATTCGCGAGCGCATCCTGGCGCTGCCCGGCTTCCAGGAGAACGGCAGGTTCGTCGGCGAGCAGCGCTACCGGCAGATCCTGCAGTTCCAGAATCCGCCGATGACGACCGCGGAGTTCGAGAAGAGCCTGCGCCGCGCGCTGCTGATCGAGAAGCTGCGCAACGCCTTGACCGGCTGGATGTCGGTGAGCGACGCCGAGGTCGCCGCGGAGTATCCGCAAGCGCAACGAGAAGGTCAAGCTCGACGTCGTGCCGGTGACGGCCGACGCGTTCAAGAGCCAGGTCACCGTCGAGCGACGCCGAGCTCGCGGCGGCGTTCGAGAAGTCGAAGGAGCGCTATCGCATCGGCGAGAAGCGCAAGATCAAGTACGCGCTGCTCAACGTCGACCAGGTGCGCCAGACGATCACGGTGCCCGAGGCCGAGATCGAGGCGTTCTACCAGCAGAACCTGTCGCAGTACCAGACGCCGGCGCAGCTGCGCGCCAGCCACATCCTGTTCAAGACCGAGGGCAAGGACGAGAAGGCCGTGCAGGCCCAGGCCGAAGAAGTGCTGAAGATGGCCAAGGCGCCCGGCGCGGATTTCGCCGCGCTGGCCAAGAAGTATTCGGAAGACGAATCGAACAACGCCAACGGCGGCGACCTCGATTACTTCGGCCGCGGCCGCATGGTCGCCGAGTTCGAACAGGCCGCGTTCGCGATGAAGGCCGGCGAGATCAGCAACCTCGGTGAAGACCGCGTTCGGCTTCCACATCATCAAGATGGTCGACAACAAGCCGGAGACGACGCGCCCGCTCGCCGAAGTGCGCGCGGAGATCGAAGATCAGTTGAAGTGGCAGAAGGCGCAGGCGGAAGCCGAGAAGATCGCCAAGTCGCTCGAGGCGACGATCAAGACGCCGGCCGATCTCGATCGCGTCGCGAAGGAGCGCAGCCTGCCGGTCACCGAGACGCGGCCTGATCCTGCGCGCCGAACCGATCCAGGGCGTGGGCTCGCAGCCGGAGTTGTCGGGCCGCGTTGTTCGGCATGAAGGAAGGCGACGTCACGCCGGCGATGCGCGTCTCCACGGCTGGGTGTTTGCGACCGTCACCGGCCGCCAGGACGCCTACATTCCCGAAGCTCGACGAAGTGAAGACCAGGGTCGCCGACGACGTGAAGCAGGACAAGGCCGTCGAGATGGCGAAGCAGCGCGCCGCGTCGATCGCCGACCGAGCTGAAGAGCGCGAAGGATTTCGCCGCGGCGGCCAAGCGCGCCGGCCTCGAGATCAAGACCACCGAGCTCGATCGCGCGCGGCTCGGCGATTCCCGACCTCGGCATCAGCGAGGCGATCGACGACGCCGCGTTCGCCCTGCCGCAGGGCGGCGTCAGCGACGCGATCACGACGCCCACCGGCACCGCCATCGTGCGCGTCGTCGAGAAGGTCGACGTGACCGATGCGGAGATCGAATCGCGGCAAGGATCAGCTGCGCGACGAGCTGGTGAACACGCGCCGCGACAAGTTCTTCGGCGCCTACATGCAGAAGGCGAAGACAGGCCTGAAGATCACGACGCGCGAAGACGGCTCGCGCGCGTCACGGGTCTAAGCGTCAGGGTCAGGGAGTCAGGATCAGGTCAGCGATCTGATTCAACCTGACTTGACCTGACTCTGACCGCTGACTAGCGGACGAACACATAAGGCATGTGCGCCAGCACTTGCCCTGAGCGGAACAGACGCGACGGCGCGAGGACGGCGGCGAGGGCGCGCCGCTCTCGCGGCCCCAGCAACTCGCATCAGCGCGTCGGACGTATAGGCGGCCTTGCAATTCCCCGCCGGCGACGACAGTTCATCGGCCAGCACTTCGTAGAAGCTGCGGTGCGGCGGATACACCACCAGCTCGACTTCCTCGTCGGCGGGAATGCGCGCGCGCTGCTTCGCCAGGTCGATCGCCTTGTAGAGCCCGCCGAGCTCGTCGACCAGGCCGATCTGCTTGGCCTGCGCGCCGGTCCAGACGCGGCCCTGCGCGATCTCGTCGACCTTCTCGGGCGTCATGTGCCGCGCCGCGGCGGTGCGCTCGATGAACTGGTCGTAGACGACCTGCATCGACTCTTCGATCTTGGTGCGCTCGTCCGGCGTGAACCGGCGATCGGGCGAATAGATCTCCGCGTGCTTGCCGCGGCTGGTCGCCTCGATGTTCGCGCCGAGCTTGTCGAGCGAGCCGCTGATCACGAACTTGCCGGTATAGACGCCGATCGATCCGGTCAGCGTGCCCGGCTGCGCGACGATGGCGTCGCCGCCGAGCGCGATGTAGTAGCCGCCCGACGCGGCGAGGTCCGACATCGACACGATCACCGGCCGGTGGTTCTCGCGCGAGATCGACAGCTCGCGCCAGATCACGTCCGAAGCCGTCGACGATCCGCCCGGGCTGTCGACGCGCAGCACGATCGCCTTGATCGAGCGGTCGGCGCGCGCGTCGCGGATGTACTCGACCAGCGAATCCGATCCGACGACCGCGCCGTTGACCGGATCGAAGCCGCTGCTGCCGGAATTGATCACGCCGGACGCATTGATGACGGCGATCTTCGAGCGCCGCGCGCACGCCGGTCCGCTCCCACGACACCGACGCGTAATCCTCCGCGTCGATGTAGTCGGCGCCCTTCAGCTGCGGCACGAGGTCGTCGAGCTCGTCTTCGTAGGCGACTTCGTCGATCAGCCCGACGCGCAGCGCATCGACCGGCTGGAACGGGCCCTGATCGATCAGCGCCCGCACCTCCGCCTCGCTCTTGCCGCGCGCCGTCGGCGATGGCGTCGACGAGCTGATCGTACTGGCTGCGATTGAGCGACTCGCTCATCTCCTTGTGCGCGGGCGTGAACGTCTTCTCGAGATAGGTGTTGACGGCGGTCTTGTAGTCGCCGACGTGCAGGAAGTCGGGATAGGTGCCGATCCAGTCGAACGTGCCGCGCAGGAACACTTCGTAGCTGGCGACGCCGGTCAGATCGAGCGACGCCGACGGCAGCAGGTAGACCCGATCGGCGACCGAGGCGAGGAAGTACTCGCGATCGCCGCCGTACTCGAGCCACGCGTGGACGTATTTGCCGCTGCTCTTGAAATCGTCGATCGCGTCGCGCAGCTCCTGCAGCTTGGCCCAGAACGGCGAATTGATGCCGCCGGGCCGCAGCAGGATGCCGGCGATGCGCGAGTCGCTCTTGGCCTTGCGAATCAGCTCGACGTAGCGCGCGCACGGTGAGCTCGTCGCCGCCGCCGAACACGAGATCGGGCATGCACTTCGGGCAGGTCGCCGGACGGGCTCAGCACCAGCGTGGCGTGGGCCGGCACGCGCGGCTCCTGCGTCACCACCACGTAGAGCAGCAGCATCGCCGCCACGGAAATCACCGTGGCCACGACCAGGAACCCGATGACGAATCGCAAGCCCTTCACACGACCAGTATAGGCCACCGATTGCATCAGGTTGTTTCGGCGACGAATCGGCTTCTGAGCGGCGGCCTGGTTGAATCAGATGCGCCAACTTGAACGACCATGGTCGGCAATGGCTATCGACCGTTCGCGTCTTGTCACCACCATCCTTGTCGTTGTCGTTGTCATCCTGATCGGCCAGGTTTACTGGCAGCAGCGGCGCATTCAGCAGCTGCAGTTTTCAATGGAGTTCCAGCAGCGCCAGTTCGACGAGCAGGCCGGCAAGCTGGCCGCGGAAAAGCTGAAAGGCCATCGCGCCGACGTGATGCAGGCCGCGCAGTGGCTGCATCAGTACTACGCGTCGGACGAAGGCCTGCGCCGCGCCGACGGCCTGTGGCGCGCCGATCAGAAGCAGCCGGACTTCGAGGCGCTTGGCGCCTGGATCATCGACGTCTACCTGAACGCGCGCGTCGAGGGCAAGACCGACGAGGAAGCCAAGAAGCTGATCAGGGACGCCATTCAAGGCAGCGACGAGTGGCGCCGGGTGCACGAGGCGAAGAAGTAGCCGCCGCGGTCGATCGCCTCCGCATGACAGCGGATGCGAGCGTTGCGCGTGCCGGTGCGTAACGCCTGCGCCGACGCTTCGGCGGCGTCCGCGATCTGTCCGTTCTTGTAGTACGCCCACGCCAGCGTGTCCATCGTGACGATGTCGGCGCGGCTCGCGCGCCGCTTCCTCGGCAAGCTGAACCGCTTCGGCGGCGCGTCCTGAGCGCTCGCTCAGGATCCGCGCGAGCACCTGCGGCTGCCTGAGGCCGTTCCCCCATGCCGCGCGCTCGATCTGCTCGGCCATCTGGTAGTACTGATCGGCGCGCCGACGTGTCGCCGAGCGCCGACGAGAGATCGCCGATCGCGATGGCCAGATCGGGCGTCGCGCGTCTTCGCCAGCTGCGACTGCAGCATCAGCCGCGCCGCCGATCAGATCGCCATCGGCCATCTTCACGCGCGCCAGGCCGCACGAGCGCCATCGGATGACCGGGAAACGTCGCGTCGGCGCGCTCGAATTCAAGCCGCGCCTCGCGCGATCGCGGCCCAAGCTGCATCAGCAGATCGCCGATCTGCGCGTAGTGCCAGGCCTGCGATTCGGGATCGTTCGGCGAGGTGCCGTCGGCGGCGCGTGCGCATGTATTCGAGCGCGCCGTCGAGATCGCCTTTGATCTCGAGCGCGTACGCGGTGCGCGCGTAGGCCGGCGGCCCGGGCTGCAACTGCCCCATGCGATCGAACGCCTCGAAGGCGCGCGCGTAGTCGCCGAGCTCCATGTAGCCGTCGCCGGTGGCGCCGTAGTTCCACGCGTCGCGCGGATCGGCGGCCATGGCCTTGTTGGCTTCCGCAATCGCGTCGCCAAAGCGGTGCTGCGACAGCAGCACCGCCGCCAGCATGCGCCGCGCCTCGTAGTGCGTCGGGCTGGCGCGTCGAGGAACGCGCGCAGGTGCGTCTTCGCGGTGATCACGGCGCGGCCATCGTTGTTGACGCGCTGCAACCGGAGCAGCGCGTTCGACAAGCGACACGACCGCGGCGGCGTCGTCCGGGCTCGCGCGGCCAGGCGCGTCGGTCATCGCCGCTAACCGTCGACGTCAATTCCGCGCGCGAGGTCCCGGCATCGAGCCGACGGCAGCGACCGGCGCCGACCGCCGCGGCTGATCTTGCCGCGCATCGCGAAGCGTGGCCGCCACCACGAAGGCGGCGGCCACTACGACGGCAGCGCGGAACAAGCACTTTATGCACTCGGATGCACGTGCGATGTACCTGGCACCCGACGTGCACCTGCGCACCTTATCGTTACCCGCGTGCGGAATGCCGAGATACGGGAAGGACGTCAGGTACGGCACGTCGTTGCGCTCCACGCCGTCGCCGAGCGTGTTGTTCGGCGAGCGGCTGAACGCCGGCGTCAACGGCGTCGCGCCGGCGGCCGCCTGCAGCACGATGTCGAGCACGTCGTCACCGACGCGGCGGCCGTTCGGGAATCCGGCGACGTCGCCGCCGAGCACGCCCATGCGATTGGGCGACGATGACGGCGGAATCGCCATGTTCAGACGCAGCATCTCCGACGCCGCGAACGTTCGGCCGGCTGGTTGAGGCCGGGGATGCCGGTCAGGAAGATCGTCACGAGATCGTTGCGCGGCGCCGGCGGCGAATCGACGTTGAAGATCAACTTCAACAGCTTCGGCACTTCCGGATCGGTGACGCGATCGAGGGCCGCCGCGTCGCTCGTCGGCTCGATGCCGTTGAACGCATCCTTGCGCGCCAGATCGATCACCGCTTCGTTGACGAGCGGATTGCCGAGGCGCGACACCTGCACGAGCGCGCCGCTGTGCGTCTGCGCGCCGGCCGACAGCGTGCGGGTCGCGAAGCGGCTGGCCGTCGACCACACGCCGATGATCGCGTTCGGATCGCTGGCGCTGGTCGGCGTCGTGCCGCCGCTGCGCCAGCGCCGACTTCGGCACCTGGATCGCCAGCGTGCTGACGTTGAAGCCGGCGGTGCTGTCTTCGACCAGGCCGGAGCCGACGCCGAGCAGATCGAAGATCGCCGAGGTCGACGTAGAAGCCCTCATCGCGCTGACCCGCGAACACGCGCGATGTTGCCGGCAAGCTGCTGGATGCCGCCGCCGAGCGCGCCGTAGTTCGGCGTCGAGCGCGGACCGATGTTCGGCGGCGGCACCGGCAGGCGGCCCGACAGCTCGGTCACCGTGCCCGTTCGCCGCGGACCATCGATGCGCGTCAGGCGATAGAACTGGCGCACGTTCAGATCCGGATCATCGAGCGTCGTCACCGTGCCGGTGTTGTAGAGGAACGTCGCGGGGTTGCGGACCTCGGTGGTGAAGCGCCACTGATACGTGATGTCCTCGACCGCATCGCCGTTGTTGTCGATGTGGATCTCGTAGACCACGTTCGGATCGAACGAATAGAAATTCGGTCCGCCGTCCGGCTTCTGGAACGGGATGAAGTTGGCGATCAGCGTCACCTTGTCGGGCTCATCAGGTGACACAAACGCGTAGACGTCGGTGTTGTCCGCCATCGGATCCTGCGCCAGCAGCGGCGCCTCGCGGTGACTCGATGCCTGCGCCGGCATCATGGCAAGGGCGACAACGAAAATCGCCGTCACGCCCAGGATGTGATTTCGCATGCTCGTCCTCGATTCGGAAAATCGGCCCCCTATTGGCCGCTTCCGACTAGAACCCCCAAGCGGCGCCCCTTATTCCCTAACCGGTATCCCGGTCGGCCGGACGCGACCACTCGTCAGGTCGTAGATCAAAAGAACAGGTTGAGGCCGAGGCGAACCGATCGAGGCAGCGCGGGATGGAAGTGAACGTCGTCGACGCCGGGCGCGGCTTCGCCAGGCAATCGGGACCGGTAGAAATAGTCGATATCGCTGACGCGGCGATCGAACAGGTTGAAGACATCGGCGTAGACGCGAACACGCGGCGACAGTGCGGCGCCGGCCTGCACGTTCACAATCGTGGTGGGTTGCGATCGCGCGCTGCCGTCCTCGATCAGGTCACGAGCGCCGAAGTGACGAGCGCGCACGCTGCCGAACATCGGGCCGGCGTTCTCGAGAATGAGGCCGCCCGCAAACGACGCGCTCAACGGCGCCAGGCACTCGATCACCCGCGGCGTCGGCGTCCCTGAATCGCGCCCGCGACAGTGACAGATCGGCGTCGAGCGACAGCCAGGGCCGTGGTGAATAGAGCGCGCTCAGCTCGACACCGCGCCGACGGCTCGGGCGGCCAGCCTCGGTCGTGCCGGCATCGCCCACGAAAATGAGTTCAGACTCGAGGTCGAGCCGCCATAGCGCCGCGGTCGCCTGAAAATGTCGAAGGCCGGTCGAGCGAATGCCAATCTCCTGTCCGCGCGCGCGAACGAGCGGCGTCACGCGCTCGACGGGCTCGCCGCCTTTAGGATCGACCGTAATGGTCGCGCCGCGCGCGTCGTTTGAATGAAAGCCGTTGCCCCAGTTGAGGTAGAGCTCCGTCGACGCCCAGGGACCGATGATGAGCGACGCCTTCGGGTTGACGATCGCGTCGGATTCGTTTCCGAGTTGAGCGGATTGCCGGCGGCGACGTCGAACTGAAACCGATCCGCGCGAAGGCCGAGCGTGCTGCGCAGCCACGGCGTCCATTGCAGATCGTGCTGCACGAATGCTCCCGCCGAGGTCTGCCGAACCGCGTCTTCTCGAGTCGTCGAGACACGCGCGCGATCGACGGTGTGATACAGGCCGATCGTGCCGATGTTGTCGCGGCGCGCATCCATTCCGAACAGAAGCTCCGACGGACGATTCGCGATGCGCCCGCCGATGCGATGGGTGGCGCGGCCGCCAAACGCATAACGCCGATCGGCTTGCTCGAACTGATCGCCATTGACGGGATCATCGAGAAAGTAGGTGAAGTTCGAGAACAGGTTGAGCCGATACCGGATGCCATACGCTGTGACACGAGTCACGCCGGATGCGGCCGTGCGCTGCCAGTCCCCTGAAAGGCTGTAGCGCGACGTGCTGCCGCCGAGCGAATCATCGAGGCCCCCAAACCGGCCGAGCAGACCGGTTTCGACGGCGCGCACCGGAATCTGATCGGTGGACTGCCAATCCGCCGCATATCCCATGGCCGTCAGTGCAAACGCATTGCGCGAGCTGCCCCGGCTGTAACGCAGCACGCCGTTCAGTTTCGAAAAATCGTCGGGACGTTCCCACGGACCGTCGTTGTGGCCGGCCTCGAATGCCGCCACCAAGTCGCCGCCGGCGACTTTCGGCGACGCGGCGACAAGCGCGCGTCTCCAGCCTTCTCCTCCGACGCTGAGGCGCGCGATCGGCTTTTCGAGCGCATTGACATACCGGATGTGCGACGCACCAGCGGTCGAAAAATCGCCTTCCTCCGCGGCATACGGTCCCTTGTTGAACTGCACGCCGGCGATCAACTCGGGGATCAGGAAATTCAAGTCCGAATACCCGTGCCCGTGCGCGTGCGACGGCATGTTGACAGGCACTCCGGCCACGCTCGTCGCGAAGTCGGTGCCGTGATCGAGATTGAAACCGCGAAGGTAGTACTGGTTGGCCTTACCTTCCCCGCTGTGCTGGCTGATGATCACGCCGGGCACGGCCTCCAGCACTTCACCGGCGCGCATGATGGGGCGGTTGTCGATCTGTTTTGCCGACACCACGCCCTGCGTCGCCGACAACGCAACGCCAACGAGGTTTTCGTTGTCGCCCAGCTCACCGATGTCGAAGGAGCGCTTGCCGGTCACGGTGACGTCCGCTGAAAGCGACAGGCTCAATGTCACGTTGACGATCTGCGTGGCGCCGTCGTCGATCCGAACACCCGAACGACGCAGACGACTGAAGTTCGGAAGCGACACTTCGACGACGAAGGTGCCGGAGGCGAGACCAGCGAATCGATATTCGCCGGCGCCGTCGGTGCGCGTGTCGTGCA
Source organism: uncultured bacterium (assembly GCA_963717085.1). Taxonomy (GTDB): domain Bacteria; phylum Actinomycetota; class Acidimicrobiia; order Acidimicrobiales; family VFJN01; genus DASQUK01. Next base: position 161,245 of record CAVQVM010000018.1, read on the forward strand.
CGAGTGCGCCCGATGTCGTGCGCAACTCCACGATCGCTCCTGGCACCACGGCGCCGCTCGGATCGGAGACGACGCCTCTGATGGTGCCGTCGTCAGCAGCCGCCAGCGATACGGTGATTCTGGCGAAAAGAACGAGAAGAACGAGGAATCGGCGCATGAAAACCGGGGCGCGTCGAGGCCCCGGCTATTATGACGCCGAAAGTCAGGCTAAGGGTTGATCGAGCCGAACAGAACGAGTCGAGCCGCTTCGCGCAGGCCACGGGCCGTGAACGGCTTCTCGAGAAACGCCGCGCCTTCTTCGAGCTCAACCCGGTTTTCGAACAGCATGTCGCTGAACCCGGTCTGGTAAAGAACCTTGACGGCGGGGAAACGCTGCCGCACGTGCTCGGCGACCTCGCGGCCCTGCATGTCGGGCATCGCGTAATCGGTGACGAGCAGGTCGACGGCACCATTGTGCTCAGCCAGCTTCTCGATAATCTCCGGACCGCCGCTCGCCATCAGCAGCTCGAAATTCTCACGCTGCAGGATGCGGGCGAGGACGTCGAGCATCATCGGATCGTCGTCGACGACGCAGACCGTTTTCTTCACGGTGAGCGCCTTCAGCTCCGTCTGCGGCGGTTTCGGGCGTGCATCGTCCTTGGCTGTCAACGGATTCGTCGTCAGCGGGATGTCGGGAATTTCCATCGGCTCGCGCTGCCGAGCCGGAACGCGGCGTCCTTGCGGTGAAGTGCCTCTGGTGCGCCGATGACTTGTCGCGGTCGGCGGCTGTCAACGGGACGAGGCGGCGCCGGGGGCAGATCGACGTTGAACGCGTGCGGCAATTCGCCGTGGCCGACAGCGGCCCATAACTGATTCAACAAATGCTGTGGCAGGCCGATATCGACGCCTGCGACGAGCACGTCGGTGCACAGCGACTCGAGCTCGCGGATACGAGCGCGCAGTTGTTCTTGGTCCTGCTGATTCGACACAAATTTTCCTGCGGACCAGACGCGGGCGCCGGCCCATCCTGACCGCCGAAGAAGCTCACAGCCATACTATCCTGCTTCCGCTCAGTGCCGCGCACATCGGCGCACATGGGCGCACACTCTGGGTTGTCTCCGACTTCAAAAAATCCGGCCAGTTCGTCAACGTCGCCATGGTCCCTTTGCTCCTGTATCCAGACGTATTACAGAAGCCGTGCCATGGTGCCGACGGCGTCAGATCGCGGCGCTCTGTTATATAGACGGCCATGCGCCGCCAGGTTCTCACTTCGCATTTCACACAAAAATTACAGATCCGTTTCATCGCGCTTGTGTTGTGCTGAGTGCGTACTGATAATCGGGCGGGTTTCCCGACAAATTCACGTGGATTATCAACGGCTGCTCCTCGACCATCTCGATCTGGTGGATCAGATCGTGCGGACGACCGGCCGGCGGCGACACTTGTCGGCGACGGAGCGGGAGGACTTTGCCAGTTTCGTCAACCTGCGGCTGGTCGACGACAACTACGCCATTCTGCGCAAGTTCCAGAATCGCAGCACATTGTGGACGTATCTCGCGGCCGTGATCGAGCGCATGTCGCTCGATTTCTGCGCGGAAAAATGGGGCCGCTGGCGGCCATCAGCAATGGCCGAGCGGCTCGGCCCCGTGGCGGTGATGCTCGAGCGACTCGTCGCGCGCGACTCGCACACCGTCGAAGAAGCGATGGAGATCGTGAGGACCAATCACGACGTCGGCCTGACCTACGCCGAGTTCCGCAGAATCTGGGATCAGCTTCCGGCTCGCCTCCGCACCACGGAAGTCGGTGAAGAAGCCGCTGCGACGGTCAGCAGCAGCGACACATCGGAAACAGCCGTTGAGGATGCGGATCGCCGGAGGAGCATCGAACGACTCCAGCGCGCCTTGAAGACCGCGTTCGATCAGATCGCTGCGCAAGATCGCGTGTTGATCGCACTTCGATTCGACCAGGACCTGTCGATGGTCGAGATAGCCAAATTGACCGGCAGTTCGGTGCCGACACTTCACCGGCGGCTCGAAAAAGCGTGAAGCAGCTCCGGCTGGCGCTGACGCGCGCGGGCTTCGATCTGCGTGAGATCGCCGACCTGATCGGGCATCACTCCATTGCCCTGTCTCCTCTGCTGCGCGCGGAGGTTGAGAGGTTTTTGGGGTCTGTCCGTCTATCCAAGCGAGATGGTTGATCCCCACACCAACGGTTGCCCGGAACCCGAGGTCCTGGCCGCATACGTCGACCGGGGATTGAGCCTGTCAGAACGCGCACGCGTGGATGTTCATCTCGCCTCGTGCCCTCAGTGCATCGCACTGGTGGCCGGGGTCGCTCGAACGGTCGAGGAACTGTCAGCGCTCAGGCCCGACGTTGCGGTGACAGCGGAGGCCACTCCGTTGATGACGCGGCGTTCATTAGCCGGCGCGCTGGCGGCCGCGGCCGCCGTGATCGCGGTTTTGGCGGCGCCCGCACTTGTGCGGCCGTGGCTCGATCGCGATCCGGGGCTCGTGAGTCTTGTCGACAGCGTCGGTGAACAACGATCGGTTCTCGGCCGGTTAACAGGGGGGTTCCCGCATGCCCCACTGGGTGTGCCATCTGCTGGGGGGCAAGATGGCCGGGCCGCCGGGACCGATCGTGTTCAGTTGACGGCCGGCAGGATTCGCGAGTCATTCGGCGAACGTGAAACGCCGTCGCAGCTGCACGCGCTCGGCGTCTCGCAACTGCTGGCGGGCCGCTACGACGATGCGGCACAGTCGCTGCTGGCGGCATCGCGCGAGCAGCCCGCGAATGCGCAGTATTTGAGCGATGTGGCAGCGGTGCAGATCGAACGGGCGCGGCTTGGGCTGCGTCCCGATGATCTGCCGCGCGCCCTCGCCGCCGCGGATCGCGCCCGCCGGCTGGATCCGTCGCTGAAGGAAGCGTGGTTCAACCGCGCGCTCGCCGCGTCCGCATTGTCGCTGACGGCGGAAGCCAAAAGCGCGTGGACTGAATATTTCAAACGCGACAGCGCGTCACCGTGGGCCACCGAAGCGCGATCGCGCCTTGAGGAATTAGCAAAACCAACACGAGCCGCCGCCTGGAGCGCGATGGAGGGCCGACTGCAGTCGGCCTTTGACGCGTCTACGGCCGACGAAGCGGTTCGCACGCAGACCACCGACGCACGCAACTTCATCGAGAATTCGTTGCTAGTCGATTGGGCGAACAGCGTCATCGGTGGCAATAGCGGCAGCGTCGAACTCGAACGCCTGCGACTGATGGCCGCAGGCGATGCTTCGCGTGGCTGGCGATGCCTTGTACGCAGATACCGTGACCGCGATCGACCGTGCAAGTGCGCGCGGCGGTGAAAGCCTTTTGCGATCAGCGAGGGCGCATCGGGACTACGCGAACGCAGCAGCGATTTACGGCGATGATCGATACAGCGCGGCAGAACCTGGCCTGCAGCGCGCGGCGGCGGCTCTCAATACCGCTGATTCTCCTTACAGTATCCGCGCCGCGACTCGATCTGGCTTCCATCGACTACGTCGGCGGTCGATATGAGCGAGTGAGGTCGGCGATGGCCCAGGAACTCGAGGCCGCCCGCCGTCACGGCTATCGGTACGGTGTTGCGCGTGCGACCTGGATGCTCGGCCTGAGCGCGTTCGTCCAGGGACGTCATGGCCAAGCGCGGGGATTCTACGAGGACACACTCATCGAGTTCGAATCGCTAAAGGACGTCGAACAAGTCGCGGCCGCGCATAACCTGCTTGCGTCACTGTTCCACTATCTCGGCGACGAAACGGCTGCTTGGGAGCACATGACGGCGGCACTCTCGGGTCTCGACGTCACGCAATCACTTAAGCTTCGTCACGGCCTGCTGATCAACGCCGCATTGATTGTCCGGACCGTCAGCGAGGAGGCCGCCCTCGACATCCAGGATGAGGTCGTTCGCAATGCGGCGGCGTGGGGTCGCGAAGGAGCGATCGCGGAAGCGCACGCGCAGCGCGCCAGTATTCTGGCCAATTTGAATCGGCGAGCTCAGGCCGCCAACGAGCTCAATGAAGCCCGACTGAAAGTCGCAGCGAGCCAGGATCAGGCGATGCGGTCGCGTGTAGAAATGATTGTTCTCTTGGCGGAAACCGATTTACTGCGAGACGACCAATCCCGCAGCTGCGGTGAAGGCCGCCGAGACCGCGATCGGTCTGGCGTCGGCCCGACGCGACCGATTGCGCGTCGCGCAACTCCAGCTGAGGCTCGCCCAGGCGAACATCGTGTGGGGCCGGACCGCGGAAGCTCAAGTTGCCCTCGATCGCGGCATCGCAGTATTCGAAGAAGAGCGGCAGTCGCTGTCCGACGAAGCACGGATCTCCTCGCGCGACGAACTGTGGGGGCTTTTCGAAACTTCCGTGCAGCTGGCAATCAAACACAAAGATTACGATCGCGCTTTCGAGTCTGGCTGAACGAGCCCGCGTCCGAACCCTGGCGGAAGCACGGGCGACGGCAACTCCAGCGATCTCAGTGCCGTCCGAGCGGCCCTCGGTGGAAACGAAGCGATTCTGGCACTCAACCAGTTCGACAACGAACTTGCGGTGTGGGTGATCCGCCGCACCGGAACATCCGTCATTACTCGGCCCATGAGCCGCGCGCAGGCCCAGCAACTGGTGGCGCAGCAACAGGACGAGGTTCGCCGTGAGGCGTCGACATCTCACGCTGGCGCGCATTGTTCAATGAGATCGTCCGGCCAGTCGCGGCACAACTGAAAGGTGCCAGCCGTCTCATCATCGTTCCCGATCCGACCTATGAGGATGCGCCGTTCGCGGGAATGTGGAACGAAGTGACGAAGCATTTTCTGGCCGAAGATGTCTCGCTCCGGCTCGCGCCGAGTGCCACCGCGGTTTCGCATCTGGCCGAAGGCGGGCGCCGCGCCATCGGCGACGATGTCCTCGCGGTAGGCGCCGGAGAGCGCGCGAGCGCAGGCGCCCGTTCGATCGCCGCGCTCTATCGATCCGCGTCGTTACTGGTCGGTGAGGCCGCCACCGGGCCAGGCTGCTTGCCGATGCACCGTCGTATCCGATCGTCCATGTCATGGCGCGCGTGATTCCCACAGCAAGTCCCTGCTGTCGCGACTGGTGGTAGCAGACGACGCGTTGATTCGTCATTCTGGCCCGTCAGCGGTAGCGAGATCGCCTCTCGGCCGATGACACGGACCCAATTGGTTGTTCTCGACGAGGTCGAAACAACTCCTTCACATCGAGGCGAGGGCACGTTGAGCATGGCCCGCGCGTTCATGGCCGCCGGGGTCCCGGCGGTCGTCGGAACGTTGCCGGGCGCCGACGAGAGGCCATTCGCGATCTGATGATCGGCTTCCACCGCGAGATCGCCCAGGGCGTTTCCGCAGAGCAGGCCCTCTCCCGAGTCCAACGCAACGCAATAGAGCAGAACGGCCGTCGACTCGGCGCTTGGACTGCGTTGGTGCTTTACGGCTCCGATCGATAGCCCCCCAAAGTAGGAGCAAACAATGAATCGTCGTGCTTTTGTCAGTCGGGTCACGCTCGGCGGCGTTGCTGCCGCATGTACGGTTTTCCGTCCTTCCGATGCATCGGCTGCTGCGGGCAGTTTCGGATGCGTTTTGTCGGAATGATGGGCGTTCATCGAACGGGCGGACCACTCGTTTCTCGTTGCCACACCCGGTCAGCTCACGCACCACCTGACCCACGTGCCCTTCCTGATGGCGAAAGCAGGGTCGCCGATTGCGAAGGCGCTCGGCATGGCGCCGCCAGAGGCGTCGTCCCGGCGGCGTTCGACACCGAGTTCGTCGGATTCAACCCGGCCGAATACGTCTATCGCAACCTCGCCAACAC
>CAVQVM010000019.1:0-554617 GCA_963717085.1 uncultured bacterium
CGGGCGTGGAGGCGGCGTTCGAGGCCGGGGCGGAGCCGATCGAGCGGCGTCGGGCCATCGCAGTTGCTTTCGCCGCGTCGCTCGGCCTTCTCGGCATCGCCGCGCTGTTCCCCGTCCGGTCGCTGGGCATCAGCCCCGGCCGCAGCCTGTTCCGCACCCAGTGGCGCCGGGGCCGGCGCGCCGTGACCGATTCCGGTGTCCCCATCCAGGTCAGCGACCTCGATCTCAACAGCGTGGTCACCGTGTTCCCGGAGGGCCACGAGAACGCCGCCGATTCCCAGACGCTCCTGATCCGCCTCCCCGACGACATCACGCCCCCCGGTCCGAGCGACTGGTCGGTGAACGGCGTCGTGGCATTCTCCAAGATCTGCACCCATGCCGGCTGCCCTGTCGGCCTGTACCAGGCGGAGACGCAGGAGCTGTTCTGCCCCTGCCACCAATCCACCTTCTCGGTTCCCGAGGGCGCCAAGCCGACCTTCGGACCGGCCACGCGTCCACTGCCCCAGCTCCCCATCGGCGTCGACGAGCAGGGCTTCGTCATATCGCTGTCCGACTACACCGAGCCCGTCGGCCCTGGGTTCTGGAACCGGCCCCGATGATCAGGCGACTGGCCCGCTGGATCGACGACAGGATCGGCGGCTCCGCGTTCGCCGAGTCGGCGCTGTCCAAGATCTTCCCCGACCACTGGTCGTTCATGTTGGGCGAGATCGCGCTCTACTCGTTCGTCGTCCTCGTCATCACCGGCATCTTCCTGACGTTCTTCTTCGATCCCAGCGTCGCCGAGACCACCTACAACGGTTCGTACGAGCCCTTGCAGGGCACCTCGATGTCGGAGGCGTACCGGTCGGTCGTCGAGCTCAGCTACGACGTGCGAGCCGGGCTCGTCATGCGCCAGGCGCACCACTGGGCCGCCATCATCTTCATCGCCGCCGTCGTGGTCCACCTGCTGCGCGTTTTCTTCACCGGTGCGTTCCGCCGCCCCCGCGAGATCAACTGGATCGTGGGGGTGACGCTGCTCATCCTGGCCTTCTTCAACGGGTTCACCGGCTACTCCCTGCCGGACGACCTGTTGTCGGGGACGGGGCTACGCATCGCGTACTCGATCGCCCTGTCCGTACCCGTGATCGGCACCTGGATCGCGTTCCTCATCTTCGGCGGGGAGTTTCCGGCGGAGGCGATCATTCCCCGCCTGTTCGTGACCCACATCCTGCTAGTGCCCGCTGCCATCGTCGCCCTGCTCAGCGTGCACCTGGCCCTGATCTGGCGGCAGAAGCACACCGACTTCGCGGTCCGGGGTCGCCGGGAGAGCAACGTCGTGGGCCCCAAGCTGTGGCCCACGTACGCCGCCTTCTCGATGGGCCTGTTCTTCGCCGTCTCGGCGGTGATCATGACCATGGGTGGGCTCGTCCAGGTCAACCCGGTGTGGGTCTATGGGCCGTTCCGGGTCTCGGAAGTGCCGTCGCCGGCGCAGCCCGACTGGTGGCTCGGGTGGTTGGAGGGGGCGCTGCGGATCTTCCCGCCGTGGGAGATCCGCGCGTTCTCCTACGAGATCCCCAATCCCTTCTATCCCGGGGTGCTCGTGCCGACCGTGACCTTCGGCGTGCTCTTCCTGTGGCCGTTCCTGGAGGCGCGGTTCACCGGCGACCGGCGGCCCCACCACCTGCTCGAGCGGGCCCGCGACCATCCCGTGCGGACGGCCTTCGGGGTCACCGCACTCAGCTTCTTCGTGTTGCTGCAGCTCGCGGCAAGCAACGACCTGTTGGCCCACCGGCTTTCCGCCTCGGTCGCCACGATCAGCTGGACGTTCCGCATCCTGGTTCCCGTGCTCCCGCCGGTGCTCGGCTACGCGACCTACCGGCTCATGACCGCGCTGAAGGCCAGTGGCGTCGAGCGATTCGCCGAGCTGCCCATGAGCGCCGTGCTCCGCCCCAGCAGCGACGGGGCGGCGCGCCCCGAAGCGGAACCCGGGTACGTGCCCGGCGCCGACGGCGCCCTGCTCGTCATCTTTCCGGATCCCGACGGCCGATGGCGCTGGTCGTACCGCCTCACCGAGAACGGCCTCGAGCTCCGCAGTAACAAGAGCTACGTCTCGCCCGACGTGGCCGAGCACGCCGCCGTCCAGGCCTATCCCGACATCCCGGTGGTCCGGTCCACCGATCCCGTTGCCCCGACGTCGCCGGCGTGACCGCGGGCCTCACGGGGGCGAGCGGCTGCTCGGGTGGGAACCTCGCGTGTCACGCGCAGCGCGCGGTGACGATCCAGGCGCGCGAGTCGAAGTACACGCCGCTGCCCGTGTCGTGTGCGATGAGCGTGGCTCGGAGCCGGTCGAGGGCGTGCTCGGACGTGGGCGCGTCGAGTCCGGCGAGGAGGTCGCGGGCATGCCGGAGGCCGAGCACGGCGTCGCAGGCTGCGGCGGGGTCGGGGCCGTAGAGCACGGGTTCACGGATGTCCGAGAAGGCGATCCCGGCGAAGCCGGCGGCGGTGAGCATGCGCCGCGTGTCGGCGGGATCGGCCAGCGAGAACGGCTCCACGTCGCTCGTGGACGCGGTCGGTGTCCTCGACCCGGCGATGGCCTCGCGGGTAGCGGTGAACCACTCGTTGCGGTCGGCGCTCTGCCAGACCATGACCACCAGGCGGGCACCGGGCCGGAGGGCCCGTCGAACGTTGGTGAAGGCGACGACGGGGTCGGCGAAGAACATCGTGCCGAAGCGGCTGATGCAGAGGTCGAAGTGTGTTGGTGGGAACGGGTGCATCTGGGCGTCGCCGAGCTGAAAGGCGACGTTGCCGAGTCCCTCCGCTCGGCTGAGCCGGCGGGCACGCTCGAGCACGGGCGCGGAGACGTCGACTCCCACGGCGCTCCCGTCGACGGCGGCCCGGGCGGCCTCACGTGTGGACTGCCCCGCACCGCACCCGACGTCGAGGACTCGGTCGTGTGTGCGCACGGCCGCCGCCGCGCGGAAATGCACGTTGTGCCGGTGCACCTCGGCATCGTAGAAGTCGGTGGAGCCGATCGAGTTCATGGCCCTGGTGTCAGCGGCCCGTCGCGCAGCACCCCCCGCACGGCATCGAGCGACACCGCCTCGGGTGCGAACTCGGGCAGCCACCACGTGGCGCCCGCCTTGGCGTACGGGGCCGGGTCGACCCCGATGGGCAGCCCGACGGCGATGTCGTACGCCGCCGTGGGGTCCCGTCGCAGCTGGGCGATAGTGGCCGCGATCTCGGCCAGTTGGTCCGGGTGATCGAGGTTGGCGGGAAAGAACCCGTCGCACCGGGCGGCCCGGCGCAGCGGCTTTACGTTTCCGGGGAAACCTGCAACCCAAACCGGCACGCTGGGGCGCTGAATCGGTCGGGGGAGGAACTGGAATCCGTCGACGGTGTAGTGCTCGCCGCGGTGATGCACGGGCTCACCGGACCAGGCGGCCGCGAGGATCTGCAGCGACTCGTCGAGCATCTGACCCCGACGCCGGTCGTCGAGCTGCTCGCCGGTCTTGGACAGCTCGGCGGCGAAGCGATCGCTGCCGATTCCGACGCCCAGCGTGAGACGGCCCCCGCTGAGCCCGTCCAAGGTGGCGGTCTCCCTCGCGACCTTGGCGGGTCGGCGGCGAGGAAGGGGTGTGACCATGGGGCCGAGCCGCACATGTTCGGTAGCGGTGGCGATGGCCGCCAGGGACATCCACGGGTCGGCCACCTGGGTCACCGGCGCCTCCCAGCGCAGTTGGTCCCACACGAAGACCCCGTGCCAGCCGGCCTCCTCGGCCTCGGCGGCCAGACGCGCCACCGTCAAGGGGTCGGCGAGCTGGTCGAAGAGCGGTAGCCACAGCGCCGAGCGGGTACCGGCGCCATGGCCGCCCGGTGCGGTGGGGTCATGGCCTGGTTCCATTCGGTTCTCGAGTACCCATCCGGGCGGCCGCTCACGCCGCGGCCGCCAAGGACCTGAGCGGATGGGCACGTTGTCTTGACTCACCGTGGTCAGCGCTGCCGGAGGCCGAGCTAGGTGGCCTGACTCACGCTGCCAATCCCGTGCTGTTCTCTGCCCACATGCGGGCCTATCCGCTCGGCGCCTCCAATGCGGCCTCGATGGCGTCGGCCACGGTTTGGCCGAGCCTCCGCAGCGGGGCCGGATCGCGAGCGCTCCGGCTGAGCAGGAAGCCGCCCTCGAGTGCGGCGAGGAACAGCGTGGCGAAGGCGCGCGCCGCGTCTACGTCGAGGCCGCCGGTGGCGAAGCGTGCCTCGAGACCCCTCAGCCAGCCCTCGAAGATGCTCCCCGCGACCTCCCGCAGCGGCTCGTTGGTGCTCGCCACCTCGAGTGCAACGGTCGCGATCGGACAGGCGTCGGCGTAGTCGGTCTCCACGAGCAGCTCGGCGGCACGATCGAAGCCCAAGCGCACGGCCGCCACGACGTCGTCTCCCGCCTCGTTCAGCACGGCATCGACCTGGCGGGCGTAACCGACCGCCGCGTGGCGCAGCGCGGCTGCCGCCAGCTCCTCCTTCCCGCCGGGGAAGAAGTGGTAGAGCGATCCGAACGGCGCCGGGGCCTTCGTCGAGATCGCCTTGAGGCCCGTCCCGGCGTAGCCCCGTTCCCGAAGCAGCTCGGCGGCTGCGTCGACGATCCGTTCCCGGGTCCCCGTTGCCATGGTGCCCACCCTAGTAGTAGAACGATCTATCAAGACGAGGAGGTGGCGCGGTGCGCTCAACGCCGGCCGACATCGACGGTCCGACCACCGTCCTGCGTGTGTTGCTCGTGCTGGCGATTGCGGAGTCGTTCGTCCACTACGCCGACAACACCCTGCGGTACGACGACTATGTGGTGGCAGATCCATCGTTCCCCGGCGGTCTCGTGAAGCAATGGGTGATCCCGGTGTCCTGGGTCCTCTTCACCCTCGCTGGCATCATCGGCTACCGGCGCTTCCGGCAGGGTCGCCGACCGGAGGCGGCGGCATGGATCGGCGCGTACTCGGTCAGTGGGCTGATCAGCGTCCTGCACTACAGGGACATCGCGATCGGCGACCTCAGCGCCTTCCAGAACACGTTCGTCTTCCTCGACGTCGCCCTCGGCGTGTCCCTGCTCGCCTTCGCACTCTGGACCGCGCTCGCAGCACCGACACCCAGCGCGGCGCCGGTGCCGGGGGAACGCGCCCGGTCCGCGACGAGCTTCGGCGAACGTCGCGGTAAGTGCCTATCAGGACCTGAGCGGATAGCCACGTCGTCTGGGCTCACCGTGATCAGCGCTGTTGGAGGCCGAGCTGTGGGGCCCGGGCTCACGCTGCAAATCCCGTACTGTTTCAGTGCCCACTTGCAGGCCTATCCGCTCGGCCCCTTACGGGATCTGTGTGCCGTCGAGGTAGCCGAGGTCGATCAGCTCCGTGCCGGGTGCGACGCGTGCCAGCGCGTCGCGGATCGGCCCCACGTCGGTGTCCACCGAGAAGCCGGGGAGCCAGTTGTCGTGGTGCGAGAGCACGACACGCCGCGGCTGCAGTAGCTCGACCTCGCGGGCAACGAATTGGGCTAGCGACCCCTGGATCGGTTCCCCGTCGATGTTCCCGCGACCGGCGGCGGCCACGATGGCCACGTCGGGTCGCAGGTCACCCATGATGGCGGACCAGTGCCCCGAGGTGTCCTGGTAGAAGAGGCGGCCGTCGGGCGTGTCGAAGACGTAGACCAGCGCGCCGCCGTCGCCCCGGTCGCCCTGCTGCGCGCCGAGAAGGTGCTCACGCGACGAGGGCGCCAGGCCGGCGAGATGCTCGAGCAGCTTCTCGAAGCGCGCCCGTTGCTCCTGCCAAGTTAGTCCGAGGTCACCGATGCAGACCTCGTCAGCCTGCGTCATCTGGCCCTGCGACCACACGCACGAGTGCTGGCTGGGGTACGCCGATACGCGCACGTTGTCGGACAGCGCCACCGTCTCCCCGCCGGCGACACAGATCATCCGGTCGACGGGCACGCCGGCCTGCTCCATGATGCGGACCGTCTCGTAGCTGCCCACGATCCGGGCGCCCGTGTTGCGGGCGATCCGCTCGGCGCCGTAAAGGTGGTCGAAATGCGAGTGGCCGACGACGATCCAGTCGCACTGGTCGACGTCGTCGGCGGTGAGGCCGGTGCCGGCGGCGCCCGGGGCGCGGTCGATGTACGCGTCGAGGAAAATGGTCAGGCCGGCGGTGCGCAGAGCGAACGTGGCGCAGCCGTACCAATCGAGGCTCGTCGCCATCGCGAGAGGATGCTACGCCCATTCGGCCCAACCGCGTAGATGACGTTCGCCAGATCGAGCGAGGTGACGGCTACGTCGCCAGGCCGACCTCGATCCCTACGGCATGCCCTGCCGAGCATCTCAAGCGGAATGCTTCTTACCTTTTAGATTCAGCGCAACAGCTTCTCGAATGAGATTCTTCAGAGCCTCTTCGTCAATCGGGTCTGTCTCTTTGATATCGATGGCCCGCCTGACCTTCCCGTCAAGGCTGGAGTTGAACAGGCCCGAAGGATCGCTCAGAGCAGCACCCTTGAAGAATGTAAGCTTGACCACGTTCTTGTAGGTCTCGCCAGTACAGATATCCCCGTTGTGGGACCAGACCGGTGTTCCGGGGCTCGTGGCTTTCGCCCACTTCCACTCTTCGACAATATCGGAGTCCACTTCCTTGATGATTCCTCGCACCTTGCTGAGTGTCTTGCCGCGCCAGTCGTTCAGTTCCCTGATTCTATCGTCTATCAACTTGGAAGCATTCGCCTTTTCAATGGCCACTTGTATCCCCTTACTCAGTTGAACGCAGCTCAGGCAAGGATCGTGGTTAGTACTTGATCATCCAGGGCAGATACTACAGACGCCGTTTCGGAACCCCGAGATCGTTCTCGGGAGACCGGTTGGGGCGGGGATCGCCGACCGCCGGCGGGTCTACCGTCGGCGAACATGGACGCAGAGCTCGCCGCCCGGCGCTGGGCACAGACGTGGGAGCGGGCATGGCCCGCCAAGGACATCGATGCCATCGCCGCCCTGTATGCCGACGAGGCGACGTATCGGGCGCTGGTGCACCGGGAGCCGGAACTCGGCACCGAGGGCGTGCGCGACTACCTGCGGCGCAACTTCGACGTGGAGCACGATGTCGAGTGCTCCTTCGGCACGCCGGTCGCCGCAGGTGACCGGGCGGCGGTTGAGTGGTGGGCGAGCTGGTACGAGGACGGGGCCGATCTCACGATGGCAGGCGCCACTGTGCTGCGTTTTCGTTCCGACGGACTGGTCGTCGACCACCGTGACTACTGGAACGAGGTGAGCGGCCGCGAGCCGCCGTTCCCTGGCTGGAAGTCGTGACGCGTCGTCGGACCCTTTGTTGGCGGCGACCGACGATCCCCGTCGCGCTGATCACCGACCGGCGTAGGGTCGGGGCGGACGGTAACGACCCCGGGAGCGATGAGCCATGAGCGTCTACAAGGTGATCGAGATCATCGGCACGAGCACGACATCCTGGGAGGATGCGGCGGCCTCGGCGGTGGCCAAGGCTCGCGAGACCCTGCGTGATCTGCGCGTGGCCGAGGTCGTCAAGCAGGACCTCGACGTCGGTGAGAGCGGCTCCCTGACCTACCGGACGAAGTTGTCGGTGTCCTTCAAATACGAAGACAGCTAGGACCAGCCGCCGCGACCCAGACCGTTAGCCTGCGCCTCCGTGAGGATGCGCTGCCGGTGACGGTGCGGGTGGGCTTCTACGGCGCGGGCTTCATCAGCGGTCTCCACGTCCAGGCCCTGAGGGCCAGCCGTGTCGACAACGAGATCGTCGCCGTCCACGACCCGGACGAGGCCCGAGCGGCGAGCTTCGCTGCCGAGCACGAGGCCGCGGTCGTGGGCGAGGACGAGCTCCCCGGGCTCGTCGATGCCGTCTACGTCACGGCGTGGACGGCGGCGCACCCGCGCCTGGTCGACAAGGCGGCCGCCGCCGGTGTGGCCGTGTTCTGCGAGAAGCCGCTGGCGTTCGACGCTGCGACCGCCGAACAGATGGCGGCCGCCGTCGCACGCGCAGGCGTCGTCAACCAGGTGGGCCTCGTCCTCCGGTTCCTGCCGTCGTTCCGCTGGGTGCGCCGGTTGGTGCGAGACGAACGGGCGGGGCGTGTGCTGGCGGTGGTGTTCCGCGACGACCAGTACATCCCCGACCAGGGCATCTACGGCTCGACCTGGCGCACCGACGCGACCCTTGCCGGTCGGGGCACGCTGCTCGAGCACTCGATCCACGACGTCGACATCCTGCAGTGGCTGCTGGGCCCGGTGACGGCCGTGAGCGCCACCACCCGCGCCGTCCACGGCCACGACGGCATCGACGATGTGGCGGTCGCACGCCTCGACTTCGCTGGCGGGCCGGCCGCGACCCTGACGTCGGTCTGGCACGACGTGCTCGAGCGCCCGAGCCTCCGTCGGGTCGAGGTGCTGTGCGAGCGCCTGTTCGTCGCCCTCGAGGGCGACTTCGCGGGCCCGGTGCGCTGGCAGTTCGCCGGCGAGGAGGAGAACGTGCTCGCCGGGCGCGACCTGGCGCTCGCCATCGCCGAGGCCGGCGACTCGACGACGGTCAATCCGGCCACGGCGTTCCTCACGGCGGTGCGTGAGGGCACCCCGGCGCACCCGTCGCTGGCCGAGGCGGTGCCGGCCCATCGGGTGGTGGACGCCATCTATGCCTCCGCCGACGCCGCCGGTGCGGTCGTACGGCCCCAGCCGCCCGTCCCGGCTGGCTGACCTAGACAGCAAACTCGTGCACGAATCGGCGAGGTCCGCGCACCGACCCGGGCGGCCTCGCCTTACCACCCGCGCGAAGATGGACCGCGCGGCGAACTGCGCTCGTCGGGGGAGGTAACGCGTGGACGGGATACACGACATGGGCGGCACCGAGGGTTGGGGCGCAGTGAAGATCCCGTCCGACGAGCCGGTCTTTGCCGAGCCGTGGGAGGCGAAGGCGTTCGCGTTCGGTGCCCTGTCGGCACGGCTGTCGGGCCAGAACCTCAACGCCATGCGCCATGCGATCGATCGCCAGCATCCCTACGACTACTTGGTCGACGGGTATTACGGCCGGTGGCTGGCGTGTGTGGAGACGATGTTGGTGGACAGTGGCGTGCTCGCCCCCGGAGCGGTCGAGGCGCGGGCCCGCAAGCTGCGCGGTGAGGCGGTCAGCGAGCCCGACGACCCGACTCCCCACAAGCCCGACTACCAGCCGACGGCCGCCGGATCGCTCCGCCAGGTCGACGCTGAGCCCCGCTTCGCCGTCGGCGACCGCGTGCGAACGAAGCCACACGCCCACGCCGGGCACACCCGGCTCCCCCGCTACACCAGGAGCCACGTCGGCACCGTGGCGGCGATCCATCCAGCGCAGGTCCTCCCCGACACCAACGCCCACTTCATCGCCGAGAACGCCCAGCACGTATATGCCGTGGCCTTCGACTCGGCCGAGCTGTGGGGCGACGACGCCGAGGCGTTCACGCTGACGCTCGATCTCTACGACGACTATCTGGAGCCGATCGAATGACCGCGGTGCCGCGCACGAACGACTATCCCGATGTGGCGCTCCGGGCCGAAGCGTTGGAGTCGCTCCTGCTCGAGCGCGGGCTCATCGACCCGAACGTGGTCGACGGCCTGATCAGTCGCTACGAGAACGACGTCGGTCCCATGAACGGCGCTCGGGTCATTGCCAAGGCGTGGACCGACGCCGACTACCGGCAGCGGCTGCTGGAAGACGGCACCGCGGCCATTGGCGAGCTCGGCTACTCGGGCCCGCAGGGGGAGCACATCGAGGTGCTCGAGAACAGCGACCGGGTGCACAACGTCGTCGTGTGCACGCTGTGTTCCTGTTACCCGTGGCCCGTGCTCGGCCTGCCGCCGTCGTGGTACAAGGATCCGGCCTACCGGGCGCGCATCGTGCGCGAACCCCGCCAGGTCCTGGCGGACATGGGCCTGGATCTCGACGACGACGTCGAGATCCGGGTGTGGGACAGCAGCTCCGAGGTCCGCTACCTCGTGCTCCCCGAGCGACCCGACGGCACGTCGGACCTGTCCGAGGAGGAGCTGGCTGCCTTGGTGACCCGCGACGCCATGGTCGGCGTTGGCCGAGTGACGGCACCTTGAGCGAGCTTTCGGTCGACCTGCCGATCACCGGGCCCACGGCACCGCCGCGCTCGAACGGCGAGATGGTGTTCGACGCCCCCTGGGAGAGCCGCCTGTTCGGCGTCACCATGGCGCTCGTGGAGGCCGAACGCTTCTCGTGGAGCGAGTTCCAGCAACGGCTCATCGCCTCGGTCGGGCGCTGGGAGGCGGACCACCCCGACGGGGAGGGGTACCGCTATTACGAAAGGTGGGCCGAGGCGCTCGAATCGCTGCTGGCGGATCTCGGCATCGTCGCCATCGAGACGACAGACGCGCGGGCGCTGGCCCTCGCGGCCCGGCCGGCCGGCCACGATCACCACGGCGACGAGCCCGGCCCCGCCGCTCACGATGTCCCGTGAACGCAGGCACTCGGCCGTGGTCGAGGCGAGGTGGGAGGCGGACTATCGCGCCGACATCGCGGTGCGCGAGTTCACGTTCGTAGCCGACGAGCCGCCACGGTCCGGTGGGCAGGACGCCGGAGCAATGCCCACCGAGTACCTGCTGGTGGCGCTGTCGTCGTGCTATGCGATGGCGCTGGCCCACGTCGCGCGCAAGCGCGACGTGTCGCTCGGCCCGCTGACCGTCAAGGCCGTCGCCACGTACGACGGACCGTCGTTCAGCGCCATCGACCTCGAGGTGGTCTTCGACCAAGGTCCACCCGACGAGGTCGAGACGCTCGTCGAGCGGGCCTCGCGGGTGTGCTACGTCTCGAACACGTTGCGGCGGGCGCCCGACCTGACCGTGACTGTGGCGCCCGCCTAGTGGACGCTCGCGGGTGACCGGGCGTCAAACGGTCCAGGTGTTGAGCTGGAACGCACCGGCGCGCCAGGCCGTGAGGGCCGAGTCGAGCACGTCGAGAGGGTGGAACGCCTTGACGCCGGGGATCAGGTCGTCCTCGCGGAAGCCGTAGAGGGCGCCCATGGCGAACCGGCACGCATGGACTGTGGCGCCTTCCTTGAGCAGGGTCTTGATCTGATTGTTGATGGCCAAGTGGCCCGGGAACGCCTCCTGGCCGACCGAGGGATAGCCGCGGGTACCCGAGGCCAGCAGGACCCCCGGTCCATAGAGCACGATCGTGACGTCGAAGCCCTTGCGGACGAGGCGGGTCGCCGTCAGCAGGTTGACGAGCGCGACCGACCCCTCGTAGGGCACGGTGTGGATGAAGACGAACGCCATTTCGCCCGGCTCGGCCTGGATGTCCTCGAACACCTTCTCCTCGGTGTCGAAAAGGGTCTCGCCTTCATCGGGAAGCGGTACTTGCACCGTCTTTGGCACCTGGTTCTCCTTCTGGTCAACGGACTAGGGATGGGGTGGCGGCTACACGGCGGGGCCGAGGGGATGGCGGGCACGCGGCGTCCATGTCCTGCGATGGCTGCCGGGCATCGTCTGGAGCACGAACGATCGGAAGCGCCACGGCAGCCGCCGGTAGACGGGTGCGAACAGCAGGAGGAAGAACTGGCCCTTGACGCCCTCGCCGGGTCGAGGGCACGCGTGGCCGTAGCGCGCCGCGACGTCTCGCTGCGCGGCCATCAACAGGTAGTGCTCGGAGTTCGTGCGGAGCCAACGGGCGAACCTCATGGTCGTCAGAGGTTGGCGAGGGCGTTCTGGGCGGCGAGCGCGATGGGCTCGTTGAGCGCGCCGATCGGAGGCGAGTACACGTTCTCCATGTAGGCCAGGTCCTCGAGCGTGATGCCGGTCTTGACCGCCATGGCGAGGAAGTCGGCACGCTCCTTGATGCCCTCCTGGCCGACCATCTGGGCGCCGATGAGCCGCAGCGTCTCCGGCTCGGCCAGCAGCTTCACCTTGACGGGCTTGACGCCGGGGTAGTAGCGGGCGCGCGAGATGCCCTGGGCGACGCCCATCACGTGGGGGATCCCGAGTGCCTTGGCGACCGTCTCGCCGTAGGCGACGCCGCCGATCATCCACAGCCCGGCCACCATGCCCCAGGGCACGTACACCGGCTGGTATTCACGCGTGCCCCCACCGGCGTTGATCCCGGCCACCTTCCCCTGGGCGTAGGCGTGCGAGCCCGAGAGTCCCTGTACCGGCAGGTTGCCCACGCCCAGCGGCACCTCGACGCAGTCGCCGCACGCGAACACCGCGTCGGCGCTGGTGCGCATGCGGTTGTCGACGATGAACCCGCCCGTCGGCCCGGTCCTGAGTCCGGCGGCGGTACCCAACGAGGTGTTCGGCACCTTCTTCGTGCAGATGACGGCGAGGTCGGCGGGCAGCTCGCCGGCGGAGGTCTGAACGGCGCGGATCCTGGGCCCGCCGAGGAAGGCCTCCAGTGTGACGCCGTAGTGCATCTTGACGCCCAGCTCGGTCCAGGAATCCTCCACGGGCTGGGCGATGTCGGGGTCGGCCAGGTCGCTGAGGGCCCAGGGCCGGTGATCGATGACGTGGGTCTCGATGCCCCGATGCGCGAGCGCGGTGACCATCTCCAGCCCCAGCGGAGTGGCCTCGACCACGACGGCCACCTTCACGTCGTCGAGGACCTTGTCCCACTCCATCGCCCGGCGGATGTTCTTGACGTAGTAGAGGCCGTCGAGGTCGGTGCCGGGCACCCCCGGGTCGGCGTAATCGAACCCGGTCGCGAGGATCAGCCGGTCGTAGCCGACGTCCCCCTGTCCCTCGACCCCGACCGTGCCGGCCTCCAGGTCGACGGACGCGACCCGCGTCTCGTAGCGGATGTCGATGCCCTGCTCGACGTACGCCTCCTTCGTGGCGAGGAACAGCGCCTCGAAGCTCTCGATCTCCTTGCCGTGGACGTAGGGGATCCCGCAGGGGCTGTACGCGGCGTCCTCGTACTCGGTGAAGACGATGACCTCATCGTCGGGCCGAGCGCCCTTGAACGCACCAGCGGCACCGATCCCTCCCGCGCCGCCGCCGACCACGACGAGCCTCGGTGCCATCGACACCCCCTCGAGATCCGACGAGCGAAGCGTCCGCTCCGGCCCGGCTGAGGCGTCTACCATAGAACACGCCCTTCGTACTTTGCTACGAAGTGTTTTGATGACCGCACGGAAGCGTTCCGAGACCGAGGCGACCACGCTGGACGGCGACGACGGCGGTACCGCGACGAGCGGGCTCCACGAGATCGTGAGCTCGATCGGGCCGAAGCTGCGCGAGCTGAGGCTCCAGCGGGGGATGTCGCTCCAGCAGCTGGCCGCTCAGTCGGACGTGTCGGCCGCCGCCATCCACAAGATCGAGCGCGGGGGGATGGTGCCGACGATCACGACGCTCCTGAAGATCGCCGTCGCGTTCAACCGGCCGGTCTCGTACTTCGTCGAGGAGCAGCTCGGCGAGAACCGGCCCGTCGCCCACATCCGCAGCGACGACCGCGGCCCCATCTTCACGGCCCACCGCGGCATCGAGCTGGCCGGCATCTCCGGTCCCTACGGCCGCTTCTTCCTCGCAGGCGCGGTCGCCACGGTGCAGCCGGGAGCCAACAGCGGCGACAAGCCCATGGAGCACCCCGGAGAGGAGCTGATCCTCGTGCTCGACGGCACGTTCGACGTCGATGTCGACGGCCAGCACTTCGCGTTGTCGGAGGGGGACTCGCTTCACTTCCGCACCGATCGGCCTCACCGCTGGCACAACGCCGGCAAGTCCCCGATCAAAGCGGTCTGGCTGGCGCTGCGCCCGTTCTGAGCGCCCGACGTCATTTGAAGATCTTCCGGTGCTCAGGCCCGAATTTTCTTCAAAGACGTGACAGGGTGCGGTCGAGCGCCATCACCGCGTCCACGAAGCACGCCAGCGGTGCCTCGGCCACGCCCGCACCCACCTGGCCGACGCCCGCCGACGCGTGGAGGACGCCGGTCGTGATCTTGGGCGTGATGCCCAGCTCGGCAACCCGCCGCGCGTCGACGCCGAGCGGCGTGCCCCGGAGGTCGAGGGCGGGCATGCGCAGACGCGTGCTACGCCCGGCGCAGACGAGGTCGAGCTCCTCGGTGGTCGCCCGCGCGTCCGCCATCGTCCCGCCCACGAAAGCGGCCACGGCCGGCGAGCCGGCGGCGGCTGCGGCGCCCAGGCCGACCAGCTCGAGCACCGCACTGTCGCCGACGTCCGGCGCCGCCGCTTCGGGGCCGTAGTCCGCGTAGTACAGCGCCTGGCCTATGGCGGGTGCGGGCGCCAGGTGCAATCCATCGGAGCCGGCGAGGGCGACGCCGAACTCGGTGCCGTTTCGGGTCATGGTGGTGACGATCGACGAATGGGGGACGCCCATCGCCCAGCCGGTCAGCGCCCGGGCCCCGGCCATCGCGAGGTTCAGGAAGAAGAGGTGGTTGCCAGCCAGGAAGCGCGCGAGCTCGACCCGGCGCGGGTCTTCGAGGGCCGCCAGGTACGGGAGGAGGTCACGCAGCAGCAGGTTGGTGCTCCCCTGCAGGCGGATATGGACGTCGTCGCCCATGTGCAGGCCCTGTGCGGCGATGCTCATCACGTCGACCGGTCCGTGCGATCGGACGGCGTCGTCGAGGAGCGGTCCGGCCACGGCCGCCAGGAAGCGCAGCCGGTCGATCGCGGCGGCCGTGTCGCGGCCGAACCATGCGGTGTCGCCCGGTCCCTGGTTCACCGGTGCGAACGCAGTGTTCCCCCCGGCCGCGTTCTCGACGACCCAGACCGGCTGCGACGGCCCGATCGCCGTGACCATGGGCACGCAGGCGTCATGCCGGTTCGCGGGCTCGAGGCCCACCCGGCCGCTGGCCAGCAGACGGTCGGCGCCGGCGATGCCGTCGGCCCAGCCCTCGGCGACCACCGCCGCGCGCATCGAGCGGCGCAGGGCATCGATGGCGTCCGCATAGTCGATGGGCGGCCCGCAGTGGAGGAGTGTCGTGCCCTCGAAGCCCGGCACGACGTCGGCGGCGGCGCGGATGCCGGTGGCCTTGGGCGCACCGCCGTCGAGCCGCCGCAGGACCTCGGCGTTGGCCGCGTCGACCACCGCCGACTTCGGTCCGTAGAGCCGCGCCAGGGCGGCGACGACGTCGGGATCGCCTCCGCCGGGGATCCGCCAGTCGACGTTGACCACCTCGAAGCCCTGCCGGGCGACGGCGTCCGCGAACAGCGACAACCCGATGTTCACGACCCGTGCCCGTTCGGGCAGTGGCGGCACGCCGTCGCCGCCGACGGTCACTCGGAGGCCCCGTCGACCACGCGCCTGGCGTCGGCGACCAGGCTCTGCTCGGCGTGGTCCGCGGCGTTGAGCCGCTGACGCGCCGCAGCCGCGAGCTCGTCCGCGTCGGCGGCGACGTCGGCGAGCATCGCGTCCATCGGTTCCGGCGCCGCCCCGCCCACCGCGACGCGCGTGGCGACGATCGCCGCCGGATCCAGGGCGTCGGCGAGGGTCGCGGCATCGATGGTGAGCCGCCGCCCCAGCTGCTCGCCTGCGATCTGGTCCAGCAGCGCCGGGGTGAGATCGGCGGCGGTGCCACCGTCCGCCGCCAGGCGCCGCAGTGCGGTGCCGACGATCTGGTACGCGGTCCGGTAGTCGACTCCACAGCTCACCATCAGCTGCTCGGCGACGTCGGTCGACTGGCTGGAGCCGAGCGCGAGCGCCTCCCGCAGCCGCCTCTCGTTCATGGTCAGCGTGGCGACCACGCCGGCCGTCAGCTCGGTCACGAGCCGGGCGTGCTCGAGCGCGCCGGGCACTTCGCCGTACGCGAAGATCAGGTTGTCGCTGCGGGCCGACGGGCTCTTCTGCACCGCCAAGATCCCGGCGACATGCCCGATGAGCACGCCCGTCGTGCCGCGGATCATCGAGAGCGCATACGGGTTGCGCTTCTGCGGCATCAGCACACTCCCGCGTGTGTACTCCTCGGCGACCTCCGTGTAGTCGAACTCGGGACTGGCCCAGATCTCCAGATCCTCGGCGAGTGAGCTCTGGGTGAGGGCCAGGCTGGCGATGGTCGATGCCAGCTGGACCAGGCCGTCGACCTGCCACATGGCGTCACGGGTGTTGGCGATCACCGACGCGAAGCCGAGCCGGCCGGCGACGGCCGTGCGGTCACGTTGGAGCCGCGTGCCGTTGACGCACCCGGCCCCGGCCGGGCTGGCGTTGAGCCAGTCGAACACGTCGAGGAGGCGGCGCCCGTCGCGGATCACGGGGTAGGCGAACGACAGCAGGTAGTGCCCGACGGTCGACGGTTGGGCGTGCTGGAGGTACGTCTGATCGGGAAACAGCGTGTCGCGATGGTCGCCCGCCCGCTTCGCGAGCGCGGTCGCCAACGCCGCTGCCGCGAGCACCACCCCGGCCGTGCGGCGCCGGGCATCCAACCGGAAGGCCACCCGGGTCGCCTCGCGCCGGGGACGACCGGCATGGAGCCATCCCGCCGCCGTGCCGATCTGCGCCGCGAAGGCGCGCTCGCGGGAGTTGTAGGGCTCGCCGTCAACCGGGTCGTAGCCGATGGAGTCCATCGACGCGTCGAGGACCACCCGGAGCAGGGCAACCGCAGCCGAGCGGGGGACGATCCCCCGATCGAGCAGGTCGAGCACGTGGGCGAGGTCGGCCTGGTTGAGCCCGTCGTGCAGCGTGGCGGCGCCCCGTGACTCGTAGCCGAAACCGGCGCCGATGAGCTCGGGAGCCGGAACGGCGGTGGTGGCATCCCGCGTGCCGGTCATCCGTGCCCGGGCCCCATCGCGTCACCCACACAGCCCAGCCAGCCACCCGTGTGCCAGAGCACGATCGGGCCCGCGTGCGACTCGAGGGCGGCCACGGCGCGGGCAACATACGTCGTGTCCGCCATGATGCCCTCGGTGCGAGCGGCGAGGCGGGCTGCCTCGCACGTCGTCCGGTCGGCGCGGCCGAAGCCGGCGCCCAGGCCGTCGACCAGGCGGAGCCGATCTGTGTCGGGACGACCGGCGCCGAGCGCGCGGGCCGCATCGGCGGACAGGCGGATGACCTCCCGGCGGGTCTCGGCGAGGGGGCGGCTCACGGCCACCCCGACGAGCGTGCCGGGGACGCCGAAGGTCCCCCACCCGGCGAGCAGCCCGGCAAGCGTGCCGCCGGAACCGACCGGTGCCACCACGTGGGCCGGCCGGAACGTCAGCTGGGAGGCGAGCTCCTCGGCCGCCAGCGCGTACGCGGTCGCCCCCGGCCCGGAGGCGGCGCCGCGGGGGACGACGTACGGACGGCGTCCGCGGCTCCGGAGCCGGTCGGCGGCCACCGCCGCATGCCCCGGTGTGGAGGCGCGATCGGGATCACCGGTGAAGCAGATCCGGGCCCCGAACGCCCGCATCATCGCGAGGTTCGGGTGCGCCGCGGCCGGCTCCTTGCCGTGCAGGACGAGGGTGCAGCCGAGCCCGGCCGTCGCTGCGGCGGCCGCCAGGGCCGAGCACAGGTTGGAACCCGGCCCACCGCAGCCCACGAGGTGGTCGCAGCGCTGGTCGAGCGCCTCGGCCACGAGCACCTCCAGGGTCCGCACCTTGTTGCCGCCGAGCGCGAAGCCGGTCAGGTCGTCGCGCTTGATCCACACCTCGCGGTCGAGCGCCGCGCTCAGCCGCGGGGCGTGGACGAGCGGCGTGGGGAGGACGGCCAGCGGGAAGCGCGCCGGCCGCGTCAGCACCGGTCCCCCTGGAGTCGGCCGAGGACTGACCGCACCGCGGCGACGTCACCCGGAGCGATCGGGTCCGCCACCGCGGACTCCGCCTCGGCCCGGGTCATCAGCCCGGCCGCCTCGAGCGCGTCGGCCGCCGACCGACGGTCGCGCCGGGCCCTGCCGAGTATGTCCTGGAGCGCGGCCTGGGCGCGGTGCTTGCCGAGGCGGGCAGACAGGATGCCGAGGATCCGCTCGGACGCCAGCAGCCCCTCGGCGGCGCCGACGTTGGCGCGCATACGGTCGGCGTCGACCTCGAGGCCCGCGACGCAGGTGATGCCGAGGCGGAGCGCGGCCGAGGTCAGCAGGCACACCTCCGGGAGCGCCACCCACTCGGCCTTCCACGGACGTCCGTCGCGCTCGTGGAGCTGCACCTGGCCCTCCATCAACACCAGGGCGTTGGCGCGGGTGAGGCGGGCCAGCGTGTCGAGGTGCTCGCTCGCCTCCGGATTTCGCTTGTGCGGCATCATGATGCTGCCCACGACGTCGACGGCGGCCGCCTCGCGCAGCTCGCCGATCTCGGGCCGCTGCAGCTCCATCACCTCGTTGCCGATGCGCGCGAGCGTGCCGGTGATCCCCGTCATCACCGTGGCGAACTCTGCGATCCGGTCGCGGCTGGTGAACCACGCGATGCCCGGATCCCCGAGGCCGAGCCGCTCCGCGAACCGCGCGCGGAGAGCGGGACCGACCTCGCCATAGAACCCGAGCGTGCCGACCGCCCCGCCGAGCTGCACCGTCGACCAGCGGCGCCGGCCCTCGTGCAGGCGCTCCAGGTGGCGCCCGAGCTCGTCGGCCCACGTGGCGAGCTTGAACGCGAACGAGATCGGTGCGCCGGGCTGGGCGTGGGTCCGGCCGGGCATCACCGTGCGCTCGTGCCGGACGGCCAGGCCGGTGACCGCACCGACGAGCCGGCGCACGTCGCGGTCGACGAGGTCGCCGACGTCACGCATCGTCAGCGCGAACCAGGTGTCGGTCAGATCCTGCACCGTGGCGCCGTAGTACACGTGCTCGGCAACGTCGTCCGGCAGGACCCTGAGCAGGGCCCGGATCAGGCCCAGCGTGGAGTGCGCAGTGCGGCGCGTCTCCTCGGCCAGGAAGTCGAGGTCGAGGTCGTCGACCCGCGCGAGCTCGGCGATCGTCTGGGCCGACGACGCGGGCACCACGGCAAGGTCGGCCTGCGCGGCCGCCAAGGCGACGAGGATGTCGAGCCACCGCTGCCAGCGCGCCCGCTCGTCGAACAGTGCGCGCGTCTCGTCGGTCGCCCACAGGTGGGCGTACGCGACGCTGTCGGTCAGGCGGGCGCCCATGCCGGGTCCGATCGACGGGCCAGTGCGGCGAGGGCCTGCCTGACCTGCTCGAGGCTCGCGCCCCAGGGAACCACCGCGACCTCCCCATCGATCTCGGTGCGGTCCTCGAGCAGGCAGCACTTGGTGAGCAGGGGCCCGGAGTCCGAGGCCAGGGCCCTCGGGCAGGTGTCCGGGCCGGGGGCTCCGCGCCCGTAGAACCACCGGTGGAGCTGGCGGGACCGGGAGCAGCCGAGCAGCACCCAGTCGCGTTCGGCGGGACGCTCGTCGAGGTAGTGAGCCTCCCGATCCCCAAACTGGATGCCCGCCCCGCGGCACGGCAGCAACACCACTGCGGCGTCCGGGGCGAGCGATTCCAGCTCGATCAGCTCGGGTTCGAGCACCATCGGCGGCAGGTCCTCGGCGACGTCCAGGACCCGCTGCGCCTGGTCGAGCAGCTTGGGGGGATGCGGCGGCACGACCTCGCACACCCGGACACGCAGCGGGTCGGGATCGAGTAGGAAGCTCACGTGCGAGTACCGGCCCTCGACCACGACGGCTCGGACCCCGGGCTGGCCGCAGGCGACCTTCGCCAGCTGCGAGGGCACGCCCGTGTCGATGTCGGGACGGCGCAGGTACGCGGTCTCGGCCGGTAGCGCCAGCACCTCCACCAACGCCGCCGGCGAGAACAGCGGCTCCGGGTCGGCGGGCTCGACGGCCACGAGGGCGGTCGCCTCGCCGTTGCGCGCCACCACGTAGCGGGTGCGCCGGTAGCACTCCCGCCCCAGGAAGTGTTCGGTCAGGCTCTCGGCGGTCAGCGGGATCTCGACCCGTGCGACGGAGACCTCGCGGTAGGCGCCTGGCCTCCGGTTGGCGGTCATCCCCTCCGGACCCCGCCGGCCGGCGTGCGGGCGGGGAGCGCGTGGAGGGCGATCGTCGTGTCGGCCCGAAGCCCGAGCCTTAGCGCCTCCAGGCCCACCGCCTCGCGCGGCGCCACGTTCGCCAGGTTGACGTCGGGGCCGATGCGACGGATCAGCCACGCCTGCTGGTGCCGGTGGGGCGCCTCGAAGATCAGGTGGTCGGGGCCGACGCCGTCGAGGAGGGCGTCGACGACCTCGCCACGGACCGACCCGTCGGCGGCGTACAGCCCGACGGTGCCGCTCTCCCTTCCCTCCGTGAGGACCGCGCTTGCTCCGGCATCGAGATCGGCGCGCGCGAGCTCCACCCAGGTGGCCGGCGTCAGCACCGACGTCGGGTCCTTCATCCCCACCTCGGAGACGACGGCGAACGTCGCCGCCGCCCGGCGGATGAGGGCGGCCTTGGCGTCCTCGCCGAGCAGGCCGAGGCCGTCGCTCACCTCGACCTGCGTGAACCCGCATGCGGCCGCCCATTCGAGGCACTCGTCGGCGCGCCCCTGGAGGGCAGCGACCTCGAGCAGGGTCCCTCCGGGGCAGGCGGCCACGTCGTGGCGCCGGAGGAGCCGGAGCTTGGCGTCGAGCGCGGCGTCGAGATAGGCGCTGCCCCAGCCGAACTTCCAGACATCGATGTAGGGAGCGGCCGCGCCGAGGATGGCGCGCACGTCCGGCAGGGGCAGGCCGGCATCGATCACACAGGACAAGCCGTGCCGGCGAGGCTTGCGTGACCGGTCGGGCAGGCGTAGGAATGCCGCCGCAGGCACTATTCCGATACTAGAGGATCGTTCACTATGGTGCAGGTCCTTGCCGAGCTGGCCGAGGTGCTGCGCTCGTCGTCGGGCTGGCGGGCCAAGGCCGACATCGTCGTCGTGCGCGACGTGTTCGGCGGGAGCGACTGGCTGCGCGGCCCCGGTGACGACGGTGCGGCCGTGCGCGTGGGGAGCGAGGAGGTGATCGCGTGCGGCGAGGCGATCCTGCCGCCGTTCGTGGAGAGCGATCCCTACGGCGCGGGGGTGGCGGCGGTGCTGACCAACGTGAACGACGTGGCCGCCATGGGAGCCGTTCCCCTGGCCATCGTCGACACCGTTGTGGGCCCGCCCGACACCTGTCGCGCGGTGCTCGACGGGATTCGCTTCGCGTCGTCGCTCTACGACGTGCCCGTGGTGGGCGGCCATCTGACGAGGAGCGCCGATCGGGTCGCGCTGTCGGCGTTCGCCCTGGGACGGTGCCCCGGCCGCCCGCTGTCGGCGTTGCGCGTCCGCCCCGGGCAAGCGCTGGCGCTGGTCGTGTGCCTCGACGGCAAGATGCGGCCCGACTTCCCGTTCTTCCCGTCGTTCGACGAGCGCGGCCACCAACTCGCCGGCGACGTGCGTCTGCTCGCCCAGCTCGCCGCCGACGGAGTCGTGGAGGCCGCGAAGGACGTCAGCATGGCCGGGATCTTCGGCTCGATCGCCATGTTGCTCGAACCGACCCGATGCGGTGCATCGATCCCTGTCGATGCCGTTCCAGTACCCGCCGGGATCGAGTTCGACGCGTGGTCGTCGTGCTTCCCGTGCTTCGCGTTCCTCGTGACGATGGCACCCGAACACGAGGACGGCTGCCGCCAAGCCGTGGAACGGCGGGGGCTCACGTACGCGCCGTTGGCCACGGTCGACGCCTCGGGGGTGCTCGCGTTGGTCGACGACCGGGACCAAGCCGTGCTCGTCGACCTGAACGCCGACCCCGTCACCGGGTTGTAGTGGACCCTCGCGGAAGTCATCGTGGCGTCTCGCCGGCCATATCCGCCGCTGACTGCGTCCTCGTCGTCGCCGCAGCTATGGCTGCGCCTTCCTCCTGCGTCCTTGCCAGCGACGAATCTGCCTCGGCGATCCATCCACGGGACTTCCGCGAGCGTCCACTCGCGAGATCGATCGCCATCGGGACGTGGGGCACCCCGACGTAGATCTCCTGCTCCCCGGACACCCGCCAGCCCAGGCGTTCGAAGAACGCGACGTTGCGCGGCTGGATGTGCGCGGTCATCAGGCGTCCGCCACCCCTCGCCGCTGTGGCGACCGCGAACCACACGAGCGGGGCACCGAGGCCGTGGCCCCGAGTGCCGGGGAGGACGGCGAGACGATCCCCCTGCCAATGGCCGGCAGCGTCGAGGGGGTAGAGACGCACGGCGCCGCCGGCGACGTCGTCGCGGAACCCGAGGACTTTGATCGTGGCAGCATCGTCGTCCCGGCCGTCGCGATCCGAGCCCGGGAACAGGCACTGCTCCCGCACGAACACCTCCTCGCGGATCCGGTGGTGCTCGGCCACCGTCCAGGGATCGTCCGCCACGCGGCAGACGTGAGTGCGGTGCAGGACGTCAGCCACGCGTCGCAACGGGCTTGGGCCCGATCTGGAGGCGGTCCTGCACGGCGGCCATCGGCGAGCACGCCTGGCAGCGCGAGCACCCCGCCTTGGCCGTCTCCGCACCGAGGCCGCGGTCGGCCAGGTACGGCGTCACGCGGCGCACGATGCGTTCGACGTAGTCGTGTGCCGGCGGCGACCATGCGGCCATGAGGCTGCCGGCCACCGGCCTCAGCGGCACCACGAAGGGGTAGACGCCGATGTCGACGGCCCGCCTGCACCCCTCCACCGTCAGCTCCGGGTCTTCACCCATGCCGAGGATCACGTACGTGGTGACCTGCCCCTCGCCGAAGAGGCCCACGGCGCGCTCCCACGCACGGAAGTACCCCTCGATGCCGGTACGCGCCTTGGCGGGCGCCACGCGGGCGAGCACGGTGGGATCGAACGACTCGACGTGGATGCCCACGGTGTCGACACCGAGGTCGGCTACCCGGTCGATCGCATCGAGATCCTCGGGCGGTTCGAACTGCGTCTCGACTGGGAGACCACTCGCCTCCTTCACGGCAGCGGCGCACTGGGCGACGTAGAGCGCGCCGCGGTCGGGGGCGCGCGTGCTGCCGGTGGTGAGGGTCACGTCGACGGCGCCGTCGAGGTCGCGGGCGGCCAGGGCCACCTCGGCGAGGTGCGCCGGCGTCTTCTTCGCCGTGGTGCGACCGGCGTCCAGCGAGACCCCGATGCCGCAGAACGCGCACTGGTCGTCGTTGCCCCAGTAGGCACACGTCTGCAGCACGGTGCTGGCCAGCGAGTCGAGGTGCAGCAGCGCGATCTTCCAGTAGGGCGTGCCGTCGGCGGTGGTGAGGTCGTAGTAGCGGGGCCGGGCTTGCGAGCGGGCGGGCGCAACCCACCGCCCGCCCTCGTAGATGCCTACCCCGTTGCCGTCGTCTCGCAGCTCGAAGGGCGACGAGGCGGTCCGGGCCGGGTTGGTGTCGAGGGTGACGGCGTAGTCGTCGACCCAGACCATGCTGACGTCGGATGGGCCGGCACCCCCCGCCCGACCCTCGGTCTCCACCTCGGTTCGCAACCCGTGGGCCTGCAACCGGAGGACGAGTTCGGCGGTGTCTCGCTCCAACGCTGCCTCCGCTCCCGTCGGGGACGTGTCGGATACTACGACGACCACGCCCACCATAGAAGACGGCTCAGGGCATGTCCGCCCGGAGCTCGGTCGCGACCCGTTCCCATTCCTCGGCGGTGCCGACCGTGTGGACCGCCGCGCCCACCTCGGCGCTGAGCTCGCCGGTCGTCGGATCGACCCGCGTCGCGGTGACGATGAGGACGGGCTCCCCGGTGGCCTGATCGGCACCCATCTCGGTGAGGATGGCCCACCCCGTGCCGACGTGGATCCGCAGCTCCGGCACGCGCGGGCCGAGCGGGTGGGCGTGGAGGTCGGTCCAGTCCTCACCCGCCGACCGGGCCTCCTGGATCGCCGCCAACCTCGCCCGCCGCCGCTCCTCTCCTGCCAGTTCGCGATCCCTCGCGGCGGCGGCGGATCCGAAGATGTCATCCGGTTCCAGGCCCTGCGCACTCGTGCCCGTCGCATCGCAGGCCTCGGCCACGTACTCGACCGCCCGCGGTTGGCACGCCACGAGCTCGGCGGCCGTGGTGGTTACCGCCCGCAACTGCTCGCACGTGGCGGCGA
The DNA here is from genome assembly GCA_963717085.1 of uncultured bacterium. Lineage (GTDB taxonomy): Bacteria > Actinomycetota > Acidimicrobiia > Acidimicrobiales > VFJN01 > DASQUK01. Next base: position 23,913 of record CAVQVM010000019.1, read on the forward strand.
CGAGCACCAGGGCCCGCTGGTAGCCGTCGACGTTGGTCATCGCCAGCGGGTACAGGCGTGCCTCGGCCGCACGCCACGACTGACGAGCATGCGCGAGATCGTCGTCGCTCACAGACGCCATTGATTGACCATGCTGGAGGTCATGTCTACTATCCTCAACGTTCCGCCAAGCCAGCCAGCGAGGTGATGGCGTGGGTGGTCGTGCCCTCATCGCCCTGGGAGGCAACGCGTTGTGCGGCGCCGACCAGACGGGCACTTACACGGAGCAGCGCGACAACGCGCGCGCCATGGCCGCTTCGATCGGCGAGCTTATCGGTGCCGGTTGGCACGTCGCGGTGGTCCACGGCAATGGTCCCCAGGTGGGGGCGCTCGGGGTGCAGCAGGAGGCCGCGGCGGGAGTTGTTCCCCCGCAACCGTTGTTCTCGCTCTCCGCCATGACGCAGGGCCACCTCGGCAGTCTCATCGCGCTCGCTCTCCACGAGCGGCTCGGCCGTGACCGCCAGGTGGTGAGCGTGGTGACCCATGTCGTGGTCCATGGCGACGACCCGGCATTCGCCGAGCCCTCGAAGCCGATCGGGCCGTTCTATTCGGCGAGCGAGGCCCGCCGGCTGGCCGCGGAGAGGCGCTGGACCATGGCGGAGGACGCGGGGCGAGGGTTCCGGCGCGTCGTGCCGTCGCCGGAGCCGCTCGCCATCCTCGAGGCCGACACCATCCGCCGGATCTTCGATGCCGGCCTCGTCGTCATCGCCTGCGGTGGTGGCGGTGTGCCTGTCACCATGACCGTCGATGGCTACGTGGGTGTCGACGCGGTGATCGACAAGGACCTCGCCGCCCAACGACTGGCGTCCGTACTGGGGGTCGACGTCCTCGCGCTGGTGACCAGCGTGCCGGCGGTCCAGCTGGAACACGGCACCGCCCGGCAGTACGACCTCCACGAGCTGAGCGTCGACGACGCGGAGCGTTACCTCGCCGAGGGTCAGTTCGCGGCCGGAAGCATGGCCCCGAAGATCGCCGCCGCCATCCGCTTCGTCCGTGAGGGCGGCGACGCAGTGGCGATCACTACCCCGGACCTGCTGGCATCCACCATGGCGCCGTCGGACGGGCGACCGGCGGGAACGCTGGTCACCGCCAGGTCGGGTCGGCCGGTCAGTCCTTGAGCGGGTCTCCCCTGTTCGCTGGCGTGCGTGTCCTCCGCGACCGCTATGTCGACTCGGTCGAGCTGCTGGCGATCACGCGCCGGATGCGTGAAGCGCAGGGCGTCGACTTCGCCACCGCGCTGATGGGGACGCCGGCCAACCTGGAGGCGCTGCAGGAGCACGGGATCGCGGGCGAGGCGCTGACGGCGACCCCCAACGATCTCGTCGTCGCGGTGCGGGCGACGGATGCGGCCCGGGCGGAGCACGCGCTCGAACAGGCCGAGCAGGCGCTGTCTCCATCGCGGTCGGCCGCCGCCGCGCCCGCCGAGCGCGAGCCCCGGTCGCTCCAGGCGGTGCTCGACGGGCCCGACGACCCGAACGTCGCCATCGTGTCGGTCGCCGGGGAGTACGCCGCGCTCGAGACGCACAAGGCCCTATCCGCGGGACTGCATGTCCTGCTGTTCAGCGACAACGTGAGTCTCGAGGACGAGATTGCACTGAAGGAGCACGCGGCCACCGTCGGTCGGCTGGCGATGGGGCCCGGTGCAGGCACCGCCAGCATCGGAGGTTGCGGCCTCGGCTTTGCCAACGCCGTCTCGCCGGGGCGCGTCGGGGTGGTCGCCGCGGCCGGCACAGGGGCGCAGGAGGTGATGGCGCTGCTCGACCGTTGGGGGGAGGGGGTGTCGCACGTGATCGGTGTGGGCGGCCGTGACCTGTCCCAGCAGGTGGCCGGCCGGTCCGCCCGGCTGGCGATGCAGGCCCTCGCTCGCGACCCGGGCACCGACGTGATCGTGCTGGTGTCCAAGCCACCGTCACCGGACGTGGCACGTGAGGTGGTGGCGGCCGGTGCCGCGAAGCCGGTTATCGCAGCGCTGATCGGCCTTGCGCCTGGCGCCTCGGTGCCCGGGGCCGCGGCGGTGGCGACCACCCTCGAGGCGGCCGTGGCCCACGCGGTGAGGCGATGCGGGGGATCCCCGCCCTCCGACTGGTCGGAGTGGCGCTCGCACGTGGCGCTCAGCCTGGTCGATCTCGAACCGGCGCGGCGCACCGTAAGAGGGCTCTTCTCGGGCGGAACGCTCTGCTACGAGGCGCAGACGTTGCTGCAGCGCTACCTCGGCGACGTGTGGTCGAACGCGCCGTTGGACGACCGGCACCGGGTGCCCGCGCCCGCCGGCGCGCACGTGTGCCTCGATCTCGGAGAGGAGGAGTACACGAAGGGGCGGCCGCATCCGATGATCGACGCCGAGGCCCGGCTCGGGTTGCTGGCCGAGGCGGGCGAGGACGACGACGTGGCGGTGGTGCTGCTCGACGTGGTGTTGGGCTACGGCGGGCATGACGACCCGGCGTCGGTCCTGGCGCCCGCGTGCGCGGCGGTGGCCAGGCCCGAGGGCCCGCGGGTCGTGGTCTACGTGCTCGGCACCGACAAGGATCCTCAGGACCTGGCGCGCCAGCGTCGGGCGTTCGAGGAGGCCGGCTGCCTCGTTGCGCCGACGGCCGCCCGAGCCGCACTCGCCGCCGCCGCGATTGCGGGACGGCAGCCGCCGATCGTCGCCGGGGACCTGTCGTGACGCCGGTCGGCATGGTCACGTACTCGACCAAGCCCCGCGGCGGGGTCGTGCACATGCTGGCGCTGGCCGAGGCCCTGGCACGGCGCTCGTTCCCGGTCGAGATCGTCGCTCTCGGCGACGAGAGTGCCGGGTTCTACCGCCCCGTCACGGTGCCGTGCGCCTTCGTTGCGTCCCCCGAGCCCGCAGCCGGGCTCGAGGCGCGCGTGTTCAATGCGATCGACGCTCTCGAAGCGGGACTCATGGCGCGGGCCGGCGCGCTGCCTCCGGTGCTGCACGTGCAGGATTGCATCGCCGCCCGCGCCGCACTCCGCATCCGGGATGCGGGTGCGCCCGTGCGCGTCGTGCGGACGGTGCACCACGTCGACGACTTCATCACGCCGGCCCTGGTCGAGTGCCAACGGCGTTCGATCGTCGATCCCGACCGCGTGCTGGTGGTGAGCCCGACCTGGCGGCAGCGCCTCGCCGACGACTACGGCGTCAAGGCCGACGTGGTGACGAATGGCATCGACATCGACCGGTTCGGGGCCGACCCGCCCCCGGGGGCAACCAGCGCGCTGCGCGCTCGCGCGGGAGCGGCGGATCGGTTCCTGATCCTGACCGTCGGCGGCATCGAGCCCCGCAAGGGCACCGACCACCTGTTTCGCGCCTTGTCGCTCCTACGCCGACGCTGGGCTCGTCCACCGGTGCTCGCCATCATCGGCGGCCATTCGTTTCAGGACCACACGCCCTATCGCGACCGCGTCATCGCGTCGATGGACGACCTCGACCTCGAGTTCGGCCGTGACGTGGCGCTCCTGGGCACGGTCCCCGACGACGAGATGGCAGCGTGGTACCGCGCCGCCGACGCCTTCGCATTCCCCTCCGTCAACGAAGGCTTCGGCCTCGCCGTGCTCGAGGCCATGGCCGCCGGGCTCCCGGTCGTGCTCACTCGCTTACCGGTGTTCGCCGAGTACGTGCGCTTCGGCGTGGATGCCCTCGCGGTGGCTCCGGGCGACGACGAGGGGCTCGCCGACGCACTCGACACCGTGGCGCACGACGACGGCGTGCGGGAGAAGCTGCGCCAGAGCGGGCCCGAGCTGGCGGCGAGGTTCAGCTGGGACACCACGGCACGGCAGCACGTCGCCATCTACGAAGCGCTGCAGTTGGGCTGATCGTGCGCGCGTTGCGGCTGGCCGGCAGGTGGAAGTCCGCTGAACCAGTTGCCGGTCGCCGCCGTCAGAGCGCCACGGCCTCGTCCACCAGGAAGACAGTCGAGAGTCGAGTACCGGTGAGGCGGGCGGTGCGCCCGGCGAGGTCGGCGAGGTCGGCGGGGTCGTCGTAGGCACCGCCGCCGCGGTGGCGCAGGACCAGGGGCCGGTCGTCGATGATGGCAACCGTCGCCTCACGCTCGCTCTTGGACCCGACGGCGATGATGCGGCGCTCGACGGGCGCGGTCAGGGTCTCGACGTCGGGCGGCTCGAGGTCGGGCCGCTCGACGGCGGGACCGTCGGTGGGACCGTCGGTGGGCCCGTCGACCGGCCCCGAGTCGCGTGGACCGTCGCTCACTTGCGCACCACCGTCCGCGCCGTCGTGGGTTCGCCGGGCGCCTCGCGCACGACGGTGATGTCGCCGCCCCGACGGGTCAGGAGGTGGAACGACGTCCGCGACGGGACCGCGGCGCTCGCCCGGTAGGTCTGGACTGCGGCGTCGGGTGGCGGAGTCACGCCGGCGCGCTGCGCGGCGGCCATGACGCGGGACGGCTGGGCGTGGACCGGGTCCGGCGCGGCTCGCACCACCACCCCCGGGAGGCTGTCGCCGACGCGCGCCAGAGCCTGCCGGCGAAGGCGCGTACCTGCTGACGTCGCCTGCAGGGCCTTGGGTGCAGTCTTCGGCAGGGGAACGCGCACGGGAGTGATGGACGGGTCGCCCAGGAGGTCGAACTGCACGAACGTCTTGAGGTCGACGGGATCGAGCTCCCCGTGTTCCCGGACGAAGCGCTGCCGAGCTTCGAGGAGGGCGCGGCCTAGGGATGCGCCGTCGTGCACCTCGGCGAGGAAGTAACGGGTGACGAGGTCGGCCGCGCCCATGCTCGCCTCGGGCCCGTACGCCAGCGTGGACGCCCCCATCACCCCTGCCGCGCCTGCGTGGAGGTACGTCGCCGACAGCGACATCTCGCCGCCCGCGAGGTCCGGGCGGTAGTGCTGCGCGCCGTAGCAGCACTCCACGGCGACCACCGTCCCCCTGCTCACCTTGCCCCTCACCGAGGCCGGTTCGAGTGCGACGGGCAGCGACGCAGCGCCCCTGCGCTCGCCGTACCAGCGCGGGTCGGTGTCGCCGCCGTGGCAGTTGACGAAGTGGGTGCGCGATCGCAGGTCGGCAACCGGAAACACCGGTCCTTCGGTGGGCGAGACGTGGACTGCAGTGCCGTTGGTTCCGAGCTGCCCGACCGAGAGCCGCGTGGACACCTTCCAACTGTCGGTGCTCAACCCGAAGACCGGCTGGTACGCGCTCGGTGCCCGCGCGCTCCAGGTGGCGGCCTTCCCGATCAGGCGGAGGAGGAACTTGGGCTCCGTCGCGCCGAGGAGGTCGGGAAGCCGACCGACCACCCGCACCGGTCCGACGAAGTCGCCGGGGTCGTCGCTGGCCGGCGCGTGGCAGGCATAGGGAAGGTCGCTCGGGACGTCGGGGTCCTCGTCGCTGGTGGGGTTGCGCAGGCGTTGCTGGGGCAGGACGTCCGGAGCGCCGAGCAGCATGACGTAGTGGGCGGTCACCGCGTCGGCCGCGGCGTCGACCGCTGCCTTCACTGCCATCGCATCACTCGGGTCGACGACCGTGGGCCCGCCGAGGCCCCTCATGGTGCGCTCGCGATCGATGGCGATGATGCGCGACGAGATCTCTCGGGCCCGATCGGCCTCGGCCATGCGCGCCAGCGCGTCGCGGATCGCGGCGAATCCCTCCGCCCCGTACTTCACCCGCAGCGCGCCCCGGTGGAGGATGACCACCTTGTCCACGTGCCTCGCCACCGCTGCCCCCTCCGCCGTTGCCGAGTGCGCGACCGCGATGCGGAGTCCGTGATGGTCACAGTACCGGCATGCGTGCGGCCGCGAGATCAGGACGACCCAGTGTGCGCCCGCGCGGGCGGGCCCCCGCCGGGCGGGATCGGCGGGGGCCCGTGTTTGCCGGGGACCATTGCGTCCGGGCTAGGTCCCCAGCGAACGTCAGCCGCTCGATGCGGGTTGCTGCCCGATGTCCACGGTGACGGTCATCTGCTGGCTCCCCCGCTGGAGGACGACGGTGACGTGGTCGCCCGGCGAGGTGTCTGCCACGGCGTTGGAGAGGTCGTCGGCGGACTTCACGTCATGGGAGCCGAACTTGAGGATGACGTCGCCCTGCTGGATGCCTGCGGAGGCGGCTCCAGAGCCGGGCTCGACCGCGACCACGAGGGCACCGTGGTCGACCGACAGGTTCAGCTGGTGCTCGAGTGCGGCGGTCATGTCGACGGAATCGACGCCCAGCAACGGGTGGGCCGGCGCCTTGCCGTTCTCGAGGTCCGTAACGACCTGCTTCGCCTGATCGATCGAGATCGCGAAGCCGATGTTCTGCGCCTGGCCGGCGACCGCGGTGTTGATGCCGATCACGCGGCCGTGGCTGTCGACCAGAGGTCCGCCCGAGTTTCCCGGGTTGATCGCGGCGTCGGTCTGGATCACGTGCTGGAGGCGCACGCCGTTCTCCTCGGAGATCGTGCGATTCAGCGCCGACACGATGCCCTCGGTCACCGTCGGTCCGCCCTGCAATGCCAGAGCGTTGCCGATGGCGACGACGGGATCGCCCACTGCCACGTCGTCGGAGTTGCCCAGCGTGACGGTGGGCAGGTTCGTGCCGTCGATCTTGAGCACCGCCAGGTCGGCAGTGGGATCGGCGCCGAGGACCTTCGCGGACTTGCTGGAGCCGTCCGGGAGCGTCACCTGCACCTGCTGAGCGCCGTCGACGACGTGGTCGTTGGTGACGATCTGGCCGTCGGAGCTCACGATGAACCCGGTGCCGGCGCCTTCCTGGACCTCCGGCGACAACAGGTTGCCGACGCTCAGGCTCTTGGTCTGGACCGATACGACCGCCGGCTGGACCTGCTTGAGCACCGCGGCCACGTCGACGCCGTCGATGCTCGCGGAGCTGTGGTCGGGGAGGCTGGCGGTGGCCGCCGCTGGCGAGCCGCTGTTGTCGTTGTCGTTGTTGGTCGCGAGTGCGATCGAACCAGCGACGAGCGCGCCGGCCACCGCTCCGGCGAGCGCGGCGGCGGCGAAGCCACGGCGCCGCGGCCGGCGGTCGCCGGTGTCGAGCGGCTGCGGCGGCGCCGGGGGCGTCGGCGGCGTCGTCGGTTCGGGTGGCGTGGGGGTAGCGGCTCCGGGCCCTGCGGTGCCGGTCGGATCGGTCGTCATGGTCACGGGGGCAACCTCCTCGGATGCGATCTGTCTCACTGAGCACCGTAAGGAGGGACCCGTCAGCGGTCGCCCGGGGTTGGGTCACGCTTGCGTCACTCTTCGGTCAAGCCCCGTCGGCCTTCGGTCAAGCCCCGTCGGCACCGGTCCGGGCGGGATCCTCGGGCGTGTCGTCGTCCGGGCCCGGCAACAGGAGCCGGAAGACCGGCGGCCGGTAGGTGAGGAGCTCCAGGGACCCCAGGTCGGCCTGGGCGAGCTGTCGGGCCAGTGGTAGGCCGATGCCGTGGCCCTCCTGGTCATCGCCCCGCTCGAACAGCTGCGGCGCAATCGCGGGCTGGATGCCGTCGCCCTCGTCGGACACCTGCATGACACCGCTGGCGCCCTCGCGCCGGACGTGGAAGGCGACGCCACCGCGGCCGTGCTCCAAGGCGTTGCTCAACAGGACGTCGACGATCTGGCCGACGGCGCCAGGCGTGGCGTGGACGGGCACGACGCCCTCGGCGCGCACCTCGATGCCCCGCTGCTCCCGCCGAAAGCGTGGTTGCCAGTCGCGTGCGTGCTCGCGGACCATGCCGCCGAGGTCGAAGGTCCGCCGCTCCCCGGCCCGGCCCGTGCGGGCCAGGCGCAGCAGTTCGTCGATGGTCGCGTCGAGGCGCGCCGCCTGCGCCAGGGCCTCGTCGGCCTCCACCTTGGTACCGGGGTCGGGGGATGCCGAGAGCTCCTCCAGGCGCAACGTCAGGCCGGTCAGCGCCGAGCGCAGCTGATGGCTCGCGTTCGCGGCGAACTGGCGCTCGGCGTCGACCAGGGTGGCGATGCGCTCTCGGCTCGAATCCAACGTCTCGGCCAAGGCGTCGAGCTCGGGCACGCCGGAGCGGGGTGGACGGGCTGAGAAGTCGCCGCCGCCGAGTCGGTTGGCCGCCCGGGCCAACTCCTCGATCGGCCGGGTGAGCCGACGCGCCTGGACCGTCGCCAGCACGCCGGCCAGGACCAGACCGACGGCGGCCACTGCCGCCAACGTGAGGATCGAGCGCCTGACCGTCTCGATCACCGGCGTTGCCGGCGCCACCAGCTGGACGACTGTCCCGGCACCCGCCTCGGTCTCGACCGACAGCGTCGGGTCCCCCGGGCGGTCGCCGGCCAGGATGCGTTCACCGTCGGCCAGGCGGAGGATGGTCTGATCCCCGGCGGGGGTGAGCTGGTCGAGCAGCGCTCGGCTGGGCTCGTTGCCGCCGCTGACGATCGGCTCGACGGCGACGGCGATCGCCGCTGCCGAGCGCTCCAGGCGACTGATCGTCGCCTCCCGCGCCAGGCGGTCGAGCACGAAGCCAAGCGGCACGCCCAGCAGGACGATCGCAGTGAGGGCGATGAACATCGTGGAGGTCAGGAACCGTCGGCGCACCCGACCACTCCAGGGAATCTTGAGGCCCGATTCCGCCCGACGCACGGTCGGCCCGCCGGGTGCGTGGCCCCACCGGGCGTGGTCCGCGGCATCGACCCTCGTCAGACCGGCTCGAGGCGGAACCCCACGCCCCGCACGGTGACGATCCGCCGGGGGTTCGCCGGATCGTCGCCGAGCTTGCGGCGCAGGGCCGACACGTGCATGTCCAGGGTGCGGGTCGGGCCCCACCAGTGCTCGTCCCACACCGCCCGCATGATGCGGGTGCGCTCGACCGTGCGCCCGGCCTCGCTGACCAGCAGCTGCAGCAGGTCGAACTCCTTCGGGGTCAGATCGAGCTCGGTCTCGCCCACGAAGGCGCGGTGCGCGGCGCGGTCGACACGCACGTCGCCGGCGGTCACTTGGTCGGCATCGGCCGGCTCTAGGGCGGGCGTGACCCGCAGCCGGGCCCGCAGCCGGGCCACCAGCTCGGCGACCCGGAACGGCTTGGCCACGTAGTCGTCGGCGCCGGCGTCGAACCCGACCACCACGTCGACCTCCTCGCGACGAGCGGTCAGCATCACGATGGGGAGCGCGGGATGGTTCGCCCGGATCTGCCGGCACACGTCGAGCCCGTCGAGGTCGGGCAGCGTCAGGTCGAGCACGACCAGGTCGATGTCCTCGCCGTCCACCCGCCGGATGGCAGGCTCCCCGGCCTCCAAGTGCTCGACGGCGAATCCCTCCCGTTCCAGTGCCCGCACGAGCGGCCGCGCGATGGCGGTGTCGTCCTCGACGAGTAGCAGGCGCTTCATCGTGTCGATGGGACCAGCGTAAGCAGCCTGCAGGCACGACATGGGGTTGGTGATCGCCGCGGGTCTGGTTCAGTTACCGGTCACCCGCTGCAGGCGGGCCGTCTCGGCATGGAGGCGGGCGATGCGCTCGTCGGTCTGCGGGTGGGACGCGAACAGCTGGGCGAACGCCACCCGGCGCCCCGTCAGTGGGTTGACGATGTACGCGGTGGCGTGGGCGGGATCGACCTGCATCGGCACGGCGCGGGCCGTGGCGTCGATCTTGGCAAGGGCGCGCGCCAGCGCCTCGCCACTGCCCAGCAGGTCGGCGCCGGATCGATCGGCTTCGAACTCCCGGCTACGGGAGATCGCCATCTGCATGACCAGCGCCGCCAGCGGCGCCAGCAGCGACATCGCGAGCAGGCCGATGGGATTGCCACGGCGCCCTCGGCCGCCGCCGAAGAGGGTCCCCCACATCGCCACGCGGGCCACCAGGGTGAGGGCCATGGCGATGGCGGCCGCGATCGAGCCGATGAGGATGTCGCGGTTGGCGACGTGCGACAGCTCATGCGCCAGCACGCCCTGCAGCTCCTCGTCGTCGAGCAGGTCGAGAGCCCCCTGGGTGACGCAGACCGCCGCGTGGCGGGGGTTGCGCCCCGTGGCGAAGGCGTTGGGCTGCGCCGTCGGCGCCACGTACAGCTCGGGCATCGGCAGGTCGGCGCGCCCGGCCAGGTCGGTGACGATGGCGGCCAACCGGGGATGCTCCGCCGCGGTCACGCGCCGCGCGCCCGCCGCCCGTACGGCCAGGCCGGCGCTGAACCAGTACGACCCGCCCACGATCAGCAGGCCCAGGGCCAGCCCGATCAGCGCGCCACCGCGCGGGGCGATCAGGCCGCCCACCAGCACGAACAGCCCACCCAGCAGGGCCAACAGGACAAAGGTCTTGGTCGTGTTGCGACTCATCGGTCACCTCCAACCCGGTCGCCGCGCGGCAACGTAGGAAGCGGTCCGTCAGCGATCGACCGGCGTCGTGTCAAGGTTCCGTATCGGCGAGGTCGGGGCCGGGAATCCCGCCGCCCGGTAGGCGTCGGCCTCGTCGAGGGTCTCGTGGTCCAGCAGGGTGTGGGCGAGGTTGTCGAGCCGCTCCCGGTTGGCCCCCAACAGGTCGAGCGCCGCCGCATAGCAGTCCTCGACGATGCGGCGAACCTCCGCGTCGACCAGCTGCAGCGTGTCGGGCGACGGGCCGTCCGCCGTCGGCAGGCGGGGCACGCCGGGGCCGGGCAGCACGGCGACGGGACCCAGTGCGTCGCTCATGCCCCAGCGCCCCACCATCTGGCGCGCGATGGCCGTGACCTGCTCGAGGTCGGACTCGGCCCCGGTGGTGACCTGCCCGTACACGAGCTGCTCGGCGGCGCGCCCACCGAGGGCGCCGATGATCCGGCCCCGCAGATAGGGCTCCTCGTACGCGTAGCGGTCGGCGTCCGCGCTCTGGAACGTGACGCCGAGCGCGCGGCCCCGAGGGACGATCGACACCTTGCGCACCGGGTCCGCACCCGGTTGAAGCATCCCGAGGAGCGCATGGCCCGACTCGTGGTAGGCGCTCCGCTCACGTTCGGCGGGTGACAGGACGATCCGCCTGGCGGTCCCGAGCATGAGCTTCTCCAGGGCGTCCGTGAAGTCGGCCGCATGCACACGTTCCCGCCGCCGGCGGGCCGACAGCAGGGCGGCCTCGTTGACGAGGTTGCGGAGGTCGGCGCCGACCATCCCCGGCGTCTGCGCTGCAAGCGCCGTCAGGTCGACCCCGGGAGCGAGCGGAACACCTCGGGTGTGGACGCTCAGGATCGCCGCCCGGCCCGACAGGTCGGGCGGGTTGACCGTGACCCGCCGGTCGAAGCGGCCGGGACGCAGCAGCGCCGGGTCCAGGACCTCGGGCCGGTTGGTGGCACCGAGGACGATGACGCCTTCGGTTCCACTGAAGCCGTCCATCTCGGTCAGGATCTGGTTGAGGGTCTGCTCCCGCTCGTCGTTGGCCCCGAACGACGCTCCGCTGGTGCGGGACTGGCCGATGCCGTCGAGCTCGTCGATGAACACGATCGCCGGTGCCACGCCCTTGGCCTCGACGAACAGATCACGCACCCGGCTGGCCCCGACGCCGACGATCATCTCGACGAACTCGCTCGCGGACACCGAGAAGAACGGCACGCCCGCCTCGCCCGCGACGGCCCGGGCCAGCAGTGTCTTGCCCGTCCCGGGTGGTCCGGACAGGAGCACGCCCTTGGGGATGGTCGCGCCGAGTCGCCGGTACCGGGAGGGGTAGCGCAGGAAGTCGACGACCTCGGCCAACTCGTCCTTCACCTCATCGACGCCAGCGACGTCGGCGAACGTGGTGCGTTGCTTGGATGCGTCGTAGCGCTTGGCCCGCGACCGGCCGAACCCGCCCATGGACGACATCCCCGAGGTCGCCCGCCGCGCCAGCCACAGGAACCCACCGATCAGCAGCAGCGTCGGCCCGAACCCCACGAGCAGCTCAGTCAGCAACGACGGTGCGGTGGTGAGCGCCTTGGCGTTCACGGTCACGTGCTCGGCCTCGAGCGCCTTGAGCAGATCGTCCTTCGCATACGACGGCCGCTGTGTCTGGAACAGCGTCGACCGATCCGGCGACCGCTTGGGGTAGGTGACCGCCTTGTGGAACTCACCCTGGATCGTCTCTCCTTTGGACGTCACGCTCTCGACGTTCCCGGCGGTCAGCTGCGACTGGAACTCGGTGTATGGCACCTGCAGACGGGACGGGGGTGCGAGGAAGAGCGAGCCGAGAACCCAGTTGGCGATCAGGAGCGCGGCGACCGTCACCCAGAACGCCGGCGTGCGCCAGAAGGGGGGCGGGGAGCGGGGCGGCTCGGCCATGACCGCAGTGTCCCCGCGGGCGCGTCAACGATCGCCCGGCGAGGCGTCAAGGATCGCTCTGGCCCCCTCCCAGCCCACTGCTGACCCCGCCGCTCGCCCCGACACCGTCCGCCGCCACCGTGCAGCGCCCGTCCCCGGCCCTCGCCTCACCACCGATGGGCAGAGCGAACCTTGACCTTCCTCCGGTCGTGCGTTGACGCGTCCCTCCCTACGGTCGACTCATGGCCCTTGCCACCACTGCCGGAACGGCTGCCGCCATCTACCGTCGCCGCTGGGGGACGCTCGCGGTGCTCTGCCTGAGCCTGCTCGTCATCGGGATCGACAACACGGTCCTCAACGTGGCCCTCCCCACGCTCGTCGAGGACCTGGGAGCCTCGGCGAGCCAGCAACAGTGGATCGTCGACACGTACGTGCTGGTGTTCGCCAGCCTGCTCCTGACCGCCGGCATGCTGGCGGACCGCTTCGGGCGCCGCGGCGCCCTCCAGGTGGGCCTGGCCATCTTCGGCCTCGGTTCGGCCACCGCGGCGTTCGCCGGCTCGGCGGGCGTGCTCATCGGCGCCAGGGCGGTGATGGGCATCGGCGGCGCCGCCATCATGCCCTCGACCCTGTCGATCCTGACCAACGTCTTCACCGACGCCCGGGAGCGGGCGCAGGCCATCGGCGTGTGGGCGGCCGTGGCCGGGCTGGGGATCGCCATCGGGCCCGTGACCGGAGGCTGGCTCCTCGAGCACTTCTGGTGGGGTTCGGTGTTCCTGGTCAACCTGCCCGTCGTTGCGATCGCGCTGCTCGCCGGTCGGCTCCTGGTGCCGACGAGCCGCGACCCCGCACCACGGCGGCTCGACCCGGTGGGGACCGTGCTCTCGTTCGTCGGCCTGGCCGGCGTGCTCTACGCGATCATCGAGGGGCCGTCGCAGGGCTGGACGCACGGTCCGGTGGTGGCGGCCTTCACCGGGGGCATGGCGGTGCTCGCCATGTTCGTGGCGTGGGAGCTCCACACCGACCATCCCTTGCTGGACATGCGCTTCTTCGAGAACCCCCGCTTCTCGGGCGCGTCGATCGCCATCATGCTGGTGTTCTTCGCCCTGTTCGGAACGCTCTTCTTCCTCACCCAGTACCTGCAGTTCGTGCTCGGCTACGACCCGCTGCGGGCGGGCCTCGCCGTCGCGCCGGTGGCGCTGGCACTCCTGGTCTCGGCGCCGCTGGCCCCCGTCCTGACGGCCCGGGTGGGAACGAAGGTCATGGTGGCCACCGGTCTCGCCATCGTGTCGGCGGGTCTGGTGATCCTGTCGACCGCCGGCGTATCCAGCGGCTACGGCCTGGTGCTCGCCACGATCCTGGTCCTCGGCGTCGGCATGGGCCTGGCGATGGCGCCCGCCACCGACTCGATCATGGGCTCCCTGCCCCTGGCACAGGCGGGCGTGGGCTCGGCGGTCAATGACACCACGCGCATGGTGGGTGGCGCGCTGGGCGTGGCCATCCTCGGCAGCGTCCTCAGCGCCAGCTACCACGCGACGATCGTCGGCTCGGCCGCCATCGCCGGGCTGCCGTCCTCGGCTGCCGCAGCCGCCAGCAATTCGCTCGGCGGCGCCGTCGAGGTGGCCCGGCAGCTGGGCGGCGGTGCCGCGCAATCGATCCACAGTGTGGCCAGTCAGGCGTTCGTCCACGCCATGGGCCAGGCCGTCCTCGTGGGAGCGGCGGTGGCCCTCGCCGGCGCCATCTTCGCCCTCGCGTGGTTGCCGGCCCGGGCGGCCACACCCGCCGACATCGACGCGACCACCACGCCCGAGCCCGCTCTCGGCGACGACCGCGGCACCATGGGCGACGCCAGCCTCGTCGGACCGCGGGCCCAGCGAATCGAGACGGCGGCCGCGGCGAGCGCTCACCCTCCGGTCGGTCATGGCGCCGAGGGCCGCCCTCGGCCGTTGCCGCAAGGGCAGAGGTCACCATGAGCGCAGCCGAGCGGCGACGGGCTCCCCGCTGACCGGCCTACGAGGTGGCGGGATCGGGCGAGCCGCAGTAGCCGCAGCTGCGGTGCGTCACGCGCCCGTCCCCGGGTGACGCACCCGGCGGTGGCCGTGCCCGCGGACAGTGGGAAGCGCGGCGACGTCGTCCCGGCTCAGCGACAGCCGGACCTTGTCCGTGTGGAGCTCTGCCACCGCCGTCACCGGGATCGTGATGTCGCGGCGGCGCCACAGGTGGCCACGCTCGAGGACCAGGTGCGTGATGCGTCCCTCGTCGTCGACGAGGAAGCTGTCCACGTGGCCGAGGAACGTGCCGTCCGCGGCCTCGACGGCCGAACCCCGCCGCATCTCCACTTCGTGTGCCGGGATGCGGTCGTACGCCATCAGCATGCGGTCGTCGGCCACGGGCGCGGCTGTGGTAGTCAGCTCGAAGCCGTCGCCGTCGAGGAACGGGGCCGACAGGACGCTCGACACGCCGACCTCCCAGTCGTCCTCGTCGAGTGTCGGCCACTCACCGATGCGCACGAGGGCGGTCTCCTCGATCTCTGGGTAGCGCCGCTCGATCTCGGCGACCGTGCAGCTGAGCCGGAGCGCGTCGCCGTCGTCGGCACTCGTCTGCTCCACGTCCTCGATCGGAATGAGGTGGGCGACGTGGGCATGGCGTTCGACGACGATGTGCGTCAACCGCCGACGATCGGGGTCGACGACCAGGTCGCGGACCTTGCCGCCGCGCCCGTCCGAGCACTCGACCGGCAGCCCGAGCTCCATTCGCATGGCCCCAGCCAAGCCGACGACGGGCCAACCAGCCAAGCCCCAAGTCCCGACCGGGCGGAAGTCGGATCAGGTCGACCCCGGGGTCACACCCGAACTGGGCCCGTCAGATGGCGCCGCTCCGGCGCAGCCGGCGGAAGGCGAGCCAGCCGGGGGCGATCGGAAGCCAGAAGGTCGCGAGCCGGAACATCAGCACACCGGCGATGGCGGGCCCGGCGGGGGCCCCCAACGCGGTCAGCCCGGCGACGAGTGCTGCTTCGACTGCACCGAGCCCGCCCGGGGTCGGCGAGGCGGCGCCGACGGCCGAGCCGCCGAGGTACGCGAGCGCCACCTTGGTCCACCCGATGCCGCCGGCAAAGGCATGCAAGGCGCACAGCAGGGCGCCGATGTAGAAGGCGGTGATCGCGAACGAGCCGCCGAACAGCTCGACCGCCCGCACCGGCCGGCGCAGCACCTCGCCCAGTGCACGCACCGACCGCCTGATCGGGGCGAGGAGGCGCCTGCGCCCGGTGATCGTTCCGAGCGCGAACCCGGCGACCGCCAGAGCGCTGACCGCGACGACGAGCGCGATCCACCCCTCGGGGAGGTGAACGCTCGGGAGCTGGCTCCGCCCGACGACGAAGCCGGCGACGACCAGCATGAGGACATGGACCAGGAGCCCGGCGAGGGTGCCGCTGGCCGACGCCCCCACCGCTTCGGCCCGGGACAGCCCCGACCGCTCCAGGTAGCGCACCGAGATTCCGATCGCCCCGAGCCCGGCGGGCGTGAACCGGTTGGCGAAGGTCGACGCCACCTGCGCGGAGACCGTCCTGCCCAGGGGCAGGTCCGATGTCACCGTCCCGAGCTGGGCCACCGCGGCGGCGATGTAGGTTCCGGCCGACATGAAGACGGCGGCGACCAGCCAGCCGACCTGGGCCCGCCCGAGCGTGTCGATCGTCTGGTGCAGCTCGCCGACCTGGGGGAGCAGCAGGTGCACGGCGAACAGCCCGAGCACGAGCCACAGCACGGTCACCGGGCGGACCCGCGCCAGCCGGTCGAGCTCGGGTGCGTCGGTCCCGGTGCGCTCGGCCGCGACGCGGCGCAGCTCGGCCAGGGCATCGGATTGGTACCGCAGCGCGGCGCGAGTCGACACCGACAACGCCAGCGGCTGGAGCAGCGGGAGCGCCCGGGCGACGGCGCCCGGGCCCAAGACGTCGACGGCGGCGTCCACGGCCCGGGACGGCCCCACGAGGAGAGCGGTCGACGTCATCAGCTCGGCGACGTCCTGCGCCAGCCGGCGGTCGCTGGCCGACAGCTCCGCGAACCCGAAGTCGACGATCCACGGTTGCCCGTCGCGGCCGACGAGCACGTTCGCGGCCCGCAGGTCGCGGTGGGCGATCCGCGCACGATGGAGGCGATCCACCTGCCCCCAGACGGCGCGCAACAACGCTGGCGTCAGCATTCGCGGCTCGAGATCGCCAAGCGGTCGGCCGGGCACGTCCTCCAGCACGAGCAGCGCCGGCCCGGACCCCGACTGCACGCCGGTGACGGTGCCGGGCACCCGCACGCCGGCCCGCTCTGCCAGCAGGAGGAGCAGTGCCTCGTGCTCGACCTGCTGCTTGGGCGTGACGAAGGGTGCCTCGTCCTCGACGTGGCGGAGGACGACGTACCGCCACAGCTTGAACAGCAGGTCGGCGTTGCGGTGCTCGCGGTCGACGGCCTTGACGAACAGCTGCCGTCCGCTCGAGGTGAGTGCCACGAACGGCGCCGACCCGCGGGCGTCGGCATGGACCGGCGCCACCGTCACCGGCGACAACCCCGCGGTCTCCAGCACCCGGGCGACGCGGCCGGCCGTGACGCCGCGGGCCGGTGCGCCGACGGCCAGGTGCCAGGCGGCGCCGATCATCCAGCCGAGGGCCATGCCGCCGAGGACGTCGTCGGGCAGGTGCGAGCCGACGTAGACACGACCGGCCGACACCAGCGCCACGATCAGCCAGGTGGCGTGACGCGCGCGACGGGGGAGGAACGGTCCGGCCGCCGTGGCCAGCGCGGCGGCCACGGCCGCGTGCCCCGACGGGAAGCCGAGGCCGGTGTCGCCGGCGTGGCGCACGATCACATCGGACAGCAAGGCGTCCGGGCGGGCGCGGCTCACGACATCCTTGACCACCTTCGCGAGCAGCCACGCCGTCGTGCCGGAGACCGCGAGGTCGCGGGCGAGGCGGCGACGTTTGGCGACGAGCGCAATGGCGGCGCACGCCGGCACCGCAGCGATGGCACCGACCTGCATCACCCCGATGAGGGGAACCTCCAGCGCGGAGGGGAGGTGGTTGACCAGGCGGAAGAGATCGCGTTCGAGCGTGCCGACCCGCTCGGTGCTGGCGATGGCCGCCGACAGGGCGAGCAGGGTCCCACCGACGACGACGCGCAGGACGTCGCCAGGATGCCGGCGGATCGGGAAGGAAGCCTCCGGCCCCGGCGCGGCCTGCGCCTCGCGGCTCGGCCCTTCGCGTGTTGGCGGCGGCCCGCGCTCGGCCACCGTGCTCATGGCGACACCAGGAACCTGGCCGGGCCTTCGACGGCGGCGTCGGGCTGGCCGCGACGAACCCGGACGGGCTCCTTGCTCCCGAGCCCGGCGCGCCCCTCGTCGGTGGGGAAGCTCCACCGGCGCCGACGGGTGATGGTGGCCGCGGTGCCAGGCTCCATGCGGCGACCGTACGGACGGCCGTGTCAACGCTCGACCGGTGGAAGGTCAAAGTTTCGTTCTGGCGACCGGCGAGCGAACCCTGGCGAAACCTTGACGTGACCCGGGTCGAGTGTTGACGCGGCCGTTCTTACGTTGAGGACATGGCCGATCACGCCGACGCCACAGCTGGGCCGGGCGAGCTCACCCTCGATGGCCGATGGTGCGCGATCGAGGCCGAGGGCCTCGTCAAGGCCTACGGCGAGACCCGCGCCCTGGAGGGGCTCGACCTGATCGCCGACGCCGGCCTCGCGGGAGACCCACGGAACCGTCGGTGCCGACGGCCAGGAGGCCGCGTGTTGCCGACAACGCCCCCATGACCACCACCACAGCACCCGCGCATTTCGCCACCAACCCCGCCACCGGGCCAGCCCCCGGGCCCGGTGGCGGGCGCGCTCGGCTGGCGAGGGAGACGTGGATCATCCGCCGGAGCCTGACCCGCATTCGCAACGAGCCCGAGACGCTGAGCGCCGTCACGATCCAGCCGGTGATGTTCACGCTGCTGTTCGCCTACGTCTTCGGGAGCGCAATCCACCTCGGCGGGCCCTTCGGCGCCACGGCTGCCTACCACGAGTATCTCATCGCCGGCCTGTTCGGGCTGACTGTCATCGGCACCCTGGCAGGCACGGCGGTGGGCATGACCGCCGACATGGAGACCGAGGCGTACACGGTGCTGTGGGCCATCGGGGTGGTGGCCGTCTTCGCCCCGGTCGCCGTCTACCTCTACCGCCGCAGGTCGAGGAGCTGAGGAGCGGCGGCATGGACCTCAACGGGTACGCCGCGATCAGGGTGCGCAATCTGCGCAAGACCTACAGCGGAGGTGACGCCGTGCATGGCGTCAGCTTCGATGTCGCTCCCGGCGAGGTGTTCGGCTTCCTCGGCCCCAACGGTGCCGGCAAGACAACGACGATCGAGATCCTGGAGGGCTACCGGGCCCGGACGGCTGGCGACGTCCGGGTACTCGGCGTTGATCCCGGCAAGCCCACGAGGCGCTGGCGGGAGCGGATCGGCCTGGTGCTCCAAGAGTGTGAGCTCGACCCCAACCTCACCGTCCGCGAGACCGTGGGGCTGTTCGCCAGCTTCTATCCGGCGCCTCTGCGGGTCGACGAGACGATCGAGCTGTCCGGCCTCGGGGACCGAGCCGGCGCCCGCATCGGCGCCCTGTCCGGTGGCCAGAAGCGGCGCGTCGACGTGGCCATCGGGATCGTGGGCGACCCCGACCTGGTCTTCCTCGACGAGCCCACCACCGGGTTCGACCCGTCGGCGAGGCGGGGCGCCTGGACGATGATCGACGGGCTGCGGCGGCTGGGCAAGACGATCTTCCTGACCACCCACTACATGGACGAAGCCCAACACCTGGCCGACCGGATCGCCATCCTGCGCGCCGGCGAGCTCGTCGCCGTCGGCAGCGTGGACGAGATCGGGGCCGGGCTCCAGGCCGACGCGGTGGTTCACTTCCGGTTGCCCGGGGGCGTGACGGCAGACGAGGTCGGCTCGGTGGTTGCGGGTCCGGTGGAGCTGGCTGACGACGTCGTGACGATCCGCTGTCCCGATCCCCAGCCGGTCCTGTACCGCCTCACCGCCTGGGCCGAGCAGGGCGCGCATCGCCTCGACGGGTTGGAGGTGCTCCGGCCCACCCTCGAGGACATGTTCCTCGAGCTGACGACCGCGGGGGCCGACCATGTCTGACTGGCGGCTCGTACTCGTCCAGACCCGGGCGCAGCTCACCAGCATGTCCCGCAACCGGCGGGCGATCGTGATCAGCCTGGTCATACCGGTCGTCATCCTGGTGATGTTCAACTCGATCTTCGGCGGGGGCGGCGACACGGTCGACCTCGCCGGCGCCAGGATCACCGCGCCCGTGTACTTCGCCGGCGCGATGGTCGCCTACGCGCTCATCGGCACCGCGTTCATGCAGGTCGCGCTGACCCTCGTCAGCCAGCGCGAGACCGGTCAGCTGAAGCGCTACCGCGGCACGCCGGTGCCCGCCTGGACCTTCATCGTCGCCACGGTCCTGCGCGTCGCGGCGATGGCCGGCGCAGTGACGGCGATCCTGCTCCTGATCGCTCGGCTGGCCTACGGCGTGGACGTCTCGGTGGAGGCGCTCGCCGAGATCGTCGTGTATGTGGGGCTGGGGACCGCGACGCTGTGCAGCGCGGGGATCGCGGCCACCACGGTGGTGACGGACGTGGAGAGCGCCAGCGCCGCGCTGCCGCTCGTCGCGGTGCTGCTGTCGTTCATCTCGTCGATCTTCGTGCCCGTCGATCAGCTGCCGGGCTGGCTGGCCGATGTGGGTCGCATCTTCCCGCTGTACCACGTGGCCGTCGGCGTGCAGACGGCGCTGGGCGTCGCCGGCGACACGTCGCTGCGCGGGGGCGACGTCGCGGTGCTCGTCGCGTGGGCCCTGGGGGCTGTGATCGTCGCCGCCCGCGGGTTCCGCTGGGAGCCGCGGGCCGCTGCGGCATGAGGGGTGTCTGCACCCCGGAGCTCGGGGCGCTCAGCGTGGCGTTCGACCTCCACCGCTGAGCCCAGGCGCGCGATGATCGGCCCGTGATCCGCTGGGGCGTCGTCGGGCCGGGCAAGATCGCCGCACAGTTCGCCGAAGGTATGACGCTGGTGCCGGACGGCATCATCGTGGCGGTCGCCTCCCGAGCCATCGAACGGGCCGACGCGTTCGCGGACCGCTTCGGCATCGGCAGCCGCTACGGCGACTACGAGAGCCTGGCGGCGGATGCCGACGTCGACGCGGTCTACGTGGCCACCCCGCACTCCCAGCACGCCGCGAATTCGATCCTGTTCCTCGGCGCGGACAAGCACGTGCTGTGCGAGAAGCCGCTCGCAGTGAGCGCGCACGAGGCGGCGACGATGGTGCAGGCGGCGCGGGCCAACGGCGTGTTCCTCATGGAGGCGATGTGGAGCCGCTTCCTGCCGGCCTACCGGATCCTCGTCGACCTCCTCGGCGAAGGGCGTATCGGGGACCCGCTCGTGGTGGAGGGCGACTTCGGGTTCCGGGTCCCCGTTGAGCCCGACCACCGGTTGTTCGCCCCCGCGCTCGGCGGCGGCGCGACGCTCGACCTCGGCGTGTACCCCGTACAGCTCTGCACGCTCGTGCTCGGCCCTCCCGAACGCGTCGTCGCCGACGGCGTCGTCGGCTCGACCGCGGTCGACGAGGTGGTCGCCGCGGTCCTCCACCACCCGGGGGACCGACTCGGCGTGATCAAGGCGGCGATACGAGCGACGCTGGCATGCCGCGGTCGCGTCACCGGCACGCAGGGCTGGATAGCCCTGCCTGCGTTCATGCACCACCCCCAATGGCTCGAGGTGGGCGGAACCGCCGGCACCGAGCGGATCGAGGCCGGCTACGAAGGCGAAGGGCTCCGCTTCCAGGTGACGGAGGTCCACGAGTGCCTCACCGCGGGCCGGCTCGAGAGCGACGTCATGCCGCTGGACGAGTCGCTGGTAATCGCTCGGGTGCTCGACCAGATCCGATCGCAGGTCGGCATCGACATCTAGTGGGAGATCCTGAGCGGCGGGAAGCGGTTGGGGAGCCCCTTGGCCGCGACCTGGTACAGGTCCACCTCGTCCGGCAGGCCGCGCAATGCGTAGGTGCCGAGCTTCCGTAGGCGCACGCCGTCGGGCAGCGGCGCGCCGACCGCCGTACGGAAATCGCCGGACACGACGATCTGCCCTCCGTGCGATGCGCTGCAGATCCGTGCTGCGGTGTGCACCGCCATCCCGATGTAGTTCGCCTTGGCCAGCCGGGGGTAGCCGCTGTGGATCCCCACCCGGACGCGCACTTCCTCGTCCCCGGCCGACGCCCAGGCGCCCAGCTGGCGCTGCACGGCCAGCGCGGTGGAGAGCGCGGCCGCGGGTCGTTCGAACACGGCGAAGAACTCGTCGGCCCGCGTCTCGACGACGTGACCGTCGGAGCCGACTGCGGTGTCGCGCAAGAGGGCCCTCACCCGCTCGAGCAGGTCGCCGTAGCGGTCGCCGAGGCGGTGGACCAGCGCCGTCGAGCCCTCGATGTCGGTGAGGAGCATCGTCACGAAGCCGGAAGGCAGCGGGACCGGTTCGTCGCCAAGGCGCCCGAGCTCCCGCTCGGACTCCAGCTGGTTGGTGATGAACCCGACAGGCACGATCTTGAACTTCTTGGCCGCGTTGAGGAGCCGCTTGCGCGCCCGGTCGCGGGCGGCGTCGTCCTCGAACGCGACCTGGTTGAAGCGCGCGAGCGCGTTGCGGACATGGCCGGCGTCATGGATGGGCAGCCGCCGGCGACCGCGCGCATCGATGTAGGCGAAGGCACTGTCGGGGAGCCTGCCTCGCTCTGCCGAGCCGAGTTGCGCCATGCCGCGAACCCTAAGCGGTCACACGTGAACCGGCCGTCGCCGCTCGGCGGGCGCCCCGGCGATGGCGTAACCTGGGAGCGCTCCCAGAGCTCGCAATGGAGGAGGGGCCATGCAGAGCAGGACGCCGGTCTTGTCGCGGTGCATCGTCGGCCTGGTGGCAGGACTGATGATCGGAGCGTTCATCGCAACGCCCGCATCGGCGAAGCCCCCGGCTCCCGGTGATCAGCTGTACGTGCCACCCGCGCAGAAAGGGGCGACGCAGCAGATCGCCGAGCTGACGTCACAGGGGGACAAGGCGGCGGCCGCCCGGATCCGGGCGATCACCGACACGCCGCAAGCCGTCTGGTTCGAGGCCGGGACGCCCAAGTCGGTGAAGCAGGACGTGCGGCTGACCGTCAAGCGGGCCGCCGCCAAGCGTTCCGTTCCCGTGCTGGTGACGTACAACATCCCGTTCCGCGACTGCGCCCAGTTCTCTGCCGGCGGGGCCACGACGCGGGCCGAGTACGAGGCGTGGATCGACGGGTTCGCGGCCGGCATCGGTGACTACCCGGCGATCGTGATCGTCGAGCCGGATGGGCTGGGCATCATTCCCTGGTACGACCCCTATGGGAGTGCCGACGGGACCAACACACTCGAGTGGTGCCAGCCGGCGGAGGCCGACCCGGCGACGGCGGCGTCCGAGCGGTTCGCCATGCTCAACCATGCCGTCGATGCCCTGACGGGTCTGCCCAACGTGACCACCTATCTCGACGGCACCCACAGCGCCTGGCTGGGGTCGGGCGACATCGCCGATCGCCTGGTCCGAGCGGGCGTGACCGGTGCCGACGGGTTCTTCCTCAACGTCTCCAACTATCAGCTCACCGCCAACAACGCGCAGTACGGCCGCTGGATCTCGCAGTGCATCGCCTACGCCACCGAGGTGGTCGCCGGCGACTTCTTCAACTGCCCGAACCAGTACTGGAACGGCGGCCCGTTCCCGGCCAAGATCGCCGAGCTCCTGGGCGAGTGGACCGGCGTGGCGCTCGATCGATTCGGCGAGTGGAGCGACGACGCCGACGACCCCGCGCTCAACACGTCGGGGATCAACCTGCGCTACAGCAACATGCTGGGCGACGTCGAACCCACGGCCCGCTACGTGATCGACACCAGCCGCAACGGGCAGGGACCCTGGGCGCCCCCCGCCTATCCCGATCCGCAGGATTGGTGCAACCCGCCCGATCGCGGCCTGGGCGTCGCCCCGACCCTCGACACGGGCCAGCCACTGGTCGACGCATACCTGTGGGTGAAGACCCCGGGCGAGTCCGATGGCGAGTGCACTCGCGGCCTCGGCCCGGCCGGTGAGACCGTGGACCCGGAGTGGGGGTTGATCGATCCCGGCGCCGGCGACTGGTTCCCCGAACAGGCGCTGCAGCTGGCGGCCAACGCCAACCCGTAGCGCAGTGCCTTAGGCCTGGGTGACTCCGGCGGACGGAAGCCCCGCCCCCGGAGGCCCGGGCCTATTCACGGTGCGAGGGGGACACGTGGATCGTCACTCGGCGCTGGTGTCGCGCAGGGCGGCGTAGGCGGCGCGCACGTCGCGCGCTGACGTCGTGCCCGGGCCGGGCTCCACGAGGTCGCCGACGCCGAGCTTCCACGCGTCCGCGACGTCGGCCGGCTCACTGCCCGTCGCCGCGGCGGCGGCCTGCACGCAGGCCCCGGTGGCGACCTGCTCCCGGACGTGGGGAACCAGCACCTCCCGTCCGCTCAGGTCGGCGAGCACCTGGCGGTAGGCAATCGAGCGGGCGCCGCCGCCGACGACGATGAGCTGCCCGCCGGTCGGGGCGAACGCCGCCAGCGCGTCGAGGCCGTCCAGCAGCCCGCAGACGACGCCCTCCACGGCGGCGCGGGCGAGCTGCTCGCGCCCGACGTCGCTGCGCAGCCCGGCCAGGACACCGGTGGCGTTCGGCCGGTCGGGGGTCCGCTCGCCGTCGAGGTAGGGGAGCAGGGTGAGCCCACCGGCCCCGGGCGCGCCCGCGCGCACGAGACGGTCGAGCTCATCGTGGTCGACGCCGAGCAACCGGCGCACGGCGTCCGTCACCTTCGTGGCATTGAGTGTGCAGACCAGCGGGAGGTGGCGCCCGGTGGCGTCCGCGAAGCCGGCGACGATGCCTGAGGCGTCGGCGGTCGGCTCGTCGCTGACGCCGTAGACGGTCCCCGAGGTGCCGATCGACACCACTACGTCGCCGGGCCGCAGCCCAACGCCCAACGCGCCCGCCATGTTGTCGCCGGTTCCGGGGCCGACCAGCGCGCCGTGCCACTCGCCCGCCGCCTCGAGCGGCCCGAGCACCAGGGGAACGACCCCCGACCAGTCGCGCTCAGGGTCGACGAGCGCCAGCAGGTCGTGCCGGTACGTGCCGCTAGCCGCCGACCAGTAGCCGGTGCCCGAGGCGTCGCCCCTGTCGGTGACGAGCCGGCCGGTCAGCTCGAGCGTCAACCAGTCGTGGGGGAGCACCACGTGGGCCAGCCGTTCCCAGGCCCTCGGCTCGTGACGGTGCAGCCAGGCGAGCTTGGTGATGGTGAAGCTCGCCACGGGAACCAGCCCGCACGCGTCGGCCCACGCCGGTCGCCCGCCGGGAAGCCGGCCGATCAGCCACGCCGCCTCCGGTGCCGACTCGGTGTCGTTCCAGAGCTTGGCCGGGCGGATGACGCGCCGGTCGTCGTCGAGCGCGACCATCCCGTGCTGCTGGCCGGCGACGCTGATGGCGGCCACGTCTGGATCGCCCACCTGACGCCAGGCGGCCTCGAACGCCGCCCACCATGCGTCAGGCTGCTGCTCGGACCGCGGCGGCTGGGTCGGTGGGTGCGGCGAGGAGCCGTCCCCGATGATCCGCCCGGTGTCGAGGTCGCGCACCTCGACCTTGGTGGCCGTGGTGGACGAGTCGACGCCGGCGACGAGGGGCACGGCGGTGCCGCGACTGGCGCAGGCTCAGCGCACCCGGGCGACGTAGCGGCTGACGAGGTTCTCCAACCTCTCCTGGCCGCCCGACACCCGCGTGGGCTCGCCGTGGTCGAGGGCGCGCTCGTGGAGCGACGCCAGGCTGCTGTCGCCGCCGCGTATCGATCGCCCGAGGTCCCCGTCCCAGTCGGCGTAGCGGGCGGCACGGTTGGCGTCGAGCGCGCCATCCTCCAGGATCGTGGCGGCGACGAGCAGCGCCCGCGCCAGGGTGTCCATCCCGCCGATGTGTCCGTGGAAGAGGTCGGTGCGGTCGGTCGATTGGCGGCGCAGCTTGGCATCGAAGTTGAACCCACCGGTGGTGAACCCGCCGGCGCGGAGGACCTCGAGCATTCCGAGCGTCATCTGTTCGACCGAGACCGGGAACCGGTCGACGTCCCAACCCAGCCGGTCGTCGCCGGCGTTGGCGTCGACCGAGCCGAAGATCCCGGCGTCGGCGGCGACGGCGACCTCGTGGGCGAAGTCGTGGCCCGCCAGCGTGGCGTGGTTGACCTCGATGTTGACCTTGACCTCGTCGTCGAGGTCGTAACGCTGCAGGAAGGCCTGGACCGCGGCGACGTCGTAGTCGTACTGGTGCTTGGTGGGCTCGAACGGCTTGGGCTCGATGAGGATCGTGCCGGTGAACCCGATGCTGTGCTTGTGTTCGACGACCATGGTCAGGAACCGGCCGAGCTGGTCGAGCTCGCGGCGCAGGTCGGTGTTCAGCAGCGTGTCGTAGCCCTCGCGCCCACCCCACAGCACATAGTTGTGACCCCCGAGGCGATGGGTCGCGTCGAGGCAGTGGGTCACCTGGGCCGCGGCGTACGCGAAGACCTCGGGGTCGGGGTTCGTCGCCGCCCCCGCCTGGTAGCGCGGGTTGGTGAACAGGTTCGCCGTGCCCCACAACGGCGTGACGCCCGTGCGCTCCTGGTGCCCGGCGGCGAGATCGACCATCTCGTCGAGCAGCGCCGCCGACTCTTTGAACGAGGCCCCCTCGGGAGCGATGTCGCGGTCGTGGAAGCAGTAGAAGGGCACGCCCAGCTTGGCGAAGAACTCGAAGGCGGTCTCCATCTTCCAGCGCGCCGCCTCCAGCGGGTCCAGCCCCGTGGCGAACGTGGGGTGCCAGGGCCGGTCGAGCGTGCCGGAGCCGAAGATGTCGAAACCGTCCCAGTTGAACGAGTGCCAGTAGCACGCGGCGAAGCGGAGGTGGTCCTCCATCCGGCGGCCGGCGACGACGCGGTCGGCGTCGTACCAGTGGAAGGCGAGCGGCTCGTCGCTCTCGGGGCCCACGTACGGGATGCGTTGGGTGACGTCGGTGAAGAACACTGCCATCGGCTTCGCTCCCGTCGTTCAAGCGCGGTCGCTGGGGTCGGACGTGACCGTAACCGAGCCCGCCCGGGCCACGTCGGACGACGAGCCGCCGCGGGCCGGCGGTGTCAGCCCGCCCGTTCCCGGAGCACCGCCGCCGTATGGGCGGCGTCGTAGCCGGGGGCGACGCCGTCGACGATCAGCGTCGACCCGTCGATGTTGCGGGTGCGCAGGGGCAGGATCACCTGGTAGGCGGGCGATCCGTACCAGGCCTCGGCGGCGTCCACGTCGGGGAACTCGACGATGACGACGGTGCCGGGCCAGGGCCCCTCCTTCACGTCGACCTCGGCGCCGTGCACGAGGAACCGGCCGCCGAAGGGGTCGAGTGTCGCCTGGATGCGCTCGATGTACTCGAGCACCTCGTCGTTGATGCGGGGAGTGCGGAGGTGGGCGAGGGCGTAGGCAGGCATCTGTTGCTCGATTCGTGAGGGCGGGATGGTCGTTGCCCACACGATGACGGGCGCAGGTCGCCGAGACGATTACCTACGACGTCATCTTCTCGGCGATCGGACAGGGCGGGTCCGTGGTCCGACGCTCCGGTACATGGCCGCGGTGGAGCGTGATCAGGCCCGGAAGATCCGGCGGGCGTTTCCCGCGAGCAGCATGCCGGCCCAGTCGAGGGCCGTGGCTTCGTCGATGGCGGTCGCGGCCACCAGACGACCGAGCGCACCGGCAACCGCGTCGCGGCACCACCGGGCGGCGAGGTAGAACGCCTCCGGCATCTTCGTCGCGTCCGTCGCCACCAGAACCTTCGACACCGGCGCCAGGTCCAGCGCTTCGAGGACGAGGTCGGCGCCCCGATGGGGGGCCAGCGTCAGGGCGAGCGACAGGTCGACGAAGGCGTTGGCGTGGACACTGGCGAGCCACGATGCCTGGCGGACGAACGGGTAGCAATGGAGCGCGACGATCGGGATCGATGTGTTGCGGGGATGGCTCAGCAGTGGGCCCCGCAACGCGGGGTCGGCCCTCTGCAGCGAAAGATCGGCGTCGCCGATGCCGGTGTGGACCTGGAGCGGGCGCGGGTCGGATCGCAGCACGTCGAGGGCCTCGGCCAGAAACCAGGAGACCAGCTCGGGCGCATCGAGCCGGCCACCCCTCCGCCGCCAGCGCCGGTATGCGGCGTCCGCCTCCCGGTTGTCGGGCGGTGGAAGGTCGAGCCCGGAACGGTAGGCGGCGACATGAGCATCCAGGTGGGTGTCGATACCACCGGTGACCGGACGCGGCGCTTCTACGATGGGCATGGCCATCCCTTCTCTCTCCAAGTGGTCAAGGGGTGGCACGCACGTCCCGGGAAGGAGACCGTGACGAGCAGGCTGTTGGCGCAACCAGCTCGATCACCCTCCGGAACGGGGCGTGCCGACCCGCCGGGTCGACAAGCACCCAACCAATCTCGGTACGACAATCCCAGTCAGACCCGACCGCAGGAACCGCTGACCGTATCCACCACCCCCATCGAGCTGGTGGACCCCCGATCAACACATCCCGAGTCTCACTGGCAGATATGGGCGGCTACGGGTGGTGCGATTGGCCGATTGGCAGCCCGCTCCGGTCCGTCAGTCGGCTGTTTCGACCTTTCGTCGCAGTGCTTTGAGGCTCTGAGTTTGCATCGTTGCAAACCCGGCGAGGAAGCCGTCGCGAATCGTGTTCATTGGTTCAGGATTCACGGAGTAGAGCTGCTCCTTGCCATTACGCGTACAGCGCACGACCCCGCACTCGCGCCCCCGATCGCCGGGTAGGTGGGACGAAACGCGCACCGATTGCTTCCCTGCGGGGACCGCTACCCATCCGATCCGCGGTACGGAACGACGGGCGCGAGATCGGCTGAGATCCGACGAGAACCCGTCCGCTTGGGCGTGTGTGCACCGATAACACAAGTGCCCCCCACCACTGACACGGCCGGGGCCGAACGCCCGGAGATACCCCGGATGCCAGACCCGAAGGTACCGCTCACCAGCACACGCTCTTCGCCGGCGGGCTCGTTCAGCACTTCGGCGACTGAGCTGGCGCTTGCCTAGTCAACGCACCCGTAAAACAATTGCGCCGTACTGCTGGCGGTATTGCCTGCCGCATCGGATTGAGACGTGACGACGTTGAACTCCTGGAGGGATTGCTCCGGACGCGTCAGGGTGAAGGTCCCGTCCGGGTCGAGCTCGACGGTCTGAGAGTCCTCGAGGGTCACGTCCTTGCTCCCACAAGGAATCCACGAGGGCTCGATCGAGGCGGTGCCTGCGTCCGTCGAGGTGAGCGTGCATTCGATGTCGAGCGAGTCAGGGACGTCGAGACAGGTGAGCTTCAGCTCCGGCGCGGCGGTGTCAACGGTGAACGTGACGGTGGTGCTGGAACCGGTGTTTCGTGCAGCGTCGCTCTGGCTCGCGGTGGCCCGGTAAGAACCGTCGGGCAGCGCGACCGTCGGCTTGACGGTCCACGCGTCGTCGACGACGGGGGCACGTAGCGGGGACTCGGTTGAGGGGCGGCCGCTCTCGTCCAAGACCTCGACGAGAACCTCCGCAGTGTCGCCTGCCTCGATCCCGGCCGTGCCCGAGAACTCGGGCGTTGGTGTCTGGATGATCGATCCGTCGGGCGGTGTGAGGAGCGTCACGATTGGTGCGGTCGCGTCGACCGTACTCGTCGTCGACGGGGTCGTTGCGTCGGTCGTCTCGCTTGTTCCTGTCGACGATGTCCCCGTTGTCGATGGGATCGTCGTATCGGTGCCATTGGTCGATGTGGGCGCTGTCACCGACGGCGAATCGTCGCCCTGCGCAAGCGCGATCGTCGTGCCGGCGACCGCCAGCGGTGTGAGGACGCCGGCAACGACTGCCAGGCGCAGAAGCCGTCGCGACCACGGCTTGCTCGCTGCCCGCGTTGCAAGGTCTCGCTGCGCAGAGTCGAGATTGTGGCGCGTCGCGCACGTGCCGGTTGCCTGGCCTAGGCGTTGCTGGAGCCGGAGTGCCTGCCCAAGCTGCTCCACGGCCGCCTCGGAGTCGTCCGCACACAGGTGGAGCGAGCCGAGCTCATGCCGGACCCACGCCTGCGCGGCGAGATCACCCGCCTCCTCGGCGGCGGATAGGCCGCGGCGGAGCCCACGGATCAGATCGAGCCAGCGGCGTGCGAGGACGAGGAGGCCGTGAAGCGCCCGCAGCAGCCGCAGCTCCTCTTCGAAGCGGCCGTCACGATCCAGCCACCTGGCCAGGCCGAGCAACGAGTCGACCTCGGCCACAAGCGGGTCCGCCTCGAGCAATCGTCCCTCGGCAGCCGCCCGAAAGAGCTCATGAGCCCTCTCGATCTTCGCAGTGACCGCCTGGGCGTCTTCCTGGAGCTCCTCCAGTGCCGCAACGGATCTGGGGAGTTCGTCGGTCTCCTCGGCAAACGCGTCGCGAAGGGCCTTGACCTTCTGGTCTTCCCGATCCGGCTTGAACGCGGCATAGGACTCGGTGAAAGTCCCGACCTCGAGTGCATACGTGCCAATCCGAACCGAGCCGGAAACCGGATCGGTCATGACTCTGAGACCCCCGCCGCAGCACGGGAACAGGGCCTGTACCAGGAAGCCTCCGCCTTCTTGCCTTCCGCCCGATGCTTCATGGAGCCATCTCCCGCGGAGCCACCCGAGCGGCAGAATCTCATCGCGGCCTGCGATGATTCAGCCGCCGGTCGATGCATCATGTGCCGGCTGCCACTACCGCACAGCGTCACCAGGCACCAACCAAGGGTGATCTCCGACACACCGTTGCTAGCGAGATGGGGTGTCGGCGCGGCGTCGCTCCCGATCCGCGATGGTCGCCGCCTCATGCTGCAAGCACAACGAGTTCAGCGTTGCCGCGCTGCGGGAGTCGGTGTGCCGGATCGCGTGCTTGCCAGTGCCGGCCTCCGAACCGGAGGAAGCGGGGCGAGCCTTTTGGGTCGGCTCAGATGCTGTGCAGGGCGGCCGCCGGTATCGCCCGGTGCGTTCGTCGTGTCACGGAGCCGGCGATCGTGGACGCCTCGAGCGGCCCGTGAGGGTTGGCAACGGCTGGCGTTGCGGTCAACCCTGTCCGGCGTCGGGCCCCACCGGGATCGACGTGCACGGCTCGGTTGGGACGTCAGCCGCCGGGTCTAGGTGGTGGCGCTTCGTCGGCTGGCGAGGTGGGCGATTCCGAGCACGATGCCGGCTCCCACGAGCACAAGGGCGGTGAGCCCGGTGACCATCGCGATGAGCCAGCCACCCTCAGGTAGCTCACCGGTGGCGGTGGTTGTTGCGATCAGCGCGGCCAGCAACCCGGCGCCGCCGGCGAGGAGCTTCCACCAGTGTGCGGTGGCGGGGCGGGATTGGGTGAGGGGGCGGGTCCGGTGCGCGGCGAGCAATCCCAGCCATCCGGCGGTGACCCCGACGGCGATGCAGGCCAGGAGAACGAGGGGATGACCGACGGTTGCCCCGACGATGACGGCGCTCAGCGCAAGCGCGCCGAACAGTGCGGGGACGAGCGGGGTCGGTGCGCGGTCCATGTGGGCCTCCAGGTGTCGGGTGGGAAGGGTCAGAGCCAGATCGACGGCGCTGCGGGCCAGGACACGGCCCGTGGGTTCGTCGCGTAGCTGGTCGGCGACGAGGCCGACCAGGTCGGGGCCGTACTCTTCGCGAAACCGCCTGGGGTAGAGGCGGACGAGCAGCGCGTAGACCCGCAGCGTCCGCGGCGGTGAGGTCATGCCGGTGCTCCGCCGGGCAGGTGACCGGCGGTCCGGTGCACGAGAGCCTGCAGTCGTGTGAGCTCGTCGGCCGCGACCAGGCGACCGTTGGCGGTGAGCTCGTAGTAGCGACGCCGTTCGTTGTCACTGCGGGGCGACCGGTTGGTGGTCTCCACGATCAGCCCGGTGTCGAGGAGCCGATTGAGTGTGCCGTAGAGCGTGCCGGGGCCCATGCGGACCGCGCCGTCGCTGAGCTGCTCGACGCGGCGCATGAGGGCGTAGCCGTGGAGCTCGCCGTCGAGGAGGGCCAGCACGACGTGCAGCGACGCTGCGGGCAACGGCTTCGGTCGTGTCATGCTCGAATCCTGATATATCGAACTTCGATAGTCAAGGCAGGATCCGGTGGCAACTCACGGCAGCCGAGCAGAACCGCCAGTGCGTCGCCGCGTGATCGAGCATCGCCGAGATGGCGATCGCGGACGCCAACCCGCGCCGCATCTGCCGATCTCGCGCCCGTCGTTCAGTGCTGACAACCCGCGGGGATGGTCAAGGCGCTCCGCGCATCGTCAGGCTGAACGGCCGGTCCATCAAGAAGGACGGAACTCCGAGCGAGAGCCGCCCTAGGTGTAGATCCCATCCACGTTTGTCACACGGGCCTCCTTGAGGTTTGGGGGTGCGACCCACCCTCACGACAAGGAGAGCCCGTGTTGGTTCACGGTAACGCTCGGCTCCTGCCATGGCAGCGAGCCCTGATTTGCGATCGCGTCCGCCATCAAGGTTGGACGGTCCTGGAGGCGGCGGAGGCCTTCGGGGTGTCGACCCGGACGGTGTTTCGATGGCTGGCTCGTCATGACGCTGGTGAGCCGATGACCGATCGGTCCTCGGCGCCAGGGACGGTGCCGGGCCGGACATCGGCCGAGCGCGAGGCGGTGATCGAGCAGCTCCGCCGGTTGCGGTGGACCTCGACTCGGATCGCTGGCGAGCTGGGAATGGCGACCTCGACGGTGTGCGCGGTGCTCAAACGGCTGCGGCTCAACCGGTTGTCACGGCTCGAACCACCCGAGCCGCCGAACCGCTACTGCCGGCGGCATCCCGGCGAGTTGATCCACATCGACATGAAGAAGCTGGGCCGGTTCGACCGGCCCGGCCTACCTGCTCATCTGCGTTATGTCGGCTACCGCCGCCAAGGGGCAAGCAAGCACGGCTGGGACTACTGCCACGTCGCGGTCGATGACACCAGCCGGGTTGCCTACGTCGAGATCCTCGATGACGAGAAGGGTGCTACCTGCGGCGAGTTCTTACGCCGAGCGATCGCCTGGTTCGCCACCCAAGGTGTGATCGTGCAACGCGTCATGACCGACAACGGCACCGGCTACCGCTCCAAGGCTCATGCCGCGGTCGTCGCCGAGCTCGGCGTCAGACACGTGCGCACCAGGCCCTACCGGCCTCGCACCAACGGCAAGGCCCAGCGGTTCATCAAGACCCTCCAGGTCGAGTGGGCATACGCAGCCAGCTACCAGAACCACCAGCACCGAGCCGCTGCCCTCGGCCCATGGCTCGAGTATTACAACTGGCGGCGACCCCACAGCGCCCTCGGCCACAAGACGCTCGCCAGCATCACGGCGACTGACTAACGCTCCAGGGATCTACACCTAGATCACGTCCGCGAGCGGTGCCCGGGTGAACGTCCAGATCGGGGCAATATGCGCTTCTCGAGCGTGAGGGCGCCGGGGCTCGTACACCCGGCTGGCAGCTCGGTAGTCGCGTTCGACGCGGTTTGAGCTGGTCGTCGACCGGTCGCCTCGAGGTGCCCATCGCACGGACGTACCCCCTCG
This sequence comes from uncultured bacterium, assembly GCA_963717085.1. Taxonomy (GTDB): domain Bacteria; phylum Actinomycetota; class Acidimicrobiia; order Acidimicrobiales; family VFJN01; genus DASQUK01. The sequence continues at coordinate 56,726 of CAVQVM010000019.1, forward strand.
TCGATGTCCAGGACGCCTACCGGGAGCTGGAACAGCGCCAACACCCTCGGCAAGTTCGTCCTGGTCCCCGGAGGCGGCGATGCGGTGCGTTGTTGTCGGCTCTACTTCGAGCCGACAACCGAGCAACGATAGACTTCGCCTGTCTCGACGAGTGTTATTTCGGGATTCGGCCCGGCCGCAGCCGCTAGGACTTGCTCATCAGAAACGAACTGGTGAGGCGTGAATCCCTCGTTGAACACGATGAGGACTTGGTCCCACAATGGGTTGAACCCGTCACCCTGGATGGCATCGATCACAGGAGCGAAGTCCTGCTCTTCGTCCAAATCGTTCGATGCGTAGATCGTGTTGATGCTCATGTTGTTTCCGCGTAACGAGTCGGAAGCATTGTCCGGCATCTCTTTCATGTTGACGGTGAACTGCTCACCATCGTAAAAGGCGGGCATCTGACCCGCGGCACCATTCATGCTTCCATCAGATGCGAATGCAACACCAGTCTGGCCCGCCGCACACAAAGCTACTGGCACCGCTAGAGCGACCGATGCACGCACCAATTTCAGACCTATATGCATACAACTCCTCCTCCGATGTCATGATTTCTTCGGTATCTGACTGGCCATGACAGGTCACTTCAGGAGCTGAAGTTCGCCACCCCGGGCGCACAGCCAGCGCCCTGAATCCAGACGTTTTGGATGCCGGCTACGTCGGCCGCGATGTCGTCGGCGGAGACGATCATCTGATTGCCTCGGCCCCGCCAACCCAACGCCGCCGTCCGATCGCACTCGGCACCCGCAGGATGTGCCGGCGTCCAGACCGACCGTGTCGGGGCTCGACCTGGTGCCGGCGGGCCGAAGGGCTTCGGACGAGCAGCGGACGCTCGCCCGTCGTTTTCGCTTCGTTGCCGCAGCGACGGGAGGCGGCTTCCTCGTGCGTCCTCGCCAGCGACGAATCTGCCTCGGCAATGCATCCACGGAACTTCCGGGAGTGCCAATAGGTGAGCCAGCCTTGGACGAGTGCCATGAGGTTCTGTTGGTCCTGGTCCTGGTCGGCGGCTTGCTCTCGGTGGAACATGGCTCCGCTCCGTTGCTAGCCTGCGCATGGACCAGGGTGGCCAACCGCCGACCGCCGTTGGGAGGGTCTGCACTGAGGTCACGCACGTTGTGCGCAGCTTGCAACAAGGTCGATGAGGTAACGATGAGAGCCCGTCGCCGCCGAGCCTTGCCGGCGCCGCTGGGAGGCAGGCGTGGGTCGCTCAGCTCGTGGCCCGTGGGTCGATCAGCGAGTCGAGGGTGGCCACCAGCTCGGCGAGCGCGAACGGCTTGGCCAGGAACCGGTCGGCGCCGGCGCGCTGCGCCGCGGCGCGATCGTCGGCGTTGCTGCGGGCGCTGATGACCACGATGGGGCCGTCGAACCCGCTGCTGCGCAGATGCCGGCACACCTCGATGCCGCTGGGGTGCGGGATCATGACATCGACCACCAGCGCGTCGGGCGGCCATGCGCCGACCGCCCACAGGGCTTGATCGCCCGACTCGGCGATCGTGCAGGTGTAGCTGGCCCGCTCCAAGGAGCGGGCCAGCACTGCGGCCAGCTTGTGGTCGTCCTCGACGATGAGCACCTGGCGCACGGGTTGTGCCGGAGGGGCCGCCGGGACCACGATCCAAGCCTGACGGCGGCTTCGTGAGATGCCGATGAGAACGCTCAGGCGCCTGGGTCCGGCACCGTCACCTCGAGCTGGCGCCTCTCTGCGGTGTCCCGTTGCTGGCCCGGATCGATCCGCTGTGGCCTGCATGATCGAGGCGACGATGGCGAGACCAGCTCGATCCTGCCGGGCTCCGGGCGCCGTCGCCGCGGCTGAACCTGTCGAACGCCCGCGGCATCAGCTCGTCGGGAAATCCCGGTCCGTCGTCGGCAACGGTCAGCCGGACGCCGTCGCGTCGACGTCCATCGTGACGCGCACCTGGCACTTGGCGTGCTGGACGGCGTTGCGACGAGGTTGGTGACGACGCGGTCGATCCATTCGGGTCCGCCACGCACCGTCCTGTGTACGCCTTCGACCGTCAGGGTCACCGTGTCCGGGCAGGGGATGCGTGCCACAGCGGCGCACACGGCGTCGAGGAGATCGGTGCACACGGGCCCCGCGGGGAGCTGGCCCGCGTCGACCCGAGCGAGGGTGAGCAGGTTGTCGCTGAGGCGGCTGAGTCGATCGGTCTCCTCGAGCGCGCTGCGCAGGCCCTGCCTGACGGCGTCGAGGTCGTCGTCCTGCGTGGCGAGCTCGAGCTCGCCACGCAAGACCGCCAGCGGGGTGCGCAGCTCGTGGCTGGCGTCGTCGATGAAGGCCCGCTCATGGGCGATCGTCGCCTCGATGCGCACCAGCATGGCGTTGAGCGTGCGGCCCAGCTCGGCGATCTCGTCGCCACCGGGGGGCACGGGGAGCCGCTCGCCAGGCGCGGTCATCGAGATCGTCTCGGCGCGTTGGGCCATCCGTCGCACGGGTCGCAGGGCGGCTCCGGCCAACACCCACCCGGTCAGGGCGACGGCGGCGGTGAGCGCGGTACCACCCACCAGCAGCACCACGACTAGCCGGTGGCGGACGTGCAATAGCTGTGCGGTGGTGGTGGCGGTGACGCCGACGACCGCGTCGCCGCGTCCATCGTCGAGACGGCGTGCGAGCACGCGGGCGTCGTCGCCGATGCCCGGCACCGGCCGGTCGACGAGAACCTCACCCTCGAGTGCCGCCGCGAGCTCGGCGTGGGTGAGAAGCGGGGTGGCCCCGGCCGGAACGAGCACCCTGCCCGTGGTGTCGACGGCCTGGGCCACGACGGGACGTTGGTCGCAGCGGCGCCCGCCGGGTCGTCGAAGTCGGCCGCCAGATCGGCGAGGCGGACCTCGAGCTCGGTGGTTATCGCGTCGCTGAGCCCGCTGGTGACGTCGTGGTACAGAGCCAGGGCCGCGGTCGTCAGCACTGCGGTTGCGCCCACCGCGACAAGCGCCGCCAGCCGGACCCGCAGCCCCGGGCGGCGTGCCATCGGCTTGTTCAGCCCCCGTCGGGTCGAAGCCGATAGCCGGATCCGCGCACGGTCTGGATGGCCCAGCGGCCGAAGGGTCGATCGATCTTGTCCCGCAGGTAGCGCATGTACACGTCCACGACGTTCGATGTGCCGTCGTAGGCGAAGTCCCATACATGATCGAGAATCTCGGAGCGCGATAGGACGTCACCCTTGCGGCGCAACAACAGCTCGAGCAGCGCGAACTCCTTGGCCGACAGCGCCACCTCCACCTTGCCCCGGGTGACGGCCTTCGCGGCCGGATCCAGCCGCAGGTCCCGGCGGTCATCCCAGCGGACGCTTCCCTGGGTCCCGACGAAGGGCGCGAAGGCGCGCAAAGCTCCGCGAACGCGAACGGCTTGGACAGGTAGTCGTCGGCACCCGCGTCGAGGCCCCGGACCCGATCCTCGACCGCGCCCCGGGCCGTCAGCATGATCACCGGCATCCATCGCCCCGCCGACCGCAGCTGGCGGCACACCTTGAAGCCGTCGGGCTCGGGGATCATGGCGTCGAGCAGCACCGCGTCATAGGGGAACTCCATGCCCGCCCACACGCCCTGCACCCCGGAGCCCGCCACGTCAACGGCGTAACCCTCGCGCTGGAGCCCTCGCTTGAGCACCGAGGCCATCTTCACGTCGTCCTCGACGACGAGCAGCCGCACCGGCGACCACCCTAGGGCGACGAGAGTGCGATGAGGTACCGGCCTGCGCCATCGACCCGGTGTCGGCGCTGGTGCGAGCCGGCATGGGCGGCCAACGCTGCGCGGCGGCAGCTCGATGACCCGCTCCGGAGGCGGTGAGGCTGGAGCCGGCGACGGGAATCGAACCCCGTACAGGGCTTTGCAGAACGTTTCCTAACGTCCAGCCAGTCTCGGATGGTTCCAACATGCCGGTGAGCGGGAGGTTCGGCGAGTGCCGACGAGTGAGCCGGCGTACCTAGCCGATTATGGGATGAGATGTGTGATGGAGGTGCCGACATCCGATGCGACGCCGACATTCTGTGCGTGGCGAGCAGCTCGCCATGGGCCCGCTCGGCGATGCGGGCGGCGCGACGGATGATGGCCTCGCTGGCGGACGCGCCGGTGGTGCCCACGACCACCCGCTCGCGCGAGGCAGTAGCGAGGGATCGCGCTTTGCGACCGTCGCTAACGGGCACACAGAACTACCGATCCCGCGCCCCGTCGTTCTGTGCTGACGATCCGACAGGCGACGGTGCGCGGTTCGGGATTCGGTCGCGCTCGGGAGAGCGACCGCGTGTTCGGCAGGGCTGGCCTGTGAAGGGCCTACTGCTAGCGGGCGTGACGAGGAAGGGCCAGCACGCGGAGCTCGCCGCCTATGGCCCCTTTCGATACGCGGCCGCCAGCACGTTCTCGCACCGGTTCGTATGGACTTACGCGGACAGCGGCGCGATGCTCTCGGCGGCGGAGGAGCGATGCACGAGTTCGTGTAGGCCGGGCTGTGCCGAGCGGAGCGAGCTCGACGGGTTCCACATCGGCGGATAGGAGGCGGGCTGTGAGACTGTCGCGCACACTTCTGTTGACCGCGGGGTTAGCCGTCGCGGTCTCGATGTCGACCGCGGGTCTGGCCGCCGCGCAACCGATCGAACAGGAGCATTTCCACGATTCGGGCAGCGAGGTCATCGAGGAGTTCTGCGGCGACCTGACCGTGCGCCACGACTTTGAGGTCGACGTGTACTTCTCGGGCAAGCCACACGGCCCGGATGGTCTGATCTACTTCGCAGACCGCGTCCGTGCGACCGATTCGTGGACCAACCTGGCCAACGAAAGAGCTTCACCGACGCCTTTGCTGGCCAACAAAAGGACCAGCGGGTGACGGACAACGGTGACGGCACGCTGACCATCCAGGTCCTCGTAGCTGGGCGTTCGTTCGCTTTCGGGCCCGACGGCACCAGGTTTTTGTTCTTGGATGCTGGAACGTTCCGGTTCCAGTTCCTGGTCGACCATGGTGGGACGCCCACCGACCCCGACGACGACGAAGAGATCGAGGGTTCCTTCGAACTAGTCAAGGAAGCCGGACGGGCGGACACCGCAGGCCGCGACTTCTGCGAAGACATCCACGATTTCATCGGCTGACAACACCGCGATCCCGGCTCCGTGCTTCGTGGCGAGCAATGGCCGCCGCGGAGCGGGGGGACTATCCGCGGTTTGCCCGCCCGGTCGGCGAGGTCTCGGCACGCACACAGATCTGATGCGCCTCTTGGGGTCAAGCAGCGATTTCGGATCGTGGTTGGGTGGTGGTCACGATGGTTTGGATGTCGTTGTAGAGCTCGCGGGCGAGGTAGCGGTTGAGGCAGCGGATGGCATCGCGTTTGGAGTTCCCGGCGGTGACGGGTCGCTCGAGGTGGTCGATCGTGGGGGCGTGGCGGCTTGGGAGGCGGACGATGACGATGCGCCACAGGGCGGCGTTGGCTTGTCGGTCACCGGCGCGGTTGAGGCGGTGCCGGTTGGTTCGCCCGGATGACACCGGGACCGGTGAGGTGCCGCAGAGCGCCGCGAAGCTGGCTTGGGTGGCTGGCCGGTCGGGGTTGTCACCGGCGGCGCACAGCAGGGAGCCGGCGGTCTCGTAGCCGAGGTCGTGGCGGGCCAGCAGGGGCGCGGCGATGGTGTCGAGGATGGTGTGGATGGCGCGGTCCAGGGCGCGGATCTCGGTATCGAGGCCAGCCCAGCGCCGGGCGATGGAATGCAGCGCCGTCTTGGCCGCACTGGTGGGGGTGAACGGATCACCCGCCCGGTAGCGGCCGGCGGCGGTCATCTTGGTTCGGGTGCCGAGCCCGCCGAGGCTGGCCGCGCACGGCGTCGGGGGCGGTGTCACAGATGCTGTGGAACGGGTTGGCCGCCGCGGTGCGGGCCTCCGTGGCACCTGCTCGAGCGACTCGGAGCTGGCGGAGCGCCTCGACGGGACCGTCGCCGGCCTTGGGTGTGGCGGTGGCGTCGCCGGCGAGGACCGCTCGTGCCGCCGCCTCGGCATCGATCGGGTCGGTCGTGCCGCGACGTCGCCGGGTGTGACGGTTCAGCCTTGTTGACCTCGATCACGTTCAGCCCCCGGGCACGCAGATGCCGGGACAGTCCCGCACCCCACGAGCCCGTGGCTTCGACCCCGACGCCCCCACCTCCCCCAAGCTGGTACCCAGCCGGTCAGGTTCCGGTCGCCGCGCGCCGTGGCTACCAACGACGCCGTGTCCCCCAGCCGGCCCACCTCGTCGCCCACGACCGCGACATGGACGCCTGTGGGTGTCGACACCGGCCACGACACGCAGGTCGTCGCCATCTGCGATGGTGCACATGCCACCCATTCTTCTGACCTGGATGGGGTGGCACGCACGGCCGGGACGCTGGACAAGACAGGGAGCAGGCCTGATCGCAAGGCCCTCTTCAGTCAAGCAACGATACGGGGCGACTAATGGCGCGGCTACCGTACCTAGCGTCGATTGGAAGACAAGCGAGGGGACTCCATGGCAAGGCTCGATCGTCGGACGTTTCTTCGCGGCGCCGCCGCGACGACAGGCGGGGTGCTGGTCGGCGGGCCGCTGCAGGCGCTCGTCGCGAAGGCGACGGGGGCGGCGCCCCCGAGCGCAGACCTGGTCGCTATGGCCGACCTGCGCGACGGGATCGTGCGGCTGCACGTCCGGGAGGGGTTCCAGTACCGGTCGTTCCACGATACCGACGGTCCTCCCGTCGTGCTCACCGACGGCACCGTGCTGCCCGGCCGTCACGATGGCATGGGTGCCTTCCCCGGCCCCGACGGGAACGTGTGGCTGGTCAGGAACCATGAGCTGAACAACCCTGGGCCGCCGTTCGGCCCGAGCGACCCAGCGCCGTACGACGCCATGGCCCAGGGCGGCACCACCACGGTCCTCGTCACCCCTGACGGTGTGGTGGTCGACGCCTTCACCAGCCTGAACGGCACGCAGATGAACTGCTCCGGTGGTCGCATGCCCTGGGGCGCATGGATCACCTGTGAGGAGACCGTCAACGGCCCCGACGTCGGGCCCGACTTCACGGGTGTGTCGAACGCCCCCCTCACGAAGCCGCACGGCTTCATCTTCGAGGTGCCTGCGGATGGCCAGTCGTCTCGCACGCCGATCATGCATGCCGGCCGGTTCGCGCACGAGGCGACTGCATTCTGCCCCGACGACGGCAGCCTGTACCTGACGGAGGACAACTTCGCCTTCCCGTCGGGCTTCTACCGCTACGTCCCGCCCACCGACCCGATGGAGGCCGGCGGCATCGAGGACGGCGGCCGCCTGCAGATGCTCAAGGTCGTGGGGGTGGACCAGGCGCACCTCGAGCAGAACCAGGACCTCGGCCAGTCCTACCCCATCGAGTGGGTCGACATCGACGAGCCGTTTCCGGGTGAGGACGGCCTGTTCACGACGTCGCCCACGAACAACGAGGCGATCGTGTTCGTCGGGGACCAGGGCCGGGCCCAGGGCGCGGCCGGCTTCTCCCGTCTCGAAGGCGCCACCTACGCCAAGGGCGAGATCTACTTCACGTCGACGCAGGGTGGCGGCGCCGCAGAGACCGGGCCGGAGCTGATTGCCGGCTACGGCAACGGCACTGGCCAGGTGTGGTCGTACAACCCGCTGACCCAGACGCTGACGTGCCGCTACCAGGCGCCGAACGCGACGGCGCTCGAGCTGCCCGACAACATCACGGCCCGCAACGACCGCGGCAGCATCGTGATCTGCGAGGACGGACCCGTCGACAACTACGTCCGCCGCCTCGACGCCGACGGCGAGCTGGCCAACATCGTCCTCAACCGGCTGCGTCGGAACGCCCCGCCGTTTGCCCCACGGTTCGGGGAGGAGTTCGCCGGGGCCACGTTCAGCCCTGACGGTCACACGCTGTTCGTGAACATCCAGGCTTCCCAGGCGGTGACGTTCGCCATCTGGGGTCCGTGGGGCCGCCTCGGCGTCTGACACGACCCGGCGCTGAGACCTCACTATTGAGGATCAGTACTTTCGCTCGCCGCCTGGCGTGTGACGACGTCGCCGGAGCAGGCGGTGACGACATAGAACGTTCAGCCGGAGGGGATCGTTACGGTCCAGCCGCATTCATGCCGCGCCGCCCCATGACGATGTCGACCGACAACGTGCTCACCCGGCGCCCCCCGCGGCGTTCCACTGCCTTCTGGTCGTCGGTGCTGGGCGCACGCCGACGCCAACCCCAATGGCACCCGGCATGGACGGGAGGGGGGCACCCCACCACCGGGATGACATCCGACCGCCATCCTGCCTCCCGGTGTTGGATACGGGGCCAAGACAGTAATGACTCGCCTACGCACCGGCGCTACGTTCACCGCACATTCGCCAAGGGGGTGGTCAGGTGGCCGAGGTCGTCCCAGCGGACCAGTTTCTCGAGTGGTACCCGGGGTGGACACCGGCGCTGACGGCGTCGCCGTGGGTCGCCGAGCCGAGCGGGCCGTTCGTCAAGGAAGACGAGGATCGCTTCTGGTTCATCGACTTCCACTGGCCCCGCGGCTTCTCGCCGCTGGGGTACCTGTACATCACCGACTGCGCGGCGTGGGGAACCCAGACCGCGGCCCACTGGCTGCCGCTGCCACCCGGTAAGGGACTGGTGCAGCGCATGGGCGGGCCCTTCCCGTACGAGTCGGCGGTGCCCAACCCCTCGGCGTGGGAAGTCGGCTTCCGTGCCGCACGCATCGAGCGCACGATGCCGAGCTTCCTCCAGCGCTTCGACGCCATCTGGGATGAACGCAAGTGGGAGCTGGAGCTGGGCCTCCATTACTTCGAGAGCTACGACTTCCAGGGCAAGTCGCTCGAAGACGTCGGGCAGTACCTCGCCGACGCCCGCTCGTTCCACCGCCGGGCTTGGGAGATCCACTTCGAGATCATGTACCCGCTCCTGGCCATCTACCTGCAGCTCTACGGGTTGTGTGCCAGCAACGGACTGGACCCCGCCAACATCTCGAAGTTCCTTCAGGGCCGTGATTCGAAGATCATGGAAACCGACCGGGCCATGTGGGACCTCGTGGGGGACGCCAGGCGCCTCGGCATCGCCGATCTGTTCGCCACGGCACCGGAACAGATCCGAGACCAACTGGCGAGGGCGGGAGGCAACGCCTCGGTCTGGCTGACCAGGTTCGACGACTTTTTGAAGGTGTATGGGTGGCGGACCGAAGGCATCGCCGACGCCAACCTCCCACCCTGGATCGAAGACCCCGTGTCACCACTGGGGCAGATCCGCAACTTCTTGGCGATGGAAGAGCCCCACGACTTCGAAAGGGCGGCCGCCGCCGCCCGGCACGAACGGGACGAGGCGGTCGAGTCCGCCCGCACCCAGCTGTCGGGTGAGACGCTCACCGCCTTCGACGAACTGCTACGCGTGACGCAGGTCGCCAACTTCGCCTGGTGGAACGAGGACCACAACTACTGCATCGACCTTCGGGCGACCATTCCGCTGCGGCGGGCTGCCCTGGCCATCGGGGCGGCGTGTGGCGCTGACGTCTACGACGACGGGCTGTTCTTGTTCTTCCCGGAGGCGATGGACGTGTGCGCCGGACGCCGGCCGTGGCGCGCCCTCCAGTCGCTGGCCACAGCCCGGCGCGAGTACTACGACCATTACAACACCATCCGTGAGACCCTCCCGAAGGCCGTCGGCACCGTTCCCGAGAACGTCGATGACCCGGTGCTCATCGAGATCTTCGGCCTACACCACCATTGGTTCGAGGCGTTGAGAACCGACACCGACAGCTCGGTGCTCAAGGGTTTCCCGGCATCGGCCGGCACGGTGACGGGACGTGCCCGGGTGATGGTCTCCGCGACCGAGCTGGTCGACCTCCGCGAGGGTGAGATCCTGGTCTGCGAGGCGACCTCACCCAACTGGACGCCGGCGTTCGCCGTCATCGCGGGCTGCGTCTGCGACGGCGGAGGGTCGCTCACCCACGCCGCCATCGTCAGCCGGGAGTACGGCATCCCGTGTGTCGTCGGATGCTCGGTGGCGACGGCCCGCATCCGCACCGGCGACCTCGTGGAGGTCGACGGTGCGAGGGGCACCGTCACCATCATCGAGCCGGCCGCCTCCTGAGCCTTGCGGAACCGACCGGTCGCGGTTGGGCGGCGCCGACGCCCTATGGACCGCCGAGGTCCTTGTTCTCGGGCACGAACTGGCTGGCGATGAGCGTTGCACCCTGCGGGTCGTTGATGATCGTCATCCGCACCCAGGGAGCGTCGAGTGGCGGGACGACGAGCGTTCCTCCCAGCTCGGTCGCCCTCGCCGCCGTGGCGTCGGCGTCTTCGACCGCGAACGTGACGCTCCAATGCGCCGGCGTGTCGGGCTGGTCGTCCGGCAGCGGATTGATGCTGGCTACCACGTCCTCGAATCCCGATGGGCCACCGGTCTCCGCCAGCTGCTTGCGCAGGTCGGGGTTGTCGCGTTCGAGATGATCGCCATAGCCCGGCAGGGTCCACATGTCTGCGCCGCCCCCCACGTTCAGCGTGCTCCAGCCGAACACCGAGCCGTAGAAGGACTTCGCGGCCTCGATGTCGCGGGTCCCCAAGCCGTTGAAGCTCAACGAGCCCGGCTCGTTCACGATCTGGGCACCCCTGTTCTGCTTCGCCTGCCAGACGCAGAACGCGGCGCCTTCACGATCGGTGACGACCGCCATGCGCCCGGCGTCCATCACGTCGAACGGCTCCATCAAGACGCCGCCGCCAGCATCCCGGACCTTCGACGCCGCGTCGTCGGCGCTGTCGACCCAGATGTACGTGTTCCACATCGCCATCGGCGGGGCGGCCTCGGGGATCGACCCAACCGCGGCCACGTCGCCGCCACGCAAGCGGGCCATGAAATACTTGCCCTCCGATCCCGGCGGCATGACGTCCTCGAGCTCCCAGCCGAAGAGCCCCCTGTAGAAGTCGACCGCGGCCTCCGGGTCGGGCTGGCTCGTGTCCACCCAGCAGGGGACCCCGGGGATGTATCCGTCTCGCTCGGGCATGGCTGTTCCCTTCCGCTTGCTTCAACGACTGCGTCTCGGTTTGCTGCTTGCTCAGCTCGTCCCCCGACCGCTCAAACGTCGCGTCCGGGCCGCCGCTTGGTCTCGCGGTCCGGGTCACCGCGATAGCCCGGCGGGTAGGTGCGGCGGATCTCCTCGTCGGTCGGGGTTCGGCGTTCGCGGGCCTCTGGCGGTAGGAGGTCCATGATCGCGGACATGATCCGCTTGGTGTCCGTGTCCGGGTCGTCGTACGTCAGCGCCACGGGCGGGCCGATTCGCACACTCACGCGTGGGCGGCGGAGCGGGTCGATGCGAGGCAGCCGGGCGTTCCTCGGCCAGACCCGCTCGGTCCCCCACAGGGCGATCGGGATCACGGGCGCCCTGGTCATCGCGGCCAGGCGGGCGGCGCCCCACCGCCCCCTCAGCTCGGGCTCGAAGAACGCCGGACCCCGGGGGATCGTGCCCTGGGGCGCGATCATCACCGCCTCGCCGGCCCGCAACGCCAGGGCCGCCGCCTCGAGGGGCTCGTCAGAGCCGGTGCCCCGGTCGACGCGGATCGTCCCGACTGCCCGGGCGAGCGGACCGAGGACCGGTGCGTCGAGCACCTCCTTCTTGCCGAGTCCCCTGACGGCCCGACCGGCCTGGGCGGCCACGAGGCTCATGACTGCCGCGTCGAAGTAGCTGCGGTGGTTGAAGGCGAGGATCGCCCCGCCCCGTCCGGGCACGTGTTCGAGGCCATCGATCTCGATGCGGGCGTTCGGCATCGCCTCGACTTGGGAGAAGGGTCGGAACCACTCCTGGAGCTCGCGCCCGGCCACCTTGACAACCCCGTCGGGGACGTCGAGGTGGCGGATGGGCCAGCCCATCGTGCGGGCCAACGCGGCGAGGCGAGCGTCGGGGTCTACCGCCGTGGCGTGACCGACGGAGGCGAGCAGTGGCCCAGCGAAAAAGTTGTCGGCGTAGGCGTGAGCCGAACGGGGAGCGATGCGAGCCGCGCGCAACCAGGCCGCGCCGGCGTGGGCCTTCGCCCGTGCCCAGACCAGCGGGCCCTGGATCGGGGCGAGCGGACCCCGGCCGTCGGCCCAGGTGGTCGCGACGACGTCCTCGGCACCCAGTAGACCCCCCAGCGGCTCGGCGACGGGCGGCGGCGCGGCACTGACGAGAAGGACTCGTGCGCCCGCGGAGCGGTGGTCGTCGAGCAGCGGGCGGAGGTAGGGCGCCGCGTCGTCGACCACCGCCTCGGCGGCCGTCGTGGCTGCCTCCCGCACGGCGGCGTCCGGCCAGCCGCGGCCGGCATGGACCGCGAGCAGGGACAGCTGCGTCGACAGGAACGCGGTGGCGGTCACGTCCACCACCGGGCGCAGCGGCCCCGGCGGTGCGATGGCGCCTGCTCGGTGCAGGGCGTCGCGCAGGATCCGCCCCGGGCGGCCCGTGAGCAGGGTCCGGTCGACGTCCACGATGGCGGCTGCTCGCGCCATCCACTCACTCTACGGCGGGCAGGCCAGTGCGCCGGCCCGGTGGCGCTACCGTGGCGCGATGGCCGACGAACCGGTTCAGGGAGTCACCTTCCAGCGCCGGATGTCGGACTTCGAGGCGCTCATGTGGAGGGTCGAGAAGGACCCGTGGCTCAACCCGAGCGGCGGGGTGGTCGTCGTCTGCGACCGGCCGCCGGATGTCGACGACTACCGACGCCGCATCGCCAACGCGGTGGTCGAGATACCGCGGCTCCGGGAGCGGGTGGTGCCCGGCGCCGGCCCGCTGTCGCCACCGCACTGGGCGCCCGACCCCGAGTTCGACCTCGACTACCACGTCCGCCATGTCGCCCTGCCCGCCCCGGGGACGCTGCGGCAGCTGTACGACCTCGCCGCCCGCCTGATGCAGGACCCGTTCGACCGCACCCGCCCCCTGTGGTTCTTCGTGATCGTCGACGGCCTCGAGGATGGCCGCGGCGCCATGTTCGCCAAGCTCCACCACACGATCGCTGACGGCCACGCGGCGCTCCGCCTGGCCGAGCTCTACCTAACCCTGGAACGGGACGCGCCTCCACCGCCGGACGTCGACCTCGACCGCGTGGTGCGCGAGTCGGTCGCCGAGGCCCGCGGCACGTCGGAGAGTGGCGGGGGGTTCGCCGGCGCCGGCGCGTCCGCCATCGGGACGGCGCGCGAGCTCTGGCAGCGCCAACTCGGACGCGCCCGCCGCGCCGCCGGCGAGGTCGTGCTGTGGGGAGCAGATCCTCGGCGTCCGCTGGACCTCGTGTCACGGACGCTGGCGACGATCGGACAGGTGCGCAGCCAGGTGGACGCCGGTGGGGTTGCGGGAGGGTCACCGCTGTGGCGAGAACGGAGCCGGCACCGCCACTTCGACGTCATCAGGGTGCCGTTCGACGCTTTACGTACCTCGGCCAAGGCGCTCGGCGGCACCGTCAACGACGCGTTCGTCACCGGTGCGGTGCTCGGCGCCATCCGCTACCACCAGCGCCGGGAGACGCCGCTCGAGGCGCTGAACATCAGCTTCGTCGTCAGCACGAGGGGGACCGGCGGCGACGGCACCAATGCGTTCGCACCCACGCGCGTGCAGGTTCCCGCCGGACCGATGCCGGTGGAGGAGCGGTTCGCAGCGATCAGCATGACCATGGCGGCCGGCCGCGAAGGTGCCCGTACCGGCGGCGCCATGGGCAGCGTCGCCGGGTTGGCCAACCTGCTCCCGACGTCGCTGATCACCGGCGTGGCCCGCTCGCAGACCGCGAACATGGACTTCGCCACGAGCAACATGCGGGGCGCGCCTGTGCCGACCTACGTGTCCGGCGCTCGGATCCTGTGGACGGGCACGCTCGGCCCGGTCGCCGGCACCGCGTTCAACCTCACCGCCATGTCCTACGACGGCAGCTTCGACATGGGCCTCCACGTCGACCCCGCGGCGGTTGCCGACTGTGACGACCTGTGCCGCTGCATCGAGGCGGGCTTCGAGGAGGTCCTGGTGGCCGGAGGCCAGGTCCTCGCCGTCGCTCGCGAGGTCGGCTGAGAGGCCGAGCGGATAGGCCCGCAGGTGGGCACAGAGAACAGCACGGGATCTGCAGCGTGAGCCCAGGACACACGGCTCGGCCTCCGGCGGTGCTGACCACGGTGAGTCAAGACGAGCCAGGAGCTCATAGTGGGCCCGGGCGGCTACGGCATCGGATGGAACCCGTCACCGCACGGGTACTGGGAGAACCACCCCGGCTACTACCTGATCGAGGTCATCCCGGCGGCGGGCGGCACCTGGGTGCCGGGGACCTGGACGGTTGCGGTCAACGTCGCGGCGGGGAACGACCGCGGCCAATCCCTGGCGTCGTTCACGATCACGTAACCGAGCTCGACCGATGGGCAGGAGCTGCTAGCCGGGCGCGGCGAGCCAACGGCTGACGACCGTGACGTCGTCGTCTTCGTATCCGAGCCGCTGGTAGAAACCGAGTGCCCGCGCGTTGGTGTGGCGGATCATCAGGTTCAGCTTCACGGCGCCCCGTGCTCGAAGCCACGCCTCGGCCTCCTGCATCATGCGGCGCCCGACACCGCGATGGCGGTTCGAGCGCTCCACCGCCAGGTAGTACACCCACCCGCGGTGGCCGTCGTGGCCGACCATCACGGTTGCCGTTAGCTCGTCCGCGTCGATCGCACCGAGCACCGCCGATGTCGGTCCGCCGACCGAGCGGTCGAAGTCCTCGTCGGGTCGATTCCACGGTCGCGTCAAGCCAGCCTGCTCCCAGAGAGCGATGGCGGCCTGCCGGTCGGCAGCCATGAGCTCGCGAATCTCCATCGCTGGAGTCTGGTGGAGCTCGCGAGCCCGACGTCCAGCCAGAAGGAAACCATCGTGCTGAACGTCGACCGTCACGTCGGGCCCCGTCCGTTCGGGGGCCGACTACGACCTCTCTGAGTACGCGTACTAGTTCGGCCTGAGGACCGTCGAGGGGTCGGGCCGCCGGGGTCCCGGGGGGGCGTTGTGACTAGCCTGCTCGGGTCGGTGTCCCGGGGACGAGGTGGTGACAACGCGGCAGTGGGAGCGGACCAGCTCGACCTGAACTACGTGCGCGGCGACTTCTGGGCCGATGACCCCCATGGGGCGCTCGCCTGGTTGCGTGAGCACGATCCCGTCCACTGGAACGCGCCTGCCGGCGTGTGGGGCATCACGAGGTACGACGACGTGAGGGAGATCTCGCGGCGGCCCGACGTGTGGTCGAGCGTGGGAGGCATCCGTCCCGACAGCGGGCCGACGGGCATGATGATCGAGCAGGACGACCCGGTACACCGGCAGCGCCGCCAGCTCGTGAGCAAGGGCTTCACCCCACTGCAGATACGGCGCCAGGAAGACAAGGTGCGCTCGATCGTCGATCGCCTCCTCGACCAGGTGGTCGGCCGAGGCCAGTGCGACTTCGTCGCCGACGTCGCCGCCTGGCTCCCACTGGTGATGATCGGCGACGCGCTGGGCTTCGAGGAGGCCGACCATCCGACGTTGCTGAAGTGGAGCGACGACCTGATGCGCGGGCTCGGGCAGGACGATCCCGACAAGCTCGCGGCGATGATGGCCGCGTTCGAGGGCTACACCACCTACATGGCGGATGTCATCGCCGACCGCCGGGTGCACCCGGCCGACGACCTCACCAGCATCCTGGTGCACGCTGAGGTCGACGGCGAGAGCTTCGACGATGCGACGCTCGTCCACGAGACGCTGCTGATACTCATCGGCGGGGACGAGACGACACGGCACGTGATCACCGGCGGCCTCTACCAACTGCTCAGCGACCGCCGGCACTGGGACGCCCTGCTGGCGGATCGTTCGCTGCTGCCGGGCGCGGTCGAGGAGATGCTGCGCTGGGTCTCGCCGATCAAGAACATGGCGCGGACCGCGACGCGCGACGTCGAGCTGGGTGGCCGCCGGATCCGCGAGGGCCAGAAGGTGCTCCTGCTGTACCCGTCCGCCAACCGCGACGAGCAGCAGTTCCCCGATCCGTTCACGTTCGACATCAGGCGGAGCCCGAACGAGCACGTGGCGTTCGGGTTCGGGACCCACTTCTGTCTCGGGAACTCGCTGGCGCGCCTCGAGCTGCGGGTGCTGTTCGAGCAGTTGCTCGAGCGGCTCCCGGGCATGCGTCTGGTCGATCGCGACGAGCCCGACTACCGGCCGGCGAACTTCGTCAGCGGCTACGAGACGATGAAGGTGGCATGGTGACCATCCGCGGGCGCACCGCACTGGTGACCGGGGGCGGCAGCGGCATCGGCCTCGCCTCGGCGGCCCGCCTGGCCGCGGACGGCGCCCATGTCGCCATCTGCGGCCGCACGGAGGACAAGCTCGCCAAGGCCGAGGCTGCGATCACCCCGAACGTGGGTGACGGGGGGTCGATCCGGTCGATCGTCGCAGATGTCACGATCGAGGAGCAGGTGGCTGCTGCCGTCAGGTTTGCCGCGCAGCCGGCAGACGGGCTCGACATCCTGTTCGCCAACGCAGGCGGATCCCATCACCTCGGCCCGTTCGACGCCGCCGACCTGGACGACGTCCGTACGACGATCGATCTCAACCTCGTGGGCACGATCATCTGCATCAAGCACGCGGTGCCGGCGATGCGGGATCGGGGTGGGGGTTCGATCATCGGGATGTCGTCGGGCGCCGGCCACTTTCCGCATCGCTGGCTGTGGGCCTACGGCGCCTCCAAGGCCGGCGTCGAGGAGGTGTGCCGCTACGCCGCCGAGGAGTTCGGCGGCGATGACATCCGCGTCAACGTCTTGCAACCGGGCATCATCGACGACGAGCTGATGGCACCGATCACCGGTGGGGGGAAGTTGCTCGACCATTACCTCGCCAACATGCCTCTCGGCCGGGTCGGCACGGTGAACGACGTGGCGGACGCCGTGCGCTTCCTGGCCGGCCCGGAATCATCGTGGATCACCGGTGCCTGCCTGCCGATCGATGGTGGTCACCACCTGCGGTCGGGCGCCGATTACTCGTTGCTGTTCCAGTAGGAGGTGGACATGGGCCGGATGATCGCGAGGCTCATCGGCGTCGTGCTGCTCGTGCTCGTCGCGACCGGGATCGTCTTCGTGGCCGGGATGCGCGCGAAGTCACCGCTCGTGCTCGATACCGTCCGCCGGACGAGCCGAGCTATGAAACCGCTCGTGCTGAGGTCGGCCGGAATGCCCGGTGCCAACGCGTCGGTGATCCGGCACGTCGGCCGGACGACGGGCCGCGCGTACGAGACACCGGTGGGGGCCGTGGTGACCGACGACGGGTTCGTGATCGCACTGCCCTACGGACCGAACACCGATTGGCTCAACAACGTGCTCGCGAGCGGGTCCGCCACCATCGTGGACGAAGGGAACACCTACGACGTCGACCAACCGGAGGTCGTTCCCATGGCCGCGGCCGGCCGTTTCTTCTCGTCCCAGGATCGGCGCGCCCACAGCGTGTTCGGCGTCGACCAGTGCCTTCGGGTTCGACGGCTCGGGCCAGGGCAGCCCGTCCAGGGCTGATCCTTCGGTCCTACGGGACGATGACGGCGCGCCCTTCCAACTCTCCCGCGCCCAGCGCGTCGTATGCGTCGCCGGCTGCGTCGAGGCCGAAGCGTTTGACGTGGGCCGTGACGAGGCCCCGACGAGCCAGGTCGAGCACCTCGCCCAACTCGGGAAGCGTCCCCCAGTAGGTCGTGGCCAGGGAAACCTCGTAGGGCAGGGAGAAGAAGCTGAAGTCGAACGTCCCGCCGCCGATGCCAACGACGGTGACGTGGGCGAGAGGACGGCTGACCTGGGCCGCGAGAGCGATGGTGGAGTCGACGCCGACGAAGTCGAGGGCGAGATCCGCCCCTTTGTTCCGGGTGATGTCGCGGATGGCGCCTGCGGTGGCGTCGTCGGACTCGAGGACGTGATCGGCGCCGAACGCGGCGGCCAGCTCGAGGGCCTCGGGCTTCGTGTCGACCGCGACAACCGTCGCCGCGCTGGTCGCCTTCAAGATCTGGACGGCCAAGTGCCCCAGGCCTCCGGCTCCGATCACCACCGCCGTCGCGCCCCCGTGTAGCAGGTGCTGCGAGCGCTTGATGGCGTGGTACGGCGTGAGACCGGCGTCGGTGAGCGGGGCCGCCTCGACGGGGTCGAGGTCGCCGAGTGGGACGAGCCACCGAGCGTGCGGCACGAGCATCAGTGGGGCCATGCCCCCGTCGAAGCCGAGGCCACCGCCGGCGCCAGCGAGCTCGGCCGCCCGCTCGCAGTAGTTCTCCGCGCCGACATGGCATCGGGGGCACCGCCCACATCCCCACGATCCGTACACGGCGACGGGCTCACCAGGCGACAGGTGGTCGACGCCGGCTCCCACCGCCTCGACGAATCCCGCGTTCTCGTGGCCCAGGGTGAATGGCAGTGCAAAGGGCAGTAGCCCGGCGTCGAAGTCATGCATCAGGTGCAGGTCCGAATGGCACGCGCCCGCCGCCGCGATGCGCACCACGACCTGGCCGGGCCCCGGTTCGGGATCCGGCACCTCCCGAAGCTCGGGCGGAGACTTCCAGGCAGTCAATTGAAGCGCTCGCATTGTTGCCCTCGGTGACGATGGCGACGGTGTGGCGAGATTCGTTCGTCACAGACCGTCACTTGCTGATGGTGACGTCGGGCGCCGCGGCGGGCACGCGATCTGGGAACATGCACGGTAGATGACCTCGACCGGCGCCGCGCAGCACGGTAGCGACGACCACGCGCGGCCCGGTGGTGAGGCTGCCGACGCCCTCCTCGTTGCGATCCTGGAGACGTCCGACGACGCGATCTACGGCCAGGACGCCAGCGGCAACGTCACCAGTTGGAACCGCGCCGCCGAGCGGTGCTTCGGCTACCGCGGGGCCGAGATCGTCGGCCAGGACGCCATCAGCCTGTTCCCAGATCACCTCCGTACCGATGTCCAGGCGGTCTTCGACGCCGTCCGGGCGGGTGACCGGGTGAGCCATTTCGAGACGGAGATCCTGCGCAAGGACGGCATGCCGATACCGATCTCGCTGTCGCTGTGCCCGGTCCACGGTGCCGGAGGCGAGTTCGTGAGGTCCGTCGTGATCGCGCGCGACATCACCGAGCAGCGCCTGGCCCAGGCCGCGCTCGCCGAGGTGGAGGCACGCGTGCGGGAGAGCGAAGCCCTGGCGCACGTGGGCAGCTGGCTATGGGACTTGAGAACCGGCACGGTGCAATGGAGCGACCAGTTCCATCGCATCCACGGGGTCGATCCCGTCGACTTCGGGGGAACGCTCGATGACCACCTGGATGCCATCCACCCCGACGACCGCAACCGGGTGCAGTCGGCGATGGAGGCGTCCGTCGCGTCGGGGCAGCCGTTCGAGGACGAGTACCGGGTCGTCCGCCCGGACGGAGGCGTGCGCGACGTCAGGGTCCGAGCTCAGCCACAGCTCAGCTCGGCGGGAACGGTGGTGGGGCTGCGGGGGATCGGCCAGGACCTCACGCGCGCGGAGGAGGTGGACACCCGCGGCCTCCCGTGACCGTCGAGTAGTCGGCCAGTCGGCGCCTGCCCCAAGCGTTCAGCCGTGGCCGACGAGTTGCTTGACCCGATCGACCAGGTCACCGGCGTCGCCGTCGGCGGGCGCGTCGGGCGTGTGACCGTCGACGACCGACGCCAGCTCGCGCAGCGTGTGCCCGACGTGCGAGCGGACGGCCCCGACCACATCGGCGAACTCGTCCGTGCCAGCCAGGGCCTTCAACGACCGGGTGAGCTGGTCGAGATCCTTGCTGCCGGTCCGGGCGCCGATGACGTAGCCGACCGCCAGCGCGACGAACATTCCCATCAGGTCACCTCCGGCTTGGCCTCGACGTGCAGGTGAACCCTGACGTCGGGGTAGATGCGTAGCATGAGCACGGTCGGTGATGGGACTGCGAAGTCCCTGATGTCGAACACCTGCTCGCCCGTGACCACCAGTCGACCGTCGGCGGCGACTGCGATGTCGACCGTGCCCTCTGTCGCTCGGGTCACGCCGTGGAACGTGAGCTCGCCGGCCACGCGGTAACGGCCCGTGGAGCCCACCGCCAGGCAGTGGCGCAGGTCCAGCGTCGCCGCCGGGAAGCGGCGGGCATCGATCCGGCGTAGAAGCTCGGCGTCGTAGACCCTGTTGCCGGAACGGAACCGGTCGACCGCGATCTCGACGTGTGCCGAGGGCTGGGTGCCGGGGCAGATGGCGCCCTCGGCGATGTCGGCGGCGATGCTGCCGGTCAACCTGTCGGCACCGAAGCTGATGGGCCCCACCGTCGACCGGACATCGATCAGCACGACCGACCGGTCGGGCGTGAGTCGGAACCGCCTCGGACCGTCGACGGCCACGACGTCTCCAGCCACGGACGCGAGCCCTGCGGGGGTGCAACCGTCGCCGGCGTCGTCGGGTTGTTGTTCCCCCAAGGTCTCGCCTCTCAATCCGTCGGTCGACGCCACCGCCTGCAGGGCGCTCTCGGGAGTCATGTGGCGCCAGTCGCCGTCCACAGCATTGAACCGCCGCGGGGGGACCGACGTGGCCGACACCGGTGACCACCCGAAGCCCAGGGCAGCCGCCCACCCGCCGTCGACCTCGGCGAGCACGGCGTCGATCGTGCCGGTCGCCTGGTAGCGGCGAAGGACGTTGCCGAGGGAGTCACGCTCCCGCTTGATCACGTGCATCCACACCCGCAGGACACGTTCCCCGAGGGGTGTGACGCCGTAGACGCGGCGGGCCTGGCCAGCTGACGGCGCCTCTGACCAGGACGACACCAGACCGTCGGCCTCGAGGTCGGCGAGGGCTCGGTAGACCGTGGGTCGGTCGATCCGGCCGACGTTGAACTCCAACAGGTCCTTTTCGAGGTTGTAGCCGTAGCTCGGCCGCTCCGAGAGCAGGAGCAGCACGGCGGGCAGGACGAATCGGCGTGGCGGCGCGAACTCGAACCGCGAAGCTCCGCCCGCCGGGACCGTCGTTGGAGCGCGATCTGCCATCGGGTGACTTCCCTGGCTAGCACCGTATGGCACGCCAACTGGCCGCGCCATGGGTGGGAAAGACACTCATTTACGCGGTGACGGGTGGGCGGTAGGCAGGAGACCGGCGCAGGTCGCGCCGCGGAAGCGGAAGGGGGCGTGTCGCCGTGACCGTTACCGAGGCGTCGCAGGACGAGACCGTCGTCCACGTCCTTTGGATCAACGCCGGGCTGAGCTGCGACGGGGATTCCGTGGCGTTGACGGCCGCAACCCAGCCGACGATCGAGGAGATCGCGCTGGGGGCGCTCCCCGGCCTTCCCAAGATCGCGGTCCACTGGCCGCTCATCGACTTCGAATGCGGCCCAGTCGGCGGTGCCGACGACTTCATCGAGTGGTTCTTCAAGGCCGACCGGGGCGAGTTGGAGCCGTTCGTGCTCGTGGTCGAGGGCTCGATCCCCAACGAGGCCATCAAGCGCGAGGGCTACTGGTGTGGGTTCGGCAACAATCCCGAGACCGACCAGCCGATGACGACCAGCGAGTGGCTCGACCGCCTCGCCCCCAAGGCGCTGGCCGTGCTCGCCGCTGGCACCTGCGCCTGCTACGGCGGCATTCACGCCATGGCGGGCAACCCCACCGGCGCCATGGGGGTGCCCGACTACCTGGGCTGGGGCTGGAGGTCGAAGGCGGACATCCCGATCGTGTGCGTGCCCGGCTGCCCGACCCACCCCGACAACCTGTCCGAGACGATCCTGTACCTGCTGTACCAGGCCACCGGGCAGGCGCCGCCGATCCCGCTCGACGATGCCCTCCGGCCCCAATGGCTCTTCGGGGCGACGGTGCACGAGGGCTGCGACCGCGCCGGCTACTACGAACAGGGCGACTTCGCCACCGAGTACGGCTCGCCGAAGTGCATCGTGAAGCTGGGCTGCTGGGGCCCGGTGGTCAAGTGCAACGTGCCCAAGCGCGGCTGGATCAACGGCGTCGGCGGCTGCCCCAACGTCGGGGGCATCTGCATCGGCTGCACCATGCCGGGCTTCCCCGACAAGTTCATGCCGTTCATGGACGAGCCACCCGGTTCCCGGGTGTCGACCCTGGCCAGCGGACTGTACGGGTCCGCGGTCCGGGGCCTCCGAAAGATCACGCAGAGGACTGTCGACGAGGAACCGAAGTGGCGATCGCCCGGCAAGGAGCTCCTCACCGGGTACAAGGGCGACTGGAGGTAGGTCATGGCCACGAGGACGAAGGACGCCGACGGCCTCGTCGAGATGGCGTGGGACCCCATCACGCGCATCGTCGGGAGCCTCGGGATCTACACCAAGATCGACTTCGGCAAGGGCAAGGTGGCGGAGTGCCACAGCACCTCGTCGATCTTCCGTGGCTACAGCATCTTCATGAAGGGCAAGGACCCGCGGGACGCGCACTTCATCACCAGCCGGATCTGTGGCATCTGCGGCGACAACCACGCCACGTGCTCGTGCTATGCCCAGAACATGGCCTACGGGGTGCAACCACCGGCGCTCGGTGAGCAGATCGTCAACCTCGGCGAGGCCGCCGAGTACATGTTCGACCACAACATCTTCCAGGAGAACCTGGTCGGCGTGGACTTCTGCGAGAAGATGGTCGCCGAGACCAATCCGGGCGTGCTCGAGCGGGCCAACGGCACCGAGGCGCCCCATGCCGCCGACCATGGGTACACGACCATCGGCGACATAATGCGGTCGCTCAACCCCTTCAGCGGCGAGTTCTACCGCGAAGCCCTCCAGGTCAGCCGGTACACGCGGGAGATGTTCTGCCTCATGGAGGGGCGCCACGTGCACCCCTCCACGCTGTACCCGGGTGGGGTCGGCACCACCGCCACGATCCAGCTCTTCACCGACTACTACACGCGCCTCATGCGCTACGTGGAGTTCATGAAGCGCGTCGTGCCGATGCACGACGACCTGTTCGACTTCTTCTACGAGGCGTTGCCCGGTTACGAGGAGGTCGGCCGCCGCCGGGTCCTGCTCGGCTGCTGGGGTGCCTTCCAGGACCCCGAGGTCTGCAACTTCGACTACCGCGACATGACCGCGTGGGGCCGGGCCATGGGCGTCACCCCGGGCGTGATCGTCGACGGCCAGCTGATCACGAACGACCTGGTCGACATCAACCTGGGCATCCGCATCCTGCTCGGCAGCTCGTTCTACGACGACTGGGAAGGCCAGGAGATGTTCGTGACCCACGACCCTCTCGGCAACCCGATCGACCGCCGCCACCCCTGGAACCAGCACACCAACCCCCAGCCGCAGAAGCGTGACTTCGACGACAAGTACAGCTGGGTCATGTCTCCCCGCTGGTTCGACGGCACCGACCACCTGGCCCTCGACACCGGTGGCGGGCCGCTCGCCCGGCTGTGGTCGACGGCCCTCTCGGGCCTCGTGAACACCGACTTCATCAAGGCCACGGGCCACAGCGTGGAGATCCACCTGCCGAAGACGGCGCTCAAGCCCGAGGTCACCCTCGAATGGAAGATCCCCCAGTGGTCGAACACCATCGAGCGTGACCGGGCGCGCACGTACTTCCAGGCCTACGCCGCGGCCTCAGCCCTGAGCTTCATCGAAAAGGCGCTCGCCGACGTCCGGGCGGGCAAGACCAAGACGTGGGAGCCGTTCGACGTGCCCGACGACGGCATCGGCTGCGGCTTCACCGAGGCGGTCCGCGGGGTTCTGTCGCACCACATGGTGATCCGTGACGGGAAGATCGCCAACTACCACCCGTACCCGCCCACGCCCTGGAACGCGAACCCCCGGGACGTCTACGGCACGGCCGGGCCCTACGAGGACGCCGTCATCGACTCGCCCATCTTCGAGGAGAACGACCTCGACAACTTCAAGGGCATCGACATCATGCGCTCCGTCCGGAGCTTCGATCCGTGCCTGCCCTGCGGCGTGCACATGTACCTCGGCAAGGGCAAGGTGCTGAAGAAGCTGCATTCCCCGACACAGGTGCCCGACTCCGCCGTCGCCGGCTGACCGCCGCGGATGGCCCCACCCCAGAACCTCCGTGCCACGGGTGATCGGATCGAGCGGCTGCTCGACGAGCTGCGGGTGGCCGTCGATCCGCGGTCCTACGAGCTCGCCGAGGACCTGTTGCGCGCGGTCACCGACCTGTATGGCGGCGGCCTGGCCCGGGTGGTGGAGCTGGTCGGCGACGCCGACCCGGGCGTGATGGCCCGACTGGTCGACGACGAGCTGGTGGCCAGCCTGCTGCTCGTCCACGGCCTCCACCCCCGCGCGGTGACGGCGCGGGTCGAGCGGGCCCTCGAGGGTGTCCGGCCGTTCCTCGCCCAGCACGACGGCGACGTCGAGCTGCTGGACATCGACGTCGACGCGGGGGCCGTGCTCCTCCGCCTGCTCGGGAGCTGCGATGGGTGCCCTTCCTCCCCGGTCACCCTTCAGCACGCCGTGGAGCAGGCGATCTTCGAGGCGGCGCCCGAAATCACGACGATCGATGTCGAGGAACCCCGGACACCCTCCACCAGCGTGCCCGTGGCGCTCGGACGCAAGCCCGTCTACGAGAGCTGCCCGTCCGAGGTGCTGGCGTGAAGGATCCCCTGGCGGTGCTCCAAGAGCTGCGGGAGGCCCGCCCTCGGGAGTCGGTGCGGGCGGGGGAGCGGTGCGAGCTGTGCACCGAGCCGATCGCGGACGAGCACGGCCACCTCGTCGACGTGGAGGCGCGTCGCCTGCTGTGCGCCTGCCGGGGCTGTTACCTGCTCTTCACCCCCGAGGGAGCCGGTGGTGGTCACTACCGGTCTGTTCCCGACCGCTACCTCGCGTTCACTGACGTCCGGTTCTCGCCCGACCAATGGGACGCGCTCCAGATCCCGGTGAGCGTGGCGTTCTTCTTCGTGAACTCGACGCTCGCCCGGGTGGCGGCCTTCTACCCGAGCCCGGCCGGAGCGACCGAGTCGCTCTTGCCGCTCGACACCTGGGCGGAGCTCGTCGGCGCCCACCCGGCGCTGTCGACGCTGCAACCCGACGTCGAAGCGCTCCTGGTGCGCGCCGACCCCGACGGGGCAGCCAGCGCAGAGTGCTACCTCGTGCCCATCGACGCCTGCTACGAGCTGGTCGGCCACCTCCGCCGGTTGTGGCGCGGCTTCGACGGGGGCCGCGAGG
Source organism: uncultured bacterium (assembly GCA_963717085.1). Lineage (GTDB taxonomy): Bacteria > Actinomycetota > Acidimicrobiia > Acidimicrobiales > VFJN01 > DASQUK01. Next base: position 81,833 of record CAVQVM010000019.1, read on the forward strand.
CGCACCATGCGATCGACAGCTTCTTCGACCGCGTACGGGCGAGGGCCCGATGAGCGCGCTCGCCTTCGAGGTCCTGGGTGCCCGCCCCGAGGCCCACGCCGCCGTCCCCACGATCATGCTCCGCCTGAGGATCGCCGAGACCACGGGCGCCACCGTCCACGCCCTGGCCCTGCGCTGCCAGATCCGCATCGAGCCACAGCGGCGCCGCTACGGCGCCGACGAGGAGGCCCGCCTGTACGAGCTGTTCGGGGAGACCCCGCAATGGGGCGAGTCGCTGCGCCCGTTCCTGTGGACGCACGTCGGGACCACGGTCGGTGCGTTCTCGGGCTCGAGCGAGGTCGACCTGCCGGTCGAATGCAGCTACGACTTCGAGGTGGCGGGCGCCAAGTACCTCCACGCGCTGGGCGACGGCGAGGTCCCGCTGTTGCTCCTCTTCTCCGGCACCGTGTTCACGAGGGGCGATGCCGGGTTCGCCGCGGAGCCGGTCGCCTGGGACACGGACGCGTCGTTCCGCCTACCCGTCGCCGTGTGGCGGGCCGTGATGGACCTCTACTTCCCGGGCGGCGGCTGGCTCCGCGTCGGTCGCGACACGCTCGACGCGCTGCAGCGCTACAAGGTGGCCCACGCGCTGCCCACCTGGGACCAGGCGTTCGAGCGCCTGCTCAAGACCGCGGGCGAGGACTCGCCGTGACGAGGACTCCGGCGCCGGTGACCGACCGCTTCGCCGCGGCCCGCACCGTCGCCGACGCGGTCCTCTTCGAGGGCTACCTGCTCTACCCCTACCGCGCCTCGGCCCGCAAGAACCAGGTGCGCTGGCAGTTCGGGGTGCTGGCCCCCAGGCCCTTCAGTGAGACCGACGGTTCGGAGCGCTGGTCCGCTCGGACGGAGTGCATCGTCGATCCCGGGACGGCACCGACTCTCGCGGTGCGGGTCCGCTGCCTCCAGGTGGAGCGCCGAACGGTCGAGGCGGTGGCCGGTCCCGGGTTCGTCGAGACCGATGCGCTCGACGTCGACGGGACCCCGGTCGTGCCCTGGGACGAGGCGGTGGAGCGCACCGTCGACCTGGCGCCGGTGCCCCTGCTACCGCCCGCGGCGGCGGCGCACGACGAGGAGTTCCGATTCCCGCCCGGCGAGGCGGTCGAGATGGTCCGGTCGGACGACGGAACCGTGGTCGGCCGGGTCGTGCGGCGCCGAGAAGGCGTGGACGGCCGGGTGCGGATGGCCGCCACCTGGGCCGACGGGCCCGGTGCCCTGGTGAAGGTCACGGTGGCCGTGGAGAACACGAGCGAGTGGCGCCCCCCAACCAGAACGACTGAGCGCAGGGTTGCGCGCGAGGGACGCGCTCCTACGGTCCGCCGTTGCGGTGCACACCATGCTGGCGGTCGACGACGGCGCCTTCGTGTCCCTGCTCGACCCGCCACCCGACGCCACGGACGCCGTGGCCGGTTGCGGGAACGAGGGCACCTTCCCGGTGCTGATCGCCTCGGAGGTGATGCTCTCCTCGCCGATCATCCTCTACGACCACCCGGCGGTCGCACCGGAGAGCCCCGGCGACCTCTACGACGCCACGGAGATCGACGAGATCCTCGCGCTGCGCGTGCTGACCCTCACCGACGACGAGAAGGCCGAGGCCCGCGCCACCGATCCCCGCGCCGCCGCGATCGTCGACCGCTGCGACACGATGCCCCCCGAGGTGTGGCAGCGGCTCCACGGTGCGGTCCGGACGCTCGAGCCCGCTGGAGCCGCACCGGAACCCGTCGCCACGGTGCCGTGGTGGGATCCGGGCGCCGACAGCTCGGTCGACCCGGGAACCGACAGCGTCATCATCAGTGGTGTCGAGGTCGCCCGGGGCAGCGCGGTGCGGCTGCGCCCGTCGCGCCGTGCCGACGCCCACGACCTGTTCCTTGCCGGACTGACCGCCACGGTGGCGGGCGTGTTCCGCGACGTCGACGGCAACGTGCACGTCGCGGTCACCGTCGACAGCGATCCCGCCACCGACGCCCTCGCATGGCAGGGCCGGTACCTCTACTTCCATCCCGACGAGGTCGAGCCCCTCGCCGACCGGGACGTTCCACCGTGAGCCGGCGCGTTCTCCTGGCCGGGATCGGCAACATCTTCCTGGGCGACGACGGCTTCGGCGTCGAGGTTGCCACGCGCTTGGGACGTGAGGCCGTGCCCGACGGCGTGCGGGTCGCTGACTTCGGCATCCGCGGTGTTCACCTCGCCTACGAGCTGCTCGACGGCTACGACGCCCTGGTGCTGGTCGACGCCGTACCCATGGGTGAGGCGCCGGGGACGCTGGCGGTGATCGAGCCCGAGGCCTCCGCCGCTCCCGCCGGCGGCGACGATGTCGCACCGGTCGTGGACGCGCACAGCATGAGCCCGGGCGTCGTGCTGGGGATGCTCGCCGGGCTCGGCGGCAGCGTCGACCGCATCGTCGTCGTCGGCTGCGAACCGGCAACCCTCGACGAGGGCATCGGCCTCTCACCAGCGGTGGCGGCCGCCGTCGAGCCGGCCGTCGAGCTGTGCCACGGGCTGTTGACCGAGATGACCGAACCGCTAGCAAAGGATGCCCCAGGATGATTCGTCGCTTGATCTGGTTGCTGGTGTTCGCCCTGTTGGCCGCTCTGGTCGTGACGTCGATTCCCGACGTGGCCCGGTACGTCAAGATCCGCGAGATGTGACGATGAGCAAGGCCGGCTTCACCGCCAGGGTCGTCGGGGGCATGTTGCTGTCGTCGGTCTGGTGCTGATCGTCCGATCAACCCCTGACCTGGCCCGGTACGTCAAGATCCGCAGGATGTGACCGCCGGGTGGCCCGCTACCAGATCGTTCCGGACCGGTCCCGGGTCTGGATCGACGCGCGGTCGAGCGTGCACCCGATCCACTCGACCACCGATGGTCTGGAGGGCTTCGTCGACGTCGAGACGCGGGTCGACGACGGGCTGGACCTGTCCGTGGACCCGGCCGGGAAGTTGTCCCTGCGGGTCGACCGCCTGTCATCCGGAAATCGGCTGGAGGACCGGGAGCTGCAGAGGCGCATCGACGCCCGGCGGTTCCCGACCATCGACGGCGTGCTCACTCGGATCGAGCGCGCCGGCGACGACAGCCGTTACCACGTGACCGGCGACCTTGCGTTCAGGGGCGTGGTGCGGCGCTGCGACGACGAGATGACGATCAGCGTCGTCGACGATGGGACGTTGCGGCTCGAGGGCCGATCGACCTTCGACATCCGCGACTTCGGCATGGACCCGCCCCGCATCCTCATGCTCCGGGTTCACCCCGAGGTCGGTGTCCGGGTCGAGATCGTCGCGGAAAGGAGCGTGTAGCGATGCACGAGCTCGGGCTCTGCAGCTCGATCGTGGACGCCATCGAGCGGCGAGCCGGTGACCGCCCGGTGGCCCGCGTCCGAGTACAGGTCGGCCGGCTCCACCACGTGCACCCCGAAGCGTTCGACCAATCGTTCGCCGTGGCGGCGCTGGGCACGGTGGCGGAGGACGCCGCTGCCGAGCTCGTCCTGGTGCCGGTGCGCTGTCACTGCGCCGGCTGTGGCACGACGTGGAACGGCGAGGACCTGCCCGTCGCCTGCCCGAGCTGCGGCGGGGTCGAGATCGAGCTGGTCGGTGGCGACGAGCTGACGCTCGAGTCGATCGAATACCGGGCGTGAGAGGAGGGAGCAGCGATGTGCCTCGGGATACCTGGCCAGGTGGTGGAGCTGCTCGCCAGCCACGAGCACCTCGCGGCAGTCGACGTGTCGGGCGTCAGCCGCACGGTCAACATCGGGCTCCTCGAGGACGAGGACGTCCAGCCCGGCGACTGGGTGCTCATCCACGTCGGGTTCGCCCTGTCGAAGATCGACGAGCGAGAGGCCTCGCTGGCCCTGGCCTCGTTGCAACTCATGGGGCAGGCGTACGACGACGAGCTCGAGGCGTTCTGGTCCTCGAACATCACCACAGACAGCCCGGGAGCCTGAAGTGCGAGCGAAAGCGAGTGCGCGGGCCGAGGGGGCGAGGAGGTACTGACATGGGCGCGATCGTGGGGGTTGTCATCGGCCACGAGGCCGCGTAGGGGGTCCGGCCGTGCGCTTCGTCGACGAGTACCGCGACCCGGCTGCCGCGCGCGGCACTCGTGTCGCAGATCACCGAGCTCGCCGGAGACGACCACGTGAAGCTGATGGAGGTGTGCGGGGGCCACACCCACACCATCTACCGGCACGGCATCGAGCACATCCTCCCCGCCGGGGTCGAGCTCGTGCACGGCCCGGGGTGTCCCGTCTGCGTGATCCCGATGGGCCGGATCGACGATGCCATCGCGGTGGCCGAGACGCCGGGCGTCATCTTCACGTCGTTCGGCGACATGATGCGCGTCCCGGGAAGCGACGGGAACCTGCTCGAGGCCAAGGCACGCGGGGCCGACGTCCGCTTCGTGTACTCGCCGCTCGATGCCCTACGGATCGCCAGCGAGAACCCCGACCGTCAGGTGGTGTTCTTCGCGGTCGGCTTCGAGACGACGGCGCCGTCGACCGCTCTGACCGTGCTACAGGCCCGCGAGCGGCGGGTGCCCAACTTCAGCGTGTTCTCCAACCACGTCACGATCGTCCCGCCGATCAAGGCGATCCTCGAGTCTCCCGACCTCCGTCTCGACGGGTTCATCGGCCCCGGCCACGTGTCGACGGTCATCGGCCAGCGGCCGTACCGCTTCATTTCCGCCCACTACGGCAAGCCGATCGTCACTGCCGGCTTCGAACCTCTCGACATCCTGCAGGCGATCGCGATGCTGCTCACCCAGATCCGCCAGGGGCGGTGCGAGGTCGAGAACCAGTACACCCGCGTGGTGCGCGACGAGGGAAACCCCCGGGCGCTCGATCTGCTCGCGCAAGTGTTCGAACTGCGGCCCCACTTCGAGTGGAGAGGACTCGGGTTCATCTCGCAGAGCGCACTCACCCTGCGACCCGAGTTCGCGGAGCTCGACGCCGAACTGCGCTACCAGGTTCCGGGCGTGCGGGTCGCGGACCCGAAGGCGTGCCAGTGCGGCGAGGTCCTCAAGGGCGTCATCAAGCCGTGGGAGTGCAAGGTGTTCGGCACCGCTTGCACGCCGGAGACCCCGATCGGCACGTGCATGGTGTCGTCCGAGGGCGCCTGCGCCGCCTACTACAACTACGGCCGCCTGCACCGGGAGGCGGCGGTCACGCTCGGCCGGTCGGCAGCGCCATGACGGCGGTCGTCGCCGATGTCGGCGCGCACGGTGAGGCGGCGCATCCGGGTTCACGGAGTGGTCCAGGGCGTGGGCTTTCGGCCACATGCGCACCGGCTGGCGACCGAGCTGCGGCTGACCGGACACGTGGGCAACGACACGGCCGGCGTCTTCATCGAGGTGGAGGGCGACCGGCTGGCGGTCGACGCCTTCGAGCAACGCCTCGCGGCGGAGGCGCCCCGCTCTCGCCCGCATCGACGCCGTCGACACGACGACGATCGCTCCGATCGGCGAACAGACATTTCGCATCGCCGAGAGCGTCGCCGAGTCGCGGGTGCGGACCTTTGCGGCTCCCGACATCGCCGTGTGCGACGACTGCTTCCGCGAGTTGTTCGATCGCGACGACCGCCGCTACCGCTACCCCTTCATCAACTGCACGAATTGCGGCCCGCGCTTCACGATCACGGTCCGGCTCCCGTACGACCGGCCCAACACGACGATGGCGGGCTTCGCGATGTGCCGGGCCTGCAGCCACGAGTACCACGATCCCGGGGACCGACGATTCCATGCCCAACCGCTGGCGTGCCCCGCATGTGGCCCCCGGATCTGGTTCGACGACTCGACCGCCATCACGCATGGCGCCGATGCAGCCATCGCGGCGACGCAGCGGGTGCTGGCGGACGGCGCCGTCGTTGCGATCAAGGGCGTCGGCGGCTTTCACCTGGCCTGCGACGCGAGATCCCACGCCGCGGTCGCGTTGCTGCGGCAGCGCAAGCACCGGGCCGCGAAGCCCCTTGCCGTCATGGTCCGCGACCTCGCCGCGGCCGAAGGACTCGCCGAGATCGATGGCCCGGAGGCCGCGCTCCTGACCAGCCCGCAGCGACCCATCGTCCTGATGCGCCGCCGGGTGGACCACGTGCTGTCGCCTCTCGTGGCCCCCCGCAACCCGTTCGTCGGCGTCCTCCTGCCGTACACGCCGCTCCACCATCTGCTGTTCCAGGCCGTGCCCGGTGCCGACGCCCCGGTCCCCGACGTGCTGGTCATGACCAGTGGAAACCTCAGCGACGAGCCCATCTGCCACGACGATGTCGACGCCCGGCGTCGCCTCGGCGCCATCGCAGACGCCTGGCTGGTCCACGACCGTCCCATCCACGCCCCCTGCGACGACTCAGTGGTGCGCGTGGTCGACGGCGAGGTCCTGCCCATCCGCCGCAGCCGAGGCTACGCCCCCCTCCCGGTGCGCCTCCCCTTCGACGCCGCCCCCGGCATCGCCGTCGGTGGCGAGCTGAAGAACACCTTCTGCCTGGCATCGGGGCGCGACGCCTGGATGAGCCAGCACATCGGCGACATGGGCAGTGTCGAGACACTCGGCACGTTCGGAAGGACGACCAGGCAGTTCGCCCAGATGTACGGCGTCGATGACGCCCGGTTCGTCGCCGACATGCACCCCGGCTATCAGACCCGCCGCTGGGCCGAGGACCATGCGCTCGAGCTCGAACGACCCGCCGGTCGCCCTCGCCCAGCATCACCACGCGCACATCGCCGCGGTGATGGCCGAGCACGGGGTGCCCGACGGCGAGCGGGTCATCGGCTGCGCGTTCGATGGGACCGGCTACGGCACCGACGGGGCCATCTGGGGTGGCGAGGTGCTCGTCGCGAGCTACGACGGCTTCGAGCGGACGCATCATCTCCGCTACGTCCCGCTGCCCGGCGGCGATGCGGCGATCCGCAGGCCCTACCGGGCCGCTCTCGCGCACCTGTGGGCGGCGGGCGTCGAGTGGGCGCCCGATCTCGCCCCGGTGCGTGCCGCACCACCGGCCGAGCGCGCCGTGCTCCAGCGGCAGCTCGAGCGCGACGTCCAGTGCGTCCCCACCTCCAGCATGGGCCGGTTGTTCGACGCCGTCAGCTCGCTGCTCGACCTGCGCCACAGCGTGTCCTACGAGGCCCAGGCCGCCATCGAGCTCGAGACCGCCGCCGACGTCGACGCGCCGGCTTCATCCGAGTACCGGTTCCCGACCGAGGACCGGGAGATCGACGCTGCCCCCGTGCTCCGGGCGCTCGTCGACGACCTCCGTGCCGGCCACCGCGCCGGTGCGGTCGCAGCCAGGTTCCACCTGGCGGTGGCGCGCCTGATCGCCGACGTCGCCGTCCGCCTCCGGGAGCGGACGGGGATCGATCGGGTCGCGCTCAGCGGCGGGGTGTTCCAGAACGTGCTGCTGCTGCGGCTTGCCCGCGGCGAGCTCGCAGCACGTGGCTTCCGCGTCCTCAGCCATCGGATCGTCCCGCCCAACGACGGTGGCCTCGCGCTCGGCCAGATCGCGGTCGCCGGCCGGCGGGCGGGTTCGAGCGCGGCGGCGACCGGCCGAGGAGCCGAGGTCACATGAGCACCGCGACAGCCCCAACCCTCGCCGACGACCTGGCGGCCGCCGCGTTGACGCTGGCCCGACGCTTCGCCGCGGACGCCACGATGTGGTGCGCGTCGCCGGAATGGCCCGCCCACGGCCGCCACGTGGCGGTCGAGTTCGTGCACCCGGTCATCGTCGGCAAGCGGGCGCTGCCCGCCGTCCACCTCGACGGTGACGACCTGGTCGGCACCGCTCGCCTGCTGGCGCGGCCCGGCGACGTCCTCCTGGGGATCGGCGCTGCGGACGACGGCCGCCTCCACGCGTTGCTTCGGCGGTCGGACGCCTGGGGACTCACCAGCCTCTGGCTCGGCGCTGGTCCGAGGCCGACCGCCGGAGCGGCAGATCATGTGATCTGGATCGATGGATCGCCGGCCACGCACGCCGCGCGATCCGGTGAGGTCGTCATGCTGTACCACCTGCTGTGGGAGCTCACGCACGTGGTGTTCGAGCACCCCGGCTTGCTCGAACCGCAACCGACCTGCACCGATGAGGTGTGCATCACCTGCGCCGACGAGGGACGCGTCGCCGAGGTCGCGGCCGTGCTCGATGACGGGAGCGCCGAGGTGGTGGCGGCCGGACTGCACGAAACCGTCGACGTGAGCCTGGTCGAGCGGGTCGACCCCGGTGACCTGGTGCTCGTCCACGCCGGCGTCGCCATCAGCGTGCTCCAGGAGCCGGGGCAGTGACCTCCGAGCCGACCGGGTTCCTCTATCCCTTCATCGACGCCGAGGAACGGGACGCAGCTCCCCTCCTCGTCGATCTCGCAGCGTCGGCCAAGGCGAAGATGGCGGCGAGCGAGTGCCTGCGGGCCGACACCCTCGCCCGCTGTGCCGATGATCTGCGGCGTGCAGGCGAGGCGATGGCTCACCGCTTCCAGCACGGCGGGCGACTGTTCACCTTCGGCAACGGCGGGAGCGCGACCGACGCCGAGGGGACCGCCGCGCTCTTCCGCGCCCCACCGAGCGGCCGCCCGCTGGCCGCGCTGTCACTGGTGGACGACCGCGCCGTGCTCACCGCGCTCGCCAACGACGTCGGCTTCGAGCTGGCGTTCTCGCGCCAGATCATCGCCCACGCCCGACCGGGGGACATCGCCCTGGGGTTCTCCACCAGCGGCAACTCCGCGAACCTGCTGCGGGCCTTCGAGGAGGCGGCGAACCGCGGGCTCCTCACCGTCGGCGTGTCCGGGTACGAAGGAGGTGCCATGGCCAGCGGCGATGACATCGACCACTGTCTGGTCGTGCGATCGGACAGCGTCCACCGCATCCAGGAGACCCAGGACGCCCTCGTGTTCGAGCTGTGGTCGGTCGTGCAGCGGTGCCTCGCAGGGGAAGCTCCGTCGTGAGCGACACCGTCCGCGACCAGGGCGCAGCCGATCGGGAGGTTGCGGTCTTCGATCGGATCGAGGCCTTCCGGCGCCGCAAGCCCCGCCTTCGCGACGAGGTCGTCACCCTTGCGCACGGCGCCGGGGGCAAGGCATCGGCAGCCCTGCTCGACGCGGTCTTCCTGCCCGCCTTCGCCAACGACACGCTCGCCGCTCAAACGGACGCCGCCGTCCTCGACCTGCCCTCGGGCGACCGGCTGGCGTTCAGCACCGACTCGTATGTCGTGCGCCCGCTGCGGTTCCCCGACGCGTCGGTCGGCCACCTCGCAGTGCACGGCACCGTCAACGACCTCGCCATGATGGGCGCGCGACCTGTCGCCCTGTCGGCGGCGTTCGTGATCGAGGAGGGCCTCCCGGTCGACACGCTGCGGGAGGTCGTTGCCGACATGGCCCACGCCGCCGCCGCGGCCGGCGTCGACATCGTCGCGGGCGACACCAAGGTGGTCGATCGGGGCGCCGCCGACGGCATGTACATCTCGACGTCGGGCATCGGCATCGTTCCCGCGGGTCGGGACTTGTCGCCGGCACGGGTCGCCGCCGGTGACGTCGTGCTCGTCTCGGGGACCATCGGCGACCACGGGACCGCGGTGATGCTCGCCCGCGGCGACCTCGCGCTCGACGCCGACATCGTGTCGGACACGGCACCGCTGCACGAGCTGGGGGAGTGCCTGTTCTCGGCGGCACCGTCGACCCGGTGGCTGCGTGATGCCACGCGCGGCGGCGTCGGAACGATCTGCAACGAGTTGGCCCGTGCCGCCGACCTCACCGTCGTGCTCGAGGAGGCGGCCCTACCCGTGCGGCCCGCCGTGGCCGCGGCCTGCGAGCTCCTGGGGATCGACCCGCTCTACGTGGCCAACGAGGGCAAGTTCATCGCCGTCGTCGCCCCCGACGAGGCCGACGCAGCGTTGGCGGCACTCAGAGCCCATCCGCTGGGTCGCGACGCCGTCAAGATCGGAGACATCCGCGAGGAGCCGCCGGGCATCGTGGTGCTCCTGACACCGATCGGTGGCACCCGGATCGTCGACATGCTGGTCGGCGATCCGCTCCCGCGGATCTGCTGACGTCAATGGCCTTGACACCAGAACGCGGCCGGGCTTGGCTCGCACTGCGACGCGAAGACGTCGCGCCTCGAACCCAGGGAGGTGCTCCATGACAGGTCGCGTAGTGCACTTCGAGATCCCCTACGACGATGGCGACCGAGCCCGTGGCTTCTACGAGAAGGCGTTCGGGTGGAACCTCATGCCGCTGCCGGAGATGGGCTACACGATGGTCATGTCGGGGCCGAGTGGAGATCAGGGCCCGACCGAAGCGGGCTTCATCAACGGCGGGATGATGCAGCGCCAGGAGCCCTTCACCGCCCCCAACATCGTCATCGACGTGGCGAACCTCGAGGACGCGCTCAAGGCGGTCAACGAGGCGGGCGGAACCACCGTCTCCGAGCGCCAGGCCGTGGGGGACATGGGCTTCGCCGCCTACTTCAGGGATCCAGAGGGCAACCTGGTCGGCCTCTGGGAAACCGCGCCTTCCGGTTGACCGACCCACAGGTCGAGCTGACCGCGGCGGGCGAGTCCGCGTTCCGCAACCTGCTCGCCCGGTGTTCGCCTTGACACCTGCCGGGTAGTCAAGGGCGAACCACCCACCATCATCGGCTGCGGCGCGCCGCCGAGCTGCGCCCGCGCCCTGATCATGGAGTTGCCGTGAAGATCAGCATCGCCCTCACCAACTACTCCTGGCCCGACGGGCCGGTTCATCTCCCGGGCCATCTGCTCGACCTGGCTCGCCGAGTCGACGACGGGGGCATCGACACACTCTGGGTCGCGGACCACCTCCTGCAGATGGACCCCACCGCGACGATCGACGAACCGATGCTCGAGGCCTACACCACCCTCGGGTACCTCGCTGCCGCCACCGGCAACGTGAACCTGGGCACCATGGTCACCTGGGCGTCGATCCGCCCGCCCGCCCTCGTCGTCAAGACGGTCACGACGCTCGACGTGCTCTCGGGCGGCCGGGCGTGGCTGGGTGTCGGTGCCGGGTACCAGCGCGACGAGGCCGTGATGACCGGCCTGCCCTTCCCCGACACCGCGGAACGGTTCGTGCTCATGGAGGAGCTGCTGCAGCTCGCGGCGCACATGTGGGACGGGGATCAGCGGCCGTTCGACGGGCCGCGCCACCGGCTCGAACAACCGATCGGCAACCCGCAGCCGATCTCGCGACCCCGAGTCCTGATCGGTGGGATGGGCGAGCAGCGGACCCTGCCGCTCGTGGCCCGCTACGGCGACGCGTGCAACCTCTTCGACATCCCCGACGGTGGCGCCACGCTGCAGCACAAGCTCGAGGTCCTCGCCCGGGCCTGCGACGCCGTTGGCAGGAATCCCGACGACATCGAGGTGACGCTCAGCAGCCGGCTAGGCAGCGACGAGACCCCGGGGGCGTTCACCGACCGGTGTGGCCAGCTCGCCAAGCGCGGGATCCAGCACATCGTCCTCGTGACCAGCGGCCCGTGGAGCCAGGGCGAGCTCGACGTGATCTTCGACGCCGTGGATCCGGTGCGCGCTCTCGACTGACGCGATCGGGCCGATCCTCGGGTACGAGCGGGGGCATGATCGAGCCCTGACCAGCCTCCTCGGACGTGCCTGCGGCCCGTCTCGACGGCTGGTCGGCACGATCGGGCGCGAGGATCTTCCCATGGCGGCACCAGGTAACGAGGCGGCCCCCCGGCCGACGCTCGAGGCGGTGGCGGCACGGGCCGGCGTCGGTCGCGGCACCGTGTCGCGGGTGATCAACGGGTCCACGCAGGTGAGCGCCAGGGCCCGCGAGGCCGTCCTCAGCGCCATCGAGGACCTCGGCTACGTTCCCAACCGCGCCGCTCGCTCGCTGGTCACGCGCCGCACCGACTGCATCGCCCTGGTCGTGTCGGAGTCGGAGGACCGGGTGTTCGCCGAACCGTTCTTCGCCGGCGTGGTGCGTGGGGTCAGCGCCGAGATCGCAGGCACCGCCTTCCAACTGTGGCTGGCGATGATCAACAGCTCGACCGACCGGAGCCGGCTCGGCCGGCACCTCACGGCCCAGCACGTCGACGGCGCCATGCTGCTGTCGATCCACGGCGACGACTCACTGCCGCGCCTGCTCGAGGACAGCGGGTTGCCGACGGTCCTCGGCGGCCGGCCCACCGGCTTCGTGCCGGCGAGCTATGTCGACGTCGACAACCACGCGGGCGCCCGGCTGGCCGTCGATCACCTGCTGGCCGGCAGCCGGCGGCGCATCGCCACGATTGCCGGCCCCCAGGACATGTCGGCCGGGGTGGCCCGGCTCGAGGGCTACCGCGACGCACTGCGCGACGCCGGGGCGCTCGACGAGTCCAAGGAGCTGGTGGCCTATGGCCAGTTCAGCGAGTCGAGCGGTCAGGCCGCGATGCAGGACCTGTTGTCACGTCGATCGGACATCGATGCGGTCTTCGCCGCATCCGACCCCATGGCCTTCGGCGCCATGCGCGCCATCAAGCAGGCTGGGTTCCGCATCCCCGACGACATCGCGGTGGTCGGCTTCGACGGATCGCCTGCGGCCGGGAACACCGAACCGCCCCTGACGACCGTGCACCAACCCGCCGAGGCCATGGGCCGGCACATGGCCCGCCTCCTCGTGGCCCTCATCGGCGGTGAACCGGTCGACCAGCGCGCCGTCATCCTCGTCCCGGATCTCGTCGTCCGCGACTCGACGTGACGCGCCAGCGGCCGATCCGGTCGCCGGAGAACGGTCGATCCAGCGAGCGAGCCCACGCAACCCCCGGGTCGGTCCGTCTCCCGCACCGAGCGGGCTCGCACACCGGCCGCACCCACCCGACGCGGGGTTCGCAGCTCACCAGGCGAGCTGGTGTTCGGCGGGAAGCATCAGGGGCCCGTACGTCGAAAGGCCCAGTCGGCCGGCGACATCGGCGAACGGTCCCCAGGCCTCGACCCGGAGGCGGGCGGTGGCGGCGGCGGGATCCTCGCTCGACTGAGCCGGGCGTACCCGCGCCGCGAGCGGGACCCGGGGGTACACGCGGGCGTCGAGCTCGTCCGAGGGTGCAAGACCGGCTCGCTGCCTCGCCACGTCGAGCGCCACCCTCAGCCCGCCGAGCTCGTCGACGAGCCCGCGCTCCTTCGCGTCGGCGCCGGTCCAGACGCGGCCCCGGGCGATCTCGTCGACACGATCGCGTGGCTGGCTGCGACCCTCCGCGACCTTGGCAGTGAAGTCGTCGTAGATCCGGTCGAGCCAGAGGTTGAGCCGCTCCCACTCTTCATCCGTGAACGCATGGAGCGGCGAGAACATCAGCCCGTGCCTGCCGCCGGCTACCCCCTCGTGGCCGATGTCCAGCCGGTCCACCAGACCCTCGACCACCTGCTTGCCGGAGACGACACCGATCGAACCTGTCAGGGTCCCAGGCTCGGCGACGATCACGTCTGCCCCCATCGACACGAAGTAGCCGCCCGAGGCGGCCACGTCGCCCATCGACACCACCACGGGCTTTCCGGCCCGCCGGGTCACGGCCACCTCACGCCAGATGGCGTCGGACGCCACGTACGAGCCACCGGGGCTTGCCACCCGGAGCACGATCGCCTTGACGTCATCCGCCTTGGTTGCCGACCGCAGCGCCGCGGCCACCGTGTCGGCCCCGGCGCTCGTGCCCACGAGCGGCTGGCGTCGGCTCCGGCCGAGGTGGATCGGACCGGTCACCTGCACGAGCGCCACGGTGTCGGGCGCCGACCCCGAGACACGGGTCGACAGCTCGGCCAGCCTCGAGCGGCGATAGCGGGCGAGGTACTGCAGGACGACGTCGGCGCCGGTCCTGGCCCGGACGGCGCCGTAGACGTCGTCGCGGTAGCCGAGGCGGTCGACGAGGCCCGACTCGAGTGCCTCGCTGGAGAACAGCGGCGCCCGGTCGATCAGGCCCCGTACCACGCCCGGGTCGAGGTCCCGGTTGACGGCGATGGTGGTCACGAGCTGCTCCATGACCGACTGCACCACCCGCTCGGTCGCCTCCCGGTGTGCGGCGGTGAACCCTCGCTCGGTGAAGACGTTGGCGGCGTTCTTGTACTCGTGGCGTTGGGCGATCTGGGGTGTGATCCCGGCCTTGTCGAGCACGCCCCGCAGGAACGGCACCTCGGTGGCGACGCCCGTGAGGCCCAGGTCACCCGACGGCTGCAGCCAGATCTCGTCGAAGCTCGTCGCCAGGACGTACGAGACACTGCCGTTGCCGAACTCCCCGAAGGTCTCCGCCCAGGCGATGGTGAGCTTGCCGTGGTCGCGGAGGTCGCGGACCGCGTCCTGCAGCTCCTGGGCCTGCGCCAGCCCCACGGCCGAGCCCGACCCTCCCAGCTTGACCACCAGGGCCCGGACCCTCGGATCCTGCGCCGCCCGGCGCAGGCCTCGCAGGACCGGCCGCAGCGACGAGCGGCGCCGGGCGAGAACGGCACCCATCGGATCCTGCGGCGTCTCCTCCATCAGGGGCTCGGTCAGATCGAGTTCGAGGACGAGGTCGGCGGTGCGCCGACGTCGTGCCTCGTCGATCCCGGTGACCACGGTCTCGGCTGCGTGCTTGGCTCTGGGGAGCATGGTTCGAGGCTAGGGCGTGTCCTGCGGGTCATGGCACACGCCTCGCCGGCCAGATGCGCTGGACCGGCGTCGCCCTCGGGCGACGCCGGCACCCGAGCCGGCACAGGGGGCGGCTCAGGCCGATCGGTGGCGTCGATCGATCGCTGCCTCGGCGGCCGTCAGGGCAACGAACGCGATGGCCAGGCTGCCGACCACGTCGGACGTCCAATGGACACCGAGCCACACCCGACACCAGGCGACGAGCACGATCACGGACCATGCCGCGACCGTCAGCGCCACCCACAGCCAGCGGCGGCTCACGTAGAGACCGGCGATGGCCGGCACGAAGCCCCAGGTCGCCGCCGCGGCGAGCACGTGTCCGCTCGGGTAGGAGAAACCCGTCCCCGGTACGAGCCGTGCGCCGCTCGGGCGGGGACGTGCGACGATCTCCTTGACAAGCCACTCGAACGGCGGACGGGCGGCGATCACCGCGAGCATCACGAGCGCGACCGAGCGACAGCGCAGGGCCGCGAGGGCGACGCCGGCAGCGCCGGCCATGAGGACGACCGGCGTCGAACCCAGCCGTGAGATCCAGAGCGCCACCCGGTCGACGGCGGGTGATCGGTGCTCGACCACGGCCTCGGTGATCGGGCGGTCCCAGACCAGCAGTCGACCACCGTCGATGGCGGCGAGGACCCCCAGCACGACCGCGAGGGCGGCGGCCCCGACCAGCAGCCAGGGCAGCCGTTCCCCGATGCGCCGCAACGTGATCGGCGGCGAACGATGTAGGTCAGGGGCCGAGATGGTCATGTCCGATGCCGCTGTGGACACGTTGGCCGCCCGGGCTGGCGGGATCAACACCCATGCTCTCATCGGAGTCGCCGTCGCCGTGCGTGCGCTCCGGCAGGAGGAGCACGGCGCCGATGAGGAAGGCGAGGGCGCCGACGAACGTGCCGAGGTTCATGAGCGTGACGTTGCGCGGCTGGTCGGACGCCGACACGACGTAGGAGGCGACGGCCGAGGCACCGAACGCGATCGACCCGAGGAGGTTCAGCGCCGTGATGAGCCACGACAGGCTGCGGGGCCGCCACGACCACAGGCCGTGGGACACCTCCGCCCATGCGAGCCCGCTCGCAACGAGGAAACAGATCGATCCGAGGGAGTCCGGGGTCCACACCAGACGGTCGGCCTGCGAGGCCGACAGGTGTTGGAGCATCTCGTCGAACGTGCTGATGTTGAACATCAGGGTCCCGGCGAGCTGCACGACGGCGGCCCACCAATCGATGCGGTGCGGCTCCCACGTGACGAAGCGCCGGCGCTCGGCGATGCCGGCGCCGGGCGGGGTGCGGGGTGCGTTTGCAACCTCCAGGTATTGCAGGGCCGCGGCCGTGGTGAAGAACAGGGACCCGACGAAAAAGGTGATGCCATCGACGGCGACCCCGACCGCGTTGACGTAGCGGGGCGCCGCGCCCAGTGCGAAGCACGTCGATCCGACCGCGAATAGCACGCCGATCCACCAGCCGATCGCGCCGGGTGCCCACCAGGTCGACCCTCGGCCGGTGTCGAGGAGCGAGTGCTGCTTGCGTCGTGCACGCGACGTCCAGGTGACGATGCGACCGTCGGGTCGACGGAACGTCTCACGCGTGACGAACGGGCCCACCCCGCGGGCCTCGATGCGATGCCACCGCTCCGGCACCGTGAGCCCCGCCCGCCGACGGGTCGCCGGCCTGCTTGCGGCCTTGGTTCGGTGGTCGATGTAAGAACACGCTGAACATGCGCGGTCGGCTGGACATCATCCGATCCGGGTGATCGGCGCCGCCACTTTCTGGGGTAGGAGGTAGGCATGGCCCGACCCGTATGGAGCGGAGTGATCAGCTTCGGGCTGGTGAGCGTGCCCGTGAAGGCCTACCCCGCCGTGCGCGACCACGACGTCCACTTCCACCAGATCGACAAGGGTTCCGGCTCGCGGATCCGCAACCGCAAGGTGTCGGCGAAGACGGGCAAAGAGGTCGACAACGCCGACATCGAGCTGGGGTTCGAGACCAGCGAGGGCCGTTACGTCACGTTCAGCAAGCGGGAGCTGGACGACCTCCGCCCGGCGTCGACCCGGGCCGTCGAGGTCAGCGACTTCGTCTCGCTCGCTGACATCGACCCGATCTACTACGAGCGCACGTACTGGCTGGGACCCGCCGACGATGCGGCTGTCAAGCCCTACCAGTTGCTGCGAGCTGCGATGGAGGACCGGGGCCTGGTGGCCATCGGCACCGTTGTCATGCGCAACAAGCAGTACCTCACCGCCATCCGGCCGCTCGAGGGCGCGCTCGCCATGTCGACGATGCGCTTCGCCGACGAGGTCGTACCCCGGTCCGACGTGGACGGTGTGCCCGATCGCCGGAGCAAGCCAGAACCGAGGATGCTGCGGATGGCGAACCAGCTCGTCGACTCACTCACCACCGACTGGAACCCCCGGCGCTACCACGACACGTTCACGGAGGAGCTCCGGGAGCGGATCGAGGCCAAGCAAGCCGGGAAGAAGCTCGAGATCGAGCCGGAGGATGGCGCCGAGCCCAAGGTCATCGACCTGATGCAGGCCCTGGAGGACAGCGTCAAGGGAGCCAGGGCCAACCGGCGGGGCCGCCGCAAGCCCCGAAGCCGTGCCCGCAAGTCCGCCTGATTCTGGCGAGCGGCACCACGAGGAACGCCAACGGGTCGGCGGCGCGAACCGCCCACGTGCTGACCAGGGCGTTCACTACGTCCTGGGCGCGGGTCGCCTCGTCAGCGTGGGGCCACCACTCCAATCCGGCGAGGCGCGCTGCGGGGCTAGGCGGGCTGGGGTCGACGCTGGACGCGACACGCATGAAGGGCCGTCGCGCCCTAGGTGATACGCGACACACACATCCTGACGAGACCCGAGTTGGATGCACCGATTCGGTGCTGGATCTGACGGCAAGCGCCGGCACGGGTTGCGGTTCCGCGAGCGGCGGGCACAGTTCTCGGCGCCAATTTTGTGCGGGGTTCGGTTCTGCGGCCCTGTGGTGTGCTGCGCCTGGACGGGCCTGATGTGCGCGCGGAGGCAATCCTTGCCGGGTGACCGAGGTCCGCCTGCGCCAGGAGCCTGGCTCTGGTCGGCGCTGGGTTGGCTTGCTTGCCGGTGCCCGTCTTGTGTCGGTCGCGGGGTCCCAGGCTGCGCAGCTGGCGCTGGTCTACACGATCTATCAGCGCACTGGCTCGGCCGCCTGGGTGTCCGCCGCGTTGTTCGCGTTGGTGGCGGTCACGGGTCTCCTGGGTCCTGTCTCGGGGTGGATCGGCGACCGGTTCGAGCGGCGTCGCGTGATGATCACGAGCGAGCTTGCCGCCAGTGTGGGATGGCTTGGCCTGCTCGCGGTCGATGCGCCGTGGCTGTCAGTGGCGCTGGTCTTGGCCGCCACGGCGGCGGGGGCGCCGTTCAGGGCAGCGTCCGCGGCGATGATTCCCAGCCTCGTCGACGACGAAGATCTGACATGGGCGAACGGCATCGTCGCCGGGTCGGTCAACGCTGCCTTGGTCGTCGGGCCGCTCGTTGGGGGCGCACTGGTCGCCGCCTCCGGCCCGGACGCAGTGTTCATGGTCAACGCGGGCTCGTATGTGGCATCGGCGGCGTTGCTCAGCCGGCTCCCGGCCAAGCGGCCGGGTGATCGTCGGATACATCTGCCGGTCACGGGCATCATGGTGGGCTTTCGCGTCGTCGCCCACGACCGGTCGCTGCGACGCCTGGTGGCCGTCACCGTGATGAGCTTCGCCGCCTTCGGGGTGACCCTCGTGGCCGATCTGCCGCTGGCCGACCACTTCGACGCCGGCTCGGTCGGCTACGGGCTGCTGACCGCGCTGTGGGGCCTGGGCGCGGTTGCCGGGTCATGGGCCGCGGCCCGCTGGCTGCGGCCGTCGGGCGAGGCCCTGAGCCTGGCGCTAGGCACCGCCGCCATGGCGGTGTCGCTTGGCAGCATCGCCGTCATGCCGGCATTCGCACCCATCGTGCTCGTGGGTGCAATCGGCGGCATCGGCAGCGGCTACGCGTTCACACCCTGGTTCACGATGGTCCAGCGGCTCACCGAGGATGTGCACCGCAGCCGTGTGTTCGCCGCGGCGGAGACCTGTGAGCAGGCTGCCTTCGTGGCCGGGATGCTCGCGGCCGGCTGGATAGTCGACGCGGTCGGCCCGAAACCGACGTACCTGGTGCCGGGTGTGCTGCTGGCCCTTGGAGCGGCCATCGCTGCTCGTATCTGGCGATCGATCCCGGCCATGGCTGCGGTGCCTGCAGCCCGACCGCAGAGTGCAGTGGCGGCCGAACCAGCAGTCGGCCGCCAGCCCGAGCCACCACCAGGCGCCGAGCCGTCGCCGGCCTCGACCGACCGACCGCGCGACACGCCCTAAAGCGACACTACAGCGTGCTGGCCAGGGCCAGGCAGCCCGACCAACTCGCCGAGGCAAGCCTGTCCTCGGTGAAGAAGTTGGAAATACCCACAACTCTCGAGCTGCGGTTCAGGGACAGCGCCAGCGACAACGCGGTCTCGGCTGCGAACCGCCAGCACGGTCACCGAGTCGTGGTCGAGAAGCTCGGCGCGGAACACACCTGTTGGGCCATTGTTGCCTCGCCACGCCTGCTCCCACGCCCCTAGGCCAACCAGGTCATGCGCCGGATCGCCGGGACCGCGAGAAACGTCGCCAGTCCCCTCTGGTACGGCGCAGCACTGTTCAGTGGTCGCGTTCTGTGCGGGTTCGCGTATTCACATGGTGCGCGAGATCGGCAGATCTGGGCGCTAGGAAGCCGCGCCGGTTCTTCTCGACCGCCTCCGCCCCGGATCGGCAGATCTGCCGCCACCGGCGCCAGCAGGGCAACCAACGCGAACCGGCCCCAATTGCTGCTGGAAGAAATGCTCGATGAGCCTGGCCCGGAGGTTGGTATCAGTCACGGGTTCGTTCTGGAGACGAGGGTGGCGTACGGGCCGGTACCGACGCCGGTGCGTTCGGCCCGCACCCAGATCCGGTAGGGCTTGCCGGGCTGGCCGGCGGTGAACAGGTAGCGTCCGCCGAGCGTGGTGGTGTTGACGATCGTCTTAGTCCCGGAGCTGGTGCCGATGGTGACCATAACCTTGTAGTGGGTGGCGAGGGGAACGGCCGACCACCGCCAGTCGATGCGGGTTTGGGTGGTGGCAGCGGCCCGTAGGTTCGTGACCGGTCCCGGTCGGGTCGTGTCGGGCGTGGGTCCGGGGCCCAGCGGGGCGAAGCCGATCCCGGCGTGCTCTTCGTGTCCGAAATTGGCGCCGTCGCTGCCGACCCAGAGACCGGTGGGGGTGGCGAACAGGACCATGGTGCCGTGTTCGCGGGACTTGGTGGGGTTCCAAGGCAGCGCCAGGCCGGTCACCGGGTGGATGGCACCGATGCCCGGGCGCTCGACCGCGCCGGGACCGGCCGAGTCGCGGCCCAGGGGGTTGTTCAGCCAACGTTGATGGCCGCCGACGTACACGGCTGGGCCCGTGGCCGCCACGCTGTAGAGGGAGTCGCCGCCGGTGAAGTTGATCCAGGTGGGTTGGACCGTGGAGCTGACGTTGGCGGTCTCGAACCGGGCGGCGGCATCACACAGCCCGGTGGTGCCGTTCGGTCCCCCGGTGGTGACGATCACGAAGTAGGAACCATCGGGAGAGAAATCGACGCCTTGGGCGTATTCCAGCCTGCTGTCGCCGGCGGGGCAGGTCACGTCGAAGCGGGGCGAGCGCCAAGTGCTGAGCGTCGCGGTCGAGCCGAGGTTCAGCATGAAGGCCCGTCGGCGGCTCTGGCCGTTGACCGTGGTGAAGTTGCCCGTGGCCACCAACCGGGTGCCGTTGGGGGAGATCGCGATGTGTCGGACCCTGGTCTCGTCGGCCGGGTTGACCACCCCGGTGACGGTGATGTTGATGGCGCCGGTGTCTGCGCCGGTCGTCGGGTTCATCGCCATCAGCTTCTTCGTGAAGTTCCCCGCCGCAATGAGAGAACCGTTGGCGAGGAGCTTGATGTCGTGCACCGTTCGCATGCCCGTCGGCGCGAAGGTCGGGTCGACCCGATTGTTGACGAGGTCGTACTTGAGGATTCCCCGGCGGACGATCCCGTTGACGTTCGAGAAGGCGCCCCCGATGAAGAGCGCGGTCCCGTCGGCGGTTGCCTCGATGGCGCCCACAGTCCCGTCGAACGCCAGGTTGAGCGGGGAGATGACCCCAGTCTCGCTGTCGAAGGCAACGAAGTTCTGCCTGGCATACGTGGTCGTCCTGGCCCAGTCCTGCACCTGGTTGAACAGGCCACCGGCATAGACGGTGCGACCGACCTGCGCGAAGGCGCGCACGTCGAACGACGTGTCGCTGAGGACGATGTGCGGGGTGGTATCGGACGGGTTTTCCGACACCACTGCAGGGTGCAACAGCGAAGCTTGCGCCGGCAGCACGCCCCCGACGGTCACGGCGACCATCGAGGCGACCACCAGCGCGCCGACTCGTTCAACCCAACGCGTCCGTCTCATGATCCGCCCTCCCCACGCTAAACCAGACGTGCCCGCTGACGTCTGTATCCAGATCGCCCACTCAATTTCTACCATACCGATCAGGGCAGCGAGCGCACCAGTCAGGCCGCAACCATCTCCGCCCGTATTTCCTCCGACATCGCCAGTACGGTCGCCGCAGCTACTTCGACGCCGCCTAACTTGGCTTCGGCGACACATCGGCGCTAGCCCCAGCCGCCTTTAGGTCACGTACGACGGGCGCCCATTCAGTGCTCTCCAGCTCCTCGTCCGCCTTGCGCGATATCTCCTTGAGCATAAACTCTTCCGTGCTTTCGGCAGAACCGAGGGAGTCCACGTTACCGATCTCGCACACCGCCGCAAAGAGGACCTCGTCGGGAAGCGCTTCAAGCGCATCGGGGCGGCGGAGAAATTCCACCGCAAGCTGCAGCCCGGGCACCCCACCTCGCGCGAATCGCTGGGCCTCGCTTAAGAGATCGATTTGGTCGGCTGCAGACCCAAGCCCGTCTAACGCGGCGCGCAGAAGGGCCGCAACAATGACGGTATGACACGTCTTGGGAGGGCCTCCGTACCACTTAGCAGGGTCCCCGGCATCGAGCACCTCTTCGTTTGCCGACAGCGCCGCCGCATCCAGCAAATGCCGGTTGAACCGGCTCGGACATGCGGTCATACGCGTCGGCATACGCGACCCAGTGCCCGCCTTCCTCGCCGTTCCACCCATCGAGCTGATCCGGATTCGCAGTTGGGACATCAGCGCACATCAGGCAAGATCCTCCTCGCACAGATTGCCCACCGCGCTCGGGCTGCCAGCGGGGCCGGTGGTACAGATCGCCGGGGTGCGAGGTCGGCAGGGATGATTCGTGTGACCGTTTCGGTGGTCGTCTAGGAAGCGGGCAGGGGTTTCGCTCACTGGGTCTGACTCTGTGATGGGCCAGATCGCTTTGGTGTCGGTGATCTGACCTGTCGGCCGAGTGAGTGGGGCGCTGTCCGAGGCACAACCGGTCGGGTGAACGTGACTGAAGAGGCGCCTGTGCGACCAGGCCTGCTCCCTGTCTTGTCCAGCGTCCCGGCCGTGCGTGCCACCGCAACCAGGTCAGAAGAAAGGGCGGCATGTCCACCATCGCAGATGGCGACGACCTGCGTGTCGTGGCCGGTGTCGACACCCACAAGGACGTCCATGTCGCGGTCGTGGGCGACGGAGGTGGGCCGGCTGGGGGACACGGCGTCGTTGGTAGCCACGGCGCGCGGCGACCGGGACCTGACC
Organism: uncultured bacterium; assembly: GCA_963717085.1. Classification (GTDB taxonomy): domain Bacteria; phylum Actinomycetota; class Acidimicrobiia; order Acidimicrobiales; family VFJN01; genus DASQUK01. Next base: position 104,172 of record CAVQVM010000019.1, read on the forward strand.
GGCTGGGTCACCAGCTTGGGGGAGGTGGGGGCGATCGGGGTCGAAGCACGGGCTCGTGGGGTGCGGGACTGTCCCGGCATCTGCGTGCCCGGGGGCCCAGCGTGATCGAGGTCAACAAGGCTGAACCGTCACCACCGGCGACGTCGCGGCACGACCGACCCGATCGATGCCGAGGCGGCGGCACGAGCGGTCCTCGCCGGCGACGCCACCGCCACACCCAACGCCGGCGACGGTCCCGTCGAGGCGCTGCGCCAGCTCCGAGTCGCTCGAGCCGGTGCCATCAAGGCCCGCACCGCGGCGGCCAACCAGTTCCACAGCATCTGTGACACCGCCCCCGACGCCGTCCGCGGCCAGCCTCGGCGGGCTCGGCACCCGAACCAAGATGACCGCCGCCGGCCGCTACCGGGCGGGTGATCCGTTCACCCCCACCAGTGCGGCCAAGATGGCGCTGCGTTCCATCGCCCGGCGCGGGGCTGGCCTCGATACCGAGATCCGCGCCCTGGACCGCGCCATCCACACCATCCTCGACACCATCGCCGCGCCGCTGCTGGCCCGCCACGACCTCGGCTACGAGACCGCCGGCTCCCTGCTGTGCGCCGCCGGTGACAACCCCGACCGGCTAGCCACCGAAGCCAGCTTCGCGGCGCTCTGCGGCACCTCACCAGTCCCGGTGTCATCCGGGCGAACCAACCGGCACCGCCTCAACCGCGCCGGTGACCGACAAGCCAACGCCGCCCTGTGGCGCATCGTCATCGTCCGCCTCCCAAGCCGCCACGCCCACGATCGACCACCTCGAGCGACCCGTCACCGCCGGGAACTCCAAACGCGACGCCATCCGATGCCTCAACCGCTACCTCGCCCGCGAGCTCTACAACGACATCCAAACCATCGTGACCACCACCCAACTACGATCAGAAATCGCTGCTTGACCCCAAGAGGCGCATCAGATCTGGGCGGCCGGTCAGCGTGTCTGAACGCACTTCGGGGCAGCAGGTTGAGCGACGACTCGGGTGAGCTTCACCCGAGGAGTGCCGACAGATCGTCGTCGGCGCTGGCGCGATTGCGACGTTGCTTGCCGCAGCAGGGCAAGCCCGTCGAGCGAGTGCCACCGCCACCTGTCACCCCCATCCGGCTGGCCGTCCGCGGCGAATACTTGGTGACCCCGGACCTCAGGCATGACAGAAAGGGGGTGCACCGACATGGTGCGCATCACCCGATACCCACATCGCATCTGTGCATCGGTCGTCTCCGCTCTCGTGCTGGCCGCCGTGACGCTGGCGGCGAACGGGCTTCCCGCCGACGCCGCGGACACCGCGACCCCCGACGGCCAGGACGCCGCTCCCGTCCGAGGTGCGATCCATGGTTACGTCTTCGACGGCGAGCGCTACCGGACCATCGACGTCCCCGGCGCCACCAGGACCGAGGCGTGGGACATCACCAACAGCGGTGATGTCATCGGCTACTACTCCAACGCCGACGGCCGGCTGCACGGCTTCCGCCTGGACAAGAACGGCAAGTACACGAAGTTCGACGACCCGGCTGGGGACCTAGAAAACGACCTCACCGGCGGCAACGACCGCGGCGTCACCATCGGCTCCCTCCTCAGGTACGACCCGACGATGGGAGAGGCCCACGGTTACCTGCGGGACGCCCGCGGCAACCTCACCACTATCGACGTCCCCGACGCGCTGACCAGCCTCGCCTGGAGAATCAACAACCGCGGCCAGGTGGTCGGCATCTACAGCGACGTGGACCGGCAGGTGCCGCTGCGGTTCCTCCGCGCCTACATCTACGAGGACGGGCGGTTCACCAGGGTCGACGCTCCCGATGTGTCCAACACCACCCTCGCCGACATCAACGACCGCGGCCAGTCGGTCGGCCAGGCGTTTGATTCGGCCGACCCTAAGAACAGCCACTACGCGTTCCTGCGGGAGCGCGACGGCACCTTCACCAAACTGCCGGATGTGCCGGGCGCGGCGCAGACCATCCACCTCGGGCTCAACAACCGCGGTCAGACCGCTGCTACCGCTGCGTTTCTCAGTGCGGACGGCACCTTCGTGACTCTCCGCGCGTTCCGGTATGACGACGGGAAGCCCACGCGGATCGCCGTGCCAGGAGCGGTTTCAACGTTTGCGACGGCGATCAACGACCGTGGCCACATTGTCGGCTACTACACCGACCCGGCTCCGAGGACGACCAAACCCTCGGCAGCGGCTGCGGCGGCCGACGGCGCAACCGACATGCCGATGGGCATGGATCCGCTCGCCATGATGGACCCCATGCTCCCGTAACCCGGTCACCCGGCCTGCGGATACCGTAGGCCGGGATGGTCGGGCGGGAGTGGCCGCCGTACCACCCCCGGTGCGCCTCGCTCAGCGACGCAGATCTGAGCGGGCCCACTCGTAGATGGAGACGGCCACCAGCATCCGGGCTACCAGGTTCCAATCCGGTTGTTCTGGCTGCTCGACACCTCGGTTGTAGAAGTAGCCCGGCATGTCTGGAAGCTCGGCGTGGGCGACCGGGCGGCCGCCATCGTGTGCCACTACGACCACGGGATCATCGAGCCCCACCCGGGGGTGGATCTCCTGTAGCGACCCGGGGCCGATGCGGGCTCGGGGCCAGGGATGCACGATCGCTCCATGTCCGCATTGGCCGTCATCGGGCGGTTGAACCGTGGAGAAAGGATCGGTGAGAGAGATGCAGACATCAGCCTCGAATGAGCGCACGGAAATCGCCGACGGCTCGTGGATGCTGTGGAGCGTGGGCGGTCTCGCGGGCATCTGGACTGCAGTGGTGCTGATCAGCATCCTCGCCCCGGACCTGGTGTCGGGCAGCGAGCAAGAGCACCTTCCCGTCGCCGCCTTCACCGCCCCGCTGTGGGGCTTGGTCGCCACCGGCGGGTTCCTGTGGGCCATGGGCAAGCTGCGCGGCAATGTGTCCCGACGGCCCATCTGGATCGGTCTCGCGGTGACCACGCTCACGGTTTGGCTGGTAGCGACGATCCTGAGCATCACGTTGCCGGTCGTCGAGACCGGATCGGACCCCACGCGCCTTCCCCTCGCCGCCATGGTCTCGCCCGTGGCCGCAGCCGTCCTCACCGTCTTGGCCGGCATCATCGCCGGAGTCTTCTCCCGACCGCCTCAGGCTGGCTGAAGGGCCAGCGGGCATGTCCGAGGATGTCGAGTCGATCAGCGGTGCCCACCAACATGTCGGCTACAAGGACGAGAGGGCTGCTCGATGAGTGGCGTGGGCCGTCTTTCGGCGGCTTCGACGGTGGCCCCACACCGCCGGGTAGGTGGGACGAAACGCGCACCGATTGCCCGGACCGCGCTCCGGCTGCCAGCGAGGCCGGCGGCAAAGATCGCCGAGGCGCGAGGTCGGCAGATCTGGCGCGGTGTCGCGGCCTCGCTCGGAGCTTCTGCAGCAGCGCTGCCGCGTCGGCCTCATTCGCTCGTCAGCTCCGGCGAGCCCTTTTGGCCGTATGTGGGCGTTCCGGCGGTCTCGTAGGCGAGCTGGAGCATGCCATTGGGATAGGTGACTGATTCGATCAGCCGCAGCGCGGTGGGCACGGTCCCGTCACCGAACACCTGCTTGCCGCTGCCCAGCAGCACCGGGTACATCCACAGTTCCAGCCGGTCGACAAGGCCGAAGCGCAGCAGTGACTGCACGAGGTTGACGCTGCCAATGACGTGGAGTTCATCGTGGCGCTCCTTGACGGAGGTGACGCCCTCGGCGATGGACTCGCCGACAACGGTCGAGCCCCGCCAGTCCAGAGGACCGGCGAGCGTGCGGCTGGCCACGTACTTGGGGACAGCGTTGAGCAGGCCGGTGAACGAGATCTCCGCTGGAGCGGTCGGCCAGTAATTGGCGAAGATCTCGTAGGTCCGCCGGCCGAGGAGCAGGGCGTCCATGTTCTTCACGTGTTCGAAGACGTCGTCGGCCTCCTGGCCCATTAGTGGCGCCTGCCATCCGCCGTGCGTGAAGCCGCCGTCGCGGTCATCGTCGGGCCCTCCGGGCGCCTGTGCCACCCCGTCCAGCGTTACCTGCTCGGTCACGATGAGCTTGCCCATGGTCTCCTCTTCCCGGTGATGGACGCACCAACTCAGACTCCGACTATGTGCAGGATTCAAAGGCGCGAGAGCGGCAGCTAGGGGCGGGTGTCAGCCCTTCACAGCAAGAGGCGCCAGGCCGGGGCACACCCTTTCGTCCGTGCTCGCCGTGGTCGGCGAAGTCGAGACCAGAACCGCCGTCAGCGTTGGCCCAGTCGCCGGCGACGACGGTGCCGGGTGCTCGTCGACGATCCGGTACGAACCCGGACCGCCACCCGAAGGTCCGACACCATCCCGATGACAGTTGGGGTTCCTTGACGCCGGGGGCGATTGCCCCCGTGACATCCGTCAATGACGAAGGACACCTGACGCCTGCGTCACCTGAGACCGACGGCTCCCGCCGGACGGCTCATCGTGGCGTTGCCGGGTGGCGGTCGCCTGGCATGAGGAGGACAGACCATGTCGTACTTCAGCAAGCGGGCACTGCGTTGGGCGGCACCGGTCGCTCTCGTGGGAGCTCTTGGACTCGCCGCATGCGGCGACAACGATGGCACCGAGGCCGTCAGGGTTGCGGCGCCTAGCGTCGCCGGTCTCGGCAGCGACCAGCACCTCACCAACCAGGCCGAGGAGCTCGCTCGGGCGTCTGCCAGCGCCGGCAGCGACCAACACTTCAACAACCGGGCCGCCGAGCTCGCCAACCAACAGCGGGCGTACCAGGCAGCCAGCGACAGGCTCACGGCCCAGGCCGAGCAGTACGAGCGTTCGAGCCCAGCCGCGGTCAGCAACCGGGTCGCCCAGATGGCCCAGGCCGAGTCGTACGTGGACCAGCAGGTGCGGGCCGCGAGCAGCTCGGGCAACCGTGCCGCCCAGATGGCGCAGGTCGATGCGTACGTGCAGCAACAGCAGGATCGGGCCGAGAACGGCAACGGCTACGGCGGCGAGTTCGTCCCCGGCAGCCGTCACATGCCCACGCGGTGACGATCAGGGGGCGATCGTCGACCGGTAGTGGTTGACGATTACATCCCGGCGGGTGATCACCGCCCGGCTGTTCCAGCCGGACCGCCCGGCTGTTACAGCCGGGCGGTCACACGCGCGAGATGACGGGTTCACGGGCCGCCACCGGCCGTGACTGGCGCCCGCGGGCAATGTGTCGGGGGGCGATTCAAGGGTTGGTAGAGGGTCAACGCGAAGGTCGGGGAGTCCTTCACATCCTCGATCCACCGCCGACGTTGGCTCTAACGCCGGCTTCGCGACGCTCGCGCCGGGGCGTCCTGGGACGACCTTCGGGGGCACGCAGACGCCCTGCCGACCATCGGCACTTCGGGGGCGATGCGCCTCGGAACGCTCGTTGGCGGGCGCTGGTCGCCTCGCCTTCGTCTTCCTGAAGCCGTGCAAGCAACGCGCACACCGCGGAGTAGGCGTTCACGTTCAGACCGCCGGCTCGGAGGAGGCCCAGCGGAGTTCGTCGGTGTCATCGGGTCAGGAGGATTGTGAGCACGCCGGCCAGGGCGACGGCTTGAAGCGTGGCGCGGGTCCAGATGACGCTGTCCCAGTGTTGCTGCAGGGCTCGGGTGTCCGGTGGAGTTGTGGGGTTGGCCGCGGCGGCGCGGAGTCGCTTGTTGATGGGTGCGCTGATGCGGGCGTAGATGGCCAGCCAAGCCAGCAGCGCCGCCAACGCGATCGCGCCGCCGACGTGCGCCGACGAGGTGTCGCTGGTCACCGTGGCCAGTGCCGTGGCGATCACCGAGATCACCCCGGGCGCGGGCAGGCGTCGGTCGCCGTACTCATGTACCCGGCCGAGCAGGTCGGCCACGGAGCTATCGGCGGCGCCAGCGGCAGCCGGGCGCAGGACCAGCGCACAGAACAGGTCGGTGCCGTAGATGAGCGCCGTGGTCGCGACCGCGACGAGCGCCGCGCCGGTTGTGAAGGTGGTCATCGTTGATTCCCGTCGCGGGTTGCAGGGTTCCGCGCTGTCGAGCGAGCCGGCGCGAGGGCGCGGACGAGGCAGTCGGTCAGCGCGTTGTCGAAGAGTGCGTGTAGCGCGGCCGCGTCGACATCGACGCGGCCGACGACCTGCAAGGCGATCAGCCCGTGCGCGGTGGCCCACAGTTGAAGGACGTCTTCTTCGGGCCGGGCGTCGCCAGCGGCTGCCAGCAGCCCGATGAAGATGTCGCCGATGGCCTGCCCTTCGGTCCAGGTGTCGGTGACCGGAACACGCACGCCGCCGAGGCTGTACATGAGCTGATACAGATCTGGGTCGGCGAGAGCGAAGTCCAGGTAGGCGTGCCCGGCGCGCCGCATTGAGAATCGACCTGCGGGCTTCGGCGCGGGACTGCTCTCGGTCGCGGCGCCTCCCGCGCAGCCGCGGTCCGCGGAGTGTCGGAGGGAGCGGCGTCCGTCACTGGCTGCCGGCCCCGCCGGTGAGCTGGGCGAGGAACGCCTGCCCGTCGAGCTGATCCCAGTGCTCCACGGCCATTCCGTCGGCCACGGCGCCAGATGTCGATCGAGTGCATCACCACCGGCTGACCGGTCGGCGGCAGTCCCATGAACTCGCCCTCGAACGTGGCCCTGTAGGTGAACCGGCCGGCGACGCGGTCCTCGTCGACGAGCACGTCGTCCAAACTCACCTCGGTGTCCGGGAAGGCGGTGAACCACTGCCGCCAGAAGGACCTGTTCGCTTCGCGCCCGTCCTCCACGTAGGCGTTGTGGTTGACGTAGTCCTCAGCGACGAAGCCATCGACGGCGTCGGGGTCGTGGCCGTTCATCAGTTCGGCGAACGCGTGCGCAATCGTGTGCTGCTCGAGCGGTTGAGTCGTCACCGACGCGATGTGTCGACCTCCGCTCCGACGGGTGGACCTTCCGCGACGACCCGGGCTTGATCACCGAACACGCCCGGGTCGGCGACCTGCGCGAAGTCCGCAAGAGAACGGCGTCCCAGAACGCCGGCTCGGCGGCGCGCTGGGCGTGGCGTCAGTCGGGGGCGGTCCGGCGTGACGTCAATGCACCGCTGTGCGCGCCCGGAGGATGAGGAAGTAGGGAGCGATCCGTGTGTCGGCGACTTCGGGATGGGTACGGGCAGTCTGCTCGTCAGCGTGGGGCTCGTCGATCGCCTCGAGAGTGAACCCGGCCCTGAGGACGGCGTTGATCCACCCAGCCAGCGTTCGTCGCGCGTACGCGATTGTGAACGGCTCATGGCGGTCGCGCACGTGGGCGGGCGCGGCGCCGAAGATCCACCTCTCGGTCAGCGGACCCTCGTAGAAGTAGTCACCGATTGCGAGCGCGTGCCGATGGCCGGCCTCGTCGTCCACCCAGTGTCGGATGGGCGTGGACGTCGCCGGATGAGCCACCGAGAACTGTACGAAGCCCTCGGGTTTGAGGACCCGAACGACCTCCTGGAGTGCCCTCTCAGGCTCTCCAACGTCCATCAGGCTCATGAATGCCGTGGCGAAGTCAAAGGTCGAGCTTCGGAATGGGAGGTGTGCGCCGTCGCCGAGGACGAATCGGATGCCGCGCTGGCTCTCGGCAGCGGCGGACTCGATGAAGTACTCGGAGAGGTCCAGGGCGACGACGTCTGCGCCGCTGGCGGCGAGAAGGCGGGTGTTGTGGCCCTCGCCGCAGCCGAGGTCGAGACCGACCAGCCCGGAAACAGCCGGAAGCATCGCGAAGAACGCGGGCGTGTTGACGAGGTCGCGATAAACGTCGAAGCCGGCGCGAGACAGCTCGGTCCATGCCCGGGCGTTCGCGTTCCAGAGCTTGCGTATGTCGGGGGCCTCCACGGCGACATCCTCGCAGCCGGGGCACACGAGCGATGCTGCGCTGACCCATCCCCGACCGCCGGCACAAGGGCGCCGCGACACGCCCTTCTGCGTGCGATGACGGCCGAGAACCACGTCGTTCTGTGTCGTCGTTCTGTGTGCGAAGCCGAAGCACCGATCGGCAGGTCAGTGCGTCCTGAGGGGCACGTCGGGGACGGTCGCGCCAACGGGCGGGCTCGGCGATCAGTGGGCTCTCAGATCCGCGCTTCGAGGACGGCGAGATCGCGCACCGCGTAGCGGCGGTGCTCGCATTCCTCTTTCATCACGACGCGCAAGCACCGCCCGACCGTGCGGGACTCATCGGGATAGCCCGGCGCGGGGGACAGTGCGCACAGCCGCTCGAGCTCATCGTCGGTCAGTCCGTCGACGACGCGGCGCATCACGGCCATGCGATCGGCTCGTACATCGATCACCTCGTCGAAGGACGGGCGCGCCGCGAGGTCGACACCGATCGCCGCCGCATCGGAGGCCGGATAGCCGCTGTAGGGGTAACCGAGTCGGTGATAGGGCAGCGGCTCGTCGAGCACGGTGCGACTAACCCAGGCGTCCGTGGCGAACACAAGGTGGCGCAGCGTCTCGACGAACGACCACTCATCATCGACCCGCTCCTGTCGGGCGTCCTCGGGCAGTCGTCGCGCCCGGGCCACCGTGTCGGACCAGAGGCGTTCGATGGTGTCCCACATCTTGCGGTAGTCGTCCGCCGCTTGCATCTCGCGGACCTGCGCACGCTCGGGATGACGCCGATCGAGCTCGGCCTCCACGAAGGCGGTCACATCGACGTCGTTCACAACGACATCGCCGATGAGCCCAGACACGTTCACGTCGACGAGCCACGAGTCGACGATCTTCACTCGTCGCAAGTCGCAATCACGAAAGGTCGCGCCAGTGAAATCCACGCCGGTGAACTGGGCCCCTCGGAATGCGGTGGTGTCGTCGTGCTCGTCTGGCATCGCGACATTGTGCCCCGATCGGCAGTTTCGACCTGACGCTGCAGGCGTCCCTAGAACGCCAGGTGAGTGCGGCGGATTGGCTGGTCCTGATCCCCAACGTGCCGCCGCGAGGCGGCTCGGCCTCAGCCGCCGGCGACAAACGCGACGACGACGTAGGGCAACCTTCGAATCGCCTGCGCGTTATGCGACGCCCGCTGGCTGCGAGCGGCGCCCCCGGATCCGTCGTTCCGTCCCGTGTTGCTGTCGCGGCCGAGTGGACCGAGACCATCGTGAGCGATCGCTTCGCACTCGAGCCCGGAGACTGTGCGCTTGAGCATCACTGGCTCGATCAGTGGTACTCGATCGGGGGTGGTGGCTCAGGTTGCATCTGGCGGCGAGTCGAACAAGGCCAGCTCGGCAGGATCGGGCGCCTGGAACACGCAGAGCCACCGGTCGAAGTCCGCGCGGTGGATCGGGTTGCTATCCCAGGGTGGCTCCGAGTTCCGCGCCTCGATGCGCCGCCAGAGCTCGTCGGAAGGCGTGTCGAGGTAGTGCAGCTCGACGCCGACACCAAGGCCACGCGCCACGCCTCGCATCTCGTCACGTTCGATCCGCGCCCAGAGCCCAAAATCGACGACGACGCTCAGACCGAGGCCCAGGATCTCTTGGGCGAGGCGCCAGAGTTCCTGTTCGACCTTCTCCCGGGTCGGCTCGTCCCAGGGAGTGCAGCCCAGGGCCCAGAGCCATTCATCCTTCGTGAGGCGCACGGCGCTGCGGTCCGCGGCGAGCTGGGTTGCGAGTGTGGTCTTACCCGCCCCGGGCAACCCGCAGGTCAGAATCAGTCGCGCCTCGCTCACGGTGGCTCAGTCCAGCAGTTCTCCAAGCTGACATGAGCGACCACGGCCTGATGCACCGCGACGGACTCGGCGATCTGCTCACCTGCCTGCCTCGGTGTGGGGTCGGGAACAAGCGCCCATAACGCGCGGCTCGAAACCGCCCCGGCGGCGACCCCGAACGCCGGGTAGGTGGGACGAGATCCAGGTGACCCAGTTCCGTCGTCGACGTCGTGCCGACTCCAGATGGACTGACATCGCCGACGGTGGAGGGGGTGCCGTGCTCGAGCTGGCCTGGTGCCCCGAGTCGCCCCACATCGGCAAGTCGGCGTCACCCGTGATGTCGGACCCCGATGCGATACCCGATGGGCGCCTTTGTGTGTTCACGTTGAGGTCGGCCTTCCACAAGAGGTAAGGCGCCGCGTCGCCCTCGAGGAACGGCTGGGGTTCGATCGAACCACCCAGCTGCTGTTGGCAGACGAGCGGCTCGGAGGCGGCGCGACCACCGGAGGGGTGCCCCGTCGACGGCGCCGGCGTAGGCTGTGGGCGATGGTGGCGGGCGGCGCAACGGGCGCCCCGGTCGGGACCTGGACCGTTCTGTTCACCGATCAAGTCGGTTCGACGGCGATGCGGGTCCTGGTGGGCGAGGAGACCTTTGACGGGGTCCGGGCCGATCTCGACGCCCGGGTGGCGGGTGCGCTCTCCGCACATGGCGTCGTCGTGACCAAGTCGACCGGTGATGGTGTCATGGGCGGTTTCACCAGTACGGCCGCCGCGCTGCAGTGTGCGGTGGCGATCCAGCAGGCGGTGGCGGAGCGGAACCGCATCGCGGGCGAAGGCGTCCCCGGCGCCGAGGTTGTGGCGCTGCGTGTCGGAATCAGCGTCGGCGACGCCGTCGTCGACAACGGCGATCTGCAAGGGACCGCCGTGGTGGAGTCTGCTCGGCTGTGCGCGGTTGCGGACGGCGGGACGATTCTGTGTTCCGAGGCCGTACGGGTCGTTTCGGCGAACCGCTCGGGTTGCACGTTCGGCCCCGCACGCGCGATCGAGCTGAAGGGGTTGCCGGATCCTGTCCGGGCGCACGAGGTGATCTGGGAACCGCTGCCCTACGAATCCGGCGAGCACCGTCTGGTGTTCCGGGTGCTCGGTCCGCTCGAGGTCTTCGACGGCGACCGGTCGGTGGCGCTCCGCGGACCCAAGGAACGCTTCCTGCTCGCGGCGCTGCTCGCCCGGGCCAACTCCCCGGTCGCGATCGATGCGCTCATCGGCGCGGTGTGGGGCGACCGTCCACCACGCACCGCCGAGCGGATGGTCCATGCTCACGTGGCGCGGTTGCGCCGGGCGATCGAACCGCGCCGTCCTCGTGGCGAGGCCAGCTCGACGCTCGTAACGGTGGGCCGCGGCTATGAGCTCCGGCTCGCTGCGGCCCAACTCGACGCCACCCGCTTCGAGGAGCTCGCCAAGCGGGGCTCCGACCAGCTCGCCAGTGGCGACGAGACGGCGTCCTCCACGCTGCGCCAGGCCTTGGGTCTTTGGCGAGGTGAGGCGTTCGGTGAGTTCCCTGAGGTCGAAGCGTGCGTTGCGGAGTCCCGTCGCCTGGAGGAGTTGCGCCAGGCGCTAGTGGAGGACCGAGTGGACGCGGATCTCGCCGCCGGTCAGTCGGCCGGATTAGTCGCGGAGATCGAGACCCTCCTGCGCGCTCAACCCTTCCGTGAGCGCCTGTGGGGCCAGCTCATCGTGGCCCTGTACCGCTCAGGACGTCAGCGGGACGCCCTGGAGGCCTACCAGCGGGCCCGTCGCCTCCTAGCCGACGAGCTGGGCATCGCGCCAGGCCCGGAGCTGCGCCGGCTCGAGGCTGCCGTCCTCGCGCAGGACCCGTCGCTGAATGTCCTCCGATTGGTGCCGGACATGGGGCCGACCCGGCTTCCAGCGGCACTCGACGCGGTGGGCTCGTCGTTCGTCGGCCGCGAGACCGAGTTGGCGTGGCTGCGAGACGCGTGGGCCGCCGCCGTGCACGGACAGGGCGGTTTCGTGTCAGTAATGGGGCCGGAGGGCATCGGCAAGACACGACTGGTCGCCGAGCTGGCGCGTGAGGTCCACGACGGCGGCGCGGCGGTGCTCTACGGGCGCTGTGACCATGCTCACCGCGGCGCCCGTGCCCTGCTGGGCCAGGCCCTGCAGAGCGCCGGCTCGTCCCTGCTTCACCTCGACGGAGGGGGCGATGATGCCGACGACATCGCCGAGGCGGTGGCACGCCATCTGCCGACCTGGTCGCAGGGCCGTTCGGTGCTGCTCGTTCTCGATGACCTGCATCTGGCCGACGCCGAGACCCTGGAGGTCGTAGCCGACCTCGCAGGCTGGTGTCGGGCCACCCCGATGCTCGTCATTGGCGTGTTCCATAACGACGCGGTCGAGCAAATCAGTCCCGCGGAGCCGCTGGGTGGCATGGCGTCGCAGCTCACCCTCGGCCCGCTGTCCGGCGACGTTGTCGCGCGCGTATGCGATCTGTACGCAACCGAACCCTGGTCGGCCGAGGACGTCGATCGTGTCTACGACCTGACTGGTGGCGTGCCGCTGTTGATCCACGAGCAGGCCAGCGAGTGGGCCCGGGAGCGCGCGAGCCGCCGCATGGCGGTGGCCGGCGACCGCATCGCAGCGTCCCGCCGCCGGTTGCTCGCATCCCGTGACGAGGTGGTGGACGGGGTCGAGGGCATCCAGCGGCTGCTCGAGCAGCGCCGCGCCCAGCTGGCCGGTCGCGAGGCGCAGCTACAGGCGAGCGCGGTCGCGGCCCTCGGGAGCTGCCCCTACAAGGGCCTGGCCCGGTTCGAGGAGACCGACGCCGCCAACTTCTTCGGCCGCGAGCGGCTCGTCGCCGAGTTGGTCGCCCGCCTGACCGAGTCCCGCTTGCTCGCCGTCGTCGGCCCCTCCGGCAGCGGCAAGTCCTCGCTGGTGCGGGCGGGGCTGCTCCCGGCTCTGGCCGTCGGGGCGCTCCCGGGCGGCCAGCGATGGCGCTCGGCGATTCTCTCCCCAGGCCGCCACCCCACCCAAGCCCTGGCCCACCTCCTCGACGGGGCCGATGACTCCGCGAGGGGGCCGCGAGTCATATTCGTCGACCAGTTCGAGGAGACGTTCACCGCCGGCGCTGACCGCCGCGAGCAGGGCGAGTTCATCACGCGTCTGCTCAATCTCGTTGACCAGCCCGACACGGCATTGGTGCTCGCCATCCGCGCCGATCATCTCGGTCGATGCGCCACGTACCCGGAGTTCGCCGATCGCCTCACGGGCAACGACGTCCTCGTGGGTCCTATGCGCGACGCCGAGCTGCGGCGCACCGTCGAGCTCCCCGCCCAGCGTGCCGGCCTCGAGGTCGAAGCCGGAATGGTCGAGGTGATCGTTGCCGACGTCGCAGGGCGAGCCGGGGCACTGCCGCTGCTGTCCACGGCGCTGTCCGAGACGTGGGAGCGCCGGGAGGGCCGGTCGCTCACCCTCGCTGGTTACAGGGCAGCGGGCGGCGTGAACGGGGCGCTCGCTCGCATGGCAGAGGACGCTTACGCGGCGTTGCCGGCTGGGGTGCGGGCTGCGGTGCGTCGCCTGCTGCTGCGGTTGTGCGACGCCGGGGAGGAGGGTGACCTGAGTCTGCGCCGCCGTGTCCCCGTCGCCGAGGTAGCGGACGAGGACGACGGTGACGCCCGTGCGGCGCTCGAGACGCTCGCGGACCACCGGCTCCTCACCATCGACCGCGACCGTGTCGAGGTTGCCCACGAGGCGTTGTTGCGGGAGTGGCCTCGCCTGCGCACCTGGCTCGATGAGGATGTTCAGGGCCGGCGGTTGCACCGGCGGCTGCACGATGCCGCCCGTTCATGGGAGGCTGCCGACAACGACCCCTCCGAGCTGTACCGCGGCACGCGCCTGGGGGCGGCGACTGAATGGGCTGCGAGCCACGATGACGAGCTGACCCAGACTGAGCGCGCATTTCTCAGTGCCAGCCGAGGCCAGAGCGAACAGGAACTGGCGGACGCCCAGCGCCGGGCGTCGGCCCGGGCCCGCTCCAACCGGCGGCTGCGCGCTTTGCTGGCGGGAGTCGGCGTGCTCCTGGTCGTGGCCGTGGTGGCCGGCCTGCTCGCAGTGCGCGAGGGACGCCTCGCCGTGCGCCAGAGCAACGTGGCCGAGCGCCGGGCGGCCGAGACCGAGCTGCAGCGGTTGCTCGCGCAGTCCGAGTCGCTGCAGGCGACCCGCCGCGATCTCGGCACGCTGCTGGCACTGGAGGCCAACCGCCTTTCGCCTGGTGTCGAGACGGAAAGCGGCCTGCTCGGTGCCATCCAGGCCGACCCCACCTTCCTCGGCTACCTCCGCATGCCGGCCGGTGCACCAGCGTTTTCCGTCGCCGCCGCCGTTGCCGGGGACCGCCTGGTGATCGGCGACGCCGCGGGCCGCCTCATCCTGTTCGACCTCGCAACCAACGAGCCGATCGGCGAACCGGTTCAGGTGGCGAATGGCGTCCCCTTCCACTCGCTTGTGACCGATCCGTCGGGTACGCGGCTCGCCATCGCGTTCGAGGGCACCAGAGACGTGAGGCTGCTCGAGCTGCACGAGCTGGCGAACGCCGATCCCACGGGCGACACACCGGGACGCGTTTTCACGCTCGACGGCATCCCCTATCGGCTGGCCCTCGATCAGGCCGGCAGGCTGGCGGTTGGTGAGCTCGAAGGGGGCGCCGTTCGGGTGATCGACCTGTCGACAGGATCTGTCCTGGCTGTGCTGCCGCCACCTTCCCGAGCCGCAGGAAGCGATGCCGGCCTGCTCGAGGATCCGGCTGCCGTGGCCTTCGCGCCCGACGGCACGCTCGCCACTGGCCAGGGCTCGGTCATCCGGTTGTGGCACGCATCCAACCTGGGGCAAGCCGCCGAACTGCGAGCTCCGGGTTTCGAGGTCGGTGGCGCCCTCGAGTTCTCGCCCGAGGGTGACCTGGTCTCGGCCGGCGCCGAGCGGTCGGAGGGCGAGCGCTACCCGATCGCGGCCGGACTCATGGCGTGGGACCTGGACCGCCGGGCTCCCCGTTGGGGCGCGCCTGTCGACGTGAGATGCTTCGACATCACGGTGACGGCTACTCGGGCTGTGTGCGGGCAGGGATACCGTTACGCGACCACCTACGACATGCGCGACGGCACGGCCGGCGGGACGCCCTTCGACCTCCAGATCAGTGGGATCCGCGACCTCGGTCGATCCCTCGACGGCCGCTCGCTCATCGCCGTGTCGGACGACTCCATCGCCAGTCGGTGGAGCCTGGACGGGCGCTCCATCATCGCTCCCGTCATCGGTGCGCCCGGCTCCTACCCGCTCAGCTACAGCCCCGATGGCTCGCTGCTGATCCTCGAATCGGTCAGGTCAGGCCAGGTTAGAAATCCGCAGCTGTGGGACACGAGGCGATTCGAGAGGCGGGAGACGCTTCCGGCGCTCGGCGCTCGGTTCCTGCCCGATGGTCGGCTCGCTGCCGTGTTCACGGACGGGTCGACGGGATACCTGGACGTGGAGACCGGATCCCGGTCGCCGTTCGCTCCGCTCCGGAGCCTGAACGTCACCGCCGCCGGCTACGACCCCGTGCGGCAACGGATGGCGCTCGGATACGCGGATGGCGTTGTTGACCAGCGCGACCTCGTCACCGGGGCAATTGTCGGCGCGAAGGTGACGGGGACGCCGGCGGGCGGGTCGGAGTCGATGCCTGTGAACAGCCTGGCCTACATCCAGGGAGGCACCGTGCTCGCCGTCGCCCGAGGCGAGAAGGTGGAGTTTTTCGACGCCGACGCCGGCGGCACCGCCCTCGAGCCCATAAAGGCCGGCCGGGTCGAGGTGTCGCCGGACGGTTCCGTGCTCGTCACCGCGACGGACGAGGGTGACCTGACGCTTCGTGATCCGGCGACGGGCCGACCGACGGGACCCGAGATCACCGGGCCCTCCGGGAGGCCCAACAACATCGTGCTCAGCGACGACAATACGCGGATGCTTGTGGCCACCCGGAACGACGCGGCTTTGTCGCAGCGTGACTTCACGGCCGACGCCGAGTACGCGCCCGATGCAATCCGCCTACCGACTGACGTGCACCTCTACGACGTGGACTCCGCCCGACAGATCGGCCGAACACTTCGCTTGGCGCTGCCAGAGAACGCCCCTTACCTCGCCGCCACGCTCCGCCCGGACGGCGGCCAACTCGCCGTCGCGACCGAGCACGGCGTGCAGCTCTGGGACCTCGATCCCGGTGCCTGGCGCGACGCAGCGTGCCGCCTCGCCGGCCGCAACCTCAGCCGCGACGAATGGGACCGCTACATGCCCCCGGACGAGCCCTACAGGGCCACCTGCCCGCAATGGCCGGTCGGCACTTGACGAGGACCATGCGGCGGGTTGGACCACCGCGCGATAGTTCGACATTCCTAGCGAAGCCCAGCCGTGACGGGTTGGCATTCGCCCGCTCGATCTTCCTCAATGCGCCCCGATAACGACATGGGCGAAAGGTCGCGTTCGACCTAAGGCTTTGCCGCCTGGTGAGACCTGACGCGATCGATGTCGTTCTCCGAGAGATCGACACCACCGCGTGCGCCCTGCATGACCCCGGCGGCCGCCATCACACCTCGTGGCACGGCAGTGAGGCGGCCGTCGACCACGTCGGCGATCGGCAGCTTGTACGAGCCGAACTCGTCCCTCTGGTCCGCGTCGTACCAGACGTGCGCGTCGCGGTGCCTGGTGTTCGGTCCGTCGTCCGACCCCGCCCACCGCCGGACCCGCTTCTTGGCGGCGTTGGCGTCCCACTCGCGCTCCCGATCGGCCAGCGGAAGAGCCTGGAATGGGGTGACAGCCATGTCTTCCGGCTCCTCCTACATCGGCGTGCCCGCTGTCCCGCTCCTACCCGCGCCAAGTGGCGGGTATCCGCACGCGCCAAGACGCCGATCACCGTCGACGGGACGACCCTATGGCCGCTCCACCGTGCCGGCCCGGCGCCTGCGGGTGGGTCGGCGTCGTCCCTATCGTCGGGGGCAGTGGTTGCGAACAGGAGACACGCACCGGAGGGGGACTGAGCGTGGGGCGACTCGACGATCGTGTTGCCATCGTCACCGGAGCCAGCCGCGGGCTCGGCAAGTCGATCGCCGAGCTCTTCGCCGCCGAGGGCGCGGCGGTGGCGGTCGTGGCCAGGACGGAGGTGCAATGGGATCCTCGGTTGCCGGGCACGGTGCACGACACGGTCGCGTCCATCGAGGCAGCCGGCGGCCGGGCGGTCGCGATCCCAGCCGATCTGGCCAACCCCGAAGAGGTCGGCAGCATTGTGGACCGGGCGAACGCCGCGCTGGGCCAGGTCGACGACGGTGACCACCGGACAGCTCCTCTGGAGCGAGGACGTGCTCCAGCCCGAGCTGGGTGGCCGCGGCTGGCTCCCACGCTCCTGACCGGGCGTGCTCCGCTAGTGCGCGGGTGGCCGCGTTCCGGCCGCCGAGCGCTGCCCCTTTCCCGGGAGGCGGCGGCTCGTTAGGTTCCGATCCGTGGCAGTGGAGCAATCGGCGGCCCCTCGCGGCCGCGGCGGCGCCGTCGCCTTCGCGGCCGTCACCGGCGCGCTGGCCGGTGCGGCGCTCTGCGGCCACCGCGGCAGGCGGGCCGGGACCGTTGGCGCCCTGGTGGGCGCAGCCGGGCTGGGAGCCTCGGAGGCGCTGGCGCGGGCTCGGCAGCGTCCGGGTGAGATCCCGGCGCTGTGGCAGCGCATCGCGGTGACCTCGGCCCTGGTCGCGCCGCTCGGGTGGGCAGCGGGGCGGTTCGGGCGCGCGGGGCCGGCCGTGGTGGGCACCTCCGCCGGCACCGTCGCCGGTCTGCTCGGCCTGCGCCCGCAGAAGGTCGCCTTGGGGCCGCTCGTCGGCGCCGCCGTGGGCCTGGCGGCGGCCCGTCGGCGGCGACCGGTGCCCGCCGCTGCGGTGGCGAGCACGGCGGTGCTCACGTACCGGCTGGTGTCGGCGGCGGTGTTCCGCGACGCACAGGTGACCCTCCTCGCCGAGCGCGTCCGGGCCGAGGACCTTCCCTTCGTCGTCCCGCTGGAGGCTCGCTCGCGCTACGTCGGCACGGGCTACGTCGAGCGGTTGAGCGAGGTGCTCGGTGGCACCTACACCGCCGACGCCAGCGACATCGGCATCGTCGCCTCGCTGGACGACCTGGCCGGGCCGGACTTCGATCCCGAGTCCGTCGACCCGCGGGTTCGCGAGTTCTACGAGCACACGACGCGGTTCACGCTGGACATCGTCCCCGAGTGGCGGCAGTGGGTGCGGCCCGGCTACCTGCTGTATCGGGACCTGGTCGCCCGTCCGCTCGGACAGGCCAGCGTCCCGATGAACCAGCGGGAAGCCCTTCGGGGGATCCGCAGCCGCATCGACACGATCAGCCTGGACCAGGAAGGTACGGTCGCCGTACGGGGCTGGATCCGGTCGTTCGCCGACAACGACGAACCGATCTACGTGGGGATCTACACGACGTACCGACACGACGGGCGTGGCTACGTCAGCGTGGGATTCCCCCTCCCACAGGCGAGCTTCACCGCCACCCTCGCACCCCGGTCCCGGCCCGGCGGTGGGCTGGTGCTGACCAGCCGCAGCGACCTCGACCATCCGGGCCACTACCTCACCATCGTCGACGCAGACACGCGGGAGCTCACCGCGCTCGCGGTTCGTGGCTTCGCCGAGCAGCTCGACGTGTACGTGCAAGACGGCGAGCTGCGGGCCGAGCACGCCTTCTGGGTGTTCGGGTTCCCGTTCCTCGTCCTCCACTACCGCATCCGCCCCAAGGCGAACCCCACCGATTCGGTCGCTTAAGGTGACCTCCGAGCGGGCCGTCGAGAAGGGCAACGGTGAGGCCGGTGGAACGACGAGATCTGATGCGAAAGTCTGCTGTGGGGATGGCGGGCGTCGTCGGCGGGCACGCGTTGGGGGCGGCAGGTGTCGCGGGCGCGACGCCGGCCGGCGGCGGCCACGACGCGCTGAACCGGCTCGGTCTCGTGTACCTGTCGCACGTGAACGACCCGGCGACGACGAGCCTGTTCCCCGGGGACCCGGCGTTCACGCTCGAGGTCATCGCCACGATTCCCGCGGATGGGTTCTACATGCAGTTCGTCCGGGAGGGGGAGCACACGGGGACCCATTGGGGCGCCCCGGGCCACTTCCAGGAGGGTGGGTTGCTCGCCGACCAGCTCGACCCGGGCGACCTGTTCCTTCCGGCGGTGAAGATCGACATCCGCGCCCAATCCGCACGGGACGCCGACTACGGCGCCACGATCGACGACATCAAGCGGTGGGAGCGCCGCTACGGCCGCATCCCCCGGGGTGCGGCCGTCATCCTGTGGACCGGTTGGGAGGACAAGTGGGGGACGGACGCGTACCCCAACCTGGATGCCGATGGTGTCATTCACCAGCCGGGGTTCCTGCTCGAGACCGTCGAGTGGCTCATCCAGACCCGGCGCCTGGACCGTCGGGGGGCGCTGGGCACCGACACGTTCAGCCCCGACCGGGGCGTCGACACCGACTTCGGCGTGTCCGTCGCGCTCTACGACCGCCACCGCATCAGCCTCGAGAACCTGGCCAACCTCGGCTCGCTGCCCCCGAAGGGCGCCTGGGTCCTCGTGGGCGGGCCTCGCCACAAGGCAGGCTCGGGATCGACGGCCACGATCTTCGGCGTGCTGCCGCGCTGAGGACCTTCTGCCTCGCCGGGATCCTCAATGGGTGGGGGTCCTGACCGAGCCGATCCGGGGCCGCATCCTCGGTATGTCGGGCACGACCTCGGCAACGTCGGCGACCTCGGGCACGACGCGGGTGGCGCCGGGCCACCCGCTGCTCGCCGACCCAGCCGGCGCCGATGCGCATGTCGGGGGTGACCTCCGGGCAGTAGTGCACCGCGACGCCCTTACCCCGCCGCTTGCCGCTGTACATGGCGCTGTCGGCCCGATGGACCAGGGCGTCCGCGGTGATCCCCGCCTCGCGCCGCTCGGGAGCCACGACGCCCAGGCTGCCGCCCAGCGTCACGATGTGCCCGTCGATCCGGAACGGCTGCCGCAGCGCCGCCAGGATGCGCTCTGCGACCACCTCGCTGTCGCCGTCGATGACGATGGCGAACTCGTCGCCGCCCAGGCGCGCCACGGTGTCCCCGCTGCGCACGCAGCCCCGCAGGCGCTGCCCCACGGCGGATAGCAGGTAGTCGCCGGTCGTGTGGCCGAAGGTGTCGTTGACCACCTTGAAGTCGTCGAGATCGACCACGATGAGGGCGAAGGGCCAGCCGTAGGCGCGATGGCGCTCGATGGCATGGTTCAGCTGGTCGTCGAACAGCGAGCGGTTCGCAAGGCCCGTGAGCGGGTCATGGTGCGCCCGGTGGGCCAGCTCGGCCTGCGCGGCCGACACCCGCTCCAGCAGGGCGGCGTTCTCGAGGAGCGTGACGACCTGGCGGAGCAGCACGAGGACCAAGACGGCCCCGGCCACCGTGGCCTCCATGTGCGTCGATCCTCGAGCCGACGGCGATCTGGCCGGCGACAACCGCACCGGTCAGCGCGACCAGGCCGTAGGGCAGGAGCAGGTGGGCGCGATCCACGGCGACGCGCTGACGCAGGTGCCGGGCCGTCGGCCACCCATCCGTGGTTGTCAGGGCCGCCACGGCGATGAGCAACGGTCCGGCGATGAACCCGGCGTTGGTGAGCGGCGGCATCTCGTCCGCCCCGCTGCTGACCAGGTAGGCGAAGATGCTGTCGGACACCGAGATGGCAACCAGGCCCGAGCCCAACAGCCAGAGCTGGGGACGGAGCTGGCGCGGAACCCGTCCGGTCGCGATCAGCAGCACGACGATGACCACGAGGATGAGATCGGTCAGCGGGTAGGCGATCGCGACGGCCAGCGCCGGGACGCTGGGGGTCTCGGCGTGCACGACGGCCCCCAGCGCCGTGGCCCACGTCAGGATGAACAGCGAGCCGACGACGATGGCGCCGTCGAGCGAGAACACCAGACGATCACGGCGGAGCACGTCGCCGGAGTGGCGTAGTGGCTCGATGTCCAGGGCCAACAGGGCCGGAAGCGCGAGCACCGGCATGGTGAGGTAGCCGATGTCGGCGACCGAGGGCGAGGGCAGCGGGGTATCCGAGAAGATCTGGTACCACGACCAGAACGCCTGCCCAATGCTCCAGCCGAGCATGCCGACCGCCATCAGCCGGCGCCACGTGCGTTCGACGCCCGTGACCCGGCGCGACGTCCACCAGCACAGCGTCGCCGCCGAGAGGCCCGCGATGAGCTGCGCTGCGTCGTCGACGATGACTTCGCCGTCCTCGGACAGCAGACCGGAACTGTCGAGGAACAGCACGACAACGACGAAGCCGGCCACGACCCCGAGCCATGTCCTCAGCCCCGTCGTACCCATGGACCTTCCCCAAGGGACGGCACAGCGTCGGAATCCATGCCGACCCGCTCACAGCGTAGTGCAGCCGCTACCCCGCCCGTTCGTGTTGGCGGATCGCGTTGCGCGTTGCCCGGCCCCGGACGTTCGCGGGCAAGGTCATGTGACCCCCGGTGCCCGGTTTCTCGTGGGCAGGGGCGGCCGTCTGTCAGCCCAGCCAAGGAGGTAGCTGTGCCCGGCACGCTGCGGTTTGCGATCTCGATTCCCCAATTCGTCGCCGACGGAGCCTTCGATCCGGCTGGTCTCCGCACGTACTTGGCACGAGCCGCGGCGCTCGGCTTCGACAGCGCCTGGACGCTCGAGCAGGTCCTGGGCACGACACCCGTCCTCGGGCCGATCGAGACCATGACCTACGCAGCCGCCTGCTCCGAGGACCTGCGGCTGGGCTGCGCGGTCTTCGTGACCCCGTTGTACAGCCCCGTCCACCTGGCCAAGAGCTTGAGCACGCTCGACCAGCTGAGCCGGGGAAGGGTCGAGGTCGGCGTCGCCACCGGCGGGCGCGCCCGCCCGTTCTCGGCTTTTGCCGTTGATCCCGCCAGCCTGGTGTCCCGCTTCACGGAGGGCCTGCGGCTGATGAGGGCACTCTGGACCGAGCCCGAGGTCAACTTCGAAGGGCGGTTCTGGCAGTTGGAGGGCGCCGCCATGACGCCCCGGCCGTTCCAGAAGCCCCATCCCCCGATCTGGTTCGGCGCCAACCACCCTGATGCCCTGGCCCGCGCGGTCGCTCATGGCGACGGCTTCTTCGGCGCCGGATCGACGGCCACGGACCAGTTCGCCCAGCAGGTGCCGATCGTCCGGCAGGCGCTCTCCGAGGCCGGGCGGGACCCCGCCAGCTTCGGGTTCGCCAAGCGTGTGTACATCGCCGTCGACGACGACGCCGAGCGGGCCCGGCGCCGCATCGCCGCGGCGCTCGTCGGCGTGTACGGCGACTTCGGCCGGCGCCTCGAACCGGCGACGGTTGCCGGAAACGCCGATGCCTGCATCGAGCGTGTGCAGCAGGTCGCCGACGCGGGCGCCGAGCTGATCCTGTTCACCCCGTTCTTCGATGAGCCCGAGCAGATGGAGCGTCTCGCGGCCGAGGTCATGCCGAACATCTCCCACTCGGGCTAGACGACGCTGGTGGTCAGGCGTCGGGCGGGGCGCCGTCGCGCGCCAGTGCGGCGTTGGACCAGGCGGCCTCGCCGGTCAGCTCGGCACCGAACCAGTCCGGTGGATCGAACGCCTCGGCCTCCTGGCGGGAGGCGAACTCCACCTCGACGACGGCCAGTCCCGCCAGCGCCCCCGCGTACAGATCGAGCTCCGCGGTGAGGCCGTCGAGGTCGACCCGGTGGCGAGTCTTCTCCAGATGGCGGGCGCCCGCCACCCGCCACAGATCGGCGAACGCCGCAGCGTCGATCGCCACCTCGACCTCGTCGCGCTCCAGTCCGGCGCCGCCCTTCACCGTCAGGGCGTGATGCGTGCCGTCGCTACGGACCCGCACCTCCACGTCGCCCTCGACCGCGACGTAGGCCTGCCGCAGTGAGGTCCCCTCTCCCAGGTCCGTCGGCAGGCGGCCGACGCGGAACTTGCGCTCGATCTCGGACACGTCACCACATCACC
This sequence comes from uncultured bacterium, assembly GCA_963717085.1. Lineage (GTDB taxonomy): Bacteria > Actinomycetota > Acidimicrobiia > Acidimicrobiales > VFJN01 > DASQUK01. Next base: position 126,848 of record CAVQVM010000019.1, read on the forward strand.
AGGATGGCTGCTCGGGGGCAAGGATCGGACGGTCATGCCATGTCGCCGAGGCGACTCGCCAGCAGCGCGTCGAGAACCTCGTCGACGCTCGGCGCCGCCGCCATCTCGAGCGCGATGCGGCGGGCATTGCGCCGATAGGACGCCGTTCCGAGGACGGCGTCGATCGCGGCGGCGATCCGGGGCACGTCACGGTCCCCGAGGACGTGGCGAGTGCCGTCGTCGTCCCCGCCCTCTGGTTCGATGACCAGACCGGCACCGCAGTCGGAGACGCGCCGGCCGTTGACGAACTGGTCGGCGAAGAGCGGCGCCACGACGAGGGGTACGCCGGCGGCCAGCGCGCCGAACACCGTCCCCGACCCGCCATGGCATACGACGAGGTCGGCCTCGGCGAGAACGCGGGCTTGCTCGACCCACGGTTCGACGTGGACGTTCGCCGGCACGGGCCCGAGGTCCGTGGGATCGAACCGGTGCCCCACGGTGAGCAGCACCCTGACGTCCAGCTGGGCTGCCGCCGCCAGCGCCATCCGGTAGATACCGGCTGCGATCGACATGTGGCCCAACACCGTGCCGAATGTGGCGTAGACGAGAGGCGCCTCGGACCCGCCCCACCAGTCTCGCAACGCGGCGCGGTCGCCCCCGCCGGGCGCTCGGAACCGGACCGTTCGGGGAAACGACGACGGGTCGAGGGAGGCGGGGAACCGGCTCAGGTAGGGCGAGCCCTGGAGCTCCCGGACCAGGCCTCGTCGGTGGTCCTCGAGCGCCGGAGCGGCGGCGGCGATCGAACCGCCCTCCGCTTCGGCCAACGAGATGGCCACCTGCGCGTTGGGGATGCCCATCTGGTGGGCGACGACCGCGGAGGCGTACTCGCACGGCTCACGGAGCACGAAGTGCGGGGACCAGTCCCCACATGCCTGCCGCATGCCCGGCAGCATGGCGGTGGTCGCCATCCGGCCGAACAGGTCGCGGTTTCCCAGCAGCGACGCCTCGCGTGGCGGGGCGACGGGTAGGCGTTCCCTGATCGGCGCCACCTCGGCCTCCGGCGGCTCCCCTCCCGCATGGAACGCATGGCCCGCCCGCCGGACCAGATCCCGCAGCGCCGGTGGCCCGACGATGAGGGTCTCGTCGCCTCGCCGGTGGGCGGCGGCGAGGAAGGGAAGCAACGGGTCGAGATGGCCGGCACCCCCGAGGGAGCAGGCCGCGAGTACCCGCATAGGTTCAGAGAGCTTAGGAGGGGGGCCGGCACCCACGTGCCCGGCCCTAGGCTGCGCGGCCGGTGCCGTTCAGCCGGTCGCACGCCCGTGCCTCCTGACGAGGCGAGCCGTACGGCGATCCTGGTCTGCCAGGGTCGGGCGGTTGCGCAGGGGCGGTTGGCGGTCGGTCGCTTCGAAGACCCGACCGCCATGCGGCTGCTACGCGAGTACGAGCGCGGCCCCGTCCTGCGGGCACGCTCGGGCGTCGCCCCCAAGGCCTGGCGTGACCGCATCGAGTTCGAGATGCTGCGCGCGAACGCCGAGGTGATGGTGCCTCGCACCGTGGCGATCGACGATGCGGTGTCCGAGTGGCCGGCGGCGCAGGTCGTGATCCTCGGCGCCGGCCTCGACGGACGGGCCTGGCGGATGCCCGGGCTCGCCTCGGTCGACGTCTTCGAGGTCGACCATCCGACCTCGCAGCGGGACAAGCGGGACCGCGTCGGCGAGCTGCCGTCACTCGCACGCTCGCTGCGATTCGTTCCCGTCGACTTCACCGGCGATGACCTCGACGGGGCCCTGGCGTCGGCGGGCCATGAACCCGCCACGGCGACCACGTGGATCTGGGAGGGGGTGGTGCCCTACCTCACGCCGGCGGAGGTCGGGGCCACCGCTCGCATGGTGGGCGGCCGCTCGGCGCCCGGGAGCCGCCTCGTCGTCAACTACCAGGCACCCGCGCTGTCGGCCAGGATCGGCCGCCGCCTGGCCGGTCTCCTTGCGGCCCTTGCCGGGCGGGCCGACCCGCTGGCGCACGAACCTCAGCGGTCGGCGTGGACGCCCGCCGCCATGCGTGATCTGTTGGCCGGCCATGGCTTCGCCGTGGCGCGCGACGACGACCTGCTGTCCATCGCCGAAGGTCTCCGGACGCCGGTCAGGAACCGCCGGTCGCTGCGGGTCGGCCACATAGCGGTGGCCGACCGGTCGGGTCGTGGCTAATCTACAACCGAATGGTTGTAGATGAGTTGACCGACGAGGCTGTCGACCGCGTGTTCCACGCACTGGGCGACGCCACCCGCCGCGACATCCTCCGTCGCTCGGTCGGGGGTGAGCTGTCGGTGTCGCGACTGGCCGCGTCCTACCCGATGAGCTTCGCCGCGGTGCAGAAGCACGTGACGGTGCTGGAGCGCGCAGGCCTGGTCACCAAGGAGCGCCGCGGCCGGGAGCAGCTCGTCAGCACCGACCCCGAAACGGTAAGCCGGGCGCGGCAGGCCCTCGATCGGCTCGAGACGGCCTGGCGCCGGCGTGTGGACCGGATGTCCAGCCTGCTCGCGCAGGGCACCGATCCAGGCCAGGCCAACCAGACGAGAGGACGGAACAGATGAGCGTCATCAGCGTCGACAAGGACTTCGACAGCCTGACCCTCACCCTGGTCGCCGAGTTCGATGCCCCCATCGAGCGGGTGTGGCAGCTGTGGGCCGACCCGCGGCAGCTCGAGCGGTGGTGGGGGCCGCCGAGCCACCCGGCGACGGTGGAGCGCCACGACCTGACCCCCGGCGGAGACGTCACCTACTTCATGACCGGCCCCGAGGGCGAGAAGCACGGCGGCTGGTGGCGGGTCACGTCGGCCGACCCGCCGAAGTCCCTGGAGTTCACCGACGGGTTCGCCGACCAGGACGGGACGCCGGTCGCCGACATGCCGACCACCACCGTGCAGGTCGAGCTGTCCGAGCGCGACGGCGGCACCCGGATGGTGCTGCGGTCGGTCTTCGACTCCCGCGACCACATGGAGCAGGTCGTGAACGTCGGGGCGCCGGAGGTCCTGCGGGAGTCCGTCGGCCAGATGGACGCCCTGCTCGCCGGTTGACCGGGGCGGCGACGGCCCGGGCCGGCGCCCGCCAACGACACCCACCGAACCTGAAAGGAAGCACATCGTGCGCACGTTCAAGCTCCAGGTCCAGACGACCGTCGACGGCTACATGGCCGGTCCCAACGGCGCGATGGACTGGATGACGTTCCCCTGGACCGAGGACCTCAACGCCTACGTCGACGCCCTCATGGAACCGGTCGACTGCATCGTGTTGGGCCGCAAGCTCGCCGAGGGATTCATCCCGGCCTGGGCGGCCGGGCCCGAGGGCGAGGACCAGGCGTCGATCGACTGGATGAACAACACACCCAAGGTCGTGATCTCCAACAGCCTCACCGAGTCGCCGTGGGAGAACGCGGTCGTCGCCGGCGGCGACCTCGCCGACACCGTGAACGAGCTCAAGTCCCGGCCGGGCGGGGACATGATCGCCTACGGGGGCGGCACGCTCGTCTCGAGCCTGATCGCCGACGGCCTGCTCGACGAGCTCCATCTGTTCGTCAACCCCACCGCGACGGGCGCCGGGATGCCCGTGTTCCCCAGCCTCGAGCATCACCAGCAGCTCCGATCCGTCGCCGCTCGGCAGTTCGACTGCGGGATCATCGCGTTGCACCTCGAACCGAAGCGCTCCTGACCGCGGCCCATCCGCGGCAGCGTCGAGCCGTCACCGGCGATCAACGACAATGGGCGCGATGACAGAGGAGCACGAAGACACCGTCACCTACCGAGGGGCCCGGTTCGAGGGCGCCGACTTCACCGGCGCGACCTTCCGGGACTGCGACCTGCGGGGGGTGAAGATCGTCGACGCGTGGCTCGTCGACGTGAACATCTCCGGGCTCATCGGCAACCTCGTCGTGAACGACGTGGATGTCACCGCCTTCGTCGAGGCCGAGCTCGATCGGTGTCATCCCGAACGCGCCCAGGTGCGACAGATGCAAACGGCCGACGACTACCGCGCGACGTGGGACACCCTCGAACGCCTCTGGGCCGAGACGGTCGAGCGGGCGCGGCGGCTACCCGAGCCCGCCAGGCACGAGCGCGTCGACGACGAGTGGTCATTCGTCGAAACGCTGCGCCACCTCGTGTTCGCCACCGACGCCTGGGCGAGTCGGACCATCCTCGACGATCCGATGCCGTACCACCGGCTGGGCTACACGCACAGCTCCTATCCGCCCGCAGACGCGGCCGCGCTCGGCGTCGACCTCGAGGCCCGGCCGTCGTTCGACGAGGTGATGGAGGTACGGACCGATCGCATCGCCCTGGTTCGCAGGATCGTCGACGGCCTGACCGACGACGAGCTCGAGCGGCAGTGCACGCGCCCGCCCGCGCCCGGCTATCCCGAGGAGCCACGCCGGGTCGGTAAGTGCCTGCAGGTGGTGATGACCGAGGAGTGCGAGCATCGCCGCTACGCGGTGCGCGACCTCGCCGTCCTGGAAGCGGGCGCGTGATCGCACGACAGTCGCGCTCGCCGTCGGCAGGCGACGGCTCGAAGCTGAGCAGGTCACCCGGCTGAACGGGGCACCGGCCCTGGCCGTGGCCACGATGCCACGAAGCACCTCGGCACCGGCGAGGACGATGAAGCCCGACGCCGGGCCCACTGCCCACCACCCCAGTCGGCGGCGGTCGAGCGTGTCATCGGTCATGCCGGGAATGTGGCAGGCGGCGCAGTACGCCGACCCGGTTCCGACGATGCTGGCTCCCACAGGAGGCAAGTCGAGGGGAGCCGATGTGACGACCATCTTTCTTCTGGTCCCCGGCCTGGTGTTTGCGCTAGCGGCGGCGGGGATGGCGTGGATCCGACTGGCGACGGCCGAGTATCGCCACAACTGGAGCGTCCCCGGGGAGGTGCCCCAGGGCGCCTACCCGCGGCGGTGAAGCAACCGTCGCCGATGGGGTCAGCCGGCGCGCCGTGCGACCTCGCCGACGAACGCGTCGAACAGGCGCTGCTGGACCGCGTCGGTGCCCGCCGTGTCCTCCGGATGCCACTGGATCCCGATCACCCACTGGTCGGGGAGGGCGAGCTCGATCCCCTCGACCACGCCGTCGTCCGCCCACGCCACGGCCTCGAGGTCGGCGCCCAGCTTGTCGATCGCCTGGTGGTGTTGGGAGGCGACGGCGGCGCCGGTGGCGCCCAGCGCACTCGCCAGCCTGGATCCCTCCTGCACCCGGACCTCGTGCGTGCTCGATCCGCCCGCCACGCCCGGCACTCCGTGGGGCACGGCGCCGGGTGCGAGGTGCTGCTCGAGGGTGCCACCCAGCGCGACGTTGAGCACCTGATGACCGCGGCAGACCGCCAGCGTGGGCATCGCACGGGCGATGGCGGCGCGCGCCAGCGGCAGCTCGAAGCCATCGCGCCGGGCGAGGACGCCGTAGACCTCCCGTTCCCGCGGCTGGCCGTAGGTCTCGGGGTCGAGGTCACCGCCGCCGATGAGGAGCAGGCCGTCGAAGCTGTCGAGCAGCTGGCCGGCCTCGGCCTCGCCGAGCTCGTCCGGCATGACGACGGCGCCGTGGGCGCCGGCCCGGCGGAGGGCCGTCAGGTAGGTCTCCGGGGTGGCGACGGCGCTGGTCGACCAGCCCTTGACCCGGCCCGACTTCACCAGGTAGCCGGGCACGGCTATGAGCGGTGGCCCAGTCATGCCAGCTCGAAGCTACGCCGCAGCTCCCAGTCGGTGACGACGCGGTTGGACGCGGCCCACTCCTGGCGGGCGGTGTTGACCAGGTGGAAGTGGACGTCCTCGCCGAAAGCCTTGGCCACCAGCTCGCTGCCCTCGAGCTCGGCGATCGCCTCGACCAGCGTCGAGGGCACCCGGGGCACGTCCTCTGCCTCGTACGCGTTGCCGCGGAACTCGGGTCCCGGGTCGAGGCGGTGCTCGATGCCGTGCAGCCCGGCGGCGATCGCGGCCGCGTAGGCGAGGTAGGGGTTGCAATCGCCCCCGGGGATCCGCGACTCGACCCTGAAACTGGCGCCGTGGCCCACGAGGCGCAGGCCGCACGTGCGGTTGTCCCGACCCCACACGATCGCGGTCGGGGCCCACGACCCGGGCTGGTATCGCTTGTAGGAGTTGACGTACGGCGCGAACAGGTACGAGAGCTCCCGGCTGGCCGCGACCAGCCCACCGAGGTAGTGGCGGAACGTGTCGGACAAGTGGTCCTGGGCGCCGTCATCCCAGTCGAGCGGCTCGTCGGCCGCCGCGCTCCACAGGCTCGAGTGGAGGTGGCAGGAGTTGCCGCACTCGTCCATCGTGTACTTGGCCATGAACGTGATCGCCCGGTCGTTCAGAGCGGCGATCTCCTTGGCGCCGTTCTTGTAGATCGTGTGGCGGTCGGCCATCTCCAGCGCGTCCGCGTACCGCAGGTTGATCTCGTGCTGGCCTCGGCCGGCCTCGCCCTTGGAGAACTCGACCGGCACGCCGGCGCCATCCATCGCGTTGCGGATCTGGCGGATGAGGTACTCGTCCTTGGTCGTCTGGAGGATGTGGTAGTCCTCGATGACCGCCGAGTGGGGCGTGAGCCCGCGGTAGCCCCTTGCGCCGGCGTCGTCGTAGGAATCCTTGAACAGGTAGAACTCGAGCTCGGAGCCGCACTTCACCGCGTAGCCGGCCGCGGCCGCCCGCTCGATCTGGCGCTGGAGGATCCGCCGGGGCGACACCTCGACCGGCGCTCCCGTCTCCTGGTCCGCCAGGTCACAGAGCACCAGCGCGGTCTTCTCGAGCCAGGGGACCACCCGCAGGGTGGCGAGGTCGGGCCGGAGCACGAAGTCGCCGTAGCCCGTTTCCCAGTTGGCGAAGCGGTACCCGGGGAGGGGATCCATGTCGATGTCGACGGCCAGCAGATAGGTGCAGGCCTCGACGCCCGCCGCGAGTACGTCGTCGATGAAGAAGTGGCCGGTGACGCGCTTGCCCATCAACCGGCCCTGGAGGTCGGGGAACACGACGAGGACGGTGTCGATGTCGCCGGAGCCGATCATCGTGGCGAGGCTCTCTTGGTCGAGACGGCCGTGCTGCATGTGTTCTGCTCCTTCGCTGGGCCGACGCGACCCCGGTCAGGTTACTGACGATGTTTCGACCGAGACGCGTGCGGCGCCGCCGTTGGGATCGACGCGGTCGAGCCAGCCCGCGCGCAGGTGGACCGGCATGGTGGGGACGGTGCGGCGCAGCCGCCCGGTCCACAGGGTCCTGCCCGCCTGGTCGACGGTGATCCGGGGCCAGCGGGCGAACGCGCTGCTGCGCAGCAGGAAACGCCCGTGGGGGAGGGACGCCCCGGGGGCGACGGCGTTCGGGGATACCCAGCGCAATGGCGGTGCACACTCGACCTGGACTGCGTCGGCAACCGGCCACCGCGGTGCGTCGGCGCGCAGCCAGTCGAGCATCGCCGACGCGACCCACTCGCCGTCACGCGCACACACCCCCGCGGTCTCGGCGCCGTGGAGCAGGTTGCCGGCGGCGAACACGCCGGGCGCCGATGTGCGGTAGCCGGCATCGACGCGTGGCGCCCGGGTACCGGCGTCGATGACGAGCCCACCCCGGCGGGCGAGCTCGTGGTCCGGGAACCAGTCCCCGGTGAACACCACCGTGTCGCAATCGATGCGTCGTGTGACGCCCGTGTCCAGACTCGTGAGCTCGACAGCCTCGACGCGCCTGCGGCCCATGATCGCCGTGAGCGCGGTGCGGGTGAGGACGGGGACGCTGCCCCTGGTGGCCGCGAGGCGCAGGGCGGCGTAGCTCTGGTGACGACGTTCGCCTGTCACCATGGCCGCGGCGCCGCAGCCGGCGTGTCGGAGGGTGAGGACGGCCGAGAAGCTCACGTGCTCGGCGCCCACGACCACAGCCCTCCGGCCGACCGTTCCCCGCCTCAGCGCCGCAAGCTGCTGTAGCGCGCCGGTGGTGAGCAGGCCCGCCGGGCGTGAGCCTGGCACCAGGCGGGCCATGCGGGGCCGCTCACGTGTGCCCGTGGCGATGAGCATGGCGCGGGCACGGATCACGCCGGTTCCTCCCGGGCTCGTGGTGGTCACCGTGCGGGCGGCGGCGTCGCCCTCGGCCCAGCCGGTCACCGTGGTGGCGGGACGGAGGTCGGCACCGGCTCGCTCGGCCCGGGCCACCCAGGCGTGCGCGTAGGCGGGACCGCGCAGCACCCGGTGGAACTCGCGCATGCCGTAGCCGACGTGATCGGTGTGGCGGGGGATTCCGCCGAGCTCGGGATCCCGGTCGACGACGATCGCGCCCACGCCGCCGTGCGCGAGGGCGGTTGCAGCCGCCAGACCGGCGGGCCCGCCGCCGACGACGAGGGCATCAACCTCCTCCACCGATCCCCGCGTCACGGCGCCAGCCCGAGGATCTCGGGGGCGGGGCGCCCCGTGTGCCTGGCGAACCGCGTGACGACCTCGGCCGTGCAGTAGAAGCCCTGGCACCGCCCCATGAGGGCGCGGGTGCGTCGCCGCAGGCCGTCGAGGTCCGCCGCGGGTACGGGACTCTCGCACGCGTCGCGGATCTCGCCTGCGGTCACCCGCTCGCAGTGGCACACGATGCGCCCGTACTCCGGGTCCGCGGCGATGCGGTCGTCGTCGAGGTAGGGGCGCGGAGCCGCATCGCCCAGGTTGGGCATCCGCACGCCGACCGCGTCCGGGCGCTCGTCGACCTCGACCCCCGCGGCGGCCAGCTCGCTCGCCACCCACTCGGCGAGCGCCAGCGAGGACGTCAACCCCGTCGAGCGGATGCCACCCAGGCACACCGTCCGTTCGTCCGCTCGGAACGCCAGCCGGTAGTCGGCCTCCTCGGTGGCGGCTCGCAGCCCCGCGTACACAGCCGTGACCTCCTCGTCGAGCAGCGCGGGCACGATCCGGCGGCCGTTGTCGAGCAGGCCGGCGATGCCGTCCGCGGTCGACGCGGTTTCCGTCTTGTCGTCGAGGTCCTCGGCGGTGGGCCCGAGCAGGACGTTTCCGAAGACGGTGGGGCTCACGAGCACGCCCTTCGAGCGCGCCGTGGGCACCGGCAACAGGATGTGGCGCAGGAGCGGGCGGGCGAGCTTGTCGAAGACGATGAGCTGGCCTCGCCGGGGAGTGACGGTGAAGTTGTCGTGCCCCAGGCATCGTTCGACCTCGTCGGCCCGAAGGCCCGCGGCGTTCACGACCCAGTCGCAGCGCAATGGTCCGTCGGGCGTGGTGAGCTGCCAGTGGTCTTCCACGTGCTCGGCGCCGGTCACCGGGCGCGATCGGTATAGGGCGACGCCGTTGGCCACCGCCTCGGTGGCGTAGGCCAACGGCGTGGTCCACGGGCAGACCAGGGACTCGTCGGGGACGGTGAGGGCACCGAGCGCCCCGGGTCCCAGGTGCGGTTCGCGCCGGTACAGCTCGGCGGCGTCGACGAGGTCGCAGCGGTCGTAGCCGTTGGCGGCGGCCTGTTCGGCCAGGGCCGGTAGCGAGGCGTGCTGTTCCTCGGCCCAGGCCACGAGCAGCGCGCCGGTCCGCTCGACGGGGATCCCGGCCTTCGCTGCGTATGCCGCCAGGAGCGCGTGGCCGCGCGCCACGAGGCGGGACTCTGCGGTCCCCGGCTTGGCGTCGAAGCCGGTGTGGAGGATGGCGGTGTTGGCCTTGCTCGTGCCCGCCCCGACGTCGGGCCCGGCCTCGACGAGTGCGACGCGCAGACGGGTGCGCCCCAGGCGGCGGGCGACGGCCGAACCCACGACGCCGGCCCCGACGACGGCGACGTCCACGGCGTCGACGGTCATCGGGTGAGCGCGATCGTCGCCTCGGCGGCGCGTCGCCAGTCCTCGAGCCGGGCGTCGGCCTCGTCCTGGCTGGCGCGCGGCTCGTAGACGGCCGCAGGCTCCCAGGCGCCGACGGCCTCGGCCGCCGTCGCCGCCGCCCCGAGCCCGAGGCGGGCGAGCGCGGCGACGCCGAATGCGGTCGCGTGCGGCGACACGTACACCTCGACCGGCGCCTGGAGCAGGTCGGCCTGGGTCTGCATGAGCACCCGGGACCGCGTCAGCCCGCCGTCCACCCGGAGGCGCGCCAGTGGGGCGCCGAGGTCGTCGCGGACGGCGCGGGCGAGCCAGGCCACCTGCGCGGCGATTCCCTCTATCACGGCGCGCACCAGCTCAGCTCGCGTGGTTGCGAGCGAGAGGCCGGTGAACGCGCCGCGGGCGTTCGGCTCCCAGAACGGTGCTGCGAGGCCGGCCAGCCCGGGTACGAAGGTCGCCCCGCCCGTGCCGTCCGTCTGTCCGCCGATCCGGTCGAGGTCGGCCGCCTCGTTGACGACGCCGACCTCGGTGAGCCAGTGCAGGGCGGCACCAACGGTGTACACCTGGCCGTCGAGGCAGTAGGTCGTGACCGGGTGCCCACCGCCGGAGTTGGGGAGCTGCCAGGCGATGCATGCCACGAGGCCGCTCTGCGATCGGTGCGGCTCGGGGCCTGTGGTTGCGAGCAGGAACGCGCCGGTGCCATACGTGCACTTGGCCTCTCCTGCCGCCAGACACGCCTCGGCGAACAGGGCGGCCTGTTGGTCGACCGCGAGGCCCACCACGGGAACCTCGGTGCCGAACCTCGCCGTCGTGCCCACGGACTGGGCGCAGGTGACGATCTCGGGCAGCTCGTCGGCCTCGACGCCGAAGAGGTCGGTGGCCTCCGGTGCCCAGGCGACAGCGTCGAGGTCGAGCAGCAGTGAGCGGGACGCGGTGGCGGCATCGGTGACGAACGCCCCGCACAGCCGGTGTAGCAGCCACGCGTCGGTGGTGGTCGCGACCCCGTCCCGGGTGACGTTCTCGCGCAGCCAGGTGATCTTCGGCGCCACGAAGTAGGGGTCGAGCTCGAGGCCGGTGAGCTCGGCCAGGCGCGGCCCGTGGGCGCGAAGTCGCTCGCACACGCTCGCGGCGCGGCGGTCCTGCCAGACCAGCGCCGGCGTCGCCGGCGAGCCCGTGGCGCGATCCCATGCGAGCACCGTCTCGCCCTGGTTGGAGAGGGCGACCGCGTCGATGGCGGTCGCGGCCGCTTGCACGGCGGCACCGCCGGCGTCCACGACCGACCGCCACAGCTCCTCAGGGTCCTGCTCGACGCCCCCACCGTCGAGCGCCACCGGGTGCACGGCCGCCTCGGCCTCGCCGAGCACCTCTCTACCGGGCCCAACGACGAGCGCCTTGGTCGCCGACGTCCCCTGGTCGACGGCGAGCACGGTCGTCACGCCGGACCCCTTCCTAGTGCCGCGTCAAACAACGTTTGCGACGTGCCACGCCGGCCAGATTCGCCGCTGGCTGCGTCCTCGTCCTCGACGTAGCTTCGGCTATGCCTTCGTCCTGCGTCCTTGCCAGCGACGAATCCGACTCGCCGTGACCCGCCGAACGCTGCCTGACGCGGCACTAGCTCAGGCGTCGCCGTTATGTACCGCCCGTAGCGCCTGGAGCGGGGGCCGGCGCCGGCGGGGGCGCAGGAATCCCCTCGCCCCGCTCGAGCGCAGCCAGCTCCCGCTCGATCCTCAGGAGCTCCTCCTCGGAGCCCTGCACCCGGGGTCCGGTGAACCAATGGCGGGCCGAGACCAGCCACCAAAGCCCTATCAGCACCAGGGCCGCAAGGAACACCGGACCGGCAAAGTTGAACAGGTTCCGGTTGCTGCCCTCCCATGGCGGCCAGAACGCGTCCACCGGCCCGTACACCGGCAGCACGAACAGGATGACGATGATCACCACCCAGACGATCGCGGTCCAGCCCACGAGCCCGCTCCAGCGGCCGAGGTTCCACGGCCCTGGGCGGAAGTCGGGGTTGCGGAGCCGCAGGAACACCGGCGTCACATAGGCCGTGTAGAGCCCGATGCCGGTGATCGCCACGAACGCGAAGAAGGCGTACGAGTAGTTGTCGAATTGGACGAGCGACAGCAGCCCCAGCACTGCGCACACGATGACGCCGAACCAGACGGCGTTGGTGGGCGTGCGCGTCTTCGGGTTGATGCGGCTCCAGAGCCCGCTGCCGGGTATCCCACGGTCGCGGGCCATCGCGTAGACGGTCCGCGACAGCGACGTCATGCCGAACATCCCGCAGAAGAACTGCCCGAGGACCGCGGTGAACACGAGCAGCTTGGCCATGTTGCCGCCGACGGCCTGCTCGAACAGGGTGGGCGCGGAGTTGATGCCGACGAGGGCGATGTCGTCGTAGGCCCCGACCGGCACTGCGGCGATCATGACCACGGTGATGACCCAGGCGGCCAGCGCCGAGATCCACACGGACCGCACCATGGCCTTCGAGGCGTTGACGGCCGCGTCTTTGGTCTCCTCGGCCACGTGGGCCGAGGCGTCGTAGCCCGTGAGCATGTACTGGGACAGCAGCAAGCCGATCGGGAAGACGTAGAACCAGTAGGCCCCCGTGAAGCCCCACCCGGTCAGGTTCTTGCCGTCGAGCAGCGAGCCGAAGCCCTCGGTGTTGCTCGGGATCACGAGCATGGCGATGACGATGAGCGCGGCACCGATCACGTGCCACCACACGCTGATGTCGCCGAGCCACTTCAGCAGGCGGACGCCGAAGGTGTTCAGCAGGCCGTGGAGGACCAGGATCACCGCGAAGATGATGTACAGGGCGGATGCATCGGCCAGCGAGTACCCGAAGATCGAGTCGATGTAGTAGTCGAGGAAGAACGACGTGAAGACGGCCAAGGCGTAATCGACGCTGGCGACGACTCCGATTAGGCCGAGGATGTTCACCCAGCCCGTGAACCACGCCCAGCCTGCCTGGTTCCTCTTGGCCAGCTTTGCCGACCAGTAGTACATGCCGCCGGCGGTCGGGTAGGCCGAGTTCACCTCGGCCATGGCCATGGCCACTAGCGTCGAGAACAGCCCGACGATGGGCCACTGGAAGAGGATCACCCGCGGCCCGCCGGCCTGCATGCCCAGGTAGAAGACCGTGAGGTTGCCGGCGAGGATCGAGATGATCGTGAACGAGACGGCGAAGTTCGAGAACTGACTGAGACCTCGCCGCAGCTCCTGGGCGTAGCCCAGGTGGTGGAGAGTCTGCTGGTCCTCTTCGAGGACTGCAGATGGGTCTACGGCCACGCGGGACCCCCCTTCCCGTCAGTGCACCTATGGCAACGATCGATACCACGACTTGGGGGAAATTGCCAGGATCTCCCGATCGGATGAGCGATTCACTCAGGGGTCACATAAGCAGCGGTGATGCCACCGTCGACCACGAGCGCGGCGCCGGTCATGAAGGAGGACTCGTCGGAGGCGAGGAACATGGCGGCACGGGCGATCTCCACGGCGGCGCCGGGCCGGCCCATCGGTATGTGCACGAGGCGCCGCGCGGCCCACGCCGGGTCGGACATGAGCTGGCGCATGAGCGGGGTGTCGATCGGGCCGGGGCACAGCACGTTGGCCCGGATCCCCTGGCGGGCGTACTCGACCGCCGTCTCTCGTGTCATCGCGAGCACGCCCCCCTTGCTGGCGGTATACGCGATCTGCGGAACCGCCGAGCCCACCAGGGCGACCAGCGACGAGACGTTGACGATCGTGCCGCCGCCCGACGCGAGCAGCGCAGGGATCCCGAACTTCATCCCCAGCCAGACGCCCTTGAGGTTCACGTCCAGCACCCGGTCCCACGTGGCCTCGGGAGTCTCGAGCGTGCCCGCGTCGTCACCGGGGAGGATGCCGGCGTTGTTGTACAGGATGTCGAGCCGACCGAAGGTGTCGACCGCGAAGTCGACCATCGCCTCGGCCTGCGCTGCGTCGGATACGTCGGCGTGGACGAATGCGGCCTCGCCACCCGCGGCGGTGATCGCGGCCACGGCACCCTCGCCGTCGGCGTCGACCACGTCCGCGATCGCCACCCGGGCGCTCTCGGCGGTGAAGAGCTCGGCGGCCACGCGCCCGATGCCGCTCGCTGCCCCCGTGATCAGCGCCACCTTGTCGTCGAGTCGTCCCATGCCTGCTCCTTGATCTGACAGCACACGGCGCCCGGGACAATGGCGAATGCGCCGTCGGCGGTCAATGGCGACGTCGATTCAGCACGTGAGACATCGAGGGACCGCGTCCCCGGCGGGTCACGGCTTTCGCGACGCCACCACCGGGCCGCTCCGCCAGGCGCGCGACGACGTGCCGACGAGCCCGGCGAAGGCCAGGGTCCAGGCGGTCAAGGCGATGCCGAACACCAGAGGAGGCAGCCAGCCGAGGGCGGTCACGTCGGTGGCGTCGATCATGCGGCTGGTGGCGACGCCGTACATGCCGAGCGGTAGCTCTTCTCGTTGGTGAGCGAGACGCCAGACAACATGGCCACGGCGTCGTTGCCGTGGGCGGCCTGGATGCGGCGGACCTCTCCCACCACCTGGTCGAGGGCCTGGTCCCACGAGACCGGCCGGAAACCGCCGGGCGCGGTCGGGTCCCGCTGCAGTGGATGCAACAGCCGGTCGGGGTGGCTGCCCTGGAGGTAGCGCTTCACGCCCTTCGGACACAGCTTGCCCTCGTTGAACGGGAACTCGTACCAGGGCTCGAAGCCGACCACGGCGTTGTCACGCACTTTGAGCTTGATGCCGCACTGCTGGCCGCAGAAGCAGCAATGGGTGGTGACCACCCGGTCAGGCTCGACGCCGGCGTCCCAGCCACCGGGCGGGGCCACGTTGAGGTGCGGGCCGTACCGGGCGACGAGCTCCTCCTCGCTCAGCGGCGGGCGGGCCATCAGCCGAACCCCCCGACGCGGGCGGACTGAGCGAGCGCGACCTGCACCCGCCGACATCGCGGGCAGGTGTCCTGGTAGTTGCCGTCGTCCCCGGCGCGGTAGTCGAAGCCGAGCTCCGGAAGGATGGTCTGCACGTCGGCCACCTGCTGGGCGCCGGCGAACGTCTCGCCGCAGCGCCGGCACCTCGCAGCCGGGCCCTCGTCGTTGGCCCGCCGGTAATAGGCGACGCCGAGGTTGGCGGGCCGCTGGAAGATGTGGAACAGCTTGCCGAACGGGATGTACATCAGGCCGAGGATGACCGTGAGTGCGTGGAGCGTGTTGAGCGCCGAGTAGAAGCGCCCCTCGAGCCACACGCTCGAAACGGTGAGGAACAGACCGGTTATCGACACCGCGAACAGGCCGGCGAGGGCGAGGAAGTCGCCGCTACGTTCGGCGGCCAGGGCGCCAGGATCGCGAAGCCGGCGCCGTAGGAAGATGAACACGCCAGCCAGCACCAGGACGGCGGCGATGTCGAGGGCGTGGAAGATGAGCCAACCGATCACGCTGTCGGCGTCGAAGCGCAGCGTCCCGACCCCAGACACGAACACCCGGTACCGGTCGGCCTGCTGGCCGACGCTCTCGAAATGCAAGAGGCCGAGCGTCAGGGGGAACGTGACCAGGGCGGCGAGGATGCAGCCCCAGAACACGAGCTGGTGCCCCAGCCAGCGGGTCGTCGACCGCCGGCGGATGAACCCCTGGGTCAGCAGGTGGGTTGCGACCAGTGACGGGAGCGCCGCGGCGTTTCGGGCCTTGTGCTGGCGGAACGTGTCCCACCCGCGCCGGTTCAACAGGGCGGTCGGGGGTCGCCGGAGCCAGACGGTGTAGCGGTAGATGACGCCGAAGACGGCGAACACGACACCGAAGAGGTAGCCAGTCAGGGCGGCGTCGAACCAGACGAGCCGGTCGCTGCCGACAAAGGTGATCGCGATCACCAAGGCCACGCCGACCAAGCCGCGCATCACGGCCCGATGATCGAGCGCTCGACGGGTGCGGGCCGCCTCCACAGCAGCGACCCTATGCCCCGGGGGCCGCGCCGATGGCAGCGGTGGGCGTCGACCGCCGCGCCGACCGCGAGGTCATGTTCCGGCTGGGCCACGGCGGGGGAACAGCTCGCCGGCGGTCGACGAGCACGAGCTTGAGCGGCGTCCAGGCGACGAACACGATCAGCCCCGCTGCGGCCAGGGCAACGCCCGCCCCCGACGGCGCCACCAGCAGGCCGAGCAGGGCCGGTTCTGCCGTCAGGCTCCCGCCCCCGTGCTCGTCGGGCAGGCCGACCGCCCGCCAGGTCGACCTGGCGCGCACCGATGCCGTCATACGTCCCGCGGCGGTGCTCGTCGTCACGCGTTCAGGCCCCGACTGGCACGCATCGTCACCGTCTCGCGCAGGGTCATCGGCCCAGGCTCGTCGTCCCGACCCGACCCGACCAGAGGGGAAGGTCCCCAAGATCAGGGCCGCGCTCGCCACCGGCACCGGGGCTACCGTTCGCGACGATGAGCGCATCCGTCGCGATCGAGGAACGCAAGAAGCTTCTGAGCGACGTGTGGCTGTTCCACGGCGCCAGCGACGAGGAGCTCACGGCGCTGGCCGAGCTCGCCTACGAGGTCACGATCGGTCCGCACGTCGACGTCGTCAAGGAGAACGAGTTCGGGGACGAGCTGTTCCTGGTGGTCGACGGGCACGCGGCCGTGACCCGGGGTGGAGTCGACCTGAGCGTGCTCAACGCCGGCGACTTCTTCGGCGAGATGGCGCTGCTGGGCACCGGGGTTCGGACGTCCACCGTGCGGTCGATCGTCGCCATGACGCTGCTCGGATTGCGAGCCGAGCACTTCGACGACGTGCTCGCGTCCGACCCCGCGGTCGCCCGGCGCGTGCTCAGCGTCGTGGTGAGGCGCCTCGAGCGGACCGACCGCCGCCTCGCCGAGCTCGAGGGCCGCTCCCCGTCCAGCTGACTGCGCCGGTCACCGAAGGCGAGTTCGGGCCGCAGACCGCAAGCCTGTCGATGGGCATGGGCGCGCTGGTGCCGCTGCTGGGGCCGTTGGTCCGTTCGGGCCTGCCCGATCGCGTGCTGACCGCAGCGGCCGGCGGGCGGCTGGCCCTCCTCGGCGAGCTGGCCGAGCACACGCCGTGGTTGGCAGGCGAGCTGAAGCGCCTCCACCCGTCCGACATCGTCGGCGCAGGAACGGCCATCGCCAGATTCGATGCGCGGCCATGGCTGACCGAGTTGGCGGCGCCGGCCGCATCCGTGGTGACACTGCACGATGTCGTCGTCCCACCCGACCGGCAGCGGGCGACCGCGGCGGCACTGGGCGCGCCGGTCATCGCGGTCGATGGCGGGCACGCAATGTGCCTGACCGACCCCGAAGCCTTGGGTACCGCGATGCGGCAGGCGGTCGACGTCGTGGCAGGTGGCCGGCGCGAACGCCGGAGTCGCACAGTTGCTTGGCTCCGCGTCATCGGCACGGCGCCGTCACCCGCCGTCCCGTCCGGGGACGGTGTGGACAGCATGGCCGGGTAGCTCGTCCGGCAGGAACGGCTCCGCAAGCGGGAGGCGATGACGAACGCCATGGCGGGTGCGAGGCATGACGAACGGTTTCCGCTCGCTACTGCCTCGGGCTTCCCGGAGCGTGGGCTATTGCCTCGGAGCCCGGACGTCGCGGTACGCGCTCGCCACCCGGTCGCCCGGGAGCGGATAATCACGCTATGGCGGTCGAGCCCCGCATGGTGTTCCTCGGATTCGGCAAGTTCGCCCGCGCCGACAAGATCTACGCGCTCGAACCACTGCGGGGCGATCAACGTGGCGACGGGCGACGCACCAACGTCTGGGTCGAGGGCATCGACGGGCCGATCGTCGCCTCGCGGACCGAGCGCACGATCCTCCACGACATGGGCCAGGACCCGGCCGCGCCGTCCCCGATCGTCGACGAGGCGCTCGACCTGGCCGAACGCCTCGTCGCCGCGGCCGACGCCGGCCGGGTCGACCTCGGTGACCTCGGCCGGCGCGCCCGCCACCTGCTCGCCGCGACGACCGCGCCGCCCCGAGATGGTCCCGACGGTCGGGGCTGAGGCGCAGGCCCGTTCGGCTCTGGTCGTCAGGCCGCCAGCAGGCGATCGAAGAACGACCGGTAGCGCTGGAACGTCACGCGCAGGTCCTCGGTCGAGACGTCGTCGCCCCCTCCCCGCGGCGCGTCGAACGCCTCGAGCTCGGTGGTGAGCCTGCGCGTCAGGTCGTCCATCATCTCGGTCAGCAGCTCACCCGCGCTCTGGACCGCGTGGCGGGGCTCGTCGACGAACCCTGTCTGGATCTCGTACCAACGGTCCTGGTAGCCGGTGCCCTCGGCCAGCAACGGCCCTTCCACGCCCGACGGCACGTCGCCGGCGGCGCCGCGGCTGCCGCTGCGGGCCTCGCTGTCCGACGGGTCACCGTCCACGACGGTGTCGTCCTCCGCGATTCCGACCGGCCCCGGTTCGGGCTCCTCCGGCGCCGAGGGCTCCGGCTCCGCGGCCATCCGGGGTTCGTCGCCCTCCTCGATCTGGCCGGGCTCGAGTTCGTCGCCGACCTCGGGTTCGTCGGTGGCCTCGTCCGGTGCGAACACGTCGGTCGCAGGCCCGCGATCGTCGGTCTGGTCCGCTTCGTTCGTGGTCATTGCGCCCTCCCTCCTCAGCGCACGTCGTGCTTGCGGGGCACGTCGTGCTGTTATCTCGTCCTCGACGACCTCGTCGGCCATGTCACGATCGTCCTCGACGACCTCGTCGGCCATGTCACGATCGTCTTCGACGACCTCGTCGGCGTCAGCGTCCTTGCGTGCGCCGCTGGTGCCGTCGGCCAAGAGGTCGGCGAACAGCGCCCGGTAACGCTGGAACGCCCCACGTAGGTCGTCGACGGACGCGGAGTCGCTGCCGCTCCGGTCCTGAATGGCGTGGGCCACGCGGTAGTTCTCGGCGAGCTCCGGATGGTCGACGGAGACCATCTCGAGGCGCTCGTCGAACTCGTCGACCGGGTAGCCGCGCTGACGCATCACCTCTTGCACCAGCCGGTCGGCGTCGTCCACCGCTCCGCCCGGATCATCGACGAACCCGGACTGGACGTCCCGCCACCGGGCGGCGAACTGCGACCGGGCCCCGGGCGGCAGCTCGTGGATCTCCAACTCGTCGCGCCGCTTGGCGCGGTCACGCAGCGATGCCTCGGCGGCGCGGCGGCCGCCCTCCTCATCGACGCTGCGGTAGTACTCAGGTCCGAAACGCCGCTTCAACGCTGCTGAACGGCCCCGGCCCAACGCCAGGGCCGCCAGCGCGATCACCACGACGATGGCCACGAAAACGATCACCCAAGTCATGGGAGTCCTCCCTCCTCGGCGGCGGTCGTCTACCCGCCAGCGAGGCGTTTCATAACCCGGCGACGCCGGACGACACATCTCGTAAGCGCTCACGCCGCAGGTCGCGCCACGATGGGCGGGTGGCGCAGTCGAATCGCGTGAACCCGTGGGGTGAGGTCATCGCCATCGACCAACGCGGTCTGTTCATGGGCAACCGGGGGTGCATCCACCGCGACCGGCGGATCGTGCGGCCGTGGCAGGTGCGCCGGTGGATCACGTGCGTCCTCGAGTACAAGGGCTGGGTGGCGCCGAAGTGGGAGCCCGGCCGCTGGACGCCGCTGTTCTTCTGGGACGAAGCAGTGGCGCTGGCCGCGGGTCACCGACCCTGTGCCCTGTGCCGCCGCGCCGACTTCAACGCGTGGCTTGACGGGTGGGAATCGGCGTTCGGGGAGCGGCCCAGGGTGGACCCGATGGACCGCCGCCTGCACGCCGATCGCCGCGATGGGAGGGCGCAGCGGCGCCACTCACGTGCCTGGTCCGACCTGCCGGCGGGTGCATTCGTCGTGATCGACGAGCCGAGCCGCGGCGGGGAAGCGGCACCCGCCCTCGTCTTGACGGATCGCCTGGTCCCGTGGTCGCCGCGTGGCTATGGCCCGGCGGTCGGACGCCCGGGTCGGGGGGACGCCACGGTGCTCACGCCCCGGGCCAGCATCGACGTCTTGAGCCACGGCTACCGCCCCGCGCTCCATCCCGCGGCGACCTGACCGGGATCGGGTGCGAGTGGCGGAGCAGGCTCAGCGGCGGCCGGTTGGACGGATGCAGCGGGTCTCGCTCGTGGGGGTCTCAGGCGCCGGCAAGACGACGGTGGGCCGGAAGCTGGCCGCATCGCTGGGCGTCCCCTTCGTCGAGCTCGATGCGATCTTCCACCAGCCCGACTGGGTCGAGCTCCCGCGCGACGACTTCCGCGAGCGGGTGGGTGCCGCGTTGGCGGCACCGGGATGGGTGGTCGACGGCAACTACTCGGCCGTGCGCGATCTGGTGTGGGACCGGGCGGACACCGTGGTCTGGCTGGACCTGCCCCGTCGGCTCGTGATGCGCCGGGTCATCCTGCGCACCCTCCGCCGTGCCGTCACCCGCGAGGCGCTGTGGAACGGCAACCGCGAGCCCTTAACCAACTTCTACCGGCTGAACCCCGAGGAGAACATCATCAGTTGGGCGTGGGTCAAGTACGCCAGCTACGTCGAGCGCTACGAAGCGGCGATGGCCGACCCGGCGTACGACCGACTGCGCTTCGTCAGGTTGCGCACACCGCACGAGATCGACGGGTTCCTTGCCGCCAGTTCCCGGTGAAGTGCGGCGACCCGTCCTACGGTGGCCTCGTGGAGATCACGAAGGCCTACCTCATGGTGCCGGTCGAGGACATGGACCGCGCCGTCTCGTTCTACCGGGACGTGGTCGGGCTGACCCTCGAGTTCCAGTCGCCGTTCTGGAGTGAGCTGCGCTGGCGCGAGGCGACGATCGCGTTGCACGGCGGTGGCAGCGGCGAGGAGCGCGAGAGCTGGCTCGGGTTTCACGTCACCGACCTCGACGCCGCGCTCGCCGAGATCGAGGCCGCCGGTGGCCACCAAGGAGCGGAGCGCATCGAGGGTGGATCCCGGCTGGTCGACGTCGTCGATCCCGAGGGCAACCGCTTGACCTTCGGCGCCGACGCACCGTGACGGTCGCGTAGCCCGCCCCGACCTCTCGCTGGTCGTTGACTTGCGCGCCCCGTGGTGGGCTCGCAGCGCAGTGCCGGCGGGCGCGAGGAACCACCCCACTAGCCTGCCGGCGGTGCCGCCCGCCCCTGCGATCCTCGACTGCGAGCGGTGGTTCGTGCGCCGGGGAGTCCCGCACTTCATCGTGCATTACGACGCCAGCGAGCACCTCTGGACGCGTCGAAGAACAGGTCGACCACCTCACGCTGGCGGCGCGACATCGGGACCCGGCGCCGGCGCTGCGCCGCGCACCCGGCGACGTGCCCGGCTCGCCAGCCGCCGGGTCGCGGTAGGGGAGCGCCCGAGCATGGGAGCGATCTGGTCGAACGGCAGGGCGAACATGTCGTGCAGGACGAACGCCAGCCGTTCGGCTGGTGTCAGCGTCCCCAACACCACGAGCAACGCCAGGCCAACCGAGTCGGCGAGCACCGCGTCGTCCTGAGGGTCGATCCAGTTCTCGGGGCGCACCATCGGATCGGGCACGGGAACGCCGACGGGTTCCTCGCGCGGCGAGCGGCGGGAGCGGCGCATGTCGAGGCACACGCGGGTGACGATCGTCGTGAGCCAACCGCCCAGGTTCTCGACCCGGCTCGTGTCGGCGCGGCTCATGCTGAGCCAGGCCTCCTCGACGGCCTCGTCGGCGTCGCCGAGCGAGCCCAGCATCTGGTAGGCGACCGCCCGTAGGTGCGGCCGATTCGCGTCGAACCGTTCCACCAGCCAGTCGTGTCGGTCCATCGCTCACATTTCCTCGTCGCGCCGTGTCATGCCCGATGACCCGCCAAAGGACGTGGGTGTGACACGGGGCCGGCCCGAGCAACACGAGGTGACCCGCCGCGGCGTCGGCTCGAGCGGCATTCCGGCGTTCGGAGTGACGGAATCCGGCACATGTGAACACCGCCAACGGGTTGGCCGCAGCCCGGCCAGAGTGTCCTTAATGCCGGCCGGAAGCATCGTCGGGCAGGAGGGCGTCGAGTGTCGCGACGACGACGTCGGCCGTTCACGAGCCTCGAACCGGGGGCCAGGTAAAGTACACCCTGTGAAAACCCCGTCGGGTGCCGTTCGGAGCTCGGCACCCTCGCGGGGTCGCCCGCCGGGCGGTGTGGCCCGGCGTGCCAGCCCCGCAGGGGGCAAGCTGGCTGCCACCGTCGCCGACCGGATCGTCGACGACGTACTGGCGCAGGGGTGGCCGGTCGGCGAGGTGCTGGGTTCCGAGGCGGAGCTGCTCGACCGCTATGGCGTGAGCCGGGCCGTTTTCCGTGAGGCGGTCCGCCTTGTCGAGCACCAGCAGGTGGCGCGCATGCGCCGGGGGCCGGGGGGCGGCCTGGTCGTGCGCGAGCCCACGGTCGACTCGGTCATCGACGCCGTCGTCGTCTACCTCTATCGCCTCGGTGCCCGCTTGGACGACGTCTTCGAGACGCGACTCGTGCTCGAGGAGATCGTCGTCGACCTGGCGCCGGATCGGGTCGAGGAGGTCGACATCGCGGCGCTGCGCAACGTGATCCAGCGGGAAGCGGCGGGCGACGCTGCGGACCCTCGTGAGCTGCACATGCTGCTCGCCACGGTCACCCGCAACCCGGCGCTCGAGCTGTTCGTCGACATTCTCAACCGGGTGTCGGCCCTCTACACCGATCTGAGCCTCGTGGCCCCGAGGATCTTCCGCGAATCGAGGGAGGCCCACGTGCGCATCGTCGATGCGGTGCTGGCGGGCGATCGGAGCACGGCCCGGCACCGGATGCGGCGGCACCTCGAGGCCGAGCATGCGTGGCTACGGCGGCGTCGATCGTCGCGCCAGCTCCTCGACCCCACCGGCGTCCAGTTGACCGCCGGCGGTGACAAGCGCGGCGAGGGTGTGGCTCGTGAGGTGTTCCGGCAGGTGGTCAGCGACGGTTGGCCGGTGGGCACGTTCCTCGGGTCGGAGCCCGAGCTGATGGAGCGCTACGACGTCAGCCGGGCCGTGCTGCGCGAGGCGGTGCGGCTGCTGGAGCATCACGACATCGCCGCCATGCGCCGCGGCCCCGGCGGAGGGTTGTTCGTCAGCGAGCCGGGCCTCGCCACCGTCAGCGACACGGTCGCCCTCTACCTCGACCGTCGGGGGATGGACGTGGGCAGCCTCGTGGAGCTGCGCACCGGTGTCGAGATGGCCGTCGTGGATCGGGTCATGGACAAGGTGGACGACGACGTCCGCAGCCGCCTGCGCCAGGCGCTCGACGCCGAACGCTCCGCCCCGGACCAGGACGTCGTGCAGGCGGTGGGCCACGACCTCCACGCCGCCATCGCCCACCTGACCCGCAATCCCGTCCTCGAGCTCGTGGCCCTGGTGCTGATCCGCCTCGCATGGATGCATCAGGTCAACCCGTCGGGGCGCAGGCCACGCGAGCTCATCGAGGAGCTGACCCGGGCCCACGAGCGCATCGTCGAGGCGATCGTCTCCGAGGACCGGGAGCTCGTGCGGCATCGCATGCGGCGTCATCTCGATGCCCTGCGGCCGTACATGGGCTGACCGCAGTAACGCTGTGCAAAAGGGATCCCCTTTGCCCAGTGCCAACGCTGGTTCGGGACCCGGGTGGGGCTGCGGCTGCCGGACCCCGGCGTACTTATCAGTGTCCTCTTCGTCGTAGCTCGGCCCCGCCGGCAAGTAATGTGGGCCGGTGACCAACATCTCATCCTCGCCCGACCCGCTGCCCCCGGTCGAGCGACTGCGGCCCGGCTTGTGGACCATCCCGGTGCCGCTGCCGAACAACTCCCTCCGCTACGTGTTCGTCTACCTGTTCGAGACCGAGCGCGGCGCGTACCTCGTCGACGCCGGCTGGAACACCGAGGACGCGTACGCCGCCCTCACGGCGGGGCTGGCGGTGGCGGGCTACGCGATCGGCGACGTCCGCGGCGTGCTGGTCACGCACATCCATCCCGACCACTACGGCCTGGCGGGACGCATCCGCGAGGCTTCCGGTGCCTGGATCGCACTCCACCCCGCCGATGCCGCGCTGGTGCGGGACCGCTACGCCGAGCCCGCCGACCTGCTGGAACGCGTGGGCATGATGTTGCGTCGCGTCGGTGCGCCGGCGGACGAGGTCGCCACCCTGCAACGGGCGGCGATGCCGGTGCGGCCGTTCGTCGATGCGGTCATGCCCGACGTGTTACTCGAGGACGGCCAGCGCCCGGACGTCCCCGGGTGGGAGTTGACGGCCATCTGGACACCGGGCCACTCGCCCGGCCACCTGTGCTTCTGGGAACCGGGCCACGAGGTGCTCCTGTCCGGCGACCACGTGTTGCCGCGGATCACGCCCAACATCTCGTTCCATCCCCAGGCCGGCGACGATCCGCTGGGCGACTTCCTCCGGTCGCTCGACAAGCTCGACGTCTACGATCCCGACGAGGTCCTGCCAGCCCACGAGTACCGGTTTGCGGACCTGCACCAGCGGCTCGACGAGCTTCGCCGCCACCACAACGAGCGCTTCCGCGAGGCCGTCGCCGCCGTCGGCGACGGCGTGAGCACGGCGTGGGCCATCGCCTCCCGCATGCACTGGTCGCGCCCGTGGGACGAGATCGAGGGCTTCATGCGGCGAGCCGCGGTGGGCGAGACCGTGGCCCACCTCCGCACGCTCGAGCACCGTGGCGTCGTACGTGAGGAACCGGGCGAGCCATCCCACTGGGTGCTCACCGACGAAGCGGGTGAACGCCTCGAGGCTCTCGGCGCCTAGTGGGGCGGCTCGCAACACGGCGCCGGAAATCAACGGCCCCCGACGTCGCTGGCTGTGTCCTCGTCCTCGCCGCAGCTACGGCTGCGCCGTCGTCCTGCGTCCTTGCCATCGACGCCGGATGGCTCGCCGATTTCCGGGCGAGCGTTACGAGCCGCCCCACTAGGCGGCGCCGCCCGTGTAAAGAGTATGCTCTAATCCTGGTCCCGGCAGGGTCACGAGGAGTGGAGCGACGGAAGGGGAGTTGCCATCGTGAGCGAACGGATCCCGCTGGTCGACTACCTGGTGTTGGGCGACGATCCACACCTGGTCGCCCAGGAGTGCCAGGGATGTGGAGCGAGGTACTTCGATCGGCGCAACGCCTGCGCGGGCTGCGGTGGGACCGAGTTCTCCAGCGTGCGCGTCGCGGGCGAGGGGGAGGTCAGGGCGTTCACGATCGTGTCGTTGGCGGCGCCGGGCATTCCGGTGCCGTTCGTGGCGTCGGTGGTCGACTGCGACGGGACGAGTGTGCGGGGCAACGTGGTGAACGTGGAGCCCACGCCGGAGCACGTCAAGCTGGGGATGAAGGTGCGCTTGACGACGGTGCCCGTGGGCGTGGACGGGGCGGGAGTCGAGGCGGTGGGGTTCGGTTTCGAGCCGCTGGATGTATCCACGGTGAGTGAGGGAGGCCAGTGATGGCTGCTGACGATGTCTGGATCCTCGGCATTCACATGACGAAGTTCGGGAAGCACCCGGACCGCGACACGGTGGATCTGGCGGCCGAGGCGGCGCTGGGCGCGCTGGCCGACGGTGGGGTCTCGATGCGGGACATCGGCGTGTTGGCCGCCGGCAACCTTTGGGGGGGTCCCGCGCCGATCGGCCAGCAGCTGCAGAAGCAGCTGGGTCAGACGGGGATCCCCGTCTACAACGTCGCGAACGCGTGCGCGACAGGGGCCACGGCGTTGCGCACGGCGATCATGGCGCTCAAGGCCGGGGAATGCGACCTGGGCCTGGCCGTGGGTGTCGAGAAGCTCGCCGGGGCGGGGCTGTTGGCCGGCGGCAACCGGAAGGCCGACGAGGAAGCGTCGTGGACGCCGCGGGGGCGGTTCGGCGCAGTGGCCCCGACCGATGGCCGCATCGGTACCGAGACGATGCCGGGCGTGTTCGCCCAGATCGGGATGGAGTACGGGCACCGCTATGGAGGGACCAGCTTCGAGCTGTTCGCGCGCATCTCCGAGAAGAACCACGCCCATTCGACCCTGAATCCGCTGGCCGCGTACTCGAAGCGGTTCACGCTGGAGGAGATCATGAACGACGTCATGATCGCCTACCCGAACACCCGGCCCATGTGCTCGGCCAACTGCGACGGGGCGGCCGCAGCCGTGGTGGTGTCCGGCGAGAAGCTCAAGACACTGGACCCGGACCAGCGGCGCCGGGCCGTCAAGGTGGCGGCATCGGTGCTCACCACCGACCCGTGGGAAGAGGCCTGCCAGGTGCTGCCCAACGTCAACACCCTGACGCGTAACGCCGCCCGGCAGGCGTACGAGAGTGCGGGCGTGGGCCCCGAGGATCTCGACCTGGTCGAGCTGCACGACTGCTTCGCCACCGCCGAGCTGGTCCACTACGACAACCTGATGCTCTGCGACCAGGGCGAAGCCGTGCCGTTCTTCGAGTCCGGTGCCCCGTGGCGAGACGGGGCCACGCCCGTCAACGTGTCGGGCGGCCTCCAGTCGAAGGGCCACCCCATCGCCGCCACCGGCATCGCCAACATCTGGGAGGTCTGCCATCACCTCCGCGACGAGGCCGGCGACCGCCAGATCGCCAACGCCAAGGTCGGGCTCGCCCACGTCATCGGCCTCGGTTCCGCCTGCGGCGTGCACATCCTCGAGAAGGCCGCCTGACGCGGGGATTGTCGTCGCCCACACACGACCATGGCGGTGCGCAACGGCAGCGCCTCGCGGATGTCGGCGCCGCCGAGCGGCACGGCGTCAACCCGCGAGACTGCACCGCATGACCACCGTGCAGGTTTCGTCACCCCGGCCCGGGGTGGCCCTCATAACCCTCGACCGGCCCGAGCGCCTGAACGCGATGAGCCACGAGCTCGTCGCCGACCTCCACGACGCCTTCGACGCGGTGGCCGCCGACCGGGGAACACGGGTCGTGGTGCTGACGGGGGCCGGGCGGGGGTTCTGCGCCGGACTCGACCTGAAGGGCGCCGGCGCCCCGCCCAGCGCGGACGGGCTCGGGCGGATCCCGGCCGGCATGGTGGGCCAGCAGCACATCGCCTCGCTGGTGCCGAAGATGCGGGCGCTCCGCCAGCCGGTCATCGCCGCCGTCAACGGGCCCGCAGCCGGCGGCGGGCTGGCCCTGGCGCTGGCCAGCGACGTGCGGCTCGCGGCACCGGCGGCGCGCTTCGGCGTGGCCTTCGTGCGGATCGGGTTGTCGGGCTGCGACATCGGCGTGAGTTGGCTCCTGCCGCGGCTGATCGGCGCCTCGCGGGCGTTCGAGTTGATGCTCACGGGACGCGTCATCGACGCCGCCGAGGCCGACCGCCTGGGCCTGGTGTCACGGGTGGTCGAGGACCGGCCGGTGGTCGACGCCGCACTCGACGTCGCCGACGAGATCCTGGCCAACAGCCCGACCGGGGTCTGGATGACCAAGGAGGTCATGTGGAGCCAGCTCGAGGTCGGGAGCCTCCAGGCCGGCATCGACCTCGAGAATCGCACGCAGGTCATGACCTCGATGACCGAAGACCTGAGGGAAGCCGTCACGGCCTTCGGCGAGAAGCGCCCACCCAGGTTCGGGGGTCGCTGACATGACGTACAGGCAGATCGCCTACGACGTGGCCGACCGCGTGGCCACCATCACGCTCGACCGTCCCGACCGCCTCAACGCCTTCACGGTCACCATGCAGCGGGAGTTGTGCGCGGCGGTCGACGCCGTTGACGCCGATCCCGAGGTGCGGGCGGTGGTGGTTACCGGGCGCGGTCGGGCATTCTGTGCCGGCGCGGACCTCGGTGGGGGCGACGCGACGTTCGACTACGGCGGTGCCCGTGCCGCCGCCGCCGGCGTCGTGAAGGAGGCCGACGGGCGCCACCGCGACGAGGGCGGCATCGTGGCGTTGCGGTTCTTCTCGTGCACCAAGCCCGTGATCGGCGCGATCAACGGGGCGGCGGTCGGCGTCGGGATCACGATGGCCCTGCCGTTCGACGTGCGCCTGACGTCCGCCACGGCGAGGTTCGGGTTCGTGTTCGCGCGCCGGGGGATCGTGCCCGAGGCCTGCTCCTCGTGGTTCCTGCCGCGCGTGGTCGGCATCAGCCGGGCGATGGAGTGGTGCGCGACCGGCCGGGTGTTCGGTGCCGAGGAAGCGCTCGCCGGGGGACTCGTGCGATCGATCCACGAACCCGATGCCCTGCTGCCGGCCGCCTACGAGATCGCCCACGAGATCGCCGCCCAGACCTCCGCCGTCTCGGCCACCGTCACGCGGGCGTTGCTCTGGCGGATGCTCGGCGAGCCGCATCCCATGGCCGCGCACCGGATCGACTCGGCACTCCTCGAGGCGCTCGGGCGCGGCGCCGACGTGCGCGAGGGCGTCACGAGCTTCCTGGAGAAGCGTCCGCCGACGTTCCCGAACCGCGTGCCCGCCGACCTCCCGGCCCCCTATCCGTGGTGGGAGGACCCGGACTTCTGACCTGCGCGCGCTCGTGGTGGGCCGCCCGCCGCGAACCGAACCGCGACCCTTGGCGTAGTGAGAGCCAGCGTCGACATCGGGTCGACGGCGGCACCGAAAGGGTCCCGACCATGAAGGTTCATCGCATCCCCGGAGCTCGTCCACTGGCCGTGACCGCCGGAGCGGCCGCGGCTCTGGCGATCGGCCTCGCGGCGGCCGGCCCCGCCAACCCGGCGGGCGCGACACAGTCGCCGTCGGCCCGCGTCGCCAACGACACGTTGACGGTCACCGGTACCTCGCGCGGCGACCGGATCGCGCTGCGGCTCGCCCCGGGCGCACCCGGCACCATGCAGGTCGACCTGAACGACGACGGCATCGCCGAGCAGAGCTTCGATCGCAACACGTTCAGTCGGATCGAGGTGTTCACGCGCAGCGGAAGCGACCAGTTCCGCGTGGACCAGGCCAACGGCGTGATCGACGAGCCTGCGACCGTGTCGGGTGGCAGCGGCAACGACAGCTTGAACGGTGGCGACGGCATCGAGCTCTTCATCAGCGGCAGTGGCAACGACGCGGTCGACGGCAACCGCGGCAACGACTCGGCCGTGCTTGGCTCGGGCCGTGACAGCTTCCGCTGGGACCCGGGCGACGGCAGCGACGTCGTCGAGGGCCGGAGCGGCACGGACACGCTCGACTTCAACGGCGCCGGGGGTCCGGAGAACATGAGCCTGTCGGCCAACGGCGGGCGGTCGCTGTTCCTGCGGGACGCCGGCAACATCCGCATGGACATGGACGGCGTCGAGCGACTGGACCTCACCGCCCTCGGCGGCCCCGACACGTTCACCGTCGAGGACATGTCCGGCACCGACTTCCGCCAGGCCGACGTGGACCTCTCTGGTCCGGTGGGCGGTGGCGACGGCGAGTCCGACAGCGTGACCGTCAAGGGCACCGACCGGAGCGACCGGATCGACGTCGAGACCGACGGTGCGAGGGTCGACGTCGAGGGCCTGAGGACCGAGGTGCGGATCACCGGCAGCGAGACCAGCGACGCGCTCCAGGTCAACAGCCTGGGCGGCAACGACGACGTGGACGTCGAGCAGGCGGTGTTCGCCCTCATCGGCGTGACCGTGGATCTGGGCTCAGGGCAGCTCTGATCGAGCCACGGGGATCGGGGCCTCTCGTCGGGAGGCACCCATAAGCCTCTCACCAGGGAAAACGGGCCGCTGTGAGCCACAGATGTGAGCCACAGCGGCCCGGCGGTGCGCGAACACCCCCGGGCCCGGACACGGAGGCAGAAGCTCCATGCCAGACCCAGAATCCCACGACGACGACCGGTGGAACGACACCACCGACCCGACCGGGCAAATCCGGTTCTTCAAGGCCCGCCGGGCCGAAGGGATGTCGCTCCGCGACGCCAAGGCTCGGTGGGCCGCCGAACACTCGCAGGACCCGCAGGCCCAGCCCGCGGTAGGCGACATGCTCGTGGCGGAGGTCGACGCCCTCGTCGCCTACGCCACCGCTCTCCTCGACGAGGTGCGGGCGGTGACCGAGCAGCTCGAGCCCGAACGGGCGAGAGCGTGCCGGACCGCCATCATCCTTGCGAGGACCGGGGTCGACGAGATTCGGCTACGGGCCCACGCCCGCCCCCTCGACGAACCCGAACCGTAGCGAGAGGATGTGTCTCGCTTGCCGCCCCCTCGGCCTACCGGGTCGGGGGGCGGCGCCGCGTCAGGGTGACTCTGTCCGGTCTCCGGTGAGCCAGCGGTACAGCGGTCGGAGTCCCTGCGCGTAGGCCAGCACGAACATCTCCGACGTGAAGGCGAGCAGTGCGCCGAACACCGGCGGCGCTACGCACGCCCCCACAACCGCGGCCAGCGAAGCCAGCACCAGGCCGCCGTCGTTCACCCACGCCGTCACGAACGCCAACACGGCGCCACCCGCGGCCAAGGTCCACCAGTAGCGTCTGTCGCTCCAAGTCATCGCCCCCGCCCCCTTCGACGCGGGCAGGCTAGACGGCGGCGACCCGGCGCCGCTGATACTCGGGCCGGGGCGGTTCCGCGTCCGTCGTCCACCGCGATGCTCTACGAACGAATGTTCGAGGATTGTCTGAGCGTCAGCTCCACAGGAGAAGGTCGGGACCACGGCGGCGAAATCCGTCCACTGGCGCGAGAACCTCCGCTACGAGATGAGCAAGGCACTCGCCACCGGCTGCACCCTCGAGCACCTAGCCGCGGTGACCGGGTTCGATCACCAGACCATCGAACGGCTGCGGCACGACGATCTCTGCACCGGTGCTGGCCAGCGTCGTCGCCGCGTCCGTCGCTCAGATCAAGCTCCTCAACGGCGAGATTGCCCGGCTCGAGCGCGACGGTCGCGACGCGCTCGCCGCGCACCCCAAGGCCGCGCTGCTCGAGGAACTCCCACGAGTCGCCAACGTCAGCCTGGCTCAGCTCATCGCCGAGATCGGCCCGCTGCTGGAACGCTGCGACAACGCCGAACAGGTAGCGGCCATGTGCGGCGCCGCCCCCGTGACTCGGGCGTCGGGAAAGACCCGCACCGTCGGTTTCCGCTACGCCGCCAACAAGCCCGCCCGGGTCGCCATCACCGGCTTCGCCGACAACTCCCGGCACTCCTCGGCCTGGGCAGCTGAGCGTTACCGCCAAGCCCGAACCCGCGGTGCTCGCCACCCCCACGCCGTGCGGGTCGTGGCCCGAGGCTGGATCCGTGTCATCTGGGCCTGGTGGCACACCGGCACCGCGTACACCCCGTCACGACACCGCGGCGAACAGCTCGCAACAGCGATGACTTGACCTAGAGAACTCAAACGCTACGTCGCCCGCGAGCTCTACTACCGGCTCCCACCACAACCACTGGCTTGACACCACCTAGGAGCATCAATCGGGGCGGGGCACCTCGGTTCCCATGATCCGCGTGGCGACCCATGCACACCGGTACGCCGGATCGCGAACCAAATCTCGCTAGGCGCCCGTATTGATCGGTGAAGCGGCGATCCGTCTGGATCGCCCACTCTCAAGACAAGGACGACCATCATGCAACGAGTTCTTCGTGCTCCCATCTTCTGGATCTCTGTCGCAGTCGTCGCCGCGGCTGTGGTGATCCTCGCTCTCACCATGGGCGGTGGCGCCGCCGGCGGTGGGGTCGGCTACTGATAGGTGCCATCTTGTGGTCCATCACCGAGACCGTTGGCCGCTGCCGGGCGAGCAGTGGAGCACCAGATCGGGCGCTGGGCTCAGTCGGTGAAAGCAACATGCGCCTCGATCGAGACGGCCAGGTCGGGGAGGGCATGTGGAGCGGTTGTCGGCTTTGGAGCTGGAACGGATTGCGGAGCTGCTGGCTGAAGACGCGCCGTTCTGGCGGCTGCGTCAGGAGGTGCCGCGGTCGCGGTATGCGATCTATCGGGCGGTGAAACGGTTGCGGCGTCCGCCGCCGCCGGAGCCGAACCGCTCGGCGCTGCGGCTGTCGCTGGCTGAACGCGAGGAAATCTCCCGGGGTGTGGCGGCGGGCGAGTCGCTTCGGGTGATCGCCGGTCGGTTGGGCCGGGCACCGTCCACGGTGTCACGCGAGGTTGCTCGCAACGGGGGCCGGGGCAGCTATCGGGCGCGCCGGGCGGATCGGGCGGCGGTTCGGAACATGCGCCGCCCCAAGGTCGCCAAGCTCACCCAGTGTCCACGGCTGCGGATGGTTGTCGAAGCCAAGCTCGAGCTGCGCTGGTCGCCGCAGCAGATCGCGAGTTGGCTGGTCTTGGAGTTCCCCGACGACGCGGAGATGCGGGTGGCGCACGAGACGATCTACCTGTCGCTGTTCGTGCAGTCCCGAGGTGCGCTGCGCAAGGAACTGACCCGCTACCTGCGGACCAAGCGCAGTGTCCGCCGTCCCGGCGGCAAGGCAGCACCCAACGGCCAGAGCCACATCCCGGCGATGGTCAACATCAGTGAGCGACCTGCCGAGGCCGCCGACCGGGCGGTGCCGGGCCACTGGGAATCTCAATGGTGTTGTCAAGCTGCCTGAGCGACCGGTGGCGGGGCAGTGGTCCAGGTGCGGTTCTCGCGTAGGAGTGCCCAGAGGACGTCGACGCGTCTGCGGGCTAGGGCGATGATCGCTTGGCTGTGGGTTCGGCCGCGCTCGCGTTTCTTCAGGTAGTAGTCGCGGTTCGGTCCGGCCCGCAGCATGCTGGTTTGCGCCGAAAGGTAGAAGACGTGTCGTAGCGGTCGGCTGTAGCGCTTGGGGCGGTGCAGGTTGCCTGTGCGGCGCCCGGAGTCGTTCGGGACGGGCACCAGTCCGGCGGCAGCAGCGAGGTGGCCAGCGCTGGGGAAGGCGCGCAGGTCACCGGCGCCGACCAGCAAACAGGCACCGAGAAGTGGGCCGAAGCCGGGCATCGATTGGATGACCGCGGCCTGGGGGTGTTGGTCGAAAGTCTCCGCGATCTGGGCGTCGAGGCTCCTGAGGCGCTCGTCCAGCGCCAGGATGTTCGCGGCGAGCTCGGCGATGATGCTGGTGGCGAGGTCTTGGCCGGGGAGCACCGTCCTCTGGGCACGGGCAGCAGCGATGGCTCGAGCGGCGACGCCGGCGGAGTCGCGCACCTTGCGCTGGCGTAGCCATGCCGCCAGCCGCACGTGGCCGATGCGACGGATCCGGTGTGGGCTGGCATAACCGGTCAGCAGCACGAGCGCACCCTTGCGGGACGCGTAGTCGAACGCTCTTTCCAAGCCGGGGAACACGCTGGTCATCAGGTCTCGGAGCCGGTTGATCATCCGCACCCGGTCAGCGACCAGATCGGCGCGATGGCCGGTCAGCATCGCCAGGTTGCGGACCAGGTCGGTGTCTTGGTCGACCACGGCCAGGTCGCAGCGCAGGCGCACCGTCTCCGCGATCACATAGGCGTCCTTGGCATCGGTCTTGCCCTCACCGGCGTAGGCGCTGCTCATCGCGGCGACCATCCGCCCTGACGCATACCGCAGCGACTGGTCGGCCTGAGCCAGCAACGCCAACATCAGCGCCGCGGGCGCACCGATGATGTCGACCGCCCAGATGGGCTGCTCCGCCACCCCCTGCACGGTCGCGATGAGCGCAAGGATCTCGGCCTCGTCGTTCGCGACCTTGACCGATAGCAGCCTCTTGCCGTCGGCGTCGAGCGCGCACACCCAGTGGTGCGTCTTGCCGATATCCACCCCGACCCATGCCGTTTCCTGTGCTGCTGCCACGCGCTTGACCCCTTCCGGTCGGTCCCGATGTCCAGCTCACGAACCCTGCGGGCACCCCGCTGACGCATCCGTAACCAGCGACCAAGCGCACATCTCAATCAGCAGCCAGGGCACCCCGGAGGATCAGGCGGACATTCCCAGTTAGCGACCAAAGCGCAAGGCGACCTCAGCCACACCCGACCCCCCCGGGCGATCCACACCCTTACGGAAGGCGACCTGCTCTACGGCCAAGGCCCCGGCGTGATCGCCACGCTGGTGGAGAGGCACAGCCGGTTCGTGATGCTCGTCGGGCTCCCCCAAGACCCACCGAGCCGACGTGGTCGCCGCCGCGCTCGCCGCCAAGATCACCGAGCTCCCCCAACAGCTACGGCGCTCGCTCACCTGGGACCAGGGCCGCGAGATGGCACAGCACGCCGTGTTCACCGTCGCTAGCGGCGTGCCCGTCTACTTCTGTGATCCCCGCAGCCCCTGGCAACGCGGCAGCAACGAGAACACCAACGGGCTGCTGCGCCAATACCTCCCTCGCAACACCCGCCTCGGCGACCGCACCCAGACCGAACTCGACAACATCGCCGACGAGCTCAACGGACGGCCTCGACAAACCCTCGGCTGGAAGACACCATCACAAGCACTCGACCAGGCGTTGCGATGACCCCCTGAGACCGCCGGGCAATATGCGTTGGTGTTCGGCTGGTGGCGTCCGAAGTGCTCGCCACGTTCCAAGGACCGCATGAAGCAGATCGCTGGACCGCTGGCCTGCGTTGCGATCACTGTCGCTCTGGCTGCCTGCAACGGCGATGACGAACCGGAGCTGAGAGCGGACTTCCTGTCGCGCTTCGAGCAGGCGACCACCGGCACCACGAGCTGCCCGGTCATTGCGATTCACTTCGAAGATCGGACGACCGGGCACCCGACCGCCTGGGAATGGACCTTCGGCGACGGCTCGGCATCCTCCGAGCAGAACCCGACCTGGGAGGCCAACGCGGTATCGGCCGAAGTGACACTCACGGCGAGCCGCGGTGGTCTGGAGGACTCGGTCACGAAGGTGATCTCGACTCCCGAGTGCTAAGCGTGCGGGCGTTTTGGCCGGCATCGCCGCGCCAGATCTGCCGCTCGGGCGCGGGTCGGCGCCGTGCGAGAGTGAGCTTGGTGGATGGCCTGTTCGAGGCAGTCGGGTTCGTCGGTGGAGTCCTGGTCGCAGTGGGTCTCGTGATGATCCTCATGGCGTGGGGCGGCATGGACGAGCGCATGCCCACCCAGGTCCCGCCTAGGCGGCTCGCCCGCTACCCCATCGCGGCCGGGACCCTGTTGTTGGCGGTCGCAGCGGTGGGCCTCATCGTCCCCGACTGAAGGAGGCTCCGCTCAGGTAGCAGATCACGGAAGTGCCGGTTGAGCGAGGCGTGGCGCCACAGATCTGACGCTCGGCGCTCCCTGATTGGTCGATGCCGAGAGCAAGCAACGGGGTACTCGTTCACTAACGTGCTTGTCATGCCTGGCGGTGGTGGTGGTGAGGGTCTAGCAAGGGCTCAGGCTGATCTGGTTCGAGTACGAGCGGGCTACGGCGAGGTACGCCGGCCTGGCTGGGTGTACGTCGCGTTGGTGCTCGCAGTCGTGGTCTCGCTGTTCTTACCTCTCCTTGTTGTGACGGTGGTGATGCTCCTGACATAGGTCAGGTCGCTCGACGCCTGGGCTGGGGCCGCGAGCTGTCGAAGCGCCACCCGGCCTTCCGCTTGGGATCCCAACGCGCAACGATCACCTGATCGTCAGCTGGGCAGGGGAAGTGGACCGCACAGATCTGCCGATCTCGCGCACGGCGTTTTGCCTCGAGCAGGCCGGCGGTCGCAGCGGCTGGTGCCGGCGACGCCCGATTTCGTCCGTTCGGGGTGATGGCAGGCCCGTGTGGTCCTGGGTCTAATGGGCACCCCAGGTGAACGAGATCGCCAACCGCGCCGACGAGGCATGGACGGCGGCCGTTCCTGGAACCCCCGTCCGGAGGAGAGTTCGATGGCCAAGCCCGATGCAATGTTCATCTATATCGGCACCTACCCGAGTGAGGCAGCGGCACGAGACGACTATGCCGTGGTGCAGGATCTCCACTCGCTCGGTGCTGTCGGGAGTTACGACGCGGCTGTGGTCACCAAGGACGACGCCGGCAAGGTCCACGTCAACAAGGATGAGATGGCCACCAGGCACGGAGCCTGGGGTGGGGCGGCCGCCGGGGCGGTTGTCGGGATCCTGTTCCCTCCCGCCATCATCGGTTCTGCGGTGGTCGGCGCGGCCGTGGGCGGCGTTGGAGGCCATTTGTGGCGCGGCCTGTCCCGCTCCGACGTCAAGGAGCTCGGCGACGTCATCGATTCTGGTGAGGCCGCGCTGCTGATCGTCGGTGAGAGCACGGTGCAGGAGGCGGTGGACAAGGCGGGGTTGAAGGCCGAGAAGCAGGTCGCCAAGGAGCTCGACGTCAGCCCCAAGGACGTCGACGCAGCGATCCAAGAGGCGGCTGGCGAGATCACCTGACCACCGGCCCCCCTAAGCCAGCACACGGGAAGGACGGAGCCGATGGCCGTCAAGTCCAGGGTCGCGCATCCGAGTGTGGAGGAACGGCGAGCGCGAGGCGAGGAGGCGCGCAGCCGGACGCCGGTGGCCAGCCATACTGGCTGGGCGGCGGCCACCGGGCGGCCTGATCCGGTGGGGTTGTTGGAGGAGCAGGACGCCGACCGGGAGCCCGACCTGGTGCCGGTCCGGCACGGGCGGATGGTGGTGTCGCCGTTCACCTTCTACCGGGGGGCGGCCAAGATCATGGCCGCCGACCTGGACGGCACGCCCGTCGCTGGCCTGCACGTGCAGCTGTGCGGGGATGCGCACCTGTCGAACTTCGGTTTGTTCGCCTCGCCCGAGCGGCGGTTGTTGTTCGATGTGAACGACTTTGACGAGACCCTGCCGGGGCCGTTCGAGTGGGACGTGAAGCGGATGGCGGCCAGCTTCACGATCGCGGGCCGTAACAACGGCTTCGCCAAGGCCGACACCCGGGCGGCGACCCGGGCGTCGGTGCGGGCCTATCGGGAGGCGATGGCCAGCTTCGCCCAGATGGGCAACATGGCCATCTGGTACGCGCACCTGGACGAGGACGAGCTCCAGAAGGGGCTCCGCAGCACCGCCGCCAAGGCCTCGAAATCAAAGAAGCAGGCCAAGCGGGTCGAGAAGCGGGGCGGGAAGGTGTTCGCCAAGGCGCGCACCCGTGACAGCCTGCAGGCGCTGTCCAAGCTCGGCGAGCTGGTCGACGGGCGCTACCGGATCGTCAGTCAGCCGCCGATCGTGGTCCCGGCGCGGGAGCTGGCAGCCACCTACGGCCTGTCCCGGGATGAGATCGAACACGGCCTCCACGAGCAGTTCCGCGGCTACCGGGCCACCCTGCGCGACGATCAGCGTCAGCTGCTGGAGCGGTTCGAGTTGGTCGATGTGGCCCGCAAGGTGGTGGGGGTGGGCAGCGTCGGCACTCGGGCCTTCATCGGCCTGCTTCAGGGTCGCGACCAGCACGACCCGCTGTTCCTGCAGGTCAAGGAGGCGACCGCGTCGGTTCTGGAGGGCCCCCTGCCCAAGAGCCGCTACAAGCAGCACGGCGAACGGGTGGTGTATGGGCAGCGGATGATGCAGGCCGCCAGCGATATCTATCTGGGCTGGACCAAGGGAGCCAACGACCCGACCGGCTCAAACCGTCACTTCTACTGGCGGCAGCTGCGCGACATGAAGGGCTCGGTCGAGGTCGAGTCGATGGCCCCGGTTGGCCTCGGCTTCTATGCCGGAATCTGCGGCTGGACCCTGGCCCGGGCCCACGCCCGATCCGGCGACCCGGTCGCGATCGCCGCCTACCTCGGTAACGACGACCAGTTCGACCGGTCGATCAGCGACTTCTCCCAGCTCTACGCCGACCAGAACGAACTCGACTACCAGGCCTTCGCCAACGCCATCCGATCCGGACGCCTGGAAGCCCTCGAAGGCGTCTGAGGAGCCGTCCGCTGAGCATGACAATGCTGGTTGCCATTTGCTTCGCCCTCGGCCAGCAGCTTCGTGGGGAACGGCAAGAACGCGATGACGAGGAGCAACAGCCGTCCACTCCTGCTGTGGCGGATGAGGTCCGTCCCGACTGCACCGTCATGCCGCGTCGCCCAGCGGTGCGGCAGCTGGCGCGCCGAGCGCTCGGAATCGCGAGCATGTAATCCATCTGAGCGGTGGCGCCGAGCGCATATCTGCCGATATCGCGCCTCGGCGTTCTGTACCGCCGGCATCCCGCGATCCCGGGTTTCGGGTGAACTCATACGCCCGCGTAGGCGGAATGATGCGCCGTTGACCCACCCCTGCGGCCGGATCCGGCCGGGACCCAGCCACCACCCGGGAATGGATTCGTGCCGCGCACCGGGGGTCCGGCCGCAGGCCACAACAGCAGCCTTACCCGAAGGCGGAGGCGCGGAAACGAATCAAGAATGACGGGGTGCGTCACTAGCGCCAGAGCGGGCATTCGGCATCGAAGGCTGATTCCGGCTGGGTGAATGACCGCTGATCGGCGGATCTATCCGATCGGGCAGCCGTCGCACGAGCCGCTCGCCCCTCAAGATGGCGAACGCCACCGAGCGGCACCTTGCGGGAAGTCCTCCGGGCACCCCCTGTTACGTTGTCGACGCGAGAAAGCCGCGGGTGCTCGAGATGACCGGCCGGGAGAGGATCTGGAAGCTGGAATCCACGATCGCCGGCATGCTGGGAGCGATGGTCGCGCGGAAGCTCATCAGGGCTTTGTACCGGGCCGTCCGCAAGGAAGCACCCGCTTCGGTCTTCGACCCCAACAGTGCCCGTTTCTCGTGGCCCGATGTGGTGCTGTGGGCGGCGGCGGCCGGCATCGGCCTCGGCATCGCCAAGGTGACGAGCGCCCGCGTCGCCGCCATCGGCTGGGAGGTCGCCACCGGCACCCGCCCCCCCGAGGTCGTCGAGAAGCAACCGGGAGGCTGAGTCCGGCGCGTGCAGTCGCCCAACACGCGACGTGCCCGACGGAACGCCGAACTGCCGATCTCGCGCCCCCGTCGTTCAGTGCTGACGATCCGCCGGGCGAGGGGTGCACGGTGCGGCAATCGGTGCGCGCCCGTGCCACCGACCCGGCGGTAGGTGGCAGTCGGCGGTCAGGTCTCGGGTGGCAGTCGGCGGTCAGGTCTCGGGCTTCCAGATCCGAATGAGGTTGTCGGGGAGCCGTACGGAGAAGACTCCCGACGGCGAGGCCTCGGCGAGGAGCTGTCGTAGGTCTGCTTCGAACTCGTCGACTCGGTCGCCGAACAGGTGTGGTGCGGTTGGCGACGATGAGAACCTCGTCGCGACGAGGTCGTCGACGGTGCGTTCGAGGACGCGTCCGTCCGGCACGATGATCTCGCGGGCTGGCTCAAAGCCTGCGTCGATGAAGACGGCGTCTTCTCCGTCAGGTGAGGAGTTGCGGATGCTGCGTCCGGCGCGGGTATCGGGGCCGAGATACCGGCGGCGGAGCTCGACCATCGCGTCGTCGGGCGGGAACGGATGAGGAAGGCCAGGTGCGGCCGCGTCGGCCAGCGCGTCGCACCGGTACGAAGGCGCGTCGATCTGAATCGCGACGCCGGCCCGATCGAGCATCGAGCGGACGAGCCGCGCGACCTTCCGCCGGTCCATCCAATGAAGCGACGCGGCAAACGCCACAACGCGGAAGGTTCCCAGTGTTCCGGGGAGTTCCTCTGCGCGCATGCGCACCCATTGCGCGTTCGTGAGGCCGCCGCCGTGCGCGACTCGTTCGGCCTCGGCGAGCATGTCGGCATCAGGGTCGAGTCCGACGACTTCGTCGAAGAGATGGGCGAGCCGGATTGTGACGGCACCCGGACCGCAACCAACGTCGAAAAGCCGTCCGCGGCCGTCGAGCGCTAGCGCCGTACGCAACCGTCCGCGAGCCCCTCGGCATACGGAAGCCGACCCTCCGTGTAATACGGCGCGGCGCCGGCGAACAACGTTTCGTCCCACTCCCAGTCTTGCCAGCCGCCAGGGGTCATGCAGTCGCAAGCCTACGAACGAATTCCATTCCGGCCATCGAGCGAGCTGGGGAAGGGTTCACGAGCATCACGGGTTGTGACATGCATGACCTCCGATCTCGAGGCCAGGGTCCGCCGACTCGAGGATCGAGTTCTGATCAGTGACCGGGTCATCAGCTATGCGGTCTCGGTCGACCAGCGCGACTGGGTTCGGTTCGCTGACT
Organism: uncultured bacterium; assembly: GCA_963717085.1. Classification (GTDB taxonomy): domain Bacteria; phylum Actinomycetota; class Acidimicrobiia; order Acidimicrobiales; family VFJN01; genus DASQUK01. The sequence continues at coordinate 166,465 of CAVQVM010000019.1, forward strand.
GCTTCACCGATCCGGTGCACGCCGACTACTCCGAGAACGGGCTGCCGGCCGCCGACTTCGCTCGGGACGATCTCGTCGACATCGTCCGCTCGGCCGTCAGCGGCTACACGGCCACACAACACCTCAGCGCCAACCACGTCACCGACTTCGATCTCGATGATCCCGACCGGGCAACCTGCCACTCATCGATGTACGCGCAGCACCATCTCGCCGACGGCGAGGAGCTGCTCATCCTGCGCGGCTGGTACGCCAACCACCTGGTCCGTGTTGCGAACGGATGGAAGATCGACCGGATCGTCCAACACGTGAGCTGGCGCGAGGTCAGACGTCCATGACCGACGGTCTCGACCGATGAGAGGACGGCGACATGGATGAAGGAGCTTCTCCGACGAGCACCGAGCCCGACGTGCGGGCGGTGATCGATCGCTATCTCCGAGCCCACGATCGGCGTGACACCGACGCGGCGCTCTCGACGTTCGCCGCCAACGCAATCGTGGTCGATGATGGCCAGCGGTACGCCGGCCCCGATCGCATACGCGACTGGCTGGCCAATGCGTCGACGGAGTTCAGCTACACACGGACGTTCACCGGTGCCGACGCCGTGGACGCCGACACCTGGCTCGTCACGAACCGGCTCGAAGGCGACTTCCCCGGCGGGGTCGTCGATCTCGGCTACCGGTTCCGGTTGGCGGGCGATGCGATCGCGGAGCTGCTCATCGCTACCTGACGCCCTGCATGCCCGAACCGCGGTTCGCTCGGTCGCGTGAACCACCTCCCAAAGCCGGCGTTGGGGGGCGTTGCTCACCGGTTGCTGTGCTTCCCTGGCCCTGCCGCGGTATCGAATCCTCCGAAACCCGCGTCGTCAGTGCGGCGTCGATGCGTACGGTCTCTGCAATGGATCCTGAGTTCGCCTTGAAGTTCGCTGAGGAGTGGGAGTCGGCATGGAACTCCCACGACATCGACCGGATTCTCACTCACTACACCGACGACGTCGTCTTCCAATCGCCCTACGTCGTGCATCGCTTCCAAGAGCCGACGGGTGAGGTGCGCGGCAAGGATGCACTCCGCAACTACTGGGAATCGGGGCTCGAACAGCGGCCTGACCTTCGCTTCACAGTGGAGGACGTCCGCGTCTCGGTGGACACGCTCGTCGTCAACTATCGCAACCACCTCGGCCACGCCGTCTCCGAGGTCCTGAGGTTCAGAGACGGCCTTGTCTACTGGGGCTGCGGTGCGTACGTGCCCGGCAAGTCACTGTCAGCGACACGCAGCCTCAACCGCTGAAGCAACGGACTTGGCTGAGCGCGGCCACCTCTCACCCGGCGTTTACGGACAGTCCCCGTCAAAGGGCCGGAGCCGTCCGTGGTCAGGACATCTTCTATCCCGAGGCCGGGTCACTCCGTGCTGCGGGTGCCGACCAGCTCGCCGTCATTTGGCCGGGCGACAGGCGCTCCCGCTGCTAGTCCCCTGCTGATCGGTGACCCGTCGCTGGTGGAGGTGCCGGCGTGTTCAGCCGGCGAGCCCAACCTGCCGAAGCCGGCGTCGTCGCCGCCCCAGCCGCTGATCGCGGCGCCGCGATGATTTCGGCCCAGCGGCTTGCGCTCCGTGACTGGACTGAGCTCTTACGAGCGTGCAAGTGCGGCAGCTTCGGCGACGATGTCGTGAGCCCCGAGCGCGAGGGCGGCGTTATTGGCGAGCGAAAGTTGAGCGAGGCCACGCTCGTGATCGCGCGTGAGGAGCGAGCGCCCCCACTCGAGCCGCGTCCGTGCCGTCCAGACGGGGGCGTTCATTCGCTCGTGGATGTCGGTGGCCTGCGCGAAGGCATCGTCCGCGTGGCCCGGTCTGTCGAGTCTCGTGGCGAGCATGCCGATGTAGTGCGCCACGCTGCCGAGGCAGGTCGCGGGGGTGACGACGAGCTGGTTGCGCCAGGGTGACAGCAGTTCGTGCAGCTCGTCGACGATCTTGGGTGTTCCCGCACGCGCAGCGGCGTCAGCGACGAGCGACATCACGGTGAGCCAGAAGCCGTTGTAGGGCACGTCGGAGAAATCGCGCGCAGCCAGCCCGGTCAGGAGACGTTCGGCATCCCGCGGTTGTGGGAGGTGTGCGTAGGCGTGGCAGGCGAACGCTCGGTCGAGCGGCAGTTCGAGGGGCATCGAGGCCAGAACGCCGGCGATCTCGGTGAGACGACCTTCGTTCCACAAGATGAGGTAGAGCTGTCCGCCAAAGAGGGAGTCGGCCTCCTCGCCGGCATCCCGACCGGTCTCCAGTGCAGATCTTGCCTGGCGTTTGGCGGACGGCAAGTCACCGTGCCAGGTGAGTTGGCGGGCTTGGGTGTACTGCGCACGCCAGCGCGCCCCGCGTTGCCGAGACGGTCGGCGATCTCCGCGGCGGCGACGTCCGACTGCTCGGACTCAGCGTCGTCACCGGCCTCGAGGCATGCCATCGACCGATTGCTCAATGCTCCCCACCGGGATCTGAGATCGTCCAGTCCTGCAACCACGGCGAGGTCTTCGCAGGTGTTCGACAATCGCTCGTCGAGAGTGTCGGGTGCCTGAATTGTGGAGAAGCGCGCTGCCAGAACCTGATGCAGTGTCACGGCATCACGTGATGCGCGTGCCAGCCCGAGGGCTGTGTCGCTGAGCTTGCGGCGTTCCGCGAAGTTCGGTGATGCAACCAGCTCGGATGCGAGGACAGCGAGCACACGCGCGTGATCAGACGGCGTGCTGGCAGCCTCGAGTGCTCGACGGAGCAGTGCGACCCGCTCCGAGTCGAGCCGTGTGGTTGCGGCATCGATCTGCCGGCTTCCCGCAAGCGCGGCGCGCACCAGCATCCCGCGATCGCCGAGGTGATCTGCAAGCCGGGCGGCCGCAACACCGGTCGAGCGGCGCGCGGGATCGCCCGCGAGGTACTCGCTCTCCGCCAGCCGCACGAGCACCTCACACTCGCGCACGAGTGATCCGCCGTCGGCTCCGGCACTGGTGAGCGCCCTGCGGTAGCAGGCCGCCGCCTCGGCGGGCGCGCCCCGCCGGAACGCCACGTCCCCTGCGCGCAGCGCATCCTCGGACGCGTTCGTGGGTGAACCAGTCGGCGCCGTCAGCCAGGGAGCGCTGAGAGCGCCCCGCCAGTCCAACGCTGGGTCTTGGGCGAGGATCGCTGCTTCGAGACGTCGGAGGGCCTCGCTCGGCTCGATGCCGAGCTGGGTGATCATCAGGTCGCGGGCCCGCTGAAACGCGCGCAGCGCCTCTGCGTGTCGCCCCGACCGGTACAGGGCGGTCATCAACAGCTTCCACCGTCGTTCCCGCAATGGTGCGTCGGCGACGCTTGCCTCGATCTCCGCTACCGCATCGAGATGCTCCCCCTGCGCGAGCAAAGCGTCCAGGCGGTCCTCGACCACGGTGCGGCAAAGCTCCGAAAGCCGAGCGATCTCACCTCGAGCGAAGGACCAGTCCCCCAGGTCCTGATAGGGCTCACCCCGCCAGAGTCGGAGGGCTTCATCGAACCTGTCGATCGCCGCTGCAGTGTGACCGACACGCGACGCCGCTCGGGCGTCGAGCGTGAGCGCCTCGAACCGTTGGGCGTCGATCTCTCCCCGAGCGACCATGAGCACGTAGCCGCCGGGCCGAGTCTCGATCATCCCAGTCCCCAGGCTGCGGCGAAGTGCGAGCACGTGATTCTGCACGACCTTGCGGGCGCTCGCCGGAACGTCCTCGCCCCACATGGCGTCCGCGATGCGCTCGTGGTCGACGGCGTCACCGGTCGCGAACGCGAGCGCGGCGAGGGCGCGGCGACGTAATCGGGCGGGCGGGGTGTCCCATCCGCCCGCGCCGCACACCGCGAGCGGCCCGAGCACACGGCACCGGATCGTGGGCGCAGGCTAACGCAGGTCACCGCAGTTCCTGAGCGAGAGCCGCGTGAGCGGCCCTCGCTCGCTGGTCAGCCGTTGCAGGTGTTCACGGCGATGCTGTCAGGCGTGAGCCCCGCCTGTAGCTGCTGGATCCCGTCACCGAGACCTGGATGGCCGTCGGGCTGTTGCGCGAAGCCGGAAACGAGGTCCCCGATCGCGCCCGGGGGAGCCCCGAGGTCCCGGAGCGTATTTGCGGCCCCGCTGAACGTCGTCCCCACGCACGCCTGTACCACCGGTTCGCTTGCGCCAGCCTCCGTCGCCAGACCGGTCAATACGCACGCTGACACCGCACCCGCAACGATCCATCGCTTCATCTCGATCCTCCTGTGGAAGTCTTCGAAGCGAGGATGCTCGTCGACGGTCTCGCCCTGGTCTCGCGGCGTTTGGTCGACCGTCGACCGTCCGTACGAAAGCCGATCGGCATCACCACACGGCGAAGCGGTAGCCCGAAAGTGCCGATCGGGGACGCTCGCAATCGTGAGCAAGCCAGTCTGACCGGTCGCCGCTGTCGCGCCAGATCTGCAGCGCGATGTCGAGGGATCGGAGGCGGTCGCACCACGACAGGGGGACTTCGACCTTACGAGGAAGGGACTTTCTCCTCTATTTCGTCACTGACGGTGGCAAAACCATCCCTGATGCCTTACGATGTAAGGCGTCAGGGACCCGGGTCGGGCGCTTTCGCCTTTCGGGTCCCAGCGGCGGGCCTCTCAACCCTGTGTGCCCGGCCGCGCTCGGCCCCTCGACGTAGTGGGCCGAGCGGGGCTGGCGCAGTTGGGGGCGGTGGTGCCGAAGGGCGATGGCAAGGCGGGCACGGGCGGACAGGCCGCGCGGTTCGAGGTTCGATCCCTCGCGGTGCCACTCCAAGGAAGTACCCGTCCCTCCTGCAAACGCGCCCCGCTGGGCGCAGAAGGAAACAAGTGAGTCCCCGCACAACTACCCCCGCGCAACGTTGGATCGGCCTCGGCATCGCGTTTGTGTGCATCCTGGCCATTGCTGGCGGCGTCATCCTCGCCCTCCGCAACAGCAACGACGAGAACGACAACGCCGGCTACATCGACACGTTCCAAGACTTGGCCGCCGACGAAGGCGTCAACATCACCGACAACGAAGCCGAATGCCTCCTCAACGTCGTCGACGACTACGTCCCGGTTGACGAGTACATCGCCACCTACGCCGACGGCGGCGAAACCGACTTCTCCGACGCCGACGAAACCCAGGCAGGTCTCGCCATCATGGCGGAGTGCCCGTCGGTAGTCGGCAAGATCTTCGATGCCGATGACTCAGGCGAGTACGACGCCGGCGACCTCGACACCGCCGCCGACGACTCGGACGAGTCCGCGACGCCGCCGACAACCCTGCCGCCGACACCCCCGACAACGCTGCCGCCGACGCCCCCGACAACGCTGCCGGACGAGTCGCCGGCAACTCCACCGGCGACGACCGACCAGTCCTGCGGCGACCTGTACCAAGCCACGATCAACGCTCCCCTCGGTTCGGACGAATGGGACGCCTTCGAGGCATCTGGCTGCGATAGCTACGACGGTGACGGCATCGGCTGCGACGCCTTGTACCAAGACGCCCTCAACGCCCCTGAGGGCCCGGAAGGCGACGACGAATGGCAAGCCCTCGCCGACAACGAATGCATCGTTGGCGAGTGAGTGACGTCACGCTCACCGACGTCGCCACCCACCACGAATACCGCATCGAACCCCTACATCCCCCGAAAGCAAGGAAACAGTGAACGTTCAACTACCCAACGCACCCTCATCGCCGCCGCCACCACCGCCGTCGGTCGAGCCGGTCGAGCCCGAGCGGAAGCGGAGCAACAAGGCGGTGCCGGCGCTCATCATCGGCGTGTTTGTGGCCGTCGTCTTCGGCATCGCCCTGGCGGTCAGCGTCGGTGATGGCGACACCGAGAACACCCCGGTCGTGGCCGAGGACCCGGAGACCACCGAAGCCCCGGCCAGCGATGAGCTGGCGGTCAGCGATGACCCACCGGCCGCCAGCGAACCGGAGCCGCCGTCCACCACGACGACAGCCCCGCAACCGTCGATCGTCAACGTCGGGACCACCGAATGGTACGCGTGGGAAGACGGACTTGAGGCCCAGGTCACGTCGATCGAGCAGTACACGCCCGAGTACGACGACACGCCGACCCCGGACGTGGTCGTGACGGTCACGGTCAAGAACGGAACCGGCAAGGCATACGACGCCGTGATGTCGTCGCTGAACCTGTATGGCGGACCCAACGGCGTGCAAGCCGAAAACAGCGGGTCCTACTACGGATTCGAGGGCACCATCCCGCCGGGTGGTACGGCGACCGCCAAGTGGAGCTTCACGGTTCCGCCCGAGCACTTGGGGCAGATGAGGGTCGAGTTTGCCCCGGGCTACGGCGACGACACCTACATGAACGAGTACGAGCCGGCGTTCTTCGTTGGATCGGCGGCGTGATGACGGAGGGCTGCGCCAGCGCGGCCGCCATCCCCAACGTTGGGGAAGCGGTCACGTGCGAGAACCGCGGCGTTGAGGTCCGAAACGCCTTCAAAAAAGTTCCGCCGTTATGGCGATGTTGGCGTGGCCGACCGGTTGAGTCCACGGCGCATGAGGTCTCCGCGCACCCTGGCGTAGACGTCGGCGGTGACCGAAATCGACGAGTGGCCGGCGATCGCGGAGACGACTTCGAGCGGGACGCCGTCCTCGAGCAGCAGCGTCAGCGCCGTGTGACGGGTGCTGTGGAAACGGCGGTGCTCGACCCCGGCCTCGGCCAGCAGGACGGCCCAGCGTTCACCGATGCGGCGTTCGTCGATGGGCCGCCCGTCGGCCCGGCAGAACACGTAGCCGTCGATCGAGTGCACCGCCTGAGCACGTCGGTGCTCCCGAAGTACGGCCTTGGCTTCGGGGATCAGGGGGAGCGTCCGAACGCCGGCGGCCGTCTTGGAGCGGCGGACGTGCAGCTGGTCGTCGTCGATGTCCGTCCAGCGCAGGTCGAGCAGTTCGCCGATGCGGAGCCCGTACTTGAGGGCCAGCCACCACAGGGCGTAGAGGCCGTCACCGGCGGCGGCCTTGAGGACGGCGCCGGCCTCGCTGGCGGACATGGCGACATCGGCGCCGCCGGTCACTGGCAGCGCCCGGACGTGGTCGGCGGGGTTGTGGTCGATCATGCGGGCACCGACGGCGTAACGCAGCGCCTGGCGCAGCATCTTGAGCGTCTGGTTGACGACCCCGGGTGAGAGGCCTTGGCGGCCGAGGTCGTTGACCATCGACTGGACGTGGGTTGCCCGCAGCCTGGCGAGGCGTAGGTGGCCGATGTGGGGGTTGATGCGCAGGCGGGCACCCTGCCGGTAGGTGCGTAGGGTCTTCGGGGCGATGGTGCCGGCCTTGACCTCCTCGACCCACCAGCCGAGGTACCGCTCCACGGTGCGGTGGCGGCTGTCGTCGATGCCGGTGTGGGCGGCGCGGCGGAGCCGGTCCATCTCGGCGAGCACGTCGGCCCGGCGGCGGCGGACGATACGGGCGCGGCGCCGTTTGCCGTTGGGGTAGCGGCCGTTCTCGACCTGGCCGACCCAGTAGCCGTCGGCCCGCCGGTAGATGGAGCCTTCGCCGTGGCCTCTCATGTGAGCCGTCCTGTGAGCCGACACCGTTGGACCCGTCTGTTCATGTGTGACAGGCTAGTAGGCGTAAACCAGCACATCTGGACACTCACGGACAGGTTGGCGATTCTCGTCGGGAGGCCCCGATCCATCGCGTCAGCGCAGACGTCGTTCTGGTTCGCCTCGCAGACCTACGCTCGACGCGGTGGCGCCCCTGCAGGGAGACCTGGTTCGGCTGCGACGGGCGTCGGCGGCCGACATCCCTCGGCTGGTGGAGATCCGCCGCACCCCTGAGGTCTACGCGCGCTGGCGGGGCGGTGACGACATCGTGTCTGCGGTGCAGGAGGACTTCGCCGAACCGGGCATCGTCGCGTACGTGATCGAGCTCGAAGGTCGGGTAGTCGGGTGGATCCAGTGGCAGGCCGAGGAGGACCTGGACTATCGCCACGCCAGCATCGACATCTACGTCGACCCGGCCGTCCACGGGCGGGGGATTGGCACCGACGCGGTCCGAACGCTGGCCCGCCACCTCATCGTCGAACACGGCCATCATCGGCTGGAGATCGACCCGGCCGCCGACAACGTGGCTGCCATCCGCTGCTACTCCAAGGTGGGGTTCCGGCCCGTCGGCATCTTGCGCCGGTCTGAGCGGGGGCCGGACGGCAGCTGGCACGACGGTCTGCTCATGGACCTCCTGGCCGAGGAGCTGGCTGGCTAGTGGGGCGCCCCACTAAAGACTGGGTCGAACGACGCCTGGCGATCGCACGAGCCCGCCGGGTCCGAGCCGTGCACGAACGGATCGCCTCGGCACGTTCCCGCCTCGCCTAGGTCGCCGGACGTTTCGCCGTGCGGGAAATCGCGAACCGGCTGGGGCTGCGGCACGTACAGGACCGGCAACGGACCGATGCACACGGAGGCAGGAACTCATGGAAGCGTGGATCCCACACCTCGTCGAGGAGCGGATGCGCGAGCGCCGGGCAGAGGCCGAGCGGGTGCGACCCGCCCGCCGGCACCGACTCGGCCTGCGCCGGTGGCGGAGGGACCGGTCATGACCGACGGGACCTACCACGTGCAACCCACATCGTGGCCGTGGGCCAGCCCCACGCTGCTGCGGAGCGCGGGGGTTTCACGGCGCCATCGGCTTCGGTGGATTCGATGGGCGCCCTTCCGCGGGGCCGCCGGGGAAGGACGATGACATGCAGAACACACGCCAACGCAACACCCCGCCCTACTACCGGGGCCTCCCGGCCGCCGTGTGGGGCGCAGCGTTGGATCCCGGCCGTCGCGCCCGCCGAGCGCGGGAGCGCGCCCGGCGCGCGGCCTGATCGGGCCGAGAGTTCGGGAGGGCCGCACCACCTTGCGGCGCGGGTGACGAAGCCGGGCCGGGCCGGGCGGCTACGCCGGAGTGGCGGTCGCGTCCCAGTGGCGCCGGAGGTGCGGGATCAGGTCGGCGGCGCGTTCGTCGGGGAAGAACAGCTTGGCGCCTTCGATCTCGACGATCTCGGTGACGCCGGGGATGGCGTCGCGCAGCCACCGTGCCCACGACAGGTCGAAGAACGGATCGCCGGTGCCCCACACCAGCAGCGTCGGTGTCTCGAGCTCCTTGAGCTGCGGCTCGATGGCGAGCAGCGGACCCGGCTCGAGCTGAGCGACACAGCGCTCGAGCTCGCGGGCGCGCAGGTCGGATTCAGCGAGGGGCGCCAGGTAGGCGCGGAGCACCTCGTCGGGCAGGTCCTGCGGTCGCTCGTACCCGGACCCGAAGCCGGCGTCGGAGCGGGCCAGCGAGAAGTCGGTGGCGAGGCCCTTGACCACCTCGGCGAGAGCGCCCTGGCGTGCGAGGTCGACGACCGGGACGAAGCCCGGGGGCGGGATGTTCCCCTGCGTGTCGCAGTTGGTGAGAGTCATACTGCGCAACCGCTGCGGGTTGGTGGCGGCGAAGATCTGGGCCACGGCCCCGCCGGTGTCGTTGGCGACGAGATCGACCTGGCCGGCGTCGGTCGCATCGCACAGGGCGACGAGCGCCTGCGCTAGGCCCCCCAGCGACAGGTCCCAGGACTCGGTGGTTCGGGTCTGCCCGTGGGCAGGCAGGTCGATGGCGATGCAGCGCCGCTGTGTGGCGGCGTCGGCGAGCACGTTGCGCCAGAACAGCGCGTTCGTGAAGACGCCGTGGACGAACAAGGCCGTCGGCCCCTCGCCGACATCGAGATACGAGATCTCGCCGAGTTCTGTGGCTGCGGACCGGCGGTGGGCTTCGAGCTCGTTCGGCATCATGGCTGTGCCTCCTCGCAATTTCACAGACCGACGGTCGGTATATTCACAGACCGTCGGTCGGTATGTCAAGCTGTAGCGGTGAACCAGCGGGTGGAACAGGGGCAGGCGACGAGGGCGGCGCTGATCGACGTGGCAACGGAGCTGTTCGCCACCAACGGGTACGAGGCGACCGCGATCCCCGCCGTCCTCGCCGCGGCCGGTGTCAGCCGGGGGGCGCTGTACCACCACTTCGAGAGCAAGGAGGCGCTGTTCGAGGCCGTCCTGCAGTCGGTCGAGGCCGAAGCCACGCTCAAGGTCACTCGTGCGGCGCGCGGTGCCACCGACCCGCTGGACGGGCTCCGCCGGGGCTGCGCCGCCTACCTGGCCATGTGTCGCGATCCGGTAGTGCGCCGGATCTCGCTCATCGACGCACCGGCGGTGGTCGGTTGGGAGCGCTGGCGAGAGATCGACGAGCAACATTCCTTCGGGCTCATCAAGGCCGCGATCGCCGCCATCGCCGCCGATGGGCGGGTCAAGCCCGAACTCATCGACGTCATGGCGCACATGGTGTTGGCGGCATTGCTCGAGGTGGCGCTCCTGGTCGCCCGTGCCGACGAGGGCCGCCTGGCGATACGCCGGGGGCAGGCGGCGGTCGACGAGCTCCTGACGGCGTTGTTCGCCTCCTGAGCGGGACGTCTCGGGAGTGCTCGCGCCGTGTCGGGGTGCTATGCCTCGGCGTCCACGTCGACCATGTATTGATCGTGCCGCTGGTAGAAGGCCGCCAGCTCCGCTTCGGACAACTGCCGCCCCGACGCGAGGATCTCGGCGAGCTCGCTGAAGAACGCCTCCCGCGGCGTGCCCGGTGCGAACAGGATGAGGATGCTCGTGTTCTCGCTCGTGTCGTTGCGAAATCCGTGCACGCCGTGCTCGGGCACGTGCAGGAACGATCCCGGACCCGCCGGCACCCACGACCGGCCGTCGAACAGCGTCACCGTGCCCGACAGAACGTAGAACGACTCGGAGAACCCCGTGTGCAAGTGAGGGGATGCCCCGCCCGCCTGCGGCGTCATGTCGTAGCGGAAGAGCCCGAAGCGTCCAGCAGTCAGCCGGCCGGGTGCCAGGAACGTCGCCAGGCTCGCAGGGCCGACCTGAACTTGGGGGGCGCCCCCGGACGCAACGAGCGTGGCGTTGGCCTCGGCGTGGGGGCGGTTGCCACCGGCGGGGTGAACGAGGAACGACATGCGACAAGCGTGGCGCTGCGCGCGGAGGTCGGGCGCGCCATTTCCGGCGCCCTCGTGCGCGCCCGAGAACGCCCTCAGGTGGGATCCGTCGACGCCGTCAGCTCCTGCGCGCCCCCGGCGTGGAGCGCGGTGTAGATCCGATCTCGGAGGGCGTTCGCGTCCGTGTCCGTGAGCGTCCGCTCGAGGTGACGGAGCACGACCCGAACGAGCACGTTCTTGTGGCGCCTGTGCATTCCCATGCGTGCGATGGCGGATGCTGGCAGCTCGTTGTATGCGGTCTCTGACAGCACTGCGACCTCCTCGACGGCGGCGGCGTCGGCGCCGAGGGCGTCGCGCACGCGGTCGCCCAACCGTTCGACGTCGTCGTCGGCGTCGACCGCCACCGACAGGTCACGCACCACGGGCGGCATGGCCGAGACGGCGCGGTAGGGCGCCAGGTCGATCATCTGGCCGGCGACGCGGGGGTCGGCCGAGCGCAGCAGCCGAATGTCCGGGATGTGCTTGCGGAGCATGAGCAGCCGGTCCAGGCCCAGGCCCAGGGCCAGGCCGTGCCAGCCGGCCAAGCCCGCGCGCGTCAGGACGTCGGGATGGGCGAGGCCACACTCCCAGACCTCCACCCATGCGCGGCCGTCCTGGACGTCGACCTGACGGCCGTCGACGGTGTAGGGGTGGATCCGTGGTTCGGCCCGCCAGCGCCGCCCGGGGGCCAGTGCGTCGACGAGCAGGTCGATCATCTCGTCCATGTCGGCGTTGGTGAGCGGCCGACGCGAGACGCGCCACAGGTCGAGCTGGTGCGGGGTCCCGGTGTGCAGCCGGTCGATGGCGTCCCGGCGGTACACGATGCCGGGGCAGACCAGCAGGACGTCGTCGAGAGCATCGGCGGCGAGGGCGCGCAGAGCCGGAGGCACCATCGCGCTGGAGTGGCTGCGCAACATCCGTTCGGCGTCGACGTAGCGCGTGTAGTGGGCGTCCCGGCTGGCGGCGCCGGCCGTGAACCCGAGGTTGTCGTAGTTGTCGGCTATCGGGACGATGCGGGGACCGGGGCTGGGCCGGATGGGACAGGCCCACGCGGCCACGAGCGCCTCGGCGGCCAGGCCGACGAGCGACCGGATGGCGTGCGGACCGGCGGCCGGATCGGTGAGATCGCGTAGCGCCAGGTCCCGCGTGAGCTGCTCTGTGGTCAGGTACGGGGGCACGGACTGGCTCCTTGGCATCGGGGACGGTGACGGGGGAGTCCCCCGGCCCGTGAGCCCGGCGTGGAGTCAGCGGCTCAGACGTCGCGGCGCCACGCGGCTCGAAGGGCCGGGGAGCCGATAAATCGCCTGTTGGCTGCGACGTGCACGACTCTCATCGTATGCCCGGCCCCTTTGCGGTCACAGCGAATTCTCAGCGGACGCGATCACGCCCGGCGCTCGGTGTCGGCCATAGCTTTGGGTCGCATGCCGCCCGTAGCCCTCGCCACGGCGATCGACACCGTGGCGTCCGCCGACCCCGTGCTCGCCCGGCTCGTGAGCCTGGTGGGTCCCATCCGGTACCGCCCACGCAACCCCGACGGGCACTTCGGCGCCCTGGTGCGGGCGATCGTGTTCCAGCAGCTGGCCGGCCACGCCGCCAACGCGATCTTCCAGCGCGTGCGGGCTCTCGTGGACGGCCCGCTGACGCCGGAGGCACTCCTCGCCGTGCCCGACGACGACTTGAAGGGCGCCGGCCTGTCCAAGGCGAAGTTCGCGTCCCTGCGAGACCTGTCCGCGAAGGTGATGGACGGCACCGTCGTGCTCGGCGGCGCTTCCAGGATGTCGGACGAGGACATCACCACCAGGCTGGTCATGGTCCGCGGCATCGGTCGCTGGACGGCGGAGATGTATCTGATGTTCGAGCTGCGCCGGCTCGACGTGTGGCCCGTCGACGACCTCGGTGTGCGCCAGGGTTATGGCCTCGCGTGGTCCCTCGGTGCGCCGCCGTCCCCCCGCGCGCTGCAGCCGCTCGGTGACCGCTTCCGCCCCTACCGTTCGGTGGTAGCGCGCTACTGCTGGGAAGCGGTCGCGCTCGCCCGCGGGGGAACTGACCCGGCTCTGCGGTAGGGATGCCGCCGTCCGGATCGGGAGCTGGTTTCCTGGCGCCGAAGTGGTTGGTCAGCAACCATTCCTTGCGCCAGGAACGGTGCCCGGTGCTACGTGGCGCGCCACTGACGGCGGACGGCATGGGTGCCGGGCTGGCCGATGGCGACCCAGCGCGCGACATCGACCTGCCGGATTTCGAGCTCGAACAGTGGATCGTGCGCGACCGATTCGATCATCCCCCCGACCTCGGTGCGCGCGATGACGGCGCCGATAGCGGCGCGGAGCGACTCGTCGGAGGAGACCTCCCGGGCGAGGGCACGGATGCACAGCTCGTCGTCGTCGGCACCCGGCAGGGCATGGATCACGCACCGGGGATCCCGCCGGAGGTCCCAGCCCTTGGGCGACGAGCGTGGGATGGCCGCGAACAGCCGCCCGTCCGCCAGGATCGGGCAGAAGGGGTGCACGCGTGGGCCGCCGTCGCGCCGGACGGTCCCGAGATAGCCGATGGGGAACCAGGACACGCCCTCGGGGAGGGACCGGTTGCGGTACAGCGCCAGCGGGCCGGGCCACAGGCGCGCCGCCACCTCGGCGATCTCGGGGGCATCACGCTCGAACTGAGTCCAGGTGGCCACACCGCAGTGTGCCCCGTCGGCGGGGACGTGCGGGCCGTCAGCGCCAGAGGCGATCGGCGGCGATGGCGGCGCCGTCGGCCAACGCGCGCAGCTTGCCCCACGTGACGTCGGGATCGATGCCCTGGGTGCCGACATGGACGCTGAACCCGCAGTCGACGCCCGCCATCAGGCGGTCGCGGCCGACCAGCCGGGCATAGCGCTCGATCCGCTGCGCGACGAGCTCGGGGTGCTCGATGTAGTTGGACTGGGGCTCGATCACGCCCGGGCACAGGATCTTGTCGTCCGGCACCTCGGTGTCCTCGAACAGCGTCCACTCATGGGCATGGCGCGGGTTGGCGGCCTCGAAGAGCACGGTCCCCGGCTTGGCGGTCCAGATCAGGTCGATGATGTCCGCCAGGTCGACGTCACGATGGTGCGGACCCGGGTAGTTCCCCCAGCACACGTGCATCCGGAGCCGGTCGGCCGGAATGTCCCGCACCGCGTGGTTGAGCGCCTCGATGTTCAGGGCGACCCGGCGACGGAACTGGGCGAGGTCCATGTCGGCGTACGCGGAATGCCGCCCCATCGCCAGGTCCGGGCAGTCGACCTGGACCGCGGCCCCGCCGGCGGCGATGGCCTCGTACTCGTAGCGCATCGCCTCGGCGATGGCGAAGAGGTACTCCTCGTCGGTGGCGTAGAACTCATTGGCGAAGAACAGCGACACGACGCCGGGCGACGCGGCGCTCGAGAAGGTGCCGTCGACGGTCGAGCCGGCGACCGCGTTGTTGAGGTTGGCCATGTCCTGGGTGATCGCGTCGCGGTCCTTGACCGAGACCGGGCCGTTGCAGGCGGGCGCGGCGCGCTTGCGCCGCCCGGGGTTGGCGGAGACCATCTCGGCGCTGCGCGGGTAGTCGACGAGGTCGCCGAAGAAGTAGTCCTGCACCGACTCGCCCCCGAAGCCGTGGAGCCGGTCCTTGACGTAGGTGGCGTAGCTCGGCTTGGACATCTCCCCGTCGTTGACGACGCTCACGCCGGCCTCGGCCTGGCGGTCGACGACCTGCTGCACCGCGCTGGCGACGCGATCGGACAGCGCCGCCGCGTCGACCGGGATGCCGTCGCCCTTGGCCCACATCATCTGGATCAGGTCGTCGGGCCGGGGCAGGCTCCCGGTATGGGTCGTCAGGATGCGTCCTGCACCGATGCTCATCGAGGTCCTCCCTGCCGGACCGTGGTGCCAACGACCCCGCTACGGCTACCGTCGACCCACGGTACTCCGACCAGGTCGGCTTGACCGGTATGCGGTAAGGTGTCCGTGTAGTGGGCACCACGCGTGGCGTTCCCATCGAAGGGAGAGGTCGTGACCACACAAGATCTTCCGACCAGACTGCACCACAACGCCTTCGTCACGAAGGACCAGGAGGCGACGCGGGCCTTCTACGAGGACCTGATCGGCCTGCCCCTGGTGGCCACGTGGTCCGAAGCCGACGAGCTCTTCGGTGCCGAGCGGGTGTACTGCCACACGTTCTTCGCGCTCGGCGACGGCAGCGCCCTGGCGTTCTTCCAGTTCGCGAACCAGGACGATCAGGACCTGTTCGATCCGGACCTGACCCCGTCGCCGTTCCGTCACATCGCGCTCGAGGGTGACGGCCGACCTGCAGCAGGCGATCCAGGACCGGTTGACCGCGGCCGGCTGGAAGCCGGACGGCACCTACGTCCTCGAGCACGGCTACTGCCGCTCCCTGTACACCGAGGATCCGAACGGCCTGCTCCTCGAGTTCACCGTCGACGTGTCGAACGCCGACCAGATCGCCGCCGACCGCCGGGCGGATTCCCACGAGACGCTCAAGCGCTGGCTCGGCGGCGATCACACGAGCAACAACGTCTACCGGTAGTGCGCCCCGGCGTCGACCCGAGGCGGACGAAGGGGGCGAGTCGGCGTCGCGACTACATCGGGCCGAGGGGGTCGGGCACCGGCAGGCGGGCAAGGTTCATGAATTCCAGCGTGATGGCCTCGGCGGTCGACAACAGCAACGGCAGGTGCCGGCGCTTCAGCTCGTTGACCGACGTCTCGGCGGCGTGCACGGTGACGTTCACCGCCGCCGCGGTCGCGCCGGTCGCGTCGCGGACGGGGGCGGCGATCGACCGAATGCCGAGTGACAGCCGTTGGTCGGACAGGGCCCAGCCCCGACCCCGGGCGGTGGCGAGCTCGCGCTCCAGGTCGCGTCGCGATGGCCTGATGCGGGGGATGATGCCCGACTGCGATGGCGTCCTGAGCACCCGGAGCAGCTCGGACCGGGGCAGGTCGGCGAGGAGCACGTGGCCCATCGACGTCGCGACGGCCGGGAACCGTGTCCCGATGTGGACGGACAGGGCGATGATCTTCGGGACCGGCACGCGGGCCACGTACACGATGTCGCTGCCGTCGAGCTGTGACATCGAGCTCGATTCGCCGGTCTGCGCCACCAGCGCCTCCAGGTGCGGCCGGGCCAGCTCCCAGATGCCCAGGGCGGCGATGTACCCGGTCCCCAGCTCGAGCACCTTCGTCGTGAGCGTGTACAGGCCGTCGTTGGACCGCACGTATCCCAGCTGCTCGAGGGTCATCAGCAGGCGCCGGGCCGTCGGCCGCGGCAACGACGTCCGGTCGGCGGCGTCCGTGACCGACAGCGTCGTGGCGGTGGGGCTGAACGCCGTGATGATGGCCAACCCACGGGCGAGCGCTTCGACGAAGTCGGAGTTCGACGCGCCCGGCATGGGGCGCATCCTCCCACGGTGGCGCGACCGCACCAAGCACTCGGACCGCCGTCGATCGACGATGAAGGAGGGTCGAGCGCGATGACCCGAGACGCACCGACGGACTCGCCCCGCGGCCCGCTCGCGGGCCTGGTCGTCGCCGACCTGTCCCGGGTGCTCGCCGGGCCCTACTGCTCGATGCTCCTCGGTGACATGGGCGCCACCGTCATCAAGGTGGAGGGTCCCGGTGGCGATGACACGCGCACGTGGACGCCCCCGGTGAAGGACGGGGTCTCGACCTACTACCTCTCCATCGGGCGGAACAAGCGGTCCGTCGTGCTCGACTTCCGAGACCCCGAAGACCGCGCCCTGGCGGGCGAGCTGCTGCGCCTCGCCGACGTCGCCATCGAGAACTTCAAGCCCGGAGGCCTCCACAAGTTCGGGCTCGACTACGAAACCGCCGCCGAGCGCAACTCCCGGCTCATCTACCTGTCGATCACCGGGTTCGGAACCGGGGAGGGAGCGTGGCTGCCCGGCTACGACCTCATGGTCCAGGCCGTCTCCGGGCTGATGAGCCTGACGGGCGACCCCGACGGGCCGGCGTTCCGGGCCGGCATCTCGGTGTTCGACGTCATGGCCGGCCTGCACGGGTTGATCGGCATCCTGGCGGCACTCCACCAGCGCGACGAGACGGGCCGTGGCCAGCACGTCGAGGTGAACCTGCTGTCGTCGGCGATGTCTGGCCTCGTCAACCAGACGGCGGCCTACACGGCCGGCGGCGTGGTGCCGATGAGGATGGGCAACGCCCACCCGAGCCTGTTCCCGTACGAGACGATGCCCACCGCCGACCGGGACATGATCATCACCGCCGGCAACGACCGGCAGTTCCGGGCCCTCTGCGAGGTGCTCGGGATCCCCGAGGTGCCCGACAACCCGCAGTTCGCGACCAACGCCGATCGGACCCGCAACCGAGAGCCACTGCGCGCCATCCTCGTCGCCGAGCTCGCGAAGTGGAAGGCCGACGACCTGTTCGTGGCGCTGAACAAGGCGGGCGTGCCCTGCGGGCCGATCAACACCATCGGGGAGGGCGTCGAGCTGGCGGAGTCGCTCGGGCTTGCGCCCCGCGTCGAGCTCGGCACCGGGGATCGGGCCGTGTCGCTCGTGCGCAACCCCATCGGGTTCGGCGACGCCGAACTGAGCTACGACCTTCCGCCCCCCGAGCTCGGGGAGCACAGCGACGAGATCAGGTCCTGGTTGCGCACGAGCCTCGAGCATCGGGGCGCCGAGTGAGCACGGTGGACGGCGCGTCCTACCGGACCGGCATCGGCACGTCCACGGCCGACACCATCACGCTGCTCGGCCACGATCTCGCTCGGGACCTGATCGGCCAGGTCAGTTTCGGCGAGCTGGCGTTCTGGCTGCTCACCAAGCGGCGCCCCACGCCGCCGGAGTCGGCCATGTTCGAGGCGGTGCTCGTCTCGCTCGCCGACCACGGGTTTACGCCCACCGCGATCGCCGCCCGATTGACCTACACCAGCGCCCCGGAGGCGTTGCAGGGCGCGGTCGCCGCTGGCCTGCTCGGCGGGGGATCGAGGTTCCTCGGGGTGACCGAGGATGCAGCCCGCTTCCTGTCCGAGGCTCTCGCGGGGCAGTCCCCGCGACCCGACGACGAAGCGGGCTGGGACCAGCTGGCCGTCGCCGTCACCGCCGCGACGACGGCGGCCGGCCGGTTCGTCCCGGGGCTCGGGCACCCGGTCCACAAGGTCGAGGACCCGCGAGTGCCGGTGCTCTTCGAGCTCGCCCAGCGCCACGACCGCTTCGGGGACCACCTCCAGCTGTTCGCGGCGATCGGGAGGGTGCACCCCGAGATCCTGGGCAGGACGCTGCCGTTGAACGGCGCCGGTGCCTGTGGCGCGGTCCTCGCCGACCTCGGCCTGCCCGTATCGGTCATGCGGGGCGTCGCCCTGTTGGCCCGGTGTGCCGGGATCCTCGGGCACCTGGCCGAAGAGCAGGCCGATCCGGTCGGCATGGACATCTATCTGAGCGTCGACCGCAACGTCGATTATCGGCCCTGACACAACCGTTATCGCGACCGCTCTGTGGTAGCTTGACCGCCTGTCGGGCATAACAGCCGACGTGAAACGGGGCCAAGAGGGGGAACACAAATGGCAGCTCCGACATATACGACTACTCAGAGCGAGCAAACGGTCGCTGAGCCGGCGCGGGTAGGGATCGCCGAAGCCTCCGCCTGGTGGTACGACTGGGTGAACCTTCACCGCGTGGGCGCGGCCGCACTCGTTGGCGTGATCGCCACGGCGATCGCGACCTATTTCGGCTACGTCTTCCCGGCGATCGGGCTCCCGACCGTCCCGTGGCCGCTCTTCAACGGCGTCCTCGGCGCGCCGGTGGAGGAGTTCGGCACGCCCGCCTCTTACTTCGTGGGCCAGTCGATCCACTTCGTGAACGGCGTCGTCTTCACGATCCTCTACGCCGCGCTGGCGCTGCACGTGCTGCCCTTCCGCAACACGCACGGCGGGAACATCCTCAAGGGCATCCTGTACAGCGTCGTGCTGACGATCATCAGCCTCGGGGTGCTGGTGCCTTACGCCTACGTGCCCAAGCAGGGCTACGGCCTCTTCACGTTCTACGGGCCGGACGGCTGGAAGCTGCCGGCGGCCGTGCTCCTGTGGCACGTGATCTGGGGCTTCTTCATCGGCGTGCTGTACCAGCTCCGGGGAACCAGGCGGGCGTAGCCCCGAGCTCCCGAGATTCGAGGCGTCTCCCCGGCCGGCCAGGTCCCGGTCGGGGAGCGCCCCGTTCCACTAGCCCACGCAACCACCGGGTTCGATCCCCGGCGGCGTTCGGTCGTGCCTGCGAGCGCCCGTCCCCGCCGCCGATAGGCTCCGGCCGCGATGGTGGCCGTCGCCCGGGTCTTGGCCTTTGTCGCCGGGGCGACGATCGTCATGGCCACGCTCGCCTCGGCGGTCAAGTCAGTAGTGGTTCCCCGGGCCGAGCCGGTGCTGATGGCCCGGTGGGTGTTCGTCACCCTCCGCAAGCCATTCGACCTGCGGGTCCGCCGCGCCGCCACGTGGGACGCCGCGGACCGCATCATGTCCCGGTTCGCGCCGTTCGCGCTGCTCACGCAGCCCCTGGTGTGGGTGGCCGCGGTGCTCCTGGGCTTCATGCCGATCTACTGGGCGCTGGGCCTCGAATGGCCCCGCGACGCCTTCGAGGAGTCGGGCTCGTCGCTGCTGACGCTCGGCTTCGCCGTCGATCATCACGGACCGGTGGTAGCCGCCATGTTCGTCGAGGCCACCCTGGGACTGGGTCTGGTGGCGCTGCTCATCAGCTTCCTGCCGACCATCTACCAGCACTTCTCCCGCCGCGAGGTGCTGGTCTCGCAGCTCGACGTGCGGGCGGGGACGCCGCCGACTCCCGTCGCCCTCTTCGAGCGGGCGACGCGGATCGGCTGGATCGACGAGTTGGATGACCTCTGGCTGGAGTGGGAGCGCTGGTTCACCGAGCTCGAGGAGTCGCACACCTCGTACCTGTCGCTGCCGTTCTTTCGCAGCCCGACCCCCGGGCGCTCGTGGATCACCGCCGCCGGCGCCGTGCTCGACAGCGCCTCCTTGCGCCTAGCGGCCATCGACCTGCCGCGCTCGTGGCAGGCCCAGCTGTGCGTCCGGGCGGGGTACCTGGCGCTGCGGCACATCGCCGAGCCGTACGGCATCCGCTTCGATCCCGACCCGGCCCCCACCGATCCCATCTCGATCACCCGGGATGAGTTCGACCAGGTCCTGGCCGAGCTCGCGGACCTCGGGGTCCCGCTCAAGTCGGACCACGACCAGGCGTGGCGCGACTTCGCCGGCTGGCGCGTCAACTACGACACCGTGCTGCTGCCGTTGTCGGGCCTGGTCATGGCCCCGTACTCGCCGTGGTCGTCCGACCGGGGCATCAACTACCGCGTGCGTCTCGTGCGGCCCGGCGCCCGGCGCAAGGCCTGAGCGCCCGCCGCCCGAGCGCCCGCCGCCGAAGCGTCACGCCCTCGCCGCCGTCCGCAGCAGGTCGTCGGCTTGGCTGACGGTGCGGGTGACGATCTCGGCGGCCGGCTCGATGGCGTCGACGAGGCCCGCCGACTCGCCCGCGTACATCGGCATGGCTTCGATGTCGCCCTCGGCGTCCACGGCCGGCGGGACGAACCCGAACCGCGGCACATCCAGGGTCGTAGGGCCGATCCGAACGGTCGCAACGGTGGCGCCGTCGGGGAGCGAGGCGTTGCGCTCGAACGCGGACCGCAACACCCGGGAGTCCGCCACCGAGTCCGGCCAACCGGTCCTGAACGCGTCGGTCAACACGGTGCCATCGCCGTCGGCGCGGACGATGGCGTCCTTGTAGGTGGGATGCGCTCCCGACTCGGGCGTGACGATGAAGCGCGTGCCCATCCGACACGCGGCCGCGCCGGCGGCGATGGCGGCGGCAAGACCGCGGCCGTTGGCGATGCCCCCGCTGGCGACCACCGGGACGTCGACTGCGTCCAGAACCTCGCTCAGCAGAGGCCACAGGCTGCGGTCGCCGTGCATGCGCCCGCCGCCCTCGGTGCCGCGCGCCACGATCAGGTCACAGCCCGCGTCGACCGCAGCTCGCGCCTGGTCGACCGCGCCGACCTGCCACCCCGCCAGTGCGCCGCCCCCGTGCACCCGCGCCACCAGGGATGCGTCGACGGGACCGTGGTAGAAGTCCACGTAACGGCACCGGGCTGCGGCCACGTCGACGACGTCGGCGTCGAGGAACGGGATGAGCACGTTGAAGCCGAAGGGCCCCGCGACCTGCGCGCCGAGCGCGTCGAGCATGGCGGCCACCGCCGGCGCAGGCGCCCCGGGCATGCTGGTCATGCCCATGGCCCCGGCACCGACGACGGCGGTCACGAGCTCGGGCGTGCAGATCGCGCCCATGGGTGCCAGCTGGATCGGTACCTCGCAGCCGACAAGGTTGGTGAACGCCGTTCGCATCTTCCTCCACTCCCCGGGTCATCCGGACGCGGCCATCTTGGTCCATGTCGTCCGGCGCGGTCATGGGCATCGGGGGGCCGGGACGGCGGGACAGGTATCGTCAATGCCGCCGGTATCACGGCGGACTGCGAATGACCGACAGATCTGAGCCCCGCACGACCGGCCGGACCCGACCGGCGGTCCGGCGACCGTCGTTGCTGCTGGGCGCGCTGGAGCAACAGCGGGCCCTGGCCGAGCTGGTCGGATTCGGCGTATCACTCCCACTGTTTCGCCTGATGCCGGCCGGCGACGGCCATCCGGTGCTCGTCCTCCCCGGGTTCATGGCGGACGACTGGTCGACCGTGGCGCTGCGCTCCGTCCTCCAGTCCCGCGGCTACCAGGTCCACCGCTGGGGCCTCGGGAGGAACTTCGGTCCCCGGGCCGCCACGGTGGACGGACTCGTGGGCCGGCTCGACGCCATCCACCGCGACGGTGGGCGCACGGTCAGCCTGGTGGGGTGGAGCCTCGGCGGCATCTATGCCCGCGCCCTGGCGCGCTGGCGGCCACAGGCCGTCCGGCGCGTGATCACCCTCGGCAGCCCGTTCCGCATGCGGCCCGAGGACCGCAGCAACGCCTCCCGCCTGTTCGACCGGCTCAACCCGGGTCCCGGACGGCCCCATCATGCGGCCATCGAGGCGCAGCCGCTCCCCGTGCCGTCGACCGCCATCTACACGCGCACCGACGGCGTGGCCCGCTGGCACCTCTGCATCGAGGCGGAGCACCCCCGTGCCGAGAACATCGAGGTCAGGGGCAGCCATTGCGGGCTCGGCCACAACCCGGCCGTCATCCTGGCGATCGCCGACCGGCTGGCGCAGCCGGAGGGATCGTTCCGCCGGTTCCGACCGCCACGCGCTGCGGCCGCCCTGTACCCGCCGCCGACGTGGTGGCGCGCCACCGCCGACGGGGCCGGCGCCGCCTAGTGGGGTGGCTCGTAGCCACCCCCGTCAGCGCCGCCGCCCGTGGCGCTTGGCTTGCGCTTGCCGCGGCTTGACCGCGCCGCGGGAGCCGAGCGCTTCGCGCTTTTCCGGCGTGCGCTGTCGGTGCGGTGCCCGTTGGTAGGCAGCAGCTCGGTCAGGCCGTTGGAGATGCCGTTGACGAGAACGTCGATGTCGGGCGCGCAGTCGTAGTCGCCGGTCACGCCGAAGACGAGCTCGCCGTCGTAGGAGAAGATCGCCACCCCCACGCGGAGGGGCGCGGCGAGCGGCACGTACGGGCAGGCGCGCACCATCCGGCGCCCGCACAGGTACAGAGGGAACTGCGGGCCGGGCACGTTGGTCGTGACCGTGTCGAGCTGGCCCATCCGGCGGGCGACGCGGGTGGCGACGCGGCTGCCGAGCGTCAGCAGCATCGGCGGGGCGAAGCCCGACAACGACGTGAGCGCCTCGCCGGCCACGGCCTGCTTGGACTGTTTGAGGTCGTCGAGCTGCGTGCTGATTGCCGCCAGCCGCGCGATGGGATCGTCGACGCCGACCGGCAGCTCGGCGAACATCGCCGAGACCCGGTTCTCCATGGTGCCGTCGCCGTGGGCCGGGCCCGCCGCGGAGCGAGCGCGCACCGAGACCGGCACCAGGGTCCGGATCACCCGGCCGTCGGTCGCTTCATCCCGCGAGCGCAACAGGTCGCGGAACCCGCGGGTGATCAGCGCCAGGACCACGTCGTTGACCGTCCCACCGTGGGCGGCCCTGATCCGCTTGATGTCCGCCAGGTCGGCGACCGTCCAGGTGTAGCGGCGGTGGGGTCCGATGGGCCCGTTGAGACTGGTCGGCGGCGTCGGCTTGACGATCCGGGACAGCGCCACCGATCCCGTGGCCAGCTCGCGCACCGTCTCGAGGGTGTGCCTCGGGCGGCGGACGACCGACCCCGCGGCCCGCACCTGCTCGTAGGGGCTCGTGAGCAGGTCGACGACCGCGTCCCGGGCCAGCCGGACGGGGCTGGGCTCGGGCCTCGGGCGCCATCCGTCGGCGACCGGCTCGGGCACCTCGGGCGAGAGGTCGAGCAACACCGCGAGCAGTTCGGCCCCCGACACGCCGTCCACGAGGCAGTGGTGGACCTTCGACACCATCGCCCAGCGGCGGTCCTCCAGCCCCTCGGCCATCCAGATCTCCCACAGCGGCTTGCTGCGGTCGAGCCGCTGCGACATGACCCGGCCGACGAGGCGGCGCAACTCGGCATCGCCACCGGGCTCGGGGAGCGCCGTGTGGCGCACGTGATACTCGATGTTGAAGTGCGGGTCGTCGACCCACACCGGGCGGCCCAGCGACAGCGGGACCATCGCCACCTTCTGGCGGTAGCGCGGCACGAGCGCCAGGCGGCCGCCCACGGTGCTCGTGAGCTCCTCGTACGTGGGGGGCGGGCCCTCGAAGATCCCGACGGAACCGATGTGCATGTGGTTCACGTCGTCCTCGATGTGGAGGAACGACGCGTCCAGGGGGCTCAAGCGATCCATCGGCGTTGCCTCCTCATCGGGGAGGTGCTTACCTCCCTGGGGCCATCCAATCAGCCCGTCCCGGCCATGTCATCCGGATCGGAGGCACTGGTCCAGTGCCGAGGCCTCGATGTCCAGGCGCCGGAGCAGCCCCGGAACGATGCGGCGTTCGGCGTTGCCGCCCACGATCGGCACCTCCACCACCAGCTCACCGTCCAACGTGCGCCGCGTGCCACCATCGTCGGGCTCGATGACAACGTCGGCGCGGCCGTGGAGGCGCCGGGGGTCGGCCTCGGCCGCGAACGTGAGCCGTCCCGCGCCGCTCGCCCGGTCGACACGCAGCTCCTGCAGCCACGTCAGCCGGCGGCCACCCAGGAGCCGGCGCGCGAGCGGGTCGAGGTGGCCGACGAAGTCGTAGCGCAGCCGCAACACGGTCTCGGACTGGTTGGGGTGCACGTCGGCGTCGAGCAGTTTCAGGTCCGGAAGCTGCAGCCCACGGTGGAAGGCCGGGTCGGTCAGGCCGGCGATGACGGCGTCGACCGGTGCGGCGAACCGATGCTCGGCGGTGAAGTGCATGCGACATCCTGGCAGTTCACCATCGGCACGACGCGGCGCCGTCACTCAGCGCAGACGAATCATGCGGCGCGTGGGACGTGACGGACCACCGTCCGTAAGGTCAGCCGCGTGACGCTCGCTGCTGCGCTCGCCGGATCAAGCGGCGGCGCTGGCGTCGCGTCACCTCGGTTGGGAACCGACCCGCGCGGTGGCTCCACGGCCACGACCCGGCTGGCAGTTGATACGTGGTGGACCCGTAGGGGTTCATCGGACACTCCTTCTCACGTTCTCGGCCTTATGATCGACGGTGCGGCGGCGGGGTGGTGTGGGGCGCGGTGATCGAGCGATCGGAACCGATGCTCGGTCAGGCACAGACGCCGGCGAGCGGCGTGTCCCGGAACCGGCGACCCTTCGAGATGGCGCCCATCCATTCGGATGCGGGCCGGCCCCGCAGGTAAGCGATCCGACCGGCGCGATGCGGGCCCGCGACGCGCGGTTCATGGAGCCGAACGGCATCCAGATGCCCCGTCGGGCAACGGAGGTACCCGACCGGCCCGTCGCTGGTGTCGTGCAACGCAACGAGGCTGCGTGTCTGTACGGGAAACGAGACATCACAGCTGACGCAGTAGAGCTTGAACATGCCGCCACCTCCATGGGGGAGTTCCGCTTGGGCGTAGCCGATCACGCGCTCTTGACCGTTCGCGGACGTTCGGCTGACGCGGCGCCTGCGCCGGACGTCAGCGTGTGACCCTCGCCACGCCCGCCGGGCGATCCTCAGCTCGCGGCCTCGTCGTACGCCTCGGTGAGGAGGTCGCGCAGGTCATCGTCGAGGTCGGCGGGTTCGGCCACGTTGGCGACGTGGAAGTATCTCTCGCCGTACCGGACCACCTTTCGTGTGATGGTGCGATGGCTTGCCGGGCGCCGCAGGTAGAACGAGAGGGCGGTCCAACGTTGCAGCGGGCGTAGCTCTGCGAACTTGCGCGGGTTCTTCAGGAAGATCCCCACCGACACGGGCTCCACGTACACCGGGCCCACGCCTTCGAGGTGGCGCATCACTGCGTCGAAGATCGGCCGCTCGTGCCGGGGCCCGGTGGCGAAGTATTCGTCCAAGGTCATCGCAGGCGCGCAGTCGTGTGATTGCCGGGCGCGGCCGAACCGGCGGTCGCAGTCGGGGCAGGTCCATGCCCGCATCCACCCCAGCCTGCCCCACCGAACCGGTGGGTCAGTCGACAGGACGGATGTCGAGGCCGAACAGCTCCTCGAAGCGGGCGTAGTAGGCGGCGTCGTCGGGGGCGGCACCCAGTGCCAGCCACTCCGCGTCGGTCATCCGTTCGCGACCCTGGATGAGCTCCTGGGCGCCCCACGAGGTGACGTATCGGAGCTGGGGCTCGTCGGAGGTTGCGGCCCGGTGGATCACCTCGGCGACCTCGAAGGGGTCGGTGGCGACCGGGATCCCGGTGGCATAAAACTGCAACATGCGCTGGTAGGGGGCGTCGTAGGCCCCGGTCACGTGGGGAAAGTCGACGGACTTGGCGAATATGGCCGACTTGGTGATGCCGGGCTCGACGATCACGACCCGGACGCCGAACGGCGCCAGCTCCTGGGCCAGGCCCTCGCTGACCCCCTCGAGGGCCCACTTCGACGCGACATAGGGCGACTGCGCCAGGGCGGCCACCCGGCCTACCACCGACGTGACATTGACGATGGCGCCGCGGCCGCGCTCGCGCATGCCGGGCAGCACCGCCTGTGTGCAGCGAACGGCGCCACACAGGTTGACGTTCATGACGTCGAGGTAGTCGGACGGGCTGGTCTCCTCGACGACACCGTTGCCGCCGACCCCGGCGTTGTTCACCAGGACGTCGACCCCTCCGGTGCGCTCGAGGATCTCTTCGAAGCCGCCCCGCACCGACTCGTCGTCGGCGACGTCGAGCTCGACCAGCTCGACATCGACGCCGCGCTCGGCCGCCATCGCGCCGAGCTTGGTGGCCCGGGTGCGGTCCCGAACCGTCCCGACCACCGAGTAGCCCCTCGCTGCGAAGTGGATTGCGGTGGCGCGCCCGATGCCCGAGTTCGCGCCCGTCACGACCGCTACGGAGGCCATGCCCTCGACAGTAACGGCCGGCTCCGGCATCGGTAGCCCGTTCCGGTTGTGGCTGTCCGGCGATTGACGGCACAGCTGCAGCCAGTCTCGGGTGGGAAGGTAATCTGGACAGCTGCGCATTACCGGCCTTACTGTCGGGATCGTGACGACGCTGCTCGCCCCGCCCTGGCCATCGCTGCTCGACACCGGGGGAGAGGCGTTCGAGCGGAACCGCGCCGACATGCTCGAACAACTCGCCGTGATCGAGGAGCTGCTCGACGAGGCCGATGCCGGGGGAGGGCCGGCAGCGGTCGAGCGCATGCGGTCGCGGGGCAAGCTGCCGATTCGGGAGCGCATCGCCAACGTGTTGGACCCCGACAGCCCCTTCCTGGAGATCAGCGCCCTCGCGGGCTACGGCTCGGACTACACCGTCGGCGGCGGCATGGTCGTGGGCATCGGCGTGATCGCCGGCGTCGAGTGCGTGGTGATGGGCAACGATCCCTCGGTGATCGGCGGTGCGCTCACGCCGTACGCCATCAAGAAGTGGATGCGGGCCATCGAGATCGCACGCGACAACCGGATCCCGTACATCAGCTTCGTCGAGTCCGCCGGCGCCGACCTCCGGGTCGAGACCGGCGGGGGCGGCGGAGGTGAGGGTCGCCGCCGTCGGGCGCAGACGGAGCACTTCGCGGAGAGCGGCCGGGCCTTCTACGAGATGATCGAGCTCTCCAAGCTCGGGATCCCCACCGTGTGCGTGGTGTTCGGATCGTCGACCGCGGGCGGCGCCTATCAGCCCGGCCTCTCCGACTACGTGATCGTGATCGAGGAGCGCTCGAAGATCTTCCTGGCCGGGCCGCCGCTGGTGAAGATGGCGACGGGCGAGGAGAGCGACGACGAGACGCTCGGCGGCGCGCAGCTCCATGCCGAGGTGTCGGGCCTCGGTGACTACCTGGCCACCGACGAGATGGATGCCATCCGCCTCTGCCGCGAGGTGATCTCGCACCTCAACTGGCGCAAGGCGGGGCCCCCGCCCTCGCCCCATGTCGAGGACCCGCTCTACGACCCCGAGGAGCTGCTGGGGCTCGTCAGCCGCGACCTACGCCAGCCGGTCGACGTGCGAGACGTGATCGCCCGCGTGGCCGACGGCTCGCGCTTCGAGGAGTTCAAGGGCCGTTACGGCGCCACGGTGGTGTGCGGCTGGGCGTCCATCCACGGCTACCCGGTCGGCATCCTCGGCAACAACGGCGTGATCTACCCGGAGGGCGCAGAGAAGGCGGCGCACTTCATCCAGCTCTGCAACCAGAGCGACGTCCCCCTGCTGTTCCTCCAGAACATCACCGGCTACATGGTGGGTCGCGACTTCGAGGCGGGGGGGATCGTCAAGAAGGGGTCGCAGATGATCAACGCCGTCACCAACTCGACCGTCCCGCACCTGACCGTGATCATCGGATCGTCGTACGGCGCCGGCACCTATGGCATGTCCGGGCGTGCCTTCGGCAACCGGTTCACGTTCCTGTGGCCGACGGCGAAGATCGCCGTAATGGGCCCCAAGCAGATCGCAGGGGTCATGTCGCAGGTCCGTCGGGCGCAGGCGGCCCGCAAGGGCACCGAGTTCGACGAGGAGGAGGACGCCAGGGTCGTCGCCGCCGTCGAGTCCATCCAGGAGAAGGGCTCGCTGGCGCTGGTCGCGACCGGTGCCGTCAGCGACGACGGCATCATCGACCCGCGGGACACCCGGACCGTGCTCGGCATGTGCCTGTCGGTGGTCCGCAACCGGCCGGTAACCGGGGCGACCGGCTACGGGGTCTTCCGCCTGTGAGCGCCCCACTCACCGGCGTCCTGGTCGCCAACCGCGGGGAGATCGCGCGGCGCGTCTTCCGCACGGCGCGGTCCATGGGGCTCCGGTGCGCCGCGGTCTACACGGACGCCGATGCCGCGGCCCCCTTCGTGGCCGACGCGGACGAGGCGGTGCGCCTGGGCGGTGGCTACCTCGACGGGCCGGAGATCGTCGCCGCGGCCCTGGCCACCGGTGCGGACGCCGTCCACCCCGGCTATGGCTACCTGGCGGAGAACGGCGCATTCGCGACCGCGGTCGCCGACGCCGGGCTGGCCTGGGTCGGCCCACCGCCGGAGGTGATCGACGCGATGGGGGACAAGCTGGCGGCCAAGCGCGCTGCCGTCGACGCGGGCGTCCCCACGCTCCCGTCGTCGGACGACCCCGCTGCGGACGGCGACGTCGGCTACCCGCTGCTGGTCAAGGCGGCCGCCGGGGGTGGTGGCAAGGGCATGCGCATCGTGGACCGGCCGGATGACCTCGCGGAGGCGGTGGCCGCCGCCCGCCGGGAGGCCGCAGGCGCCTTCGGCGACGATCGGGTCTTCCTCGAGCGCTACGTGGGCCGGGCCCGCCACATCGAGATCCAGATCCTCGGCGACCACCACGGCGGGCTGGTGCACCTCGGCGAGAGGGAATGCTCCATACAGCGGCGCCATCAGAAGATCATCGAGGAGTCGCCGTCCTCGGGGATCGTCGACGACCAGCTGCGGTCGACCATGGGCGATGCCGCGCTGCGGCTGGCGCGCGCGCTCGGCTACCGGTCGGCGGGCACGGTGGAGTTCCTGCTCGACGACGCCACCCACGAGTTCTTCTTCCTCGAGGTCAACACCCGGCTGCAGGTCGAGCACCCGGTCACCGAGGAGGTCACCGGCATCGACCTGGTGCGCGAGCAGCTACGCATCGCCGCCGGCGAGCCGCTCGGCTACGGGCAGCAGGCGATCTCGTTCCGCGGCCACGCCATCGAGGCCCGCCTCTACGCCGAGGACCCCGGCGCCGGGTTCCTCCCGGCCACCGGCACGCTGGCGGCCTTCGCCCCCGCGCCCGAGCCCGAGGTCCGCTGGGACTCGGGGGTGGAAGCCGGATCGGTGGTGGGCCTGGACTTCGACCCGATGCTCGCCAAGGTGGTCGCCCACGCGCCGACGCGGGGCGAGGCGGCCGCCCGGTTGGCCCGCGCCCTGGAGCGCCTCCACCTCGGCGGCGTGACCACCAACCGCGAGTTCCTGGCCGCCGCCCTACGGCACCCGGCATTCCTCGCCGGCGACACGACCACCGACTTCATCGATCGAGTCGATCCCTCCGCGACGCTGGACCTGGACGACGACGAGCTCGGGCGCTTCGCCACGCTGGCGGCGCTGTGGCTACAGGACGACAACCGGTCACGGGCGTCGGTGCTGTCGGCGATGCCCAGCGGCTGGCGCAACGCCCGGCTCCCGGCGCAGCGGGTCACCCTCGCTCACGGCGCCCGTACCGTCACGGTGAGCTACCGAGCCCGGCGCGACGGCCGGTTCGTGCTCGGCGGCGCCGACGCAGCCGAGGCCGACGGCGGTGCGGGTCCCGACGGCGGCTCGGCCCGGGTCCATCGATGGACGCCCACGAGCATCGACGCCGAGGTCAACGGGCGGCGTGCGACCGCACGGCTCACCCGGGACGGCGATCGGCTCTACGTGCAGGCGCCCGGCGGGACGGTGGCGTTCGACGTCGTCCCCCGCTTCGTGGCGCCCGGCGCCGCGTCCGCGACGGCCGGCGGCCTGGTGGCGCCCATGCCGGGGATCGTGCTCGACGTCCGCTGCGCCCCCGGCGACGTGGTCGACGCCCGGCAGACCCTGGTGGTGCTGGAGGCGATGAAGATGGAGCACCACGTGCGAGCCCCCGCCGACGGGGTCGTCTCGGAGGTGCGGGTGGCCAAGGGCCAGCACGTCGAGAACGGCGCCGTCCTGCTCGTCCTCGAGCCGGTCGAGGACGACAGCGGGGAGCGCGGCTGATGAACATGTCGTCCGCTCCTGCCGCTTCGCAGCGGGCCGCTCGGGCCCCGGCTTCGCCAGGCGGCGAAGCCTCAAGTCCCATCCGCATCGCCAACTGCTCGGGCTTCTACGGCGACCGCCTCTCGGCCGCCCGGGAGATGGTGGAGGGCGGGCCCATCGACGTCCTCACCGGCGACTGGCTCGCCGAGCTCACCATGCTCATCCTCGCCCGGACCCGCGCCAGCCGGGGGCCCGGGGGCGGCTACGCCCGGAGCTTCGTCGCCCAGATGGAGCAGGTGATGGGCGCCTGCATGGACCAGGGCATCAAGGTGGTGTCGAATGCCGGCGGGCTCGACCCGGCGGGGTGCGCGGAGGCGGTGGGCGAGGTCGCCGACCGGCTGGGCCTGTCTCCCACGATCGCCTATGTCGACGGCGACGACCTCCTGCCGCGGCTCGAAGAGCTGACGGCGGCCGGGGTCGACCTCTCCCATCTCGACACCGGGGAGCCGGTGGGGGACGTCGCCCGGTTCGTCAGCGCCAACGCCTACCTCGGGTGCTGGGGGATCGTCGAGGCGCTCGGGCGGGGTGCCGACATCGTCGTGACCGGCCGCACCACCGACGCCGCGGTGGTCTGCGGCCCGGCGGCGTGGCACCACGGCTGGGCCCGTGACGACTGGGACGCGCTGGCCGGGGCGGTGGTCGCCGGCCACGTCATCGAGTGCGGCACGCAGGCCACCGGCGGCAACTACTCGTTCTTCACCGAGGTGCCGGGCATGACCCGTGTCGGCTTTCCGTGGGCCGAGATCGCCGCCGACGGCTCGTCCGTGATCGGCAAGCACGAGGGAACCGGGGGAGAGGTGTCGGTGGGCACCGTCACGTCGCAGCTCCTCTACGAGATCGCGGATCCCGCCTACCTCGGACCCGACGTCACCGCCCGGTTCGACACGATCCGGATCGAGCCCGAGGGCCCGGCGCGCGTGCGCCTCCACGGGGTGCGCGGCGAGCCGCCGCCGCCAACGCTGAAGGTGGCCATGAACGAGCTGGGCGGCTACCGCAACGACATCGCCGTGGCGCTCACCGGCCTCGACATCGAGGCCAAGGCGCAGCTCGTGGAGGACGCGTTCTGGGAGGCGTGCCCGTACAAGCCGGAAGACTTCGCCAGCGTCACTGCGCGGGTGGTCCGCACGGACAAGGGCGATCCCGCCAGCAACGAGGAGGCGGTCGCGGCCTGGCGACTGACGGTCAAGGACCCCGACGAGCGCAAGGTGGGCCGCGCCGTGTCCAACGCGATGGTCGAGCTCGGCCTCGCCACCATCCCGGGGTTCTTCGGCCTGTCCGGCGGGCCCCGCGAGGCCCGGCCGTACGGTGTCTTCCGGCCGGCGCTGGTGCCGGCCGAGCTGGTGCCCCAACACGTGGTGGTACTGACCACAGGCGAACGCACCCTCGTCGAGTCCACGGCACCCCTCGCCACGCCTGCGACGGTCGGGGTGGACCCCGCGCCCGGGCCGGCGGTGAGGGCGCCCGGCGGCGCCACGGTGCTGGCGCCGCTGGGACATGTCGCCGGCGCCCGCTCGGGCGACAAGGCCGGCAACGCCAACCTCGGCGTCTTCGCCCGCACCGACGAGTCCTGGGCCTGGCTCGACGGGTTCCTCACCGTCGACCGGCTCCGGCAACTGCTGCCCGAGACCGACGACCTCGACGTCGACCGCCATCGGCTGGCCAATCTCCGCGCCCTCAACTTCGTGATCCACGGCCTGCTCCAGGAAGGCGTGGCGGCGTCCACGCGCCAGGATGCGCAGGCCAAGAGCCTGGGCGAGTGGCTGCGGGCGCGGGTGGTCGAGCTGCCCGCGGCGCTGCTCGCCGACGGGCCATGACCACCGTCGTCGTCGACGAGATGCGGCGGCGGCTGGGGGCGGTGCGGCGGCCCCGACCGATCATGGGCCGGGACCGCGAGCGGGCGCTGACCGACCGCCAGCGGGAGCTGCTCGACCAGATGGAGCACCTGTTCGCGGGCGGGTTCGCGACGCTGACGATGGCCGAGCTGGCGGCACGCCTGAACTGCTCGCTGCGCACGCTCTATGCGCTGGCCCCCAGCAGGGACGAGCTCGTGCTGGTGGTGGTCGACCGCAACCTGTGGCGCGTCGGACGGGCGGCGCGCGACGCCCTCCGCGAGGACCTGGCGCCGCTCGATGCGGTACGCGCCTACCTCGAGGCGGCGACGGTGGCGGTCAGCGACTGGACCGAGGCGTTCGCCCGCGACCTGGCGGCCGTCCCGGCGGCGCAGGAGCTCGAGGAGGGCCACAACGAGTACCTGTTCGACGTGACCCGCACGCTGCTCGACCTGGCCGTGGAACGGGGCGACATCGCCGACGTCGACACCGCCGCCGTCGCCCGGGTGCTCGCCGGTCTCGGCCGGTTCTTCTCCCGGCCCTGGGTGATCTCCAGCCTGGAGTCGTCGCCCAAGGAGGCGGCCGACGAGGTGGTCGACCTGGTGTTGGGGGGCCTGCGCAGCCGTGCCGGGGAGGCCAGAACAACGGGGAGGATGACCGGATGACCGATGTGCACCAGGTGGCGGCCGACCTGCGCGCCGAGCAGGGCGCCCTCGATGCGATCGTGGCCGGCCTGACCGCGGAGCAGTGGCGGCTGGCGACCCCGAGCCCGGGGTGGACGGTGGCGGACCAGATCGGCCACCTGACGTACTACGACGGGGCGGCCGCCTCCGCCATCGAGGATCCGCCGGCGTTCAAGGAATCGATCGCCGAGCTCCTCGCCGACCCGAGCCGGATCGACGTCCTGACGCTCCACCGCCACCTGGCCCCGCCCGACCTGGTCGACACCTGGCGTGCCACGCGCCGCCGGCTGGCGCGGGCCGCGAGCACCCTCGACGACGACCGGCGGGTCGAGTGGTATGGGCCCTCGATGGGCGCGAAGTCGTTCCTCACCGCCCGGCTGATGGAGTGCTGGGCCCACGGCCAGGACGTCGCCGACGCCGTCGGTGCGCCAAGGCAGCCCACGGACCGGCTCCGCCACGTCGCCCAGCTCGGGTTCATCACCCGCGGGTGGTCGTACGTGAACCGCGGGCTCGAGCGGCCGGCGGGCGACGTGCGGGTCGAGCTCGTCGGGCCCTCGGGGGACGCCTGGCGCTTCGGCGACGACGACGCCGCCGACGTCGTGCGCGGTCCCGCTGAGGACTTCTGCCTCGTGGTCACCCAGCGCCGCCACGTCGACGACACCGCGCTCGAGGTCGCCGGGACGCTGGCCCGCGACTGGCTAGCCAAGGCCCAAGCATTTGCCGGCCCGCCCACCGACGGGCCCGGCCCCGGGGAGAGGCAGGGCCGGGGGAGCCGAACATGAGCGTGATCGAGACCGCCCTGGACGCCAGGGGTGTGCTCACCGTGACGCTCGCCGACGAGGCCAACCGCAACGCGCTGAGCGCCCGGCTCGTCGGCGAGCTGAGCGAGGCGCTCGACGCCGCGGACGCCGATCCGAAGGTGCGGGTGGTGGTGCTCACCAACCGGGGCCGGGTGTTCTGCGCCGGCGCCGACCTGTCCGAGCGCTCGGCGGGGTCGGGCGCCGGCGACCGGCCGGCGGCGGTGCGACGCCCCGAGGATCTCTTCGGCCGGTTCGCCCGGTCGCCCAAGCCGTACGTGGGGAGGATCGCCGGCCATTGTGTCGCCGGGGGCATGGGGCTCGCCGCCGCCATGGACATCTCCATCGCCGCGGACGACGCCAAGTTCGGGTTCACCGAGGTGCGCGTCGGCGTGGCGCCGGCGGTCATCTCCGTGGTCTGCCTGCCCAAGTTGCGTCCCGCCGACGCCCGGGCTGCGTTCCTCCGGGGCACGCGGTTCCCGGCGGCCGACGCGGCCCGGATGGGCCTGATCAACGCCGCGGTGCCCGCGGATCGGCTCGACGACGAGGTCGCCGCGGCCGTCGACGACCTGCTCGCGGGCGGACCCGGCGCGCTCGCCGCATCCAAGCGGCTGCTCGCCGAGGTGCCGGGGATGCCGGTCGACGAGGCGTTTTCCTGGACCGGTGCCCTGTCGGCGGAGCTGTTCGCCGGCGACGAGGCGAGGGCCGGCATGCGGGCATATCTCGAGAAGCGCCCGGCGCCGTGGGTCGCTGCCGTGCCGGGCGGGGATGTCGCCGAGCAAGGAGGCTGACCATGCGCACCGCCGTCACCGAGATGTTCGGGATCGACGTGCCGATCCTCGCGTTCAGCCATTGCCGCGACGTGGTCGCCGCCGTCACGAGGGCGGGTGGCATGGGCGTCCTCGGTGCCGCCGCTCACTCGCCGGAGCAGCTCGAGATCGACCTTGACTGGATCGAGGCCGAGGTCGGTGACCGGCCCTACGGCGTCGACCTGATCGTCCCGGTGAGCTACGCGGGGTCGGCGGCGGGTGGCCTGTCCATCGAGGACGTCCGCGCCCTGATTCCGCCCCAGCACCGGGCCTTCGTCGCCGACATCCTCCGCCGCTACGACGTGGCCGAGCTGCCCGACGAGGGCGGGCCCGCGGGAGAGCCCTCGGCGCGTGACGGCGCCGTCGGCGACGCCGGTGCCGGGATGATCTTCTCGGCCGAGCGCGCCGACCCCCAGCTCGAGATCGCGCTCGCCCACCGGACCGCGCTCGTCGTCAACGCCCTCGGGCCACCCACCGAGCACATGATCGAGCGCGCCAAGACCGAAGGCCGGCGGATCGGGGCGCTGGCGGGCGCAGCCCAACACGCCGAACGCCACGTCCGGGCCGGTGTCGACCTCATCGTCGCGCAGGGCTACGAGGCGGGCGGGCACACCGGCGAGATCGGGTCCCTGGTTCTGATCCCCGAGGTCGTCGACGCCGTCGGCGACATCCCGGTGCTCGGCGCCGGCGGGATCGGCCGGGGGCGGCAGATGGCCGCCGCCATGGCACTGGGCGCCGCGGGCGTGTGGTGCGGCTCGGTGTGGCTCACGACCGACGAGGCCGAGACCCACCCGGTCGTCAAGCAGAAGTTCCTGGCCGCCGGGTCGGCCGACACCGTGCGGTCGCGCTCCCGGACAGGCAAGCCCGCTCGCCAGCTCCGCAGCGCCTGGACCGAGGAGTGGGACGATCCGGACACCCCGATGCCCCTGGGCATGCCCATGCAGCCGGTGCTCGTCGACGGCGCGTTGCGGCGCATCGACCGGGCCGCCTACCGCGAGGGCTCCGGTGCCGAGAAGCTCGCCAACTACTTCGTGGGCCAGATCGTCGGCACCATGAACCAGTCCAAGCCCGCCGCGCAGGTCGTGTACGAGATGATCGACGAGTTCATCGACGCCGCCCGGTCACTCGGCCGGCAGCTGGAGGACGGCTGATCCGCACAGCCAAACGGGTTGGCCGGGTGGGCCGCCACGGGGATCGGCCACCCCTGCGGGGTACATTTCCAGCGCCATGTCGACGCACGCTGCCGAGACGCGGAAGGAAGCCGCGGACAGACTGCGCGACATCGAGTCGGTCACCGATGCGGGCCTGGCCCGCCTCTCGGTCGACGACCTGCTCGTCGAGTTGCTCGATCGGGTTCGGGACATCCTCAACGCGGACACCGCCGCCGTCCTCCTCCTCGACGCGCCCACCGGCCAGCTCGTGGCGACCGCGGCCCGCGGCATCGAGGAGGAGGTCTACCAAGGGATGCGGGTCCCTCTCGGGAGGGGCTTCGCGGGGCGGGTCGCGGCCGCGAAGCAGCCCCTAGCCATCGACGACGTCCAGGATGCGGACGTCGTCAATCCGGTGCTCCGCCAGAAGGGCATCCGCTCCTTGCTCGGCGTTCCGCTCCTCGTGGGCGACCGCCTCCTGGGGGTGCTCCACGTCGGCGCCCTCGTCCCCCGGCACTTCGGCGAGGCCGACGTCGACCTGCTCCAGATGGTGGCCGACCGCGTCGCCCTGGCGACGCAGGCCCGCCTGTCGGAGACCGAGCGGAGGGCGGCCGTCGTGCTCCAGCGCAGCCTCCTCCCCGACCGCCTCCCGCAGGTGCCCGGCCTCGAGGTGGCGATCCGCTACATCGCCGGCGGCGAGGGCGACGTCGGAGGCGACTGGTACGACATGTTCACGCTGCCGTCCGGGTGGGTCTGCATGACCGTCGGGGACGTCGTGGGCCGCGGCCTGCGGGCCGCGGCGGTGATGGGTCGGATGCGCAGCGCCGTCCGTGCCTACGCGCTCGGCACGCGGAGCGACCCCGCCGCCATCCTCGACCGGATCGACCGCATGCTGCGCCAGTTCGAGCCGGGCGAGATGGCGACCGCCGTGCTGGCCCTGTTGGAGCCGTCATTCGAGCGCCTCCACGTCTCACTCGCCGGTCACCCGGCGCCGGTCGTGGCCACCGGGGCCGGTCCGGCGACGTACGTCGACGTCCCCGTCGATCCGCCCCTCGGCATTGCACCCCCGGTGAGCCGGCGAGCGACAACGGTCGACCTGCCAGCCGGTGCCGTCGTCTGCCTCTACAGCGACGGCCTCGTCGAGCGTCGCGGCGTGCCGCTGGACGCCCGCCTCGGACTCTTGTGTGAAGCCGTCACCGTCCGCCCGGTCGAGGAGGTGTGCACGACGGTGATGGTCCAGCTCGTCGGCGACGATCGGCCGACCGACGACGTCGCCGTGCTCACCGTCCGGCGGCTCGACCCGCCTTCGGCCGAACCACTCGACCTGGCGGTGCCCGCGGTCGCGTCCTCGCTGCGCGACATCCGGGCCGCCGCCAGGCGCTGGCTGACAACCATCGACGCCCGTCCCGAGGACGTGATGGACGTGCTCCTCGCGGTCGGGGAAGCGACGAGCAACGTGGTCGAGCACGCCTACGGGCCGAAGGGCGGGCTCGTCCACGTGCGCCTCGAGCTCCAACGGCCGGACGTCGTCGTGACCGTCCGCGACACCGGGCGTTGGCGTTCACCCCGCGGGGACAATCGGGGGCGCGGCACGCACATCATTCACGCCGTGACCGACGAGTTCACGATCGACCGTCGCTCGAACGGCACCGAGGTGGTCATCCGTCGCCGGGTCGGCCAGGCGGGGTCGCTTCAGTGACCACGCATCCTCGGGGGCTGCGCCCCCGCACCCCATCGTCGCCCGGCTCGCTGGCGCTCGCGCGGTCGACCGGTCAGGAGCTGCGCTCATGACCACGCATCCTCGGGGGCTGCGCCCCCGCACCCCATCGTCGCCCGGCTCGCTGGCGCTCGTGTGGTCGACCGGTCAGGAGCTGCGCTCATGACCACGCATCCTCGGGGGCTGCGCCCCCGCACCCCATCGTCGCCCGGCTCGCTGGCGCTCGCGCGGTCGACCGGTCAGGAGCTGCGCTCATGACCACCACTGGCGTGGATGTCACCGTGGACGGCGGGCACGTGCGGATCGCCGTCGCGGGGGAGGTCGACCTCGCCAACGCCGCCGCGGTCGAGGTCCAGATCGTCGCCGCGATCACCAACCAGGTGACCACCGTGTCCGTCGACCTCGGCGACGTCGACTACATGGACAGCGCCGGCATGAGGATCCTGTTCTCCCTGGCGTCCCGCCTGGCCGGGCTGCAGATCGCCCTCGAGGTCGTCGCGCCCGTCGGTTCTCCGGCCCGGCGGCTGGTGGAGGTGTCGGGGCTGGCGCCGCTGGTCGCGCTCCGCCCGCCCATGGACAGAGCGGCCGGCTGACAGGAGGGACCGTGGCCTACGTCGTCCACAAGGTGGTCCTCGAGAGCGTGTCGGACGCGTCCGGCATGGCGGGCCTGATCGATGCGGGCGCCTTCGGCGCCGACGGTGTCGTCGCCGTGATCGGCAAGACGGAGGGCAACGGGGGCGTCAACGACTTCACCCGCATACTCGCCGACCAGGCGTTCCGCAGGGTCCTGCTCGAGCGCGGCACCCGGTCCCGGTCCGACGTGGAACAGATCCCGATGGTGTGGTCGGGTGGGACCGACGGCGTGCTCACCCCCCATGCGACCGTCTTCGCGCGGGTGCCGAGCCCCGCCGGCGAGAGGAGCGACGGTGCCGCGCGGTTGTCGGTCGGCGTGGCGATGAGCGACGTCATCCTGCCCGAACACATCGGCCGCCCGGCGATGGTCGCCACGGTGGCCGATGGCGTGCGCCGGGCCATGGCCGAGGCGGGGATCGACGATCCCGCCGAGGTCCACTACGTGCAGACCAAGACCCCCCTGCTCACCATGGCAACCATCGAGGAGGCCCGGCACCGGGGCGAGGACACCGTGACCGACGAGCCGCTCGAGTCGATGAACCTCTCCAACGGCACCACCGCCCTCGGCATCGCCGTGGCGCTCGGTGAGATCGAGCCACCCGCGGCCGAGGCGGTCGGCCGCGATCTGGCGCTGTTCTCGAGCGTGGCGTCGTGCTCGTCGGGCGTGGAGCTCGATCGGGCCCAGATCGTCGTCGTCGGCAACGCCCCGGGTGTCGGCGGCCGCTTCAGGGTCGGCCACTCGGTCATGCGCGACGCCCTCGATGTCGACGGCATCTACGGTGCCATCCGCTCGGCGGGCCTCGGCCTGCCCGACCGGCCCGTGGCCGGGGACCTCGGGGACCGGCTCGTCAACGTGTTCATCAAGTGCGAGGCCGATCCCACCGGGCGGTTGCGCAACCGGCGCCAGGTGGCGCTGGACGACTCTGACGTCCACCACCACCGACACATCAAGGGTGCCGTGGGGGGCGTGGCGGCGGCGGCCATCGGCGACCCGGCGGTGTTCGTGTCGGTGGCCGCCCTGCACCAGGGTCCCTCGGGCGGCGGCCCGGTCGCGGCGGTCGTCGACGTCGGCGACCCCTGAGCGACCAACCCATTGCGCGACGGCCGAATGGCCCTACCATCCGGTGCTTGAACGCACGAACCCCTCGTCGCTTGGTGGTTGCCCTCGGAGGCCACGCCATCGTGCCCCATGGGGCGGCGGGTACCGCCGAGCAACAGGTCGCCACCATCGAGCGGGCGATGGGTGAGGTTGCGGCGCTGGTGTCCGAGGGGTTGGTGGAGTTGCGGGAGCTGGCGGCGAAGGGGACGTTCGGCGTGGGCTCGATGGCGCCCAAGGTGGAGGCGGCCCTGCGCTTCGTCGAGGCGACCGGCCATCCGGCCACGATCGGCCCGCTGGAGCGCGCCGCCGATGTGCTCCACGGACGGTCGGGCACGCGCGTGACGCAGTCCGGCGACACGGTGGGGGCAGCGCGGTGACCGAGGCGCCCGGATTCGCCACGGGCAGCGCCGCCGCGAGCGTGCTGCTGCGCGACCTGCTCGCCGGGTCCGTGCGCCCGGCGAAGGTCCTCGCCGCCGGGCCGGCCGCCACCTACCTGGAGGCCAGAGGACAGGTGCTGGCGATCGTGGCCGCCGGCGGGGTGCGGCTGCCGTGCGCGGCGATGCTCGCCGCCGGCGGGCGGCTCCCGGCCGCCCGATCCCGCCTCGCCGTCGGGCGTGGTGCCGTCCACGAGGACGGTCGGCAGCTCGTCGCCATCCGCCGGTGGTTCGATCCCCGCGTGTGCCTGGCGGGCGTCGATCGGCGAGCGGTGGCCCGCTTCGCTCACGTGGTGGGGTCGCGAGGCGGCGTCGACGCCCTGCTGCCCGACGACGCGCCCGACCGGCTCGCCGCCGGCCTGGCAAATGGGGATGCCGCCGGTGCGGTCTCGGTTCTCCTGGGCCGCGGGACGGGCCTGACGCCGGCGGGGGACGACCTGGTTGCGGGCGCGCTGGCGACCCTGCGGGCACTGGGCTCGCCCGCCGCCGACGAGCTGGGGGCGGCCGTCCGTGCGCTGGCGCCCGCCGCCACCACCCGGTTGTCGGCTGCGCTGCTGGAGGCCGCCGATGTCGGCGGCCTGGTTCCCGAGGCCGCCGGCGTGCTCCGGGCCCTCGCGGGTGGGGGAGACGTCGAGACAGCCGCCGGGCGCCTGGTCGACCTCGGCCACACCAGCGGCTGGCACCTGGCGGCCGGGCTGCTGGTCGGCGTCACCCACGCCGGCGCGGGGCTGCCCGATCGGGTTCCGGCGTTCGAAGGTGACGGATCCCGGCGGCTGCGGACGGCGGTTCGACACGGCGGGGGCACGGCGGTGGCGTCGTGACCGAGACCGTGCGCATCGAGCGCGGCCGGTACCACGATTCCGTCACGCTGATGCGGGCGAGCGCGGCGGCGCGGGACATTCGGGGCGTCGAGACCGTGATCGCCGCCATGGGCACCGAGCTCAACCGGGCCCTGCTGGTCCAGGCCGGCTTCGCCGAACCCAACGCGACGGCCGACGACCTGGTGGTCGCTGTGTCCGCCGACAGCCCCGC
Organism: uncultured bacterium; assembly: GCA_963717085.1. Taxonomy (GTDB): domain Bacteria; phylum Actinomycetota; class Acidimicrobiia; order Acidimicrobiales; family VFJN01; genus DASQUK01. The sequence goes on from CAVQVM010000019.1 coordinate 206,995, forward strand.
GACCGCCGAGGCGGCCGTCGCCACGGTCGACCGGCAGCTGGCCGAGCGCCCAGCATCGGGCGGCGGCGGCGACAGGGGGTGGACCGCTCCCCACACCGTCGAGTCGGCGGCCGCCCGGGCGCCGGGCGCCGGCGTCGTCGTGGTCTCGGTACCGGGGCCGCACGCCTACGTCGAGGCGATGGCGGCGCTGCGGGCGGGCCGGCACGTCATGGTCTTCAGCGACGGCGTCGACGTCGCCGCCGAGGTCGCGCTCAAGGAGGAGGCCACCGCTCTCGGCCGGCTGGTGATGGGGCCCGACTGCGGCACGGCCATCCTCGACGGCGTCGGCCTCGGTTTCGCCAACGTCGTCGTCCCGGGGCCGGTCGCGCTGGTGGCGGCGTCGGGGACGGGCGCCCAGCAGCTCTGCTCCCTGCTCGACGGTGCGGGGATCGGCGTCCGCCACGTGATCGGCGTCGGAGGTCGCGACCTGTCATCCGACGTCGGCGGCGTGTCGACGCTGGCGGCGCTGGTGGCGCTGGACGACGAGCCGGCGGTGCGGGTCATCGGGGTGGTCTCCAAGCCCCCGGACCGCGCCGTGGCCGAGGCGGTGACTGCGGCGGCGGGCCGCTGCCGGACGCCCGTGGTGCTGGCCCTGGTCGGTCCGGGCCGCCCCACGCTCACGGGAGCAGCCGCCGAGATCGCCGCCGTCCTGGGGTCGCCGTTCGCCGAGCCGCAGTCGTGGCGCCCCTCGGGTGGACCGGGCTCGGCCCGACCCGGGCCAGTGCTCGGGCTGTTCAGCGGTGGGACCAACGCCGCGGAGGCGCTCGTCGTCCTGGAGGAGCGCCTCGGCCCGGTGCGCTCGAACGTGCACTCCGACCCGTCGCGGCGGATTGGGCCATTCGATCCCGGTGGCGGTGCGCACGTCGTGCTCGACCTCGGCGACGACGAGCTGACGGCGGGGCGGCCGCACCCGATGATCGACCCGGCGGTCGTCGCCGACAGGGTGCGGGTTGCGGCCGATGCGGACGGGGGTGCCGGCGTCGTTCTGATCGACGTCGTGCTGGGTCACGGCGCCCACCCCGACCCGGCCTCGAAGCTCGCCCCCGCGCTGTCGGCGGCGGGTGCGGCCGGCGCCGCCACCGGTGGCGGTGCTGATCGGCACCGCCGGTGACCCGCAGGGGCTCGACCGCCAGGCCCGCGCCCTGACCGACGCAGGCGCGCTCGTCCACCGCAGCAATGCGGGCGGCGCCGAGCAGGCCGCAGCGCTGGTGACCGGCGCCGGCGCCGAGCCGGTGGGGACGAGGTCGAGCCGACCATGAGCGCCGGCGCCAGCCCCATTGCCGACCTGCTGGTGGCACCCGAGGCCGTCATCACGGTCGGTGCCCCCACGCTCGACGAGGCGGTGGCCGCCCAAGGCGTGCCCACCGTCCCGGTCGAGTGGCGCCCGCCGCCGGTGGGTTCGGTTGCGGCGGTGGCCGAGGTCACCGCCGACCCCCGGCTTGCGCAGGCCAACCGGACCGCCATCGATGGCATGGCCGCGGTTCGGCCCCGGCTCGTCGACGTGCGGACCGCCGCCGAGCTGGTCGGGATCGGACGCCACCAGCTGTTGCATGCCGGCCCGCCGGTGGACTGGGGCGCAGCCTCCGGCCCCCTGCGCGGCGCGATCGTCGGCGCCTGCCTCTACGAGGGCTGGGCCGACACGCCCGAAGCCGCCGAACGGATCGCAGAGTCCGGCGCCATCGAGCTGTCGCCCTGCCACGACCATGCCAGCGTCGGTCCCATGGCCGGCATCGTGAGCCCGTCGATGCCGATGTGGGTGCTCGAGGCGGCCGACGGGCGCACCAGCCGGAGCACGCTCAACGAGGGCCTGGGCAAGGTGCTGCGCTACGGCGCCTTCGGCGACACCGTGACGGAGCGGCTGCGCTGGATGGAGCGCGTGCTCGGTCCGATCCTGGCTTCGGGGCTGCGACGCCACGGCCCGATCGACGTCGGCGCACTGATCGCCTCGATGGTGGCCATGGGCGACGAGGGCCACAACCGCAACCGGGCGGGCACGTCGCTGCTGGTTCGGGCCCTGGCACCCGACCTCGTGCGCACGGTCGAGGACGGGGAGGCGGGGAACCGGGCCAGCGACGTTGCCGACGTGCTCGCCTTCATCGACGCCAACGACCACTTCCTGCTCAACGTCGTCATGGGCGCCGCCAAGCTGGTCGCCGACGCCGGGGCGGGTGTCGCCGGCTCCAGCGTGGTCGTGGCCATGGCCCGCAACGGCACGGACTTCGGCATCCGGGTCGCCGGCACCGGCGAGCGCTGGTTCACCGCCCCCGCTGCCGTGCCCGACGGGCTCTACCTGGGAGGATTCGGTCCCGACGACGCCAACGCCGACATCGGTGACTCGGCGATCACCGAGACCGTGGGGCTGGGCGGGTTCGCCATGGCGGGGGCGCCCGCCATCGTGCAACTGGTGGGGGGCGACGTGGGCGACGCCCTGGGATGGACGGAGCTGATGTACGAGCTGACGCTGGCCGAGCACCCGACCTGGACGCTTCCAGCCCTGGGCTTTCGCGGCGTCCCGTTCGGGATCGACGTGCTGCGGGTCGTCCGCACCGGCGTGGCTCCGATCATCAATACCGGGATCGCCGGGCGGGTGGCCGGGACCGGGCAGGTCGGCGCTGGGTTGGTACGGCCCCCGCTCGAGTGCTTCACCGCGGCGCTGGCCGCATTGGCCGAGTCCGCCGGGGCGGGACAGCGATGAAGCCCCCGCCGTTCGTCTACCACCGGCCCACGTCGGTGGAGGAGGCGACCCGGCTCCTGGCCGAGCTGGGAGAGGAGGCCAAGGTCGTCGCCGGTGGCCAGAGCCTGGTGCCGCTGCTCAACTTCCGCTTGGCGGCCCCCGCCCACCTCGTCGACATCAACTGCATCACCGGCCTCGACGGGCTGGGCCGGGCCGACGGGGCCGTCGACGTCGGGGCCACGGTGCGCCACTCGCGGCTGCTGCGCGAGCGGGAGGTGGCCGCGGCCCATCCGTTGCTGGTCGAGGCGACCGGGTGGATCGCCCACCCGGTGATCCGGAATCGTGGCACCGTGTGTGGCTCCTTGGCGCACGCCGACCCTGCGGCCGAGCTCCCCGCGGTGCTGGCGCTGCTGGGTGGCGGCGTCGAGGCGGTGGCGTGGCGCAGCGGGTCCCTGACGTCCCGCCGGGTGCCGGCGGCGGACCTGTTCGCGGGGCCCCTCCAGACGACGCTCGAGGTCGACGAGCTGGTGGTGGCGGCAACCTTCCCGACGCTGGCGGCGGGCACCGGCTGGGCGGTGAAGGAGTTGGCGCGCCGGCACGGCGACTACGCGCTGGCGGGCGTCGTCCTCACCGTCACGGTCGACGGCGACGGGAAGCCGACGTCGGGCCGGGCCGCCTACCTCTCGTGCGCGCCCACGCCGGTGGTGGTGGACATCGGCCCGGCGCTGCGGGGTCGTGGCGACGCCGGCTCGGCGACCGTGTACGACCTCGTCGCCTCGTCGCTGGACCCGACCGACGACATCCACGCCACCGCCGCCTACCGCCGGCACCTCGCCGCCACGCTCACCGTGCGGGCCGTCGACCGTGCGCTTGCGCGGGCCCGGGCCCGCACCCAACCGGAACTTGCGGCGGTTAGCGATGCCATGGCAGCTCCAACCGCCGCAAGTTCGGACGTGGGTGGTGGGGGACGGAGGGTCGAACCGTGAGCGACGCCCCCCGCACGCCCAGCGCCGCCGACCTCCACGAGGTCGTGGTCACCGTCAACGGCGTCGCCCGGTCGGCACGCGTGCCGGCACGCCGGCTGCTGTCCGACATGCTCCGCCACGACCTACGCCTGACCGGGACCCACGTCGGGTGCGAGCACGGCGTGTGCGGCGCCTGCACGGTCCTGCTGGACGGCGAGCCCATCCGCTCGTGCCTGACGTTCGCGGTGATGGTCGACGGCGCCCGCATCACCACCGTCGAGGGACTCGCCGGTCCCGACGGTGAGCTCGGCCCCGTGCAGCGGGCGTTCCGCGAGTGCCACGGGCTGCAGTGCGGCTTCTGCACTCCCGGCTTCCTGCTGCTCACCACCGAACTGCTCACCCGCAGCCCCGAACCGGCCGACGACGAGATCCGCGACGCCCTCGGCGGCAACCTGTGCCGCTGCACCGGCTACGTCAACATCGTGCGGTCGGTCCGGCGTGCGGCGGAGCTGGCGAGGGACCACCAGTCATGACCACACAGTGGTTCGGCGAGACGGTCGAGCGCCGGGAGGACCAGCGCCTGCTGACGGGCGCCGGCCGATTCCTCGACGACGCCGGGCACGACGCGCTCGGCGTGGCGTTCGTGCGCAGCCCGCACGCACACGCCCGCATCATCGGCGTCGACGTCGTCGACGCCCTCGACGTCGACGGCCTCGTGGCCATCTACACCTGGGACGACCTGCCGGGACGCCTGGCGGATCCCCTGCCGTTGCTGATCCCCCACCCCGACCTCACCCATCCCCGGACGCAGTACGCCCTGGCCCGCGGGGAGGTCAACCACGTCGGCGAGCCGGTCGCCATGGTGGTGGCCGCCGACCGCTACATCGCCGAGGACGCTGCGGAACGCGTCGTGGTCGACTACGAGCCGCTGCCGGCGGTCGTCGGCATCGGTCCCGCCCGGGCGGCCGAGCACCTGGTCCACGCCGACGTTCCCGGGAACGTGGCCGCGGTGACGACCCAGGAGCTGGGCGATGCCCGCACCGCCCTCGCCGCCGCGCCGCGGGTCCTCGAGTTCGACCTCGCCATGGAACGCTCGCTGTCGTCGCCGCTCGAGGGACGGGGCGTCCACGCCCACTGGGATCCGGACGACCAGCGCCTCCGGATCCGAACCTCCACCCAGACGTCGACCGGCGTGCGCGCCGCGGTGGCGAACATCTTCGGCCTGCCCGACGTGGCGGTCGAGGTGATCACCCCCGACGTCGGCGGCGGGTTCGGCACCAAGGTGGTCCACCCCTACCCCGAGGAGGTCCTGGTCCCGTGGGCGGCGCGGACGTTGGGACGCGAGGTCAAGTGGGTGGAGGACCGCTACGAGCACTTCGTGTCGGCCACCCACGAGCGGGGCCAGGAGCACCACGTGCGCGTCGGGTTCGACGACGACGGCACCATCCTCGGCCTGGAGGTGGAGTTCTGGCACGACACGGGCGCGTACACGCCCTACGGCATCGTGCTGCCGATCATCACCGCCACCCAGCTTCCCGGCCCGTATCGGCACCGCCACTACCGGGTCACGTTCACGTCGCTCTACACCAACACGGTGACCTGCACGCCGTACCGGGGGGCGGGACGGCCACAAGGCTGCTTCGTCATGGAACGGACGATGGACCGCATCGCCGAGGAGCTCGGGCTCGACCGTGCGGAGGTGCGGGCGCGCAACCTCATCGGGCCCGACGAGTTCCCCTACGACTTCGACATGATCTTCCAGGATGGCCGGCCCCTCATCTACGACTCGGGCGACTACCCGGCGGTGCTCGAGCGCCTGAGGGACCTGGTGGGCTGGGACGGCTTCGGTGTCGAACGGGAGGCGGCCGCTGCCGAGGGTCGCCATCTCGGGATCGGCCTGGCGTGCTACGTCGAGGGCACGGGCGTCGGCCCCTACGAGGGCGCGCACGTCCACGTGGAGACGAACGGCCGGGTGATGGTGGCCACCGGCCTCACGTCGCAGGGCCAGGGTCACGAGACGGTGTTCGCCCAGATCGTGGCCGACGAGTTGGGCGTGGACCTGGGCAACGTCTTCGTCACCACCGGGGACACCCGGCGGTTCCCCTACGCCGTCGGCACGTACGCCAGCCGGGCCGCCGTGATGAGCGGCAACGCGGTGGCGCTCGCCGCCCGGCAGGTGCGGGCCAAGGCGATCCGCATCGCCGCCGAGGCGCTGGAGGCCGCCCCCGACGACCTCGACATCGAGTCCGGGGTGGTGCACGTGCGGGGTGCACCGAGCCGTGGCATCCCGCTGGCGCAGGTCGCCGTGCTGTCCAATCCACTGCGCTACGCGTTCTCCAAGGAGGCCCAGGCCGCCACCCAGTTCGCGTCGCCGCCCGACCCCGATATGCCGCCGGTCCCCGACGACGAAGAGCCCGGCCTCGAGGCCCGCGACTACTACTCGCCGGTGCGCTCGACGTTCGCCTCGGGGATGCATGCCGCCGTGGTGGAGGTCGACACCGACACCGGCGACGTCGACGTGCTGCGCTATGCGGTCGTGCACGATTGCGGACCGCTGATCAACCCCATGATCGTCGAGGGCCAGATCCACGGCGGGGTCGCCCAGGGGGTGGCCGGCGCCCTCTACGAGCGGCTGGCCTACGACGGCGCCGGCAACCTCACCAATGCCAGCTTCATGGACTTCCTGATGCCGTACCTCAGCGAGGTGCCCACGCCCGTCGTCGGCCACCTGGAGACTCCGTCGCCGCTCAACCCGCTCGGGATCAAGGGTGCGGGCGAGGCCGGCGTGATCCCGGGCTCGGCGTGCCTGGCCGCCGCCATCGAGGACGCCGCCGGCGTGCGCATCGACCGGATGCCCATCTCGCCGCCGGAGCTGTGGTCGCTACTCGGCGAGAGGGCAGCGACGTGAAGACGACGTTCCCGGTGTCGGCCCCACCGGGGGCGTGGGCGGCGCTGGCCGACCCGCAGCGTCTCGCCGCTGCGCTGCCCAATTGCCGGTCGGTCACCCGCGACGCCGACGGCGACGGCACGCTCCACGTCGTGACCGAGCGTCGCCGTGGCCTCGGTGCGCGGGCTGTGGGCGGGCACCGTGGCACCCGTCGACGCCGACGCCGTACACGTCCGGGGGTCGGGTGCGCCGGGCGCCGTGGACCTCGTGGTGCGGGCCGACCCCGAGCGCACCAGCCTCACGGTCGAGGGCACCGTCGACGGCGCGCTGGGCACGGTCGGCGCCGCAGTGTTGGCGGGTGCGGTCAGGCGGATGGCGGAGGACCTGCTGGCCGCCACCGAGCCTCCGACCCCGGCCGACTCCCGAGGTCACGAGTCCCACCCGGACCAGCCGGAGGCGACCGGCTCCGGACCCGGAGCTCGTGACCTCGAGCTGGGGGCCGCCGAACCCGTGGCCTCGGGGACCGAGGGGCGCCGCCGCGTGGCACGTGGGGCCGGCGGTGCGGCGCTGGTCGGGGTCGTGATCGCCGTCGTCGTCCGGCGAGCGCGCAGGAGGGCCGGATGACCCCGTTCGTGGCCGCCGCCCTGCAGCTGGCGCCTGCGGCCGGCCCGCTGACGCCCGGCAGCATCAAGGCCAACATCGAGGCCGGCCTCGACGTGGCGCACCGCTGCGTCCACGCCACCGGTGCCGCCCTCGTCGTGGCGCCCGAGACGCTCACCACCGGGTTCGCGCCCGGCGTCGGCGCCGCCGACCTCTGGGACCTGGTGGGGCCGATCCCGGGGCCGCTCACCGAGGCGGCCCAGGCATTCGCCGCCGAGCTGGGGGTCCTGCTCGTGTGGCCGACGTACGAGGCCGGCACCGGCCGGGGCGTCGTCTACAACGCCGCCGCGGTGATCGGTCCCGATGGCGAGGTGCTTGGCACCTACCGCAAGACGCACCTGTTCCCGAGCGAGCGGCAGTGGGCCACCGCGGGGGACGACGTGCTGGTCGTCCCGACCCCACTCGCCCGCCTGGGCAGCATCATCTGCTTCGACGGCGACTTCCCCGAACTGATGCGCATCGAGGCGGCGATGGGGGCGCAGGTCGTCGTGCGCCCGTCGGCGTTCCTGCGGGCCGCCGACATCTGGGAGCTCACGACCCGGGCGCGGGCCTACGACAACCACGTCTACGTCGTGGCCCCCAACGCGGTCGGGGTCGACCCCGGCGGGTTCGTCTACTTCGGCAACTCACTGATCGTGGGGCCGACCGGCGAGGTCCTGGCTCGGGGGACGAGCCAGCCGGGCTGGGTGTCGGCGACCATCGGGCTCGACCCGATGGCGACGATCAGCCCCGGGTCGTCGGTCCGCCAGGGCTTCGACCACCTGGCCGAGCGCAACCTGGCCCTGTACCGGCGCCATCGTGACGTGCTCGAGGCCGAGGCGGGCTCGGCATTCCCGTTGCCGGAGAAGGAATGACGGCAAGCCGCCTGCGGCTGGGGATCGACACGGGCGGCACGTTCACCGACGTGGTCGTGCTCGACGAGGCGACCGGCGCGCTCACGACCACCAAGACGCCGTCGACGCCCGCGGATCACTCAGCGGCCTTTCTCGCCGGCGCCGAGAAGGGCCTCGCGGCGGCCGGAGCGGCCTGGCCCGGGGTGGCGTCGGTGTTCCACGGCACGACGGTGGCCACCAACGCGCTCCTCCAGGGCGAGGTGGCAGGGCTCGGCTTCCTCACCACCGCCGGGTTCCGCCACCTGCTCGAGATCGGGCGCCAGAGCGTGCCCGACGGCTACGGCAACTCCTACTTCTGGGTGAAGCCCGATCGGATCGTGCCGCTGCACCTGGTGCGCGAGGTGCCGGAACGGCTCGATGCGAACGGCGAGGTCCTCCGCCCGCTCGACGAGGGGGCCGTCGTGGCCCAGGCACGGTGGTTCCGAGACCGCGGTGTCGCCGCGGTCGGCGTCTGCCTGTTGCATGCCTACGCCAACCCGGCCCACGAGCTGCGGGTGCGCGACCTGTTCGCAGACGAGTACCCCAAATGCGCGGTCTCGATCAGCTCGGACGTGCTGCGTGAGTACCGGGAGTACGAGCGCTCGGTCACCACCCTGGTCGACGCGTTCGTGAAGCCGTCGGTCGCCAGGTACGTCGAACGCCTGGCGGCGCAGCTGGCCGAGCGAGCGGGGGAGGGGGTGCCGTTCTTCGTCATGAAGTCCAACGGCGGCGTCATGTCCGCCGACCAGGTCACCCGCAAGCCCATCACCACGGTGCTGTCGGGCCCGGCCGCCGGGGCCCTCGGCGCCGCCGCGGTCACGCACGCCGCGGGCTTCGACGACGTTGTGACCCTCGACGGTGGCGGAACCTCGACCGACGTGGCCGTCATCCGCTCGGGCGCCCCCTCGCTCACCACCGAGGCAACCGTCGGACGGTTCCCGGCCAAGGTGCCGATGATCGACATCGTCACCGTCGGCGCCGGCGGCGGATCGATCGCCTGGGTGTCGCCCGAGGGGACCCTCAAGGTGGGCCCGCGCTCGGCGGGCGCCGATCCGGGGCCCATGTGCTACGGCCGGGGCGGCACCGAGCCCACGCTGACCGACGCCGCGCTCGTGCTGGGGCGCATCCCGGGCCACCTCCTCGCCGGCGAGATCCCGCTGGACCGTGGCGCCGCGCAGTCGGGCATCGCCGCGCTGGCGGGCGAGCTCGCGCTCTCACCCGAGGCGTGCGCCGAGGGGATCCTCGAGATCTGGGCGTGGAACCAGGCCAACGCCATTCGCCAGGTCACCGTCCGCCGCGGGATCGACGTTCGTGATCTCGCGCTGTGCGCCTTCGGGGGCTCCGGTCCGCTGCAGGCCGCTCGGCTGCTCGACGTGCTGGGACTCGCCGCCGCGGTCGTCCCGCCCGACCCCGGCAACCTCTGTGCCTTCGGCCTCCTGACGGTCGACGTCCGCATCGACGACGTCCGGACGTTCGTCGCCAAGCACGCCGAGCTCGACCTCGTGGCGCTTGCCGACGAGTACCGGGAGCTCGAGGGCGAGGCCGCGTCCGCCCTGGCCTCGGAGGGGTTCGACGTCGCTGACCAGCGGTTCCTGCGCTCGGCCGATCTGCGCTACGACGGCCAGGCCTTCGAGGTCCGCGTCGACGTGCCCGGTGGTCCCATCGATGGCGGCTGGGCTGCGGACGTGCTCCGCCGCTTCCATGACGAGCACGAACGCCTCTACGGCTACTGCTATCGGGACCGGCCCCACCACGGAGTCGAGTGGGTCAACGTCCGCCTCGCCGGCGTCGGGCCGCTGGAGGCCCCGGCCATCGCACCCGTGTCCGCAGGCACCGGCAAGGTGGCGACGACCGGCGCGAGGCGCGTGTTCTTCGACGGGTCCTGGCACGACACGCCGGTCGTGTGGCGGGGCGATCTCGGCGCCGGCGACGAGGTGCGGGGGCCGGCGATCGTCGAGGAGTACGGCTCGACCCTGCCGGTGCCGCCCGGGGCTCGGGTCGTGGTCGACCGCCTCGGTGCCCTGGTCGTCCGGCGAGGCTGAGCGGCCGGGGTCAGTGCGAGGCTGGCTGCCCGCCGCCACCGTCGCACCAGCCCTGCACGTAGCCGGCCCGATAGGCGGTCTGGGGACCGACGGTGGCGTCGTCGTCATCGTCGTCCGCCGGGCTCGGGGCCGGGGCGCCGTCGATCTGGTACGGCAGGCCCTGCTCGGCGTCATGGCGTCCTTCCAGATAGCCCGCCTGGTCGACGATCAGCGTTGCGCCGCACAGGTCGCCCGTCCGGTGCTCCGACGAGGGGCACGCAGGGTCCGCCCGGCACGCCTCGGTCGAACCGACGGCGGGCTCCGGGTCGTCGCCGCTTGCCGCCACGGTCGACGTGTCCACGGCGATCGGGGCTTCGGTCGTGGCCGTCGCCACCGTGCTCGGGGCTTCCGTCGTCGTCGCCCGGCTGGGGGCCGATCGAACGGTCTCGCTCGGCACGGTCGTCGCCGGCCGCGCCGCTGCGGCCTTCGTCGTCTGGCCTTCCCCACCAGCGCGCAGGGCGACGATCCCGAAGATCGCCGCCAGGCTCATCGTCATCACGAGGAGCCCGACCAACAAGTGCCGTTGGTTGCGGGTCGTGCGTTCCGTCGCCATCTCGTGTTCCTCACTTCTTCCGCCGCTAGGACACCCAACAGACGCCGATCGCCCCGATTTGGTTGACCGCCGGTGCGAACTGGTCGTAGCCATGCGGGCGTATGACCGCGCAGCTACGACCGGAACGGGTCTCGCCGGCGTGACCGACGTCGACCCCGTGCTGCTCGAGATCGTCGAGGGGACGTTGGCGTCGATCGAGGCCGAGGTGGAGGACCAGATCGGGCGCACGTCGCGCTCCCCGATGATCCGCGACCAGCACGACTTCCGCGCCGGGATCCACGACCGGCGGCTCCGCAAGCTGACGGGACGGTCGTACTCGGCGCTCGTGCACCCGGTGGTCCGCGACTTCCCGCTCGACGCCATGCGGCTGGGCGACGTCTACTTCCACAACGACGTCTACCTGTCCGAGGGCGGCATCGGCCACCTGCCCGACCTGTGCGTCACCGTGCCGGTCTTCCACGACGGCGAGGTCGTGGCTTTCGTCCAGGCGTTCGGCCACCACGACGACATCGGGGGTTCGGTCCCCGGGTCGATGCCGTCGCACGCCACCTCGGTGTTCGAGGAGGGGCTCATGGTCCCGCCGGTGAAGCTCTACGACGCCGGCGTGCCCAACGACGGCGTCATCCGCATCCTCACCCGCAACTCGCGCATGCCCGACTCGATCGCCGGCGACCTGGACGCCGAGTGCTCGGCATGCCTCATGGGGGCCGCCCGCCTGGCCGATCTGTTCTCGCGCTACGGCCGCGCGGCGGTCGACGCCTGCTTCGACGCCATCGTGGCGTCCTGCGCCGAGACGTTCCGCCGGGAGCTGCTGGCCAAGATCCCCGATGGGACCTGGACGTGGGAGGACTACGCCGAGCACGACGGCGTCGACGAGCCCCGGCTGCACTGCCAGCGCATCACGCTCACCAAGACGGCCGGCAAGCTGCTGCTGGACCTCACCGGCACGAGCCCCCAGGCCAAGGGCCCGATCAACCACGCTGGCAATTACGCCGACGGGAACTTCCTGAAGAAGTGGCTGGCCCCGATCCTGCGGAACCTGGCCGACACGCCGGAGCGCATGGCCCAGCTCGACGTCAACGAGGGTGTGGTCGAGCTGATCGACATCCGCTTCCCGCCGCCCGGCACCCTGGTGACTCCGGAGTTCCCGGCGCCGACCAACGCGCGGACCTTCGTGATCCTGCGGCTGCTGGGCGTCCTCGCCGGCGTGATCGCCAAGGCGGTCGACGGCTACATGCCCGCCGACCAGGAGACGATCCGCTACACGGGCATCTCGGGCCACGACGCCGAGGGGCGCTGGTACCTGAACCGCGAGATCCTCGGTGGCGGCTCCGGCGGCCGCTACTACGCCGACGGCAGCGACACGATCCACGTGGTGCCCGAGTCCCGGAACCTGCCTGTCGAGTTCGTCGAGACCCGGTTCCCGGTGCGGGTCGAGGCCCTGGCGCTGGCCACCGACTCGGGCGGCGCCGGGACCTTCCGCGGTGGGCTCGGCTACCGCAAGGAGATCCGGGTGCTCCACGACGCCAGCTTCATGTCAGTCGCCGATCGCTCCATCCTGTCGTGCTGGGGCGTGCGTGGCGGCCGGGCCGGCACGCCGTTCCGAGTCACCATCGACCCGGGCGGCCCCGCGGAGCGGGTGATGCCCGGCCTGTGCGACTGGGAGCCGGTCGCCGCCGGCGAGCTGATCCGCATCGAGACGACCGGCGGCGGCGGCTGGGGCGACCCACTCGAGCGCGATCCCGGCCGGGTGGTGGTCGACGTGGTCCAGGGCAAGGTCAGCCGGTCGGCGGCGCGCGACGACTACGGCGTGGTCTTCCGGGGCGACGACGGTGATCCCGCGGTCGACGATGCGGCCACCGGCGAGCTCCGGGCCCGCCTCGCCGCCGAGCGCGGCAGGTCGGCGATGTTCGATAGGGGCCCCGGCTATCCCGTCCTCGCGGGCGGCGCCACCCACGCCGAGGTGGACGACGCCGACACAACCAGAACGACCGCGACCAGGACGGGTACGGGAGCCGCGCCGTGACCGCCGGCGAGGTGATGGCCCCCGCCGACGCCTGGCGGCAGCACGGCTTCTCGGGCGTCGCATCCGACCTGGTCGCCGCCGGCACGCTGCCCCGCGCCTGGGCGGCCCGCTGGGCGGGCGCGCCGAGCGCCCCGACCCTCGCCGGTCCCGACGGGCGCTGGCTGAGCGCTGCCCAGCTCGAGGAGCGGACCGCAACCGTCGCCGGCCGGTACGCGGTGGCCGGGCTGCGACCCGGCGACCGGCTGCTGGTCAGCGCCGCGGCGTCCGTCGACCTGGCCGTCGCCCACGTGGCGGCCCTGCGCCTCGGATTGGTCGTGGTCCCGGTCAACACCGCCTTCGGGGCCACCGAGATCGGCGCGGTGGCGGCAGCCGCCAACCCGGCCCTGGCGATCCTGGACGATCCCGGACGGCTCCGCGGGGTGCCCTCCACCGGGGTTGGGGTCGATCTGCGCGACGGGCCGGCGCCGGACCTCGACGTTGCGGGTCCCGGCGACACGGCGTTGCTGGTGTTCACGTCCGGCACGACCGGCACCCCGAAGGGCGTTCCTCTGAGCCACGGCAACCTCCTGGCCACCTCGGCGGCGATCGAGGTCGCATGGCGCTGGGCTCCGGCGGACCGCCTGCTGCTGGCCCTGCCGCTGTTCCACGTCCACGGCCTCGGCGTCGGGCTGCACGGGACCCTGCTCGCCGGGGCGTCGGCGGTCATCCTGCCCCGCTTCGAGGTCGACGCCGTGCTCGACGCCGTCGCGGCCACCCGGTCGAGCCTGATGTTCGGTGTGCCGACGATGTGGGTCCGCCTTGCGGCCAGCCCCCGGGTGCGCGAGCTGGCGGCGCTGCGGCTGTGCGTCTCCGGGTCGGCGCCGCTGGATCCCTCGACCTTCGCCGCCCTCGAGACGGGGATCGGCGCACCCGTGATCGAGCGCTACGGCATGACCGAGACCGGCATGCTGGTCTCGAACCCCTACGACGGCGACCGCCGGGCAGGTTCGGTGGGATTGGCGCTCCCGGGCGTCGAGGTGCGCCTCGAGGAGCGCGAGGGGTCCGGGGAGCCCGCGGGCGAGATCCTGGTGCGAGGTCCGAACGTTTTCGCCGGGTACCTCGGTGGCGTCGATGCCGATGCCTTCGCCGCAGACTCGTGGTTGCGCACCGGCGACCTGGGGCGGGCGGACGCCGACGGATACCTGCGCATCGTCGGTCGCTCGAAGGAGCTGATCATCACGGGCGGCTTCAACGTCTACCCCCGCGATGTGGAGGAGGTGTTGCGGGACCACCCGGGGGTCGTCGACGTCGCCGTCGTGGGGGTTCCCGACCCGGAGTGGGGTGAGCGGGTCGTCGCCTGCGTCGTCACCGCCGAAACCGCTGACGGCGCCACCGGCGAGGAGCTGTTGGCGTGGGCTGCGGAGCGGCTCGCACCCTACAAGCGCCCCCGCGAGGTGCGATTCGTCGACGAGCTCCCCCGCAACGCGATGGGCAAGGTCGTGCGGGCGGCGCTGGTCGGCTGACCGCGGCCGGGCCGACGGGGCGCAAGGACTGGGCCGCCGGAGCGCCGACACGTGCCGCGATGGCGCGGTCCGGGCGTCTGGCGCCCGGGCGCGTCTTCACGACGTATCGTGCAGGCCTCATGACGATGGGGCCTGATCCGGGCGGACCGGGCGGCGTGCCCGCCGACATCGCGACGCGGCTGGTACGGGCGTTGGACATCTCGCCATCGACCGTGGTGGCGCTGATCAGCGACGACCTGCGGAACCTCTGGGTGAGTCGCTCGGTCGCCTGGGTCGTCGGTGACGATCCGGACACCGCGATGAAGGAGAAGGCGCTCACCCGTGTCCACCCCGACGACGTCCACCGCCTGCTGCAGGGCCTCGCCCAGGCGAAGGCCGCAGCGCCAGGAGACGCGCCCAGCCTCCGGGTGGTCGAGCCGCTCCGGTTCCGGGTCGAGCGCCCCGACGGCGGCTGGCTGGCGCTGGAGTCGTTGGTGATCAACCTGCTCGACGACCCGGTGGTGAACGGTCTCGTCGCGATCGTGCGCCCGGTCGGCGGCGAGGTCGAGGGCGTCAGCCGCGTCGTGGACCTGCTGGTGGCCGATGCGCCTCTGCGGGAGGTGCTCGCCGCGTGCGCCGGCCTCGTGCCCGAGTACCTGGGGTCGGCGGCAGTCGTCGGCATCCGCGACGGCCGTCCCGTGGTGGGTGCGCCGGCGGGCACGGCGGCCGAGCGGCTGAGCGTCGACGACCGCTGGTGGCGCGACACGTTGGTGGACGGCCGGCCCCGCACGGCCATGGACCATGCCGGGTTCCCCGCCGATCTGGCCGTCCGGGCGCGTGAGGCCGGGTTCCGGTCCACGTGGGTGCTTCCGCTCTGCGACGTGGCCGCCGACGAGGTGTTCGGCTGCCTGGTCGTGTGGGTGCGCATCGCGGCCGAGCCCAACATCACCAACGAGACGGGTGTCCGCCAGGCCGAGCGCTTGGCGGGCTTGGTGATCGGCGAGCAACGCCGCATCGACGCCCTGCGCCACGAGGCACTCACCGACCCGCTCACGCGGGTGGCCAACCGCTCGGCGCTGCAAGTGCGCTTCGATGCGTCGGCCGATCCGCTCACGGTGGCGATCATCGATCTCGACGGCTTCAAGTCGGTCAACGACACCCACGGCCACGAGGCGGGCGACGCCGTGCTCCAGGTGGTCGCCCAACGAATCGTCGGGGCGGTGCGCCAGGACGACCTCGTGGTACGGCTCGGCGGCGACGAGTTCGCTGTCGTGTTCGCGGCCGGCACGCCCGCCGAGGGAATGGTTCGATCCATGAGCCGGGTGGTCGACTCGATCGGCAGCCCGATCCAGCTCGGCAGCCTGACGGTGTCGGTGGGGGCCAGCGCCGGCCTGGCCACGGGGCGGCCACCGGAGGTCATGCAGGAGGCGGACCGGGCGCTCTACGACGCGAAGGGCACGAGCACGTTCGACTCCCAGGGCCCGTCCTGACGGCGCGCCGCGTCGCGCGCCGGCCCGCCGTGCGCACCCTTGTCGTCGGATCGCGCCACCGTTACCGTGCGCGCATGGCCGAACGGGACATGATCAAGGCTGTCCAGGCGGCGCTCGATCACCATGGGATCGACGACACCATCCGCGAGGTCGGGCAGTTCGAGCCCCGCGGCATGGTCGGCTCGATGTTCGCCGGCGGCCTGATCGGCGGTGAGGTCGGCGGCGCGTTCGGAGAAGTTGGCGATGCGATCGGTTTGGCCGCCGGGTCCCTGGGCGGCATGGCCGCCAACAGGGAATCGAGCGGGCTGCCGATGCACATGCTCGTCGGCGCGTCCGACTCGACGATCTACGGGTTCGCGATGGCGAGGGGCGGACGCCGCCACGAGCCGCACGACCTCCTGTTCCAGGTCCCGCGTGAGCGGCTGGACGTGAAGGTGCACGGCCGCGTGAACGTGCGCGTGCTCGAGCTGATCGACCGCGAGACGGGCTCGAAGATCGAGCTCGAGGGCGGCCGGATCCCGATCACCCACTCGCACGACCTCATCAAGTTCGTCGCCGGCCACGGTGCGGTCGAAGCCGCCGACGCCGGGTCCGAGGAAGGCGACTGATCAACCGGCAACGCCGCCCATCGATCGCGGGTCGGGGCCGGACGAGGTGACGCCGTTCCGCATCGAGATTCCGGACGAGGACCTGCGGGACCTGCGCGAGCGATTGGCGCGCACCCGCTGGCCGGACCGCGAGACCGTCGACGACTGGTCGCAGGGAGTGCCCCTCGCGTACATGCGCGAGCTGTGCGCCCATTGGGCCGACGGGTACGACTGGCGGGCCACCGAGGCGCGGCTGAACACCCTGCCGCAGTTCCGGACCGAGATCGCCGGACTCGGGATCCACTTCGTCCACGTCCGTTCGCGCCATCCCGACGCGCTCCCGCTCGTCCTGACCCACGGCTGGCCGGGTTCGGTCGTCGAGTTCCTGAAGGTGATCGGGCCGCTCGCCGACCCGGACGCCCACGGCGGCGACGCCAGCGATGCCTTCCACGTCGTGTGCCCCTCGCTCCCCGGCTACGCCTTCAGCGACCGTCCGGCGACGCCGGGCTGGACCGTGGAACGCATCGCCGCAGCCTGGGCGCAGCTGATGGCTCACCTCGGCTACGAGCGCTACGGCGCCCAGGGCCACGACTGGGGAACCAGCATCACCACCAGCATCGGACAGCAGGATCCCGCCCACGTGGTCGGCATCCACCTCGTCCCGCCGCTGGCGGCCCCCGACGCAGCGACGTTCGACGATCTCACCGCGGCGGAACGGGCGGCGCTCGCCGACCTCGGGCGGGCCCAGGCATCCGAGTCGGGATACGCCATCGAGCAGGCGACCCGGCCCCAGACGGTGGGCTACGGGCTGGTGGACTCGCCGGTGGCGCTGTGCGCCTGGATCGTGGAGAAGTTCCAGGCCTGGACCGACTCGCGGGGCCATCCCGAAAACGTCCTCGGGCGCGACGAGCTCCTCGACAACGTGATGCTCTATTGGCTGCCCGGCACCGGCGCCTCATCTGCCCGCCTGTACTGGGAGAGCTTCAAGCAGGTGTCGGAGCGATTCAGCCGCTCGACCGACGACACCGTCGACGTGCCTGCCGGCTGCTCGATCTTCCCGAAAGAGATCCCGCGGATCTCGCGCCGCTGGGCCGAGCGACGGTTCACCGACATTCGCTACTGGAACGAGCTCGACCGCGGCGGGCACTTCGCCGCCTTCGAGCAGCCCGAGCTCTTCGTCGACGAGGTTCGGTCGTTCTTCCGGCTGGTCCGCTGATCAACCGGCCCGGCGCGCTGCCAGCGCAGGAACGGCCTGGATCTTCTGGGGGTCCAGGTGGTCCCACAGGATCCCGGGCGGGCGCCGCGCGTGGGGGGTGTGGATCACCTCGTCGGGCGTGACGATCAGGTCGACGCGGAAGTCATGGTCGGTCTCCGGGAGCTCCGAGTCGACCACCTGGATCGGGTGGACCGTGGTTGCGATCGCGGTGTCGTCGTCGATCCACCCGTCCTCGATGCCCAGCGCCATCTCCAGGTCGCTGTAGCCGCCACCCTTGCCGATGCGCACCCCCTCCGGGTTGACGCACACCGATCCGCAGACGACGAGGTCCAGGCACGGCACCAGGTCCACCCCGAGCGGCTGGCCGTAGCGATCGGCCCCGGCGATCGACGCCGCCCGTCGAGGCGCGACGTCGAGGACGGCGGGGTCCAGCAGCAGGAACGGCTCGGCCGTACGGAGCCGGGGCACGGCCATGACCACGAGCTTCCCGGCGGCGAGCGCCGCCGCCCTCACCGGTAGCTGGGGGAGGTCGGGGTTCGACTTGAGCGCCGTGGTGCGTCCCCAGACCTTCAGCCCGGCCAGGCGGTCGGCGGCCCGCTCGGCGCCCGTGAAGTTGGGGATGCGGCCCCGGGCGCCGGGGAACCGGGCAACGCGCTGCCTCGCTCATCGCCACCCACACGCGGCTGCGCCAGGCTTGCTTGGCATCCTCGATCGCGCCGTCGGGTGGCACCCTGCCAGTCTGGCGTCCGCGGGGCTGCCGATGATCGAAGATGGCGGCGTGTGGTCGGACCCGGCGCCGGGCAGCGGCCACGTCGACGTTCGGATCTATGCGGAGCTGAACGACTTCGTGGCCCCGGAGTGGCGGGGCGAGGTCATGCGGCGTCCGTTCCGGCCACATCAGACCGTCAAGGACGTCATCGAGGCCGCCGGCGTGCCCCACACCGAGGTCGACCTCGTCCTGGTGAACGGCGAGCCGGTCGGCTTCTCGCATCGCCCCGTGGCCGGCGACCGCATCGCCGTCTACCCAGTGTTCGAGACGCTGGACATCGGGCCCGTCAACCGTCTGCGTCCCCAGCCGCTGCGCGATGTCCGCTTCGTCGTCGACGTACACCTGGGCCGGCTTGCGCGGCTCCTGCGCCTGCTCGGCTTCGACGCCCGCTGGTCGAACGACCTCGACGACGACACGCTGGCCGCGATCGGGGAAGCCGAGCATCGGGTCGTGCTGACGCGTGACCGCGGCCTGCTCAAGCGCCGACGCGTGACGCACGGCCTGTTCGTGCACGCCGAGCGCCCGGTCGAACAGGCCGCCGAGGTGGTGCTCCGGCTCGACCTCGCCGGCCGGTTGGCGCCGTTCACCCGCTGCCTGCGTTGTGGCGGCCAGCTGGCGCCGGTGGACAAGGCCGAGGTCGTGGATCGGCTGGAGCCGCTCACCCGTCGGCACTTCGACGCCTTCCGCCGCTGCCGCAGCTGTGGGCAGATCTACTGGCGTGGCTCACACCACGCCCAGCTCGCACAGGTGGTCGAGCGGATCCGGGCCGCCACGGATCCGCGCTAGCCGTCAACCCGTCGAGCGGACGAAGTCCACGATCACCCGGGCCAGCTCCGGACCGCGGTCCTCCTGGAGGAAGTGGCCGGCGCCCTCGATCGTGGTGTGCGGCTGCCCGGCCGTGCCGGGGATGAGCTCCCGCAGCGGCCGGTCGGCACCCTTGGTGATCGGGTCGGAGTCGCTGAATGCGCACAGGAACGGTTTGTCGAAGCGACGGAGCGATTCCCAGGCGTCACGGTTGGGCTGCGACTCGGGGTCGTCGGGCGTGGCCGGCACCAGGGTCGGGAACTGGCGCGCCCCCTCCTTGTAGGACTCGTCGGGGAACGGCGCGTCGTAGGCGGCGACCACCGCGGCGTCGAGGTCGGTGGTGCAGCCCCCGTTGACGATCCGGCCGACCGGGAGCTCAGGCACCTCCTGGCTGAATCGCCGCCAGGCGAAGAACGCGTCGCCGAGGTTGCGATCGCCGGTGGGCAGGAAGGTGTTGGCGGCCACCACCCGGGCGAACCGGTCGGGCTCGGCGGCGACGAGGCGCAGCCCGATCAGCCCGCCCCAGTCCTGCCCGACGAGGGTGACGTCGCGCAGGTCGAGCGCCTCGACGTGGGCCGCAAGCCACCGCACGTGCCGGGCGTAGGTGTAGTCGTCGCGCTTGGCTGGCTTGTCGGACCGTCCGAAGCCGACGAGGTCGGGCGCCACGGCCCGGAGCCCGGCCCCGACGAGCACCGGGATCATGTGCCGGTAGAGGTAGGACCAAGAGGGTTCGCCGTGGAGGAGTAGGACGACCGGCCCGTCGGCATCGCCCTCGTCGACGTGGTGGACCCGCAGGGTGCCGCCGTCGCCGTCGGGGATGTCGGCGTAGTGGGGTGCGAATGGATAGCCGGGCAGGTCGGTGAAGCGGTCGTCGCGCGTGCGCAGGGTGTCCATGGGCGTTCCTCCGATGTCTCGTCAGGCCGGGGCGTCGACCAGGAGCTCCCGGCGCTCCGCCGGCAGCGAGTCGTACAGGTCGGCCACCAGGTCGCTCCGGAGGGGCCGGCACGCGGCGTCGTCCCAGCGGTTGTGCCACTGGTACGGATCCTCGTCCACCCGGTAGAGCTCGCCCTCGCCGCCGTCGTAGTGGACGCCGCATGACGTCAGCACCCCCTCGCCCCAGGTGCGCTCCAGGCCGTTGGGCCGGCCGTCGGTGCTCTCCTCGTACACCGTGCACAGCCAGCCGTCGCGGTAGATCGAGCGCATGTGCATGCCGTAGCCAGGGAACTGGCTGTCCCACGCGCACAACACCCGCTCGTTGGTGCCGGCGCCGGCGGCCGTCGGCAACCGTTGGCCCTGCATCCACGGCGCCGGTTCGATGCCGGCGATGGCGCAGAAGGTGGGGGCCAGGTCGACCTGTCCGACGGGGTCCGAGAGGTCGGCGGGCGGCACGGTCGCCGACGGGGCCGGCCGCCACACGAGCGGCAGCCGCATGAGGGCGTCGACATGGAACGGACCCTTGTAGAGCAGCCCCAGGTCGCCCTGGAGCTCGCCATGGTCGGTGGTGAAGATCACATCGGTGTCGGTGGTCCAGCCCCGGGCGTCGATGGCTCCGAGCACGCGGCCGACGGCCTCGTCGATCAGCTCGTTCATGACGTGGACCCGGGCGTTGATCTCCCGCACCTGGTCGTGCGTGAGCGACCCGGGGGAGAACAGCATCGGTCCGCCCTCGGCGTTGGCGAACGTGCCCTCGTACCAGCGGAGCCAGTGCGCGGGCCTGTCCGCGAGCACCTTGCGCACCTGGTCGGGGTCGCCCGGATGACCGGGCGGCAGGTCGAGCTCGCGCCAGTCGACCCGGTGCATCTCGGACTGGGGTGGGTCCCAGGGGTGGTGGGGATCGGGGAAGCTGAGCCAGCAGAACCAGTCGTCGCCGTCCTGCACCGTGTCGAGCCAGTCGATGCAGCGATCGGCGGCCCAATCGGTGTGGTACCAGCCGCGGGGAATCGGGTTGTGCTTGGTCTCGGGGGCGGCCGTGTCGCCGCCGGGCTCGGCGCCGAGCAGCGAGGCGAACGACTCGAGGTGCTCGGGATGGTGCTCGGCCAGCCATCGTCCGTAGTGCGACAGTGCCCGGCCCCGGAAGGCGGCGACATGGACCGCGTTGATGGAATGCTCGAACCCACGCCACGCTCCGGTGTCGCCTCGGGCGGCGCGGGCGTTCTCCTCCCAGCGGAAGTCGGGATCGAACCCTGGCTCGAAGTGCGCCTTGCCGATGAGGGCGGTGCGGTATCCGGCCTTCTCGGCCAGGTACCCGGCGACGCTGGGGGCGTCGGCGGGCAGGGCGATGCCGTTGGCCACCACGCCATGGGTGCGGGGGTACTGGCCGGTGAGCATGGTGCAGCGCGCGGGCATGCACACGGTGTTCTGGTTGTATGCCCGCCGGTAGACGATCCCGGTGCGGGCGAGCTCGTCGACGACGGGGGTGCGGGCGATGGTGCCGCCGTTGCAGCCCAGCGCGTCGTAGCGCTGCTGGTCGGTGGTGACGAACAGGATGTTGCGGCCCATGCCGGCTCCTCCAACCCGATATTGGCAGTTATGGTGACATTAATCTATTGACACTTTAAATGTCAATAGATAGCCTTCGTCCGGATGAGCGTGAGCGATGGCAACGGCGACACCGAGGCGGACGCCGAGACCGGCACCGACGTCAGGGACATCGACGGGCGGCACCGGCGTGCCGAGCGCAGCCGGGCCGCCGTGGTCGACGCCCTGCTGTCGCTCTACGACGATGGCGTCGTGCGGCCGGGCGTCGCCGACATCGCGGCGCGGGCCGGCGTGTCCCCGCGCTCGGTATTTCGCCACTTCGCCGACCTCGAAGGACTGGCCGAAGCTGCGATCGATCGCCAATGGGAGCGAGTCCACCAGCTGTTCGACGCGCCCCCGCGAGGGCGATCGCGACACGAGGGTCGCGGCCCTCGTCGACCAGCGGCTGCGGCTGCACGGGGCCATCATCGGCGTGGCTCGGGCCGCCGCCGTGCTCTCCACCTCGTCGCCGGTCGTGGCCTCCACCCTGCGGGCTCGACGCCGGCTGCTCGGGGACCAAGTGGTAGAGCTGTTCGCCCCGGAGCTCCGCATCCGGCGGGGACAGGCCCGCGCCGAGCTGGCGGCGGCCCTGGAGGCGACCGCCAGCCTCGAGAACGTCGACTACCTGCGGACGCATGCCGGGCTGGGCACCGAGGCCACCGCTGCGGTCGTCCGCCGGACACTGCACGCGCTGCTGGAGGCTCCGTGAAGGCGGCGGGCGAGCCGGCT
Organism: uncultured bacterium; assembly: GCA_963717085.1. GTDB lineage: Bacteria > Actinomycetota > Acidimicrobiia > Acidimicrobiales > VFJN01 > DASQUK01. Next base: position 229,345 of record CAVQVM010000019.1, read on the forward strand.
GCGGTCGCCGACTGGGCGGCGCGCGGCCGGGTCCTGTCCCTGCCCGGCGGCGACGTGTGGGTGCTCGACCAGCCGCCGACCGAGGAAGCCCGGCTCGAGCCGGTGCTGGTACTCCATGGCTTCCCGACCTGCTCCTTCGACTGGCGGCACGTGCTTCCGGCGCTCAGCCGGCGCCGGCGGGTGGTGCTGTTCGACTTCCCCGGGTTCGGGCTCTCGGCCAAGCCCGACCAGCGCTACAGCCTCCGCCGTCAAGCCGACGTCGCCGAGGCGGTGTGCGCCGCCCTCGGGCTCGACCGCATCGCTCTCGTCACGCACGACATGGGCGACAGCATCGGCGGGGAGCTGCTGGCCCGGGACCTCGACGGTGGCCTCGACCTCGAGATCACCAGACGGGTCCTCGCCAACGGTTCGATCTATCTCGAGCTGGCCCACTTGACCCCGGGCCAGCTCTTCCTGCTGGAGCTCCCGGACGCCCGGCTCGAACCGCGGCCGGCCGGGGCGCCGCGGGACGACGGCGAGGCGATGCGGGCCGCATTGGCGGCTACCTTCTCCCCCGACAGCCCGCCCGACCCGGGCGAGCTCGAGGCCCAATGGGCCCTGATCGCCCGGGGCGGTGGGCAACTCCTGCTACCGCGCACCATCCGCTACATCGAGGACCGGCGCGCCGAGGAGGCCCGATTCACCGGGGCGATCGAGCGCCATCCGTCACCGCTCGCGGTGGTGTGGGGGGATCAAGATCCCATCGCGGTCGTCGCCATGGTCGACCGGTTACGCGGGCGCCGGTCCGACGCCGACGTCACCGTGCTGGACGGCGTCGGCCACTACCCGATGATCGAGGACCCTGCGCGCTTCGCGGCCGCCACCGCCGCCTTCCTCGACACCCCCTGAGCCCACGCACCCCGTTTGCGCCGGTCAGCAGCGGGTAGAAGCTGCGTGAGTTAAGGAGGAATCGCCATGCGTCTGCTTACTCGGAGACGTGACCTACGGGATGACGATGAGGTCCCTGACGACGTGCATGCCAGCGACGTTCGTGACGAGGACATCCGCGCCACCCCGACGCGTGACGACGACATCCGCGACGACGTCCGCGACGACACGATGGACGAGCGCCGGGACTACCCCCGCCAAGCGGTGGTCCAGTACAAGTGGAGCCCGGCCAACGTGCTCGTGGTCCTCGCCGGTGTCGCCTTGGCGGCGCTCGGCATCGTGGCGCTGATCCGCACCGAGGTCAACGAGACGTGGTACACCCCGGTCGAGACCGTCGCCCGGATCAACCACACCCCGCTCCTCGCCGCGATCGAGGTCGGCGTCGGGGCGCTGCTGGTGATCCTCGGCCTTCTCGGCATCCGCATGCTCACGGCGTTCGTCTGCCTCGCGGGTGCCGTCGCCGCCGCAGTGGCGGCGATGGATCCCGCCAGGTTCGAGACCGAGCTGGCGATCGAGCGCTGGTGGGCCATTGCGCTCGCAGCCGGTGCTGCCGCCCTCGCGATCCTGTTGATGCTGCCGCGGCCGATGGTGACGGTGGACCGCACCCCCCGCGGCCTTCGGCGTCGCCGCTACGACCGCCGCGTCGTGCACCAGCAGTAGTTCCAGCCACCACCGCACCCGGGCGCCCGGATGCCTGACCGCAACGACCGGTCGGGCACCGGGCGTCCTGGCGCGCGTGCGGCATAGGCGTAGTCGGGGCGGCCCATCGGGCCGGGACGTGGCTTGCTTCGATCCACAACGGCGCGCGGCTCCGAACACGCGCGAGTCGAGACACCCACTCGACCGGAAGGGAGTCCCGTCGTGTCCCGGTTCGGCAGTTGGAGCAGGGCCCGTCGCGCCGTGGGAAGCCTCGCAGCCCTCGCGGTTGCGACCGCCGTCGCCACCTTCGTGGCGACCCCCACGCCGGCGGACGCGTCGGCCGCCGCCCGACCCCGGAGCGCGACGCCGGGGTTCGTGCTGAGCGACGGCCGCTATCGGGATTTCGAGGCCCCGAGCCCCCGCGTCGAGCTCTTCCCGAGCGGCATCAATGATGAGGGCTACGTGACGGGTGAGTACATCCGACCCGACCGCGAGTCAGGGTTCGTCAGGGACGGGCGCGGCAAGATCTCCACCTTCGACGTGCCGGGCGCCAAGGGAACCGAGGCCGTGAAGATCAACGATCGCCGCCAGATCGTGGGCCGCTACAGCGAGGACACCCCCTTCGTCGACGACAGCACCCGGGTGCGCGGCTACGTCCGTGACCGCGGCAAGACCACGACGATCGACGCGCCTGGGGCCGTGCACACGCTGCCCACCGCCATCAACGACCGCGGTGATGTCGTCGGCTACTTCGTGGACTCCGGCGGCACCACCCACGGCTTCGTCTGGCGCGACGGCGGCTTCAGCACCCTCGATGTCCCCGGGGCCAAGGCGCCCACACCGGTCGACATCAACGACCGGGGCGACGTGGTCGGCGTGTACCTCGACGCCGCCGGGGCGCCGAAGGGGTTCCTGCTGAGCACGGGTCGCTACCGCACCATCACCGCGCCCGGCGCCCCGACCACCATCCCGTTCGGGATCAACGACGATGGCCGGATCGTGGGCTACACCGCCGATGACCTCAACCAGACCGGTGCCCGAGGCTTCCTGCTGTCCGAGGGTCCCGATGGCCCCTTCACCCCGATCAGCTTTCCCGGGGCACCCAAGACCGTCGCGCTCGGCATCAGCGACCGAGGCGACATCGTCGGTCTCCACGAGAACCCCGACCTGACGCCCAGCCCCCCGTCGACCGGCAGCGAGGCCGGCGGGACAGACGGTCAGCCGCCGGGCATGCCGTCCGACCTCGAGCTGCGAACGGTGCGGGACATCACGGTCAGCGCCGCGATCGCCGACCAGATCGATCGACTCCTGGCGGCGGCCGAGGCAGACGGCATCAGCCTCACCGGCCACGGTTACCGGGATCACGGCCGCCAGATCGAACTCCGGCGAGCCCATTGCGGAACCAGCGACTACGCCATCTACCAGATGCCGGCGAGTCGCTGCTCACCACCGACGGCACGCCCGGGCACGTCCATGCACGAGCGTGGCGAGGCGATCGACTTCAGCTGCGACGGGATGCTCATCCGCTCCCACTCGAACCCGTGCTACCGATGGCTGGAGGACCACGCCGCCGACTACGGGCTGTACAACCTGCCCAGTGAGGCGTGGCACTGGTCGACGAACGGCTCCTGACGCGCAGGTCGACGCACGGGCCGGCGCGCAACTAATGGCCGGGGGCGCAGCCGGGCCCATGGTTACGGTGGCCCGAACCCGGGCATCGAGCCGGTCCCAGTGGAGAACATGCTCTCGATGGAGTTGATCGATCCGTTCTCCAACCTCGTCAGGTTCTTCGAATGGAGCGGGAGGTCCCCCACAGAGGTCCCTCCGGCTCCTGATTGAGAGCGGTCGCCGGCGGGAAGCCCCGACCCGTGACGAAGCAACTGAGCTGGGGGCAGCTGCGCGACCATCACGCCGATGACCGGGGGCGGTAGGTGTCGCACTACCCCCGGGGCATGGAGCCCTCCGACGAGGACATCGAACGTACCCTGGCCGACGTCGTGTGCGCTGTCGAGGGGAAGGGGATCCCCTACCTGCTGATGGGCGGTGCCGGCACGGTCACGTTCGGCCGGTGCCGCGCCACCGACGACATCGACATCTTCGTGCGCGTGGACGACGCCGACCGGGTCCTCGACGTGCTCGACGCCGCCGGGTTCGAGACGACCAAGACCGAGCTCACGTGGCTGCACAAGGCCTTCCGCCACGGCGTGCTGGTCGACGTGATCTACCGCTCGGCCGGCGGTGTCCTCCTCGACGACGAGATGCTGCGGCGGGGGCGGCGGCGGACCTACCGGGGCACCGAGACGACCATCATGTGCCCCGAGGACCTGGTCGTCATCAAGGCGCTCGCGTCCAGCGAGGAGGCCACACGCCACTGGTACGACGCCCTGTCCCTGATCGCGAGCTGCGAGCTCGACTGGGACTACGTCCTGGAGCGGGCCCGCTCGGCCGGTCCCCGGCGGCTGCTGAGCCTGCTGCTGTACGCGGAGTCCAACGACCTCGCGGTGCCGACCCGGGTCATCGAATTGCTGTTCGACACCGTGCACCGCCCCTGCGCCGTCGCCGGGAGGTGACGTCACCGCCCTGACGGCGGTGCCTCCCGGACCACGTCGCGGGCGGGCTTGTCGTCCCGCAGCCCGACGAACCGTGGGTGGCGCAGCCTGCCGTCGGTGGTCCACTCCGTGAACGCGACCTCGGCGACCAGCTCCGGGCGCACCCAATGGGCCGCGGCCCCGCCGGGGCCTCGAGCGGCGCGCCGGACGTCGTCGTCGCGGAACGGCGGGTCCGGGGTCTCCAGGCCGTCCAGCCGGCGCCGCAGCTCGCGGAGCGTCGCCTGCGAGAAGCCCGTGCCGACCTTGCCGGCGTAGACGAGCTCGTCGCCCTGGTAATAGCCGACGACGAGGGCGCCGAGTCCCACGCGGCTGCCCGCCGGCTCGGTGAACCCGCCGACGACGAGCTCCTGCCCGGCGCTGCACTTGAACTTCAGCCAGTCTCCGGAGCGACGGCCCACGTAGGGCGCGTCGGCCCGCTTGGCGATCACGCCCTCCCAGCCCCGGGCGCAGGCGGTGGCGAAGAGCGCCTCGCCCTCGGCGTTGCGGTGTGCCGTATAGCGGAGCTCGCGGGACCCGAACGAGAGCGTGTCGCGCAGCAGCGACTTTCGGTCGCGCAGCGGCAAGGCCGTCGTGTCGTGGCCATCGAGGTGGAGCAGGTCGAAGACGTAGTAGAAGACGGCTACCGGGCTCCGGCGGGCCCGCTCCGGATCGGAGATGCCGATGCGCTGCTGCAGACGGCCGAAGCTGGTGCGGCCGCGGTCGAAGGCCACCACCTCGCCATCCACCACGAAGTCGGCGACCGGCAGGCGCGCCAGCGCATCGACGACCTCGGGATACGTGCCGTCGAGGTGCTGCCGGGTGCGGGACAGGAGGCGCACCCGTCCGCCGTCACGGAAAGCGAGGCAGCGCTCGCCGTCGAGCTTGCGCTCGAACAGCCAGTGTGGGTCCGAGAAGCGGCGGTCGGTCAGCGTGGCCAGCATCGGATCGACCCACGCGGGGTGGCGGGCGGTGCGCAGGCGGCTGCGGGCGTCGGGCGACAGCCGGGTGAACGGGTCGCGCCGCAGCGTCACCGCGGCCGGACGCAGGCCGCGATCTGCTCGACGTGGCGGAGGTCGGTTCCGCAGCATCCCCCCAGCACGCCGATGGCCGGGAGGCTGGCGCGCAGCTGCTCGTACTGCTGGCCGAGCTCGCGGGGATCACCGTCATCGAGCTCCTCGGCCTCGTCGAGCTCGGCATGGCTCATGCGGGACGCGTTGGCCCGGATCCCTCGGATGCGCTCGCGCCACTGACCCCCCGACTCCAGGACGTGGTCGAAGTGGGTGGGGTGGGCGCAGTTGACCATGTAGTAGGCGGGACCGCCCCCGCTGGCATCGTCGACCACGGCAATGGCGTGCTCCAACGAGCTGCCGTCCGGCAGGACGCCATCGGTCTCGACCGTGAACGAGACGGCGGCGGGCATCCCGGCGTCCTGTGCCGCCCGGACGATCCCGAGCGCCTCGTCCGGATAGGTGATCGTGATCCCGGTCACCATGTCGGCCTCTGTCCCCGCGAAGGTTCCGATCTGGGTCGCGTGGTAGCTCTGGGCCTCGTCGGCGGTCATCAGCGCCGACGGCTGGTAGCCGTCGCCGCGGGGCCCGACGCAGCCGCTCACGACCATCGGCAGTCCATCGCCGTCGAGCTCTGAGCGGATCTCGACCAGCAGGTCGATCGCCTTCCGGTTGGCGGCCGCCAGTGCCTCGTCGGTGTAGCCGAGCCGCGCCGCCCAGTCCGGGCTGGCCCGCCATGTGGGCGACTCGAAGATGAACCCGGTGCCCGCGCCGCGGGCGATCGCCGCGTGGTCCCGGTAGTAGCTGCGCAGCGTCTCGACGCCTGCCTCGTCGTCGAGCAGCACGAACGCCGCGAAGTCGGGCAGCTCGTAGCCGTGATGGAAGATGAGAACGGTCTCGATCCCCGAATCGGTGAGGAACACGCCGTCGTCGACCTGCGGCAGCCCCGCTCTGTACCTCGCCATGGTCCGCCTCCTGGGCTCGACGTTAGTGGAGCCTTCCCTCGTAGGACGAGGGTGGCTGGCCGATCAACTCCGTGAACGCATGGACGAAGTGCGCCTGGTCGGCGAAGCCGAGCCGGAGGGCCAAGGCGCTCCAGTCCATGGCGCGACCATGCTCGATCTCCTCGAGCGCCTCGTGGATGCGGCGCCGCTGGATGACCCACTTCGGTCCCACGCCGAGGTACCGCTCGAAGCGCCGCTGCAGGGTCCGTGAGCTGACACCGAAGTGGCGGGCGACCTGCTCGACCCGCGTCACATCCGTCTGGGCGGCGATGTGATCGACGGCCTCGTCGACGAGCTCGGCGCCCGGCGGCCGGGGGCGGCGGCGTCCCCGCAGGACGGCCTCCATGCGCCGGACCGCCTCGTCCACGTCGACGGTGGGATCGGCGGCACCGACGCCAGCCAGCTCGCCGGCGGCCCCGGCCCCGAGGACCTCGGCGGCGGGAAGCGCCTCGTCGGTGAGTCCCGACGCGGGCGCGGGCGACAGCGCGGCGAAACCCGAAGGCCGGAAGCGCACCCCCACGGCCCTGCCGCTGCCGACCAGCGCCCGTCGGAAGCAGCGGGTGACCACCCCCGTCACCGTGGCCCGATCGCCTTCGACCGTGAGGTGGATGCTGGGGTGGGTCACGACCGGTTGCACCACCTCCTCGCCGGCGGGCACCGTCCACTCGACGATCCAGTGGTAATCGACGATGTCCTCCAGCGCCGGCGACGGCTCCCGGTACGCGAGGTCGAAGTTCTCGCGTGCCGGTCCCCGCAGCGCCTGCGGCGGGATGTCGCGTCGGTCCCGCGCACCGGTCTCGGCCACCCGGGCAAGATACCGGCGCCCCCATTAGGACCTGAGCGGTCAGCGGCGTCTATCCGGACGACGCACGGCCCATCATGTCCGCCAGGCGGCGCTGCTGCTCGTCGTAGGGCACGTCCTCGAGGTGCGTGGCGACGATCCAGCGGTGCCCGAAGGGATCCCGCAGCGAGCCCACCCGGTCACCGTGGAACTGGTCGGCGACGGGCGTCACCGCGCTGGCACCGGCATCCACCGCCCGGGCGTACACGGCGTCGGCATCGTCGGTGAAGTACGTGATCGACACCTGGACGGGCTCGTCCGGCGAGGGCGCCACCAGGTGGTATTCGGGGATCGCCTTGCCCAGCGTGACCAGCGCGTCACCGACAAGCATCTCGGCATGCGCGATCGTCCCGTCCGGGAGCGCCAGCCGCACCAGCTCCTGCGAGTCGAAGGCCCGCTTGTAGAAGTCGAGCGCGGCGGCGGGATCGTCCACCCCCAGGTGGGGAGTGATCGTCGGGTACCTGTGCACCGGGTTGGTGTTGGTCATGGGTCCCAGGATCCCGGACCGGGGCCCGTCCGGTCTTGTACGAATGCGACAGCCCGGATCGACGACCCACAGACGGGCCCTACGCCAGTTGGCCGCCCTGGTGTGCCGCGATCATGGCCGCCGCCTCCGCGTAGGTCGTGGGCCCGTACGTCGGGGCCGGCGGCAGGCTGGCGCGTATGGCCTCGACGTCCTCGGTGCTCAGGTCGCATGCACCGGTGATGGGCTCGACACCGTAGAGCGCGGCCGAGTTGAGCCCGAAGATCTTGGCCTTGAGCTCCTCGGTGAGGGCTGGGTAGCCGTGACGCTCCTGCAGCTCCTCGCTGATCTGGAAGCTTCGCAGCGCCTGGATCTGGTCCTGCGGGGTGCCGAACCAGATCGAATCGGTCCCCCACACGACCCGGTCCTCGCCGACGTAGCTCAACAGCTTGCCGAGTGTGTGCGCCGCCGCCGTGGGATCACGCATGACGAACCACCAGGTGCCTCCGAGCTCGGCGTACACGTTGGCGTTGGCCTCGACGCCTGCGTCCTGCAACGAGCGGATCAGCCGGTCGGTCCCCTGCGGCGCCGGATCGTTCGGATCGTAGGGGCCGGTCCCGCCCCCTCCCGGCTCGAATCCCGAGTGGTAGACGACGAAGGACACGTCGGGGTTGCGCGCGGCGGCGGGACCGATGTCGGTGGGGGAGGCCAGCTCGGGGGTCGAGCCGACGATCGACGAGATGCCCTTGTGGGTGCAGATGATGGGGGGACCGATCTCGCGCACGTGGTCGATGAAGCGCTGGCCGATCTGCGGCCGGCTCGGGTCGTGGTCGTCGAAGTAGAAGTGCGCGTCGCTGGGGGTCATCGTGTAGATCTTCCAGGCCGCGATGTCGTAGCGCTCCCGCAGGTCGCTCATGCCCATGAGAGCCGCCTCGATCGGCCCCCGGTGCGGGTAGGCGCCGCCGTGCATGAGCACACGACCGTCGCAGCCGATCCGGGTGGCGACGTCGATGGCGTGGACCATGTCGTCGGGGGCCAGCTGGAGGTCGGGCGTCGGGAGCGCCGACAGGATCGACATCGACGTGTCCGACCGGACGTAGACCTCACGGAAGTAGGCGTCGGCGGTGAAGCACGCCCGGGCGTCACCCCCGGTCTCGCTGTCGGCGCAGCTCGCCTGGGGAAACATGGCGGTCCAGTCGCCCTCGACGGCCCCGAGGTCGTAGTTCACGTAGTGGGTCTGGACGTCGAAGATGAACTCCTCGCCCCCGAGGTCCTCGAGTGCGGCGCTCGTGTCGGTCGTGGCGTCCTCGGAGAGGTCGAACGTGCCACCCGGTGACTCGCCCCGGCCGGCCGATTCCTCCTTGGAACAGGCGCCCAGCACGAACAGCGTGGCGGCGGCGCCCGTGACGCCGGTCAGGAACTCCCGACGGCTGATGCCGAGCCGACGGGCGCGGTCGTCGGCCAGCCGGTGCGTGCGCCGGATGACCTCGCGCAGGAACGGGCTGTGGGGCACCGGATGGAACTCACCGTTCGACACGGGCCCGAACTTGATGGGCAACCAGCGGTCGTCGTGGCCAGGGCGTCTACCGGTTCCCCCCATCGCGCCAATCTATGACCCAGCGCCGAACATCTGGGTCCAGTACCAGCCGTCCTCGTTGAGGCCCACGCCGATCACCGTGTAGTCGCAGTTGAGGATGTTGGCGCGGTGGCCCGCAGACGCCATCCACGCCGCCATCACATCCTGCGGGGTGCGCTGGCCGGCGGCGATGTTCTCGCCCAGGGTGCCGCCGGTGAAGCCCGCAGCCCTGGCCCGGTCCGCGAGGGTGTCCCCGTTCAGGCTGGTGTGGGAGAAGTAGTCGTGCGCGGCCATGTCGTCGCTGTGACGCTGGGCTGCGGTCGCCAACCGACCGTCGACGGCCAGGGGACCGCAGCGCGAGGCCCGCTCGACGTTGACGAGGTAGACGACCACCTCGGCCGCAGTCGGTGCCGACGCGACCGTCGGCGACGGTGGCGGCGCGGCCGTGGTCGGGGGTGCCGCGGTCGTCGGTGGCGCGGTCGTTGTGGTCGTGGAGTCGGCGGAGTCGGCCGCCGACTCGTCGCCCGGGTCGGCCGTGGTCGTCGGGGCGGTCGTCGTGGTCGTCGTCGCCGGCGTGGTGGTCGACGCCCGCGTCAACGGGGCGTCGGCGACCGTCGTCGTCGACTCCGTCCGCCCGGCCGCTGTCACGTTGTCGTAATCTTCGTTCGGCACGCCCACCAGCCCCAGCGCCGCCACGGGGGCGAGGCAGGCAAGCGCCATGACCATGATCAGGCGCAGGAACGAAGGAGATCGTTCGCCCCCCAGCTGGCGACCGGACACGCCCCGACTGTAACCGGTTCGTCACCCGCCGTTCTGCGTTCCGGCGGTGCACTCGGAAAGGGGACGGCCGTGGAGGAACACGCTCACCGGGCCGTCCTCGCTCACGACCACGGCCAGCGCGCCGGGCTGGTCGAAGGTGTAGCGGGCCGCCGAGCGATGCCGCATCCCCCGCTCGTGGTCGATCGCGGAGCCGGCCTCGGGCGTGGCCCGCAGCCCCACCGCGAGCCGGAGAACCGCCCCGTCCGCGGCCACGATCGTCGCCAGGTCGGTCTGCATCAGGGCGGCGAAGAGGGCTGGGTAGTGGTAGCGCGTCGTGACTGTGAGCGCGGGTGCCACGACCGAGTGCTCGAGGTCCATGCCGGACTCGCCGTGGTCGCCGGGAAGCACCAGTGTCGCCCCGACCCGCGAGGGGCTCAGCCAGTGCACCGCCAGCTCCAGCAGCCCGGCCAGCACCGGCTTGTCGACGCCCGGCAGCAGCGGCTGCAGCGCCTCGTGCTGGCTACGGGCGTTGGGGCGGTTCGTCCAGCGGTAGCCGGACCACTCCACCGCACCCGTCTCGGTGAACGCCCGGGTCACACCCATGGCGGTGCGCTGGACGATGATGGCGCCGATGTCGGCCTGGATCTCGACGAGGTCGGCCTCGTACTGCACGCTGCGCCGGAAGCAGGCCAGCTGGAGCGGCCGATCGGGCTGGCGGACGAGGTACGTCGACCGCCCGTCGGCGAAGCGGCGGGCGACGTCCAGGGCCATGGCGTCGATGGCGATCAGGTCGACCAGCTCACCGGACTCGATCAGCGACCGGTCGCCGGGCACCACGATGGACCCGTAGATCGGAGCTCGCCGCTCGAAGAGCGGTGGCCGTCGTGCGTACTCCAGCTCGTCGAGGACGACCTGGAGGACGCCCTCCTCGGCCTCGACGACGACGCCGTCGTCGACCATCTCGGACTGCAGCCGACGGGCGGGGCGGCTCAGCGCGACGCGTGCGTCCACCCGCCCACGATACGGGTGGCGACGCGACGAACCGCCGGCACGATGCCGGCGGCTCGATGAAGTTCGCTGACGCCTGAGAAAGACCGTCAGATCACACGGACGTTCTGTGCCTCCTCACCTTTCCGGCCGGGTGCCACGTCGAACTCGACCTGCTGGCCTTCGTTGAGGGTGCGGTAGCCCTCGCCCTGGATGTTGGAGAAGTGGACGAACACATCGTCGCCACTGTCACGCGAGATGAAGCCGTAGCCCTTCTCGGCGTTGAAGAACTTCACGGTCCCTGTAGCCAATTGATTCTCTCTTCGGTATCGAGCGGACCCTTGTGGCCCGCTCGGTTGGTGTTTTGTAGCGCGAACCCTACTTGTAGCGGTAGGTGATGCGTCCCTTGTTCAGGTCGTAGGCGGACACCTCGACCTGCACCCGGTCGCCGGGCAGGATCCGGATGCGATTCTTACGCATCTTGCCGCTCAGGTGCCCGAGCACCGTGTGGCCGTTGTCGAGGGAGATGCGGAACACGCCCCCCTTGAGTGCTTCGTCTGTGCGGCCTTCGAGCACGAAGGCATCGTCCTTAGTCTTCGCCAAGCGCTGACTCCTCCCGGTAGGCAGGGGAACTACTCTACGGTCACTTTCACCGAATCACGCCGCATTCTCGGCAAGGGCGGCTCGCAGGAGGGTCCGTCCCGCACCCGCTGCCCCCGAGAGTGGGCCCGCGTGCGTTGGCGTTCCTGGCGCCGACTTGGTTAGGTGAGCGACCACTGCCCCGTCCGGAACGGCGCGCTGGCGCGCTGGCCCCGTCCGCAGCGACGTGGCTGGCGACCTATGCGGGCGCCCTCGTGGTGGAGCAGCGCACCACCAGCTCAGTGGGGAACTCCACGAACCTGGCCGGCGCACCCTCGAGGAGGAGCCGGGCGGCGGTCTCGCCGCGCGCGGCGAGCGGCTGATGGATGGTGGTCAGGGGCGGTGCCGTGGAGGTCGCCGTGGGCGTGTCGTCGAAGCCCACCACCGACAGGTCGCCGGGCACCTCGATTCCTCGGGCGGTGGCGGCGTCCACCACGCCGGCCGCCAGCTCGTCACTCATGGCCACCACGCCGGTGGGCCGGTCGGCGCGCTCGAGCAGGTTGCCCGCGAGCTCGCGTGCCGCCTGGCGCGGCGACTGGTCGTCGGGGGCCGCGACGGCGGGCACGGTGTCCCAGGCGAGGCCCGCGTCCTCGACGGCCTCGCGGATTCCCGCCAGCCGGTCGGCCATGATCGTGTAGCGGATGGGACCGGGATCGCCCGGATCCAGCGTGCCGCCCGGGGCCCCCGGCGACCGGGGCAGTGCCAGCACTGCGAGGCGCCGATGGCCCAGGCCCAGGAGATGCTCCGTCGCGGCCCGGCTGCCCCCGTAGTCGTCGATCACGACCTGGCAGCGCGCCCCAGAGCGCCGATGGTCCACCATCACGAATGGCAGGTGGCGGCCCATCAGAGCGGCCAATCGGGCGTCGTCGGAGACATCACAGATGGACACGAAGCCGTCGACGGCCGCGTTCGCCAGCACCGAGGCGCCGGCGTCGTCGGCCTCGAGCCGGGGCAGCAGGGCGAGGCTCATGCCGGCGTCGTCCCACACCGACGCCATGCCGGCGACGAAGATCAGGATCGCCGGGTCCGTGAACAGGTACGACAGCGGCTGGTCGTAGACCAGGCCGACCAGGCCGGTGCGCCCCCGCCGGAGCCCGCGGGCCACGGGGTCGGGCCCCGCGTAGCCCAGCTCCTCGGCCGCCGCCATGATGCGCTCGCGCAGCGCGGGGGAGAGCTGGTCGGGACGGTTGTAGGCGTTGGACACGGTGGTGCGCGAGACGCCTACCGCCCGGGCGACGTCGGCGAGCGTTGGGGTCGTCACGAAAACATCTTGACCGATTCAGTAGCCGGCGCGAAAGTGGCCTGACTGAATCGATCAAGAATGAGCGCAAGGAGACCTGTCGTGACCGCCACGACCACCGCCCCCACCACCGCCCCCACCACCCCCCGCACCCCCGACTCGGGCTCTGCTGTCGTTCCCGCCGACCTGGTGGGTTGGCAGGCGCTGGCCGCCGCGTCGCTCGGACGCCTCCTCAGCGAAACCGAGCTGGCCGCGGTCGAGCATCTGCCCGTCGACATCGCGCTCGATCTGCTGTTCCCCCACCTGGACGACCCGTCTCGCCACGAGGCCCTATCGACCCTGGGCTAGTGGGGTGACTCGCAGCACAGCGCCACCCCGCTAGCACACCACCATCCGGGCGTCGGTCCCCGGCGCGGGATCGGTTGGTCGCCAACCACTTCTGCGCCCGGAGCTCCCACTGGGGCTCGCGCGAGAACGTGTTCTACTCTGAGGGGATGGACGCTGACGCCCTCGGCCATCCGGTCATCGACGCGGACAACCACTACTACGAGGCCGAGGACGCCTTCACCCGCCATCTCGACCCCGCCCTCGGACCCCGCTGCGTGCAGTGGGCGACCATCGACGGCAAGCGCTACCACGTGCTGGGCGGCCGCGTCAGCCGGGCGGTGAGCAACGCCACGTTCGACCCCGTGTCCAAGCCGGGCTGCCTGTACGACTACTTCCGGGGCAACGCCGCCGGCGTCAACCCGCTGGAGCGCCTCCGCGACCACGAGCCGATCCGGCCCGAGTACCGCGACGCCGATGCCCGGCTCCACACGCTCGACGACCAGGGCCTGGCCGGATGCTGGCTGTTCCCGACACTCGGCATGATCTATGAGGAGCCGCTGCGCCACGACCCCGAGGCCGTGTGTCACACCTTCCGTGCCTTCAACCGTTGGCTCCGGGACGACTGGGGGTTCGTCCACGCCGATCGGATCTTCGTCGCCCCCTACATCACGCTGGCCGACCCGCAGTGGGCGGTCGAGGAGCTGGAGTGGGCGCTGGGGGAGGGCACACGCCTGCTGGTCATGCGCCCCGCGGCGCCCACCACCGCGCTCGGCCGCCGCTCGCCGTTCGACGCCATGTTCGACCCGTTCTGGGCGCGGGTCGACGAGGCGGGCGTGACCGTGGTGGTGCACGCGGGGGACAGCGGCGTGTCGTCGGATGGCTACGCCGTCGACGGATTCGCCGCCACCTTCTCCGGCGGATACAAGCCGTCGCTCAAGAACTTCGCCATAGAACGGGCGGTGCACGACTTCCTGCTGTCGATGGTGCTCGAGAACCAGTTCCGCAAGTTCCCCAACCTGCGGGTGGCGTCGGTCGAGAACGGTGCCGAGTTCCTGCCCGACCTCTTCCGCAAGCTGCGGTCGGTGGACCGCAAGATGCGCGGGTGGTTCGCCGACGATCCGGTCGACGTCTTCCGCCGCCACATCTGGATCAACCCGTTCTGGGAGGACGATCTGGCGTCGGTGGTCGACTGGATGGGCGCCGACCGGGTGCTGTTCGGCTCGGACTGGCCCCACATCGAGGGCCTGCCTCGGCCGCTCGACTACCTGCGTGAGGCCAAGGTGCTCGCTGCCGATGACCGCCGCATGGTGCTCCACGACAACGTCCGCGACTTGAGCACGCCACGACCCAGTCGAGGCGACTAGGGTGCCAGCTGCGCAACCCATCCGAGACTTCAGTTTCCCGGCTGTTCTGTGCGCGGCGGGCAATGGTGAGCACTGGGCGCTCACCGAGCTGTTCCGTGCATACCAGCCGCCACTGCTCCGGTACCTGCGCGCCCAGGAGCCGGGCATGGCCGACGACCTGGCCGGCGAGGTCTGGGTGGCGGTGGCCCAGCAGCTGGCGCGGTTCGAGGGCGACGAGGCTGGCTTCCGCGGGTGGCTGTTCACGATCGGGCGCTGCCGGCTGATCGAGCACCGCCGGCGCAGCGCCCGTCGGCGCACCGACCCGATGCCGCACGACCGGCTCGACGGGGCGGTGGAGCATGGCTTCGGTGGCGATCCGTCGTGGCTGGTCCTCGACCAGCTGGCCGCTCAGGAGGCCATCGACATACTGATCGGCGACCTGTCGCCGGAGCAGGCCGAGGCCGTGCTCCTGCGGGTCGTCGGTGGGTTCGCCGTGCCCGAGGTCGCCCAGATCATGGAGCGCAGCCCCGGTGCCGTGCGGGTGATGTGCCATCGCGCGCTCCGACGGTTGGCCACCCGCTTCAGCGATCCCGCGACGGAGACGGAGGGGGTGCTGGCCGAATGACCCCCGACGACCGCTGGATCGACAGGGCACGGTTCGACGCCGAGCACGCCAAGCGTGTCTGGGCCGGGTCCGCCGACACCGAGGACGCCCCCACCTGGTACGGACGGGTGGCGACCCTGATCCGTGACGCGGCGGCACCGGCTACCGAGGACGAGTTGGCGGGGGAGTCCGACATCGTGGCCCGCATGCAGGCCGCCATCCTCGAGCCGGCCCCGGACGACGAGTTGGCGGGGGAGCCGGACATCGTGGCCCGGATGCGGGCCACCATCCTCGATCTCCGGGCCAGCACCGAGAGCGACGATGCCGGTGACGCCGATCGTCCCCGGCACCTCCGGGCCGCGGCCGGGGGGCGGGACGGCGCCCGCCGCCGCCAGGGTGCCCGCGTCGTGCGCCGGATCGTGGCGGCCAAGGCCGCTGCGGTCACGACCGTGGTCGCCATCGGCGTCACCGCCGCCGCCGCGACCACGGGGATCGTCGCCACCGTGGTGGTGCCGGCGCTCTCCAGCCACGACGCGAAGGAGCTCAAGCCGCCCGAGGCCCCGCCAGCTGTGGAGAGCGAGTCGTCTGCCGACAGCTCCGGGGGGATCGATGACGGGGACGGGGGCGGTGCAGCCAGCGAGACCGGCATCACGCTGGAGAGCGGTCAGCCGCTCGCGTGCATGTTCCAGCTGGACTGCTTGATGGAGCAGGTGGAAGAGGCAACTGGTGTTCCCGCCGGCGGGACGGCTTCCGAGACGCCTCCTGCGGCGGCGGACGGCGCGACACCGACCGAAACCACGGTCGTCGACCCCAACGCGGCTGTGTCGCCCCCGCCCGAGACACCGCCGACGACGGCCGCCGAACCCCCGCCTGCGCCTCCGCCGGACCCCACGACCACGACCGAGCCGCCGCCGACCACCACGACGACCGAGCCGCCGCCGACCACCACGACGACCGAGCCCACCCAGCCGGCCGAGATGGCCGCGCCGCCCCCGGCCGAGCCAATGGCCGCTCAGACGGGCGGGTCGGGCGACGTCACCGCCGCGGGCCTCCCCGTGGGCGGCGGGGGCGGCGCTGGCGGTAGCACCGAGCCCTCGCCGGCCGGCTGATCCCGTTCGGGTTACGGGCGTCAGAACTTTTTTCTCACCGCGTGTAACGGACGGCCATGCCCGCGCGATCTAGTGCGTGGATGGGAGCAGGCAGGTGCATCGTCGGCCAACGGGCGGGTTGGCTACCTCACGGGCGAGGGTAGGCGAGCGCTCTGCGGGCGGGTGGGGAGGTCAGTGTTCCGGGGGCGTGCGGGCGGCCCCGGAACGGACCTCCCTCGCCCAGCGTCACAACAGCTCGGTCACAGCAGTTCGGTGACGCAGGCGCCCAGTTGGCGAAGGTTGCGGACCTCGGCCATCCGGTCACAGGCGAGCGCGTAGATCGACGCCACCGAGTCCCCCTGGTCCCACCGGTCGCGGGGCTCGGGATTGAGGAACCAGATCCGGCGGCTGCGGCGGTGGATCTCCCGCAGGGCATGGAGGCCCGGGTCGCCGTGGTGGCTGCGGGCGTCGCCGGTGACGACCAGCGTGGCGCGTGGACTGAGCTGGCCCCCGTACTGGTCGAGGAAGCTGCGCAGGACCCGGCCGTAGTCGCTGCGGTGGCGAGCCCGGGACGCCGACGCCCGCGCCAGGAGGGCGTAGGGGTCGACATCGTGGAGCCGGCGATCGAGCACGTCGGTGATCTCGTGCACGTCGTCGACGAACACGAACGTGCGCAGGCCCGAGAACTCTTCGTGGAGGGCGTAGACCAGCGCCAGCGTGAAGCGCGAGAACTCGGCCATGGATCCCGAGACGTCGCACAACACCCACAGCTCCGGCCGGCTCCGCGGTCGATGCCGGTAGGCAGGGTCGAGGGGCACGCCGCCGCTCTGCAGTGAGCCCCGCAGGGTGCGGCGCATGTCGAGTCGCCCGCCGCGGCTCCGCCGCTGCTGGTGGGCCGCCTTGGCGGCCAGCCTGCGGGCCAGGGGGCGGACGGCGGCGCGCATGTCCCGCAGCTCCCCGGTCGAGGCGCGGAGGAAGTCGACCTCGTCCGGCGACGGGGTGGCCGGCGCCCCGACCTCGGCGCCGCCGGCCCGGATCTCCGCCGCGAGCATCTGGCGGTAGCGGTCGAGCAGGGCCTCGACGTCGGCCTGCGCCAGCCGCTCGTCGAGCGCGGTGCGCCGCCCCGCTCCCCGCCCCCGGCGCACGGCATCCTGGCGGACCGCCGACAGGTCGAGGCCGCGCAGGAGGCGGTGCAGGCGGTACCGGTCACTGCCCGCCACCACGCCGAAGCCCGCCCAGCGCCGCACCGCCTGGGCCGCGAGCGCCGGCAGGGCGTCGACGTCGCCGCTGGCGAGGGCCTGCGCAAGTCGCCGACGGATGGCGGCGTCCTCGGCGCCGTCGAGCGCATCGTCAGCCGCCGTCGGCGGAGGCGGCATCGGCGGCCCGAACCAGCGCTCGAACGCGGCGTCGAAGGCACCGAGGTGCCCGGAGTGCTTGACCAGTGTGGTGGCGAGGGCCACCCGGGTCTCGCTGCGGGACACGAGGTCGACCTGCTCCAGCGCGGCAACGGCGTCGACCACGCCGCTGGTCGGTACGTCGACGCCGCTGGCCCGGAGCTGGTCGGCGAACGCCAGCACCACGGCGACCAGCGCATCCCCGGTCGGTAGCGGGGTCGTGTCCACGTGTACCCCGGGCCCCGCCGGCTACCGCCGCGCCAGGCGCTCGCTGACCTGCGCGGCGGTGTCGAGGAGGGCGGGGAGGAAGTCCTTGCGGATGGCGTCGAGGCTCACGCGACCGACATGGGTGGAGACGTTGAGGGCGGCCAGCGCCCGGCCGTGGCGGTTGCGTAGCGGGGCCCCGATCGACCGCAAGCCGGCCTCCAGCTCCTGGTCGACCAGCGCCCATCCCTGGCGGCGCACCCGCGCCAACTCGTCGTGGAGGCCCGCGGGCTTCGTGATGGTCCGCTCGGTGATGGAGGGCAGCGGACCGGGGCCGATCAGCTCGTCGACCTCGTCCCTGTCGAGCTCGGCCAGGAGCACGCGCCCCATGGACGTGGCGTATGCGGGGAGGCGGGAGCCGAGCCCCAACGAGATGGTCATGATCCGCTTGGTGGGGACGCGGGCGATGTAGACGATCTCGGGCCCGTCGAGCACGGCCGCCGAGCACGACTCGTGGGTGCGTTCCACGAGCGCCTCCATTCCCGGTTCGGCGATGCTCGCCAGGTCGAGCGACGACAGGTATGCGTAGCCGAGGTCGAGCACCTTGGGGGTGAGCTCGAAGCCGCGGCCGTAGGAGCGTGCGTAGCCGAGATGCTGGAGCGTGAGCAGGACCCGCCGCGCCGTGGCCCGGGTCAGGCCGGTGAGCCGCGCCACCTCGGACAGGGTCAGGCGCGGGTGCTCCCGCGAGAACACCTGCATGACTGCGAGCCCCCGCTCGAGGGACTGGACGTATTCGCTCGACACACTCACTCGTGTTCGCTATACGCACAGATGTTCACTATGCGGTTGAAGTATGCCACAATCGAACCTGCGGTGATTAGGTGGGTCAAGGCGCCCTAGCCACTGCACGTTCGATGAACCCGACGGTCAGGGGAAAGCCCATGCCGCAGTACACGACCCGGTTCGGCACGCTGCTCGACTACCAGAAGGGTGGCGTCGAAGCGATCGACGACGAGCCCGAGCACTACGCGTTCTCGAACATGTTCGAGGTCGCGGCGAACGCCAAGGCGTGGGAGAAGGTGGCGGTCGGCAAGAACCAGGAGTACGTGCTCGAGGTGATCCGGGCCGAGGGCACCTCCGAGTGGCGCACCGCCGCTCACGACGAGACCGCCCTGGTGATGGACGGCGCCGTCACCGTCGAGCTGGTCAAGCTCGACCACCCCGACCTCCCGGCCGACAAGCGGGGGTCGGTGCGCATCGAGGGCGAGCCCACGGGTCGTGCGATGGGGCGCATCGTCGCCGGGCGGGGGCACATGGCGCTCCTGCCGGCGGGTGCCGCCTACCGGTTCAAGGCCGACGAGCCGGGTGTGATCCTGCTCCAGACCATCGAGGGCGACGACACCATCTACCGCTGGGCCGAGATCATCCAGACGGGCTGACGGAGGCATCACGATCATGACCGAGACCACCACCAGCGCCACCGGCGTCCGGGCCGGCGAGCCCAACGCCCACGGCTACCGCACCTACTCGCTGGGCGAGTTCACGTTCAGCCGTGACGAGTACTTCGCACACGTGACCTGGCCCACCGGGAGCCACGTCATGTCGATCGACGGCTTCCTGCGGGCGACGCAGCGCGACGTCGCATGGCAGTTCTTCTACGGCGTCGTCAACTTCGACGACGTGATCGGCACCATCAACCACTACGGGAACGTCGATCTGTTCGCCGGCACCTTCAACGACGCCTACCGCCGGGCCGAGGTCGACCACCTCGAGAACTTCCCTCACGAAGAGATCTTCGGCACGTTCGTGGCGATGCTCGACGACTGGACCAACGCCGGCTTCGATCCCTTCGCCTCCCCCGAGGAGACCGGCACCCCCTGGGGCGACAAGGCGGGCAGCAACACCGCCGCCGTCAGCCGCAAGCGGGTCACCGCCCAGCGCATGGTGGGCGTGCCGGGCGACGAGCCGCTGCGCACCGACGACACCCACCCGATCAATCGCATGTTCGCGGACGTCGATCAATCCGAGCCGGAGATCCACGCGGAGCCCGGCTTCGAGGACGAGGTGGCGGCATTCAACCTGTTCGCGTACCTGTCGCGCTCCGACGTCACCTGGAACCCGTCGGTCGTGTCGGTCTGCAAGGACAGCCTGTACTGCCCGACGACCGAGGAGTACATCCTGCCCATCGTCCACGGCAACGACCGGGTCGAGTGGTTCGTGCAGCTCTCCGACCAGATCGAATGGGACGTCGCCGACAAGGAGAGCGGGTCGCGCCGCGCCCGGGTGGTGATGAAGCCCGGCGACGTGGCCGCCATGCCCGCCGACATCCGCCATCAGGGCTACGCCCCCAAGCGGTCGATGCTGCTGGTCTGGGAGAACGGGTCGCCCGAGCTCCCCCAGATGATCGCCGAGGGCCGCGCCCCGACCTACCCGGTCGACGTCTGAGCCCGAGCTTCGCCGGGCCCGCTGCGAGCGCCGACGCCGTGCAGACCAAACTCTTCATCGACGGGCAGTTCGTCGACGGTCTGGCGGGCGCGACCATCGACGTGCTCGATCCCCACGACTGCTCCGTGCTGGCGGAGGTGGCCGAGGCACGGGCCGAGGACGTCGACAGGGCCGTGGCAGCAGCCACCGCCGCGTTCCCCGCCTGGTCCGCCACGCCGGCGGCCGAGCGGGGGAGGCTGCTGCTGCGACTCGCCGACGCCATCGAGGGTCACACCGACGAGCTGGCGCGCTTGGAGAGCCGCGACACCGGCCACCCGCTGCGCGACTCCCGGGGGCTGGACGTGCCCCGCACCGCCGCGACGTTCCGGTACTTCGGCGGCATGGCCGACAAGGTGCAGGGCTCCGTGGTGCCGGTCGAGGCCGGGTTCCTGAACTACGTCGAGCGAGCGCCGCTGGGAGTCGTGGGGCAGATAGTGCCCTGGAACTTCCCGCTGATGTTCTGCGGTTGGAAGCTGGGGCCGGCGCTCGCCGCCGGCAACACCGTGGTGCTCAAGCCGGCCGAGCTGACGCCGCTGTCGTCGCTGCGGGTGGCGGAGCTGACGGCCGAGGTGGGGATCCCTCCCGGCGTCGTGAACGTCGTCCCGGGCTACGGGCAGACCGCTGGGCAACACCTGGCGGAGCACGCGGGCGTGGCCAAGATCGCGTTCACCGGCTCGACCGCCACGGGCCGCCGGATCGTCGAGGCCTCGGCGGGCAACCTCAAGCGCGTCCAGCTCGAGCTGGGCGGCAAGGGCGCCAACGTGGTGTTCCCCGACGCCGACTTCGCTGCCGCCGTCAACGGGTCGGCGTTCGCCACGTTCCACAACCAGGGCCAGGCGTGCATCGCCGCGAGCCGGCTCATCCTTCACGAGGAGATCGCCGAGGAGTTCATCGAGGCGTTCGCGGCACTGGCCGCATCGATCCGCCTGGGGAACCCGCTCGACGAGTCGACCGAGATGGGGCCGCTGACCTCGCCGATGCACCGCGACCGCGTGCTCGCGTACGTCAAGGTGGCGCTCGACGAGGGTGGGGAGATCGTCACCGGCGGCCGGGAGCCCGACGACCCGGCGCTGGCCCGCGGCTGCTACGTGCTCCCCACCGTCGTGCGTGCCGACCCCGACAGCCGGGTCAGCCAGGAAGAGGTGTTCGGGCCGTTCGTCAGCTACACCACGTTCCGCACCGACGACGAGGCGATCGCCCTCGCCAACGGCACGGACTACGGGCTCGGCGGGGGCCTCTGGACAGGAGACCTGTCGCGGGCCCACAGGATCGCCCGTGCCTTCCGGTCCGGCATGGTGTGGGTCAACAGCTACAAGCGGGTGAACCCGGGTTCGCCGTTCGGCGGCGTGGGCCGGTCGGGCTACGGGCGCGAGATGGGCTTCGAGGCGATGCACGAGTACACCGAAGCCCACTCGGTCTGGATCAATGTCGACGCACAGCTGCCGCCCTGGTACCCGCGCCCGAGGGCGGGTTCGTGAGCGAGATCGCGAGCCTGTCGGACGCGGTCGCGGGGGCCGTCCGCGACGGTGACATCGTGGCGCTCGAGGGGTTCACGCACCTCATCCCGTTCGCCGCCGGGCACGAGGTGCTCCGCCAGCACCGGCGCGACCTCACCCTGGTGCGGCTCACTCCCGATGTCCTCTACGACCAGATGATCGGCATGGGCGCGGCGCGCCGGCTCGTGTTCTCGTGGGGTGGCAACCCGGGCGTCGGGTCCCTGCACCGGTTCCGCGATGCCATCGAGCACGGCTGGCCCCACCCGATCGAGATCGAGGAGCACAGCCACGCCGGCATGGCGAACCGCTACGTGGCCGGGGCATCGGGGCTGCCGTTCGCCGTGCTCCGTGGGTACGCGGGAACCGACCTGCCGGACCACACCGCCAACGTCGCCCCGATCGACTGCCCGTTCACGGGCGAGAGCCTGACCGCGGTGGCGGCGCTGCGCCCCGACGTGACGATCATCCACGCCCAGCAGGCGGATCGGGCGGGGAACGTGCAGCTGTGGGGGATCATCGGGGTGCAGAAGGAGGCGGCGCTGGCGGCCGACCGGGTGGTGGTCACGGTCGAGGAGATCGTCGACGAGCTCGAGCCGCGACCGGGCGCGGTCGTGCTGCCGTCGTGGGTTGTCGACGTCGTGGCCGCGGCGCCCGGGGGCGCGCACCCCAGCTATGCCCACGGCTACTCGGTGCGGGACAACGCCTTCTACGAGGCGTGGGACCGCATCAGCCGCGACCGCGACGCCTTCGTCGAGTGGATGAAACGCAACGTGCTCGACCTCGTGCCGAGCCCGAGGTGAGGGGAGACCATGGCCGTTACGACCCAGACGATGACCGACGAGCAGCGCAAATCGGTCGCCATCGAGTACCTGAAGGCGTTCGACAACGGGGGGACGACGTCGACCGGTGGCAGCATCCTCGACCTCTTCGCCGACGACGCGCAGGTCTACTTCCCCAAGTGGGGCCTGGCATCGGGCAAGGACGAGATCGGCCGCCTGTTCGGCGACGTGGGCGGGACGATCAAGGAGATCGTCCACCACTACTCGCACTTCAACTGGGTGTTCTCGGGCAGCGACGTCGTGGTGTGCGAGGGCACCAGCCACGGCGTGCACCGCGACGGCCTCTGGCGGGCGGGCGTGCCCGAATGGGCGGCGGGCCGCTGGTGCGACGTGTTCGAGGTCAGGGACTTCCTGATCCAACGGGTCTTCATCTACCTCGACCCCGACTACGCCGGTCAGGACACCGAGCGATATCCGTGGCTCGAGGCCCAGGCCGGGAACTGAGCGGGATGGCACGGCGAGGCAATAGCCAACGCTGCGGCAAGGGTGAGGCATTGGCGAACGGAGACCGTCCGTCATTGCCTCGGCCGCGTCTGACCGGCCGCTATTGCCTCCCGCCCGCGATGGTGGGCCGGTGAGCGCACCGGCGCCCGCCGCCCGGGAAGAAAGCGTGTGGACCGCCGACGAGATGATGACGGTCGCGGCCGCACGCCAGCTGCGCGACGGCGAGGTGTGCTTCGTGGGGATCGGGCTGCCGTCGACGGCGGCAAACCTGGCACGGCGCACGCACGCGCCCGGGCTGGTGCTGGTGTACGAGTCCGGGACGATCGGGGCCAAGCCCCGCGCCCTCCCGTTGTCGATCGGTGACGGCGAGCTGGCAGAGACCGCCGACGCCGTGGTGTCGGTCCCGGAGATCTTCAACTACTGGCTCCAGGCGGGGCGCATCGACGTCGGGTTCCTGGGTGCGGCCGAGCTCGACCGTCGCGGCGACATCAACACCACGGTCATCGGGCCCTATGGCACGCCCAAGGTGCGGCTGCCCGGGGCCGGCGGGGCGCCCGAGATCGCGGCCTCGTGCCGGCGGGTGGTGGTCGTCGTCCGGCAGTCGAGACGCGCGTTCGTCGACCGGGTGGGCTTCCGCACGTCCACGGGCGAGCGGGTGAGCACCGTCATCACCGACCTGGGCGTGCTGACCCACGAGCCGGGGCAGGACGAGCTCGTGCTCACGCGGCTGCATCCCGGCGGCACCGTCGATGCCGCCCGGGCCGCCACCGGCTGGGACCTGCGCGTGGCGGACGACCTCGCCTTTACGGCCCCGCCGAGCGCCACCGAGCTCGAGGTGCTGCGTGAGCTCGAGGCCACCAAGGGGGCGGCGGCGTGAAGCCGTTCGTGCACGAGGCGCTGCCGGGGAGGGTCGTGTTCGGCGTCGGCTCCGTGGGGCAGGTGGCCGACGAGGTGGCGACACTGGGCGTGGGGCGGGTCCTGCTCGTGGTCGACGAGGCGTCCAAGGCCGTCGGCGACCGCATCGCCGCCGACCTGGCCGAGCGCTATGCGGCGCGCCTCGACGAGGTGCGCCAGCACGTGCCCGAGGAGCTGGCCACGGACGCCCGGCGCACCGCCGTCGAGGCGCGGGCCGACGGCGTGGTGACGATCGGAGGTGGGTCGGCCACGGGCCTCGGAAAGGCCATCGCCGTCGACCCGGCGGCGCAGGCGTCGGCCGGTGGTCGGGTCAGCCTCCTCGCCGTGCCCACGACCTACGCCGGGTCGGAGATGACACCCATCTACGGAGTCACTGGCCAGCACAAGCAGACCGGTCGTGACCTGCGGGCGCTGCCCCGGACGGTCGTCTACGACCCGGTGCTCACCGTCGGCATGCCGCCGGCCATCACCGCCTCGAGCGGGTTCAACGCCCTCGCCCACTGCGTCGAGGGCCTCTATGCGCCCGGCGCCAACCCGATCGTGGGCCTCCAGGCCGGCGAGGGCGTCCGGGCGCTCGCCGGCGCCCTGCCGGAGGCAGTGGACCATCCCGACGACCTCGACGCCCGCGGCCGGGCGCTCTACGGGGCCTACCTGGCCGGCGCCGTCCTGGCCGTGGCGGGGACGGCGCTGCACCACAAGCTCTGCCACGTCCTCGGCGGGACCTTCGGGCTCGTGCACGGCGACGTCAATGCCGTCGTGCTGCCGCACGTCGTCGCGTACAACGCGGCCGCGGCCCCCGAGGCGATGGCCGCCGTCGCCGCGGCCCTCGGCGCGCCCCCGGCGAGGAGGCGGCGGCGCTCCGCGCGCTGGCCGAGCGCATCGGCGCGCCCACCAGCCTCGCCGCCATCGGCATGCCCGCCGACGGCCTCGACGTCGCCGCTGAGCGCGCCGTCGCGGACACCGGCACCACCAACCCACGCCCGCCGGACGTCGGGTCGTTGCGTGCCCTGCTGCAGCGCGCCTTCGACGGGGCGCCGCCGACATCATGACCTTCATCGTCGACGCGGTGCGCACGCCCGTAGGCCGCTACGCGGGCGCGCTGGCGAGCGTTCGTCCCGATGACCTTGCGGCCCACACGCTGCGTGCTCTCGTCGACCGCGTCCCCGTCCTCGACCCCGCCGACATCGACGATGTGTGGTTCGGCGACGCCAACGGTGCCGGCGAGGACAACCGCGACGTGGCCCGCATGGCCGTGCTCCTGGCCGGGCTGCCGGTGTCGGTTCCGGGTGCGACCGTCAACCGGCTGTGCGGATCCGGGCTGGAAGCGGTGACCGCCGCCGACCGGGCGATCGCGGTGGGCGACGCGGCGGTCGCCGTCGCCGGTGGCGTCGAGTCGATGAGCCGGGCCCCCTGGGTCCTGCCCAAGCCCGACGCCGCCTATCCCCGCGGCCACGAGACGCTGCATTCGACGACACTGGGCTGGCGCCTGGTCAACCCGCGCATGCCCTCGGAGTGGACGGTCTCGCTGGGCGAGGGCGCCGAGATCCTGGCGGAGCGCCATCGGATCGGCCGGGAAGCCCAGGATGCGTTCGCCCTGAGATCGCACCAGGGCGCCGCCGATGCGTGGGATGCGGGCCGGTTCGACGATGAGGTCAGCTTCGTCGCCGACGGCGACGGCGGCCGGCTCCTCGAGCGGGACGAGAGCATCCGCGCCGACACCTCGCTCGAGGCCCTAGCCCGCCTCCGTCCGAGCTTCCGGCCCGGCGGATCGGTCACGGCCGGCAACGCCTCTCCGCTCAACGACGGGTCCGCCGCCGTCCTGTTGGCCGACGGGCCGGCAGTGGGACGGCTGGGACGTGAGCCCCTGGCCCGCATCGCCGCCCGGGCGACGTCGGCCGTCGAGCCACCGCTCTACGGCCTCGGTCCGGTGGAGGCGGCCGAACGGGCGCTCAAGCGCGCCGGAATCGCCTGGTCCGACCTCGCGGTCGTCGAGCTGAACGAGGCCTTCGCGGCGCAGGCCCTGGCCTGCATGGCCCACTGGCCCGACCTCGACCCCGAGATCGTGAACCCCAACGGCGGCGCCATCGCCATCGGGCACCCATTGGGCTGTTCGGGCGTGCGCATACTGACGTCGCTGGTCTGGGAGCTGCGCCGCCGCGGCGGGGGATGGGGCCTGGCCGCCATGTGCATCGGGGTGGGCCAGGGAATCGCCGTCGTCGTGGAGGCGTGAGCACGCAGATCGGCGCCGGGGCCACCGCGTGCCGAAAAGTTGCGTGAACCTACCGATTCCCGGGTGTCGGCATCGGCGTCGCTCTCACCGGCGCCGGCTTTCTGACTGGCGCGGCGTGAGCTCTCAGGATCGCCCCAGGCCCTCGCGCACCGCCCAGGCCGCCACCTCGGTGCGGGACGACATGCCCAGCTTGGCCAGTATGTTCGACACGTGGACCGCCGCCGTCCGCGGCGAGATGTAGAGCCGTTCGGCGACCTGGGAGTTGCTCAGGCCCTCGGCCAGGAGCGACACCACCTCGCGCTCACGCGGGGTGAGCGCCTCGGGCCCGCTCGGCTCCGGTCCCAGTCCCAGGCGGCGCTCCACCGCCCGCAGCTCGTCCACCCGCCAGCCCCGCCACCGCGCGAGGAACGGTGCTGCCGCCTCCGCCTGGGCCCGGGCCTCGTTCAGTCGACCCCCGGCCACCAGGGCGCGGGCGGCGCCGACGTGTGCGGTCCCGAGGTGGGCGGCCAGGACCTCGGGGGCCGACTCGAGCCCGTCGGCGGCGGCCGCGTACAGGTCGGCCGCGGTGTCCAACCGGTCCTCCGCCTCCGCGACCTGGGCGTCAATGAGCTGCCGCCACGGGTCGTCCGGCGGCAGACGGTGTCCGACGTACAGCCCCACTTGGTCGACGAGGGGTCGCATCTCGGTGGTCGTCAAGCCGGCGTGCAGGGCGGCGGCCAGGAGGTCGTGGGTCTGGCCGGGATAGGCAACGCCGTCGTGGCCCACGGTTTCCTCGAAGGCGCGCAGGCGCTCCCGGGCCTCGGCGAGGTCACCGCGCCGGCACGCCAGGTGGAAGTCGAGTCCGAACACGCCCACCGCGACGCGCTCGGTGGGAGGCTTGGCCATGTCGGTGAAGCGCTGGGCGGTCTCGAGCTCGCCGGCCTCGAGTGCCAGCCCGGCCCGCATGACGGCGAGCCAGCGGCCGTCGGTCCAGGAGACGGCGTTGCCGGCCGACGTGTAGCGGGCGTAGTCGAGCTGGGCGATGGCGGCGTCGAGATCGCCTTCGACAGCCTCGAGATGCGCCTGGTTGGCCGCCAGGTCGATGGCCGCGACCAGCTCGAAGCCCGCGGCCTCCGCCTGGCGGTGGGCGCGCTCGATCATCTCCCGGACCTCGCCGGCGTCGCTCCACTGGCGGGCGTCCCACACGAGGTAGTTCAGCGCCCGGGCCGCCAGCACGTGGTCGCCGATCCGCTCGGCCTCGTCCGCCGCCGTCTGCAGCAGGCGGCGCCCCTCCTGCACCCGGTCGCGGGCGTTGAGCATGGCCGTGCCCTTGTCGACCATGGCCGCGAGGCGCACGTCGGTGAGGTCGAGGCTCTCGGCCAGGCTCGCGGCCTTGTCCGCCCACTCGTACGTGGCCTCGATCTGGTCGCGCAGCATGTAGGACTGGGCGACCGCGGCCATGGCGCGTGCGCGGTCCTCGTCGGATGGCAGCCGGTCGATGATGCCGATGAGCTGGTCGGTGAAACCCACCATGGCCTCGATCTGGCCGGCCTCGCGGGCGATCCGCTTGCGCAGGCTCAGGGCCGCCGCCTCCTCGCTCACGTCGTCGCGCTCCCGCGCCAGGCGGAGCCAGCGGTCGCAGTGCGCGGCGGCGTCGTCGAGGAGCCCGGCGAGCCAGCAGGCGCGGGACGCCAGGGCGAGCAGCTCGAGGTCGTCCTCGGCCTCGCTCAGGCCGATCTCGGCCAGGTGGCGGGCCTGGTACGTCGAGCCGCGGGCGAGCGACTCGCGGGCGCCGATCCGTGCCTCCGCCACCATGTCCTCGTAACGCCCGGCTCCCCGGGCGTAGCGGGCGAGGGCGAGCCGGTCCTCGCTGCCCACCGCCCGCAGGGCGGTGAACGCCGCCTCGTGGAGCCGGCTCCGTTCCCGGCCGAGCAGTCCCTCCTTGATGGCCTCGCGCGCCAGGTCGTGGTGGAAGGTGAAGACGTCGGGCTCGGATTCGGTCAGCAGGCCGCTGTCGACGGCGGCGCGGAGCAGGGCGATCAGCTGGTCCTCCGGCGTCTCGGTCACGTGAGCGAGCACGTCGAACGTCACCCGGCGGCCGAGCACCGAGGCAGCGGTGACGAGGCGCCGGACCTCCGGGTCGAGCTCGTCGAGCTGCCCGCGCACCAGCTCGGCCACCGTCCACGGCAGTGGCATGTCGGCCAGGTCCTGCCAGGGCGCGTCGCCGGCGCTCGCGACCAGCTCCTCGAGGAAGAAGGGGTTCCCGCCCGTGCGGCTGTGGAGCGCATCGACGACCGGGAACGACGGGACCTCGCCGTAGACGGCCGTGAGGAAGGCGTTGACGTCCGCGGGGCTCAGCCGCCGGAGCTGGATATGGGTGATCGAATGCCGGCGCTCCAGCCGGGGGAGCAGCTCCGAGGCCGGATGCCGGCGCGTGAGGCCGTCCGGGCGGTAGGTGCCGATGACCAGCAGCCGGCCGCCGCCGGGTTCGGCCAGCTGCTCGAACACCGTGAGGCTCTCGGAGTCGGCCCAGTGCAGGTCCTCGAACACGACGACGCCGGCGATCCCCTCGGTGAGCCGCCGCACCAGCTCGACTCCCGCCCGGACGCGCTCGTCGGCGGCGCGGTGAGCGTCGTCCACGGCCTCCAGCAGCGCAGTGTGTCGGTCGGCGGCGCCGTTGCGAGTGGCCGCCGAGCCGAGCGCGTCACGGAAGAGCTCCATGGGGCGGCTCTCGGCGCCCGGGTCCGCCTGTCCCGCCAGGACCACCGCGCCCGCCGGGGCCCGCGCCACCAGCTCCTGGACGAGTCGGGTCTTGCCGATCCCGGCCTCGCCGGCGATCAGCGCGACCGACGGGTCCACGCGGGCGTCGATCAAACCGACCAGGCGATCGAGCTCGGGGCCGCGCCCGACCATGACCGGTGACAGGCCCGAACGTCCCACGAGCATCACCCGAGCGTAGGGCGTTGCCGGGTCGAACGAGTCGGTCAGAGGCCGATGGCGGCCGCCCGCCGGGACGGGCGCTGCCGGTCACGATGACGCCCGGCGAGGCGGGCGAGCCGCCAACGCGAGGCCTCGCGCCGGAGGTCCTGCTGGTGGTCGGCGACCATTGTCCTGGTGAAGTCGTATCCGTGAAGCATGAGACCAGGCTGCGCCCCTGAGGTAGCTGCCCACATCGGACGTCCTGCGCATTTCGCGACGGCCTCGGATACGTAGACGCCATCAGGGCCGGCCTACGTATCTAGGAGGCTTGGCACCCGATGGGTCCGCGTTCAGATGAACCCCGCGGAGTAATCTCAACGCCGGGAAAAGGAAGGCCCCGAGCGTCAGACCGGAACTAGCCGGTCCGCTGCTCGGGGCCAACCAACGGTTGGACGCTCTGGCCGATCCCGACGACACGAGATGTGTCGCCAGAAGCGCCGACTACTACAGGGCGCGCCCCACAGCAGCCCGGATCCGACCTTGGTGGGCGCCCCACCTTTGACCGTCTCCGTCGGCATTCCTACCGGACCGCCACGTCGACCTGTGCGCCGGACTTGCTGAGAGCCGAAGCTCTCGACCGCATCCTTTGCCCGTGCCGTTGTGGTGGACGTGGAGCATCTTGCGCGGTGCGAAACCCCACGTCAAGAGGCATTTTCGCAATCCCCAGGCAATCCCCAGACTTTCTTGGTCATCCCCAGATTCCGCGACGTTCTCCACAATGTGACCCACAGTTCACCCACAGGTTGGGCCCGATCCGGGCCGCGTCCGAGGCGATCCGAGGACGTGCGGGCCGGGCTTGCTTGCGCCTCGCTCACCCGCCTGTCTCCCCAACGGGGAGTAGTCCTTGCTCCGGCTGATAAGCATGCCTACCATGCGGCGGCACCGGGAGACGCTGGAGGGAACTTGTGCGCCGTCATCGCATCATGACCGCCACGGCACTGTCGCTGGCACTCGCCACCATCGGAGCCGCCTGCGGCGACGACGACGGGGCGGACGTGCGCAGCTTCGGCAACTGCGGCGGCTCCGGCAGCGCCTCGGGGTCCGGCAGCGCGTCGGCGAGCGGCGCCGCCACCCAGTCCGCGTCGGCGAGCGGTTCCGCCAGGTCCGGGTCGGCCGGATCCGGCTCGGGCAGCGGCAGCTGCCCACCGGGATCGGGGAGCGGGTCGGGCGGCGGCTCCGGTTCCGAATCCGGGGCCGGGTCGGGGAGCGGCATCGCCGACGACGTGGCGGGGTCGTCTACCGACAACCCGCTGGTGACCGACGCGGTGGCGGAGTACCAGGCCTGGGTGGCCGAGCAGGTCGACCTGACCATTGCCGCCACCAAGACCTTCACCGATGCCGTCCGTGCCGGCGACCTGGATGGCGCCAGGGCGGCGTACGCGCCGTCCCGCCAGGGCTGGGAGCGCATCGAGCCCATCGCCGGCCTCGTCGAGGAGATCGACGGCGCCGTCGACGCACGGGTCGACGACTTCGAGGGCGTCGACGACCCCGCGTTCACCGGCTGGCACCGGCTCGAGTACCTGCTGTGGGAGCAGGGCACGACCGACGGCGGCGCCCCGTTCGCGGATCGGCTCGATGCCGACCTGCGGACCCTCCGGAGGGAGCTGGGCGCCATGGAGATCCCGCCGGCGGCACTGGCGGTCGGATCGGCGGAGCTGATCGAGGAGGTCTCAACCGGCAAGATCACCGGCGAAGAGGATCGCTACTCGGGCACCGACCTGTGGGACTTCGCCGCCAACGTCGAGGGTGCCCGACGCGGCTTCGAGCTGCTGGCGCCGGCGATCGAGGCGGGGGACGCCGCGCTCGTCACGTCCGTCGACGGCCTGTTCGACGAGCTCGAGGGGCAGCTCGGGGGCTATCGGGACGGCCAGGGGTACCGGCCGTACGCTGCGCTCACCGACGAGGACAAGACCGAGATGCAGACCACGCTGGCGGAGCTGTCGGAGCATCTGGCGACGGTGGCGGGCGTGCTGGGGCTCGAGGGATGACGGCGCCGGGCGCACACCCGCCGCCGTGATGGGACACGTCTCGCGCCGTCGCTTCCTGGCGGGCGGGCTGGCGGGGACGGCCGTCGCGGGCCTGGGCGGGACGGTGGCGGCGGGCTGCAGCGACACGACGTCCGGCACGTCCGACCCCGGCGTCGGCGACACGTCGGCCGGCGCCGGCACGGCGCCCGCCACCGCCCGCTACTTGCCGTTTCGGGGCCGCCACCAGACCGGCATCACCCATCCGGCCAACGAGCAGGGACTGCTGGCGGCGTTCACGCTCACCGCCGACGACCGGGACGACCTGCGCGACACGCTGCGGGCGCTGTCCAGCGAATCGGAACGGCTCATGTCCGGCGAGCCGTATGAGGACCGGGACCCGGCCTACCCGCCGCTCCACACCGGCGCCGTAGGCAACCCGCCGCCGCCCGCAGACCTGTCGGTGGTCGTCTCGGCCGGGGCGTCGCTGTTCGACGACCGCTACGGCCTGGCCGACCGCAAGCCCCTGGCCCTGGAGAAGATGCCCTTCCTCGCCAACGACCGGCTCGACCCCGAGCGCTCGCACGGCGACCTGCTGCTCACCGTCACCAGCGCCCACGAGGACGTCAACCTCTTCGCCCTGCGCCAATTGATGCGGGCCACCCGCGGCACGCTGGCGTTGCACTGGATGCTGGGCGGCTACAACCGTCGGACCCGGGCGGCACGGGGGGAGGCGGGCAAGCGCAACCTGATGGGGTTCATCGACGGCACCTCCAATCTCAACGCCTCGGACGACGCGGTGATGGACCGCCACGTCTGGGTGCAGCCCGACGACGACGAGCCGGCATGGGCGGTGGGCGGCGCGTACCACGTCGTACGGGTGATCCGGATGCTCGTGGAGTTCTGGGACCGCACCCGCCTGTCCGAGCAGGAGTCGATCATCGGCCGGCGCAAGGAGTCCGGCGCACCGCTGGGCGGTGAGATCGAGACCGACGTCCCCGACTACTCCGCCGACGCCGACGGCGAGGTGACTCCGCTCGACGCCCACATCCGGTTGGCCAACCCCCGCACCGCCGAGACCGAGGGCGATCTCATCCTCCGATCGGGGCTCAGCTTCTCCCGCGGCTTCGATGGCGACGGTCAGCTCGATCAGGGCCTGGCGTTCGTGTCGTTCCAGCGGCGGCTGTCCCAGTTCCTCAACACCCAGGCACGGCTCGCCGGGGAGCCGCTGGAGGAGTACATCGTCCCCGAGGGCGGCGGCTTCTACTTCGCCCTGCCCGGCGTCGCGGACGACGGCGAGTTCCTCGGCGCCCAACTGTTTGCCCACTAGGAACCGCGTGCGCTCAGGCGGTGTAATAGGGCCTGGTGCGACCCCTGCACGTCGAGTCCTGGGTCACGAGCGGGCCGGATGCGGCGGATGCGGGTGGTGGCGCCCCTGGTCTGCGCTCGTCGAGCCGTGTCGTCCGCGAGCCCGGGCGCTGGCCCCGGCTGGCGGCGATCATCGCCGCCTTGGGGCTGGCTGCCGGCGCCGGCGGGCTGCTCGTGCTCGGCACCGGTGAGCCCCACCGAGATGAGCAGCGAGCGGGCGATCCTCGTGACCAGTACCTGGAAGCGGTCCAGCGGTTGGGCTACGCAAGGTCGTTCGCCTACCGCGGCTCCGTGCACGCCGCGGGGTCGAGCCCACTGCGTCCCGGGGCGTCGATCGCCACGGACGTGACCGTGGAGGGCGGAGTGCGCCTGCCACAGTCCATCACGCGGGATGTGGCAGTTGACGACCGCGGCGGTGTGGGCGAGACGGTGACGTCCGGCTCCAGGGTGTGGAGCCGCACAGCACCGAGCATCGAGCAACTCCCGGACGCCACATGGGAGGTCACCGGGCCGTCGCACGTGCTGGACGTGGGCTCGCCCGATCGGTTGGGCGCCGCACTGCTGTCGGACGTCCTTCGGGCCGCCGGCGCCCGGCACCGCGACGGGACCGACGCGAGCGGGCGGCCCGTGCTCCGCGCCACGGTGCCACCGGACGACCGCGACGAGCGCTATGGCGACACTCTGGACGGTGCCGACGTGAGGGTCACGCTCGACGAGGCCGGCGACATCGCCCACCTCGTGTTGACCTCGGCCGAGCCGAAGCCGCGGCTCGTGCTTCGGCTCGACATCGTGCAGGTCGGGGATTCCGGGGTCATCGCGCCCAGCGACGTGGGAACGCCGGCTCGCAACACGGTGGCGATCGAGAAACTGGTGGCGGCTGGCGTCGAGCCGCTCGAGCTTGGCCGGCTGCCGCACGGATGGGCGCTCACCAATGCCAGCGTCTCCGTGAGACGGTCGGTGATGCCGTGGACGCCGAGGCAATCGATGACACCGAAGCAGGCGGCGTCCTGCAGATCGCTCGAGCTCGAGTACGGCGACCTACGGGCGGTGGCGGGGGGTTCGCTGCACCTGTCGACGGCGAGCCAGGCTTGCGTGACGGTCGCGGACCACGTCGGCACCGGGACCGGCGGTCGGCCACTGCGCATCGGGGCATTCGAGGGTGTGGTCGAGGAGTCATGGGACCGCTCCGTCGGCGATCTCTCGGACGGAACGACCCATGTCGGCTTCAGCTCCGACCTGCCGGCCAATGAGGTGGCCGCGCTGCTGGTGTCCCTGCAGCCGTTCGTTGCCGAGAGCGTCCAGCCCGCGTAGGTCGCGGGCACCGAGGGCGCGAGACTGGCGCGGTGGGCGAGCAGGGCGAGCAGGCCCCCATCCCCATCGAGTCCCGGGTGGCGAGGGAGTCCCAGGCGGACGACCCGGGCGGCCCGCGAGGCAACGGAACGTCGGGCCGGGTCGTCCACGAACCCGGCGGCTGGCCCCGGTTGGCGGCGGTGCTGGCGGTCGTCGGGCTGATCGCCGGGGTACTGCTGTGGGCGCTGGTGGAGGACGATGCCGCGCCGGGCGGGGACGAGGAGCCGGCCAGCGATCCGTCGGCCCCCACGGATGATCGGCAGGCAGAGACCCGGCGGGCGTTCGCCCAGGCCATGCTGCGGTTCGAGGAGGTGCGCTCGTTCTCCTACCGCGGGTCGGTGGATGCCGCCGCCGCCCGACCGTTCGGCGCCGGCCCCGTCGCCGTGGGTGGCATGACGGTCGAGGGCGCGGTGCTCCGGGAGTCCGCACTGGCCCGGGAGGTCGCGGCTGACGCCCGTGGCCGTGCGGGGGAGACGCTGACCTCCGGCACGACCGTTTGGACCAGGAGCGCTCCCAGCACGGACACCCTCGACCGGGCGCCCTGGACGGTGCGCCGAGGCTCGCTCGACGCTCCGCCCCCTCTGGACATGCAGCTGGTGGTGCGCCTCATCACGTCGGCCGGCAACCCCCGGGGCGAGGCCCCCGACTCGGCCGGCCGGCGGGTCATCCGGGCCACATTGCCGACCCGCGACGACGGCGGTGGCAACCTCCTGCCGCTCGGCGGCGCCGATGTGCTGCTCTCACTCGACGACGGGGGGAACGTCGCCCATCTCGTCATGACATGGCCACCCCATGAGCCGCGACTGGTCATCGACGTCGAGATCTCCGGTCACAACCAGCCCCAGGACATCGCGCCGCCCGATCGCGGTCTGGTGGCCCTGCGGCGCACCGTCCCGGTCGAGGCGCTCGAAGCCGAAGGCGTCCGGCCGCTGGAACTGGGCCGGGTGCCTGCGGGCTGGCGGCTCACCGGCGCCTGGGTCGAGTCCGAGATCACACCGCGGGCCGAGTGCTCGGCGCTGACGCTCGTCTACGGCGATCCCGACGCCGGCTCCGGGCACTACCTCTGGCTGCGCCTGACATCGGAGAGATGCGGGGTCGTGCTCGACCTCACCGGCGACCGTCAGCCGCTTACCGTCGGATCCTTCGAGGGCTCGGTCGTCGAGTCCTCCTCGGAGACGGTCGGCGCCCTTTTCGACGGCACCACGGGCATCCGGTTCGAGACCGACCTGCCCGTCGACGACGTTGCCACCGTCCTGGCGTCGCTCCGGCCGTTCGACCCGAATTCCGAGCCCGAACCGCTGGCGGCGGCCTCGACGGGGTGAGGGCAAAACGCCCGTGCGGCGGGCGACGGCGTTGGTAGCCTGCGGGCACCAGAGAAAGGAGGTGGTCCAACGCATGGATGACGGTAGTCACGGGACCCTGGAGGTGGCTGGCCGCTGAGCGGCCGTCGGACCACTCGGTGGAAACCAACCAGTCCACCGTCGAGGCAGCCGCCGGGGCCTAGTCCCTCCCGGCCACAACAGGCTGCGTCGATCCTTCCGACGAACGAGAGTGACGGGAGGCCTCGCGGCCTCCCGTCACCGCGTCCCGTCACGATTTACCCGGTGTGGACGCGGCGCCGAGCCGAGCCGGCCCGTAACTTTGGCGGCTGGATGGCCGACACCAACGACCCGCACCCCGCACCCCCCGTCGTCGAGCGCCCCGACCAGCTCACGCCCGGCTGGTTCGCCGACGTGCTCGCCAGCAAGGGCGCCCCGGCGGTCGTCGATCGGGTGACGGCCGAGGAGGTCGGCACGGGCCAGATGTCCGTGACCCTGCGGGTGCGGCTCGAGGCCGACGGGGGCGACAGCCGCACGGTCATCACCAAGCTGGCCCGGCCCGAGATCGCCGCCGGCCCGCTCGCCCGGGCGGCGTACGCGAAGGAGATCGCCTTCTACACCGAGCTGGCCCCGCGGCTGCCGGTCCGCACGCCGCGGTGCCACCACGCAGCGATCGCCGACGATGGGTCCTCCTTCACGCTCGTGCTCGACGACCTGGCCGAGAGCCGTCCGGGCGACCAGATCGAGGGCTGCCCGGTCCCCGCCGCGGAGGCGGCCGTGGCCAACCTCGCGGCGCTGCACGGACCGACCTGGTGCGACGAGGAGATCGCGGGCCGTCCCTGGCTGTCGGGGGATCCGTCGCTGACCGCCGACGCGCTCGCACCGGTCCTGGAGATGGCGGCCGACCAGTTCGGCGATCGGTTCGCCGCCGAGTTGACGGTGGGGGAACGCGCGGTGCTCGACGCATCGCGCCGAGTCCTGGCCGGCTGGATGGTCGCACCGGCGCCCACCTTCGCCGTCGTTCACGGCGACTACCGGCTCGACAATCTCCTGTTCGCGACCGACGATCCCGGGAAGGTCGCGGCCGTGGATTGGCAGACGGTCGCAGCAGCCCAGCCCGGCCGGGACCTCGCCTACTTCCTCGGCACGTGCCTGTCGGTCGACGACCGCCGCGGCCATGAGCACGACCTCGTCGCCCGATACCACGGGCACCTGGCCGCCCACGGCGTCGACGACTACCCGCTGGAGCGGTGCCTAGAGGACTACCGGGCGGGCATGTTGCACGGCCCGCTCATCATCCTGTTGGGACGGCTCACCGCCACGACCACCGAACGGGGCGACGCGATGTTCCTCGCCATGTGGCGCCGGTGCTCGGCGGCCATCACCGAGCTCGGCACCCTCGATCTGCTGGCAGGCTGACGCAATGACGACTGATACGAACGAGGAGCCGCCTGCGAACGACGAGGTGCACAACGTCGTGCAGGCGGCGGTGGACGCACTCGGGCGCGCCGGGAGCGCATCCGCCGGCGCCGTGACCGACGCCGTCGAGGGCGCGGGCCGGGCACTCACCCGCAAGATGGTCGGCGACGCCGTTACGAGCCCACGGGCGATGGGCGATCG
This sequence comes from uncultured bacterium, assembly GCA_963717085.1. Classification (GTDB taxonomy): domain Bacteria; phylum Actinomycetota; class Acidimicrobiia; order Acidimicrobiales; family VFJN01; genus DASQUK01. The sequence continues at coordinate 265,962 of CAVQVM010000019.1, forward strand.
GGAGACGCTCGCGAGCGCCCTGGCCCGGCGACCGGTGTCGCCGGCGCTGGCGGGAGCCACCGTCGCCGCCCTCTGGCTTCGCCTCGCCGGCCGGATCCGGCGGCTGGGGTTCCTCGCCCGCCGCACGCCCCTGTGGTTGATCGCGACGGCCGTGCCCGCCCTGATGGCGTCGGTGTCGCGCGGAGCGGACGAGCTGGGACTGGTGGCGTCGCATCTCGTCCTCCAGGCCCGGGCCCAGGGCATCGAGCCCGATCCCGAACGAGTGCGCAGGGTGGCCGTGCAGATCGCCTCCCGCCGCGCCGTTGATCCGGACCAGGAGCCGAAGCACGGACCACTGGTCGTGTCGTGGCTGCGTCGAGCGTTCCGGGCCGCGCTGCCGTTCACGGCGGGGGTGGCGACCAGCGATCCCGAGGGGTTGGCAGCGGCCGCCGCCGACGTCGATCCGACCCGGCTCGCCGCTGACTGACCGCCGGCCCGGCGATCGTCGGCGGCCATCCCTCACTCCCGGGGCAGGAGGTCGTCGATGCCGGCGATGTCCAGGACCCGGACCACTCCGGCCGACGGCGCGCGCAGCACGATCGTGGCACCGAACTTCTCCGCCGCGCGGCGGATGTCCAGCAGCGCGCCCAACCCGCTCGAGTCGCAGAACTTGACTGCGCCGAGGTCGACGGCCACCCGCTCGATGTCGGCGTTCTCGACCAGGGCGCCGGTCACCTGCTCGGTCACGACGGGGCGGGCCGCCAGGTCGAGCTCGCCCGACACCCGGACGGTGAGGACCGCGGGCGGATCGGTGATGATCTCGATGTCGAAACCCGTGTCCATCGCCCGTCCCCTGCCTGGGGCCGCCCACTCTAGGCGGGCCCAACGGGTGCCGGACCGCCGGTGCGGCCACCGGCGGCGGTCGGTCCGAGCCGTGGTCAGCCCAACAGCTCGCGCTCGATGGGTGTGCGGAAGCGGGACTTGACCCGCGCCGCGCCGAGCCACTTGCCGAGGCGGCCGGCGGCGTCGTCAATGGCAACGGCCGTCTCTCGGCCGGCATCGACGAGGAGTCGAACCGCGACGTCGCCGTCCTCACGCTGCACCCAGCATCCGACGATCCGACCGTCGGCCCAGACGGTCGGTGCGATGTTCCCGGACCGGTCGTAGAGCACCTTGTCGTCGCCGCCGTAGAACGTCCGGTCGGTCCAACCCATGGCGGTGGGATCGAGTGCGGGCAGCAGCGCCACCCACGGTTCGGGCGGCGTGGGCGGCGACTCCACGTCGTCCGGCAGCACGTAGCCGGTGCCCCCGCTCAGTTCGACCTCGATGGCGCGCAGGGCGTCGAGAGCGCCGCGGGTGGCGGTCTTCGTCCAGCCCGTCCACCAGGCGAGGTCCGCGAGCGTTCCCGGCCCGAAGGCGGCCAACCAGCGCTCGGCCAGCTCTGCCTGGGCGGCGGCGGTGTCGAGCGGGGGCTTGCCACGTGGCTGCCACGAGGGTGCCGGCGACCAGCTGTACTGGCTCGACAGCCACGAGCCGCGGGGACGTCCGCGCACGATTCGCTCGTCGGCCGCCAACAGCGTCAGGACCCAGGTGGTCATCGAGGTGGTCCCCGCCCACTTCTTGCCCTCGCCGAAGCTGACCTGGGAGCGGAGTTCGGGAACGTCGGCCGACAGCTCGGCGCCGAACGCCTCGCCCCGCCGCTGCAGCGCTGCCATCGTGGCGTCACCCACGCGCTCCAGCCACGCGCTGCCGTCCGCGGCGATGCCGCCCTGCTCGATGAGGCCTGCGTAGCGCCGCCGCTGGGTGGCGGCGATTGCCCGGGTGCACGCGGCGTGGACGATGGGGACCAGCGCAACGGGAACGACGAACAGGGTGCGGCGCATGCCGAGGATGCGGACCAGGTCGCGATTGTCGTAGAGGGCCTGCTCGACGTGTGCCACCGTGCCGTCGCGCATGCGGGCGTTGGCGGACAAGAACACCGAGGCGGGATCGGTGGAGTGGAGGGCGACGAGCGAGTCGGCCACGTCGCGGGCGTCGGAGGCCCGCGTCGTCGCCGTCAGGCAATGGCGGGTGCCCAGTCGCGCCCGCCGCTCGGCGTCGGTGATCCGTCTGCGAGCATTCACGGCGCCTACTTTGTCACACCGGACCCGTACGCTTGTTCGTATCTGTTGGGGGCACGTCGGGTCCACCCATTCCTGGCGGGGCCGAGAAAGGATCGGGCCATGAGAAAGGGCAAGGGTAAGCGGCACGCACGGCGTCACACGGGGCCGGGGAACGCCGGCGCGGGCGACCGGTTCGACGCCCGCGCCGTTGGTGACGTGATCGACAAGGCGGTGGCGGCGTGCTCACCGCACGTTCGGGCCAGCCCGGCCGACGAGCTCGTCGGGGCGTTGGCTCGGGGCCCATCGCACCCGGAGGGCCCGGCGCTCGTCGACCGCGCCCTCGGCCGGGCGCTCGTCGACGCCGTCACGGCCGCCTGGGGTCGGGGCTGGCAACCGGTCGACGTGCATCGCCTCGTCCAGCGGACGTACGGGCGGGCCCACGGCCGGCTCAGCGCGGTTGCCCTCGGGTGCGAGGCCGAGCGCTATGCCGACACATCGCTGACGGTCCGTTGGCGACAGCAGCTCGATGCCGTCGGAGCGGAGGCGCCACCCGACGGTGACGACCGCTGGGCGGTACCGGCCGCCGCCGACGACGGCGACCTGTGGGGCGGTGGCGTCCCCAGCATCGACGATCGGGCCGATGCCGTGCGGGTGGCGGTGGAGACGTTGGGGCTGCTCCGCGGCCTGCTACCGCTGCCCAAGCTCGGGCCCCATCCCGGCGAAGCCACCGGGAGCCGTGTGCGGGGCGGTCCGGCCGGCTCGTCGGGCTCCGGCGGCCGGGGCGATTCGGGCGGTTCGGCCGGCGGCGTCGATCCCCGCATCCTCCACCGGGTGACGGCGTTGTTGGCGAAGGCCGAGTCGACGAGCTATCCCGACGAGGCCGAGGCGCTGACCGCCAAGGCGCAGGAGTTGATGACGCGTCACGCCATCGACGTGGCGGCGGTGGAGGCCGAACGGGGTGGCGGAGCCCGCACGTCAGGCCGCCGCATCGGCATCGACGACCCGTACGCCCGGGCGCGGGTCACGCTGCTCAGCGAGGTGGCCCGCGCCAATCGCTGCCGGGCCGTGTGGTCGCGGGGCCTCGGTTTCGCCACCGTGTTCGGCGACGACGGCGACCTCGACGCCGTGGAGGTCCTGTACACCTCCCTGCTCGTGCAGGCCACGCGGGCGATGGTGATCGCCCGCCCTCCCGGTCCCGGTGCCGGCGGCCGTGCGGCCCCGTCGGGGGCGGCCACCCGGTCGTTCCGGCAGTCGTTCCTCGTCGCCTACGCCCACCGGATCGGTGACCGGCTGCGGCAGGTCGCCGAGGCCACGGCCGCGGAGGCCGCGGCCGGCCCGGGAGGCGGAGGGCTCCTGCCGGTCCTGGCGCGGCGGGCCGATGCCGCGGAGGCGGCTGCGGCGGCCGCGTTCCCCAACTTGAAGACGTTCTCGGCCACGGGCAGCGACGCCGAGGGCTGGCTGGCGGGCCGGCAGGCCGCCGATCGCGCCGACCTCGGGACCGACGGCGTGCTCGGCGCCCGGCGAGGGCCGACAACGCGGTCACTGGGGGCGGCGTGAACCGGCCGGCTCGCCACCGGCGGTCAGGAGGCGATGGGGTCCGGGGCCTGGCCCACTGGCCTCGGGCCGCGCCGACGGCGGCGGCCACGCCGAGGGGCCCGCTGGTCAGTCCTCGCCGGCCGCCACCGTCTGAGCCCAGGGATAGTCGGGCTTGCCGCTGGGTGAGCGCTGCACCTCCGGCACCACGTGCAGCTCGCGGGGGATCTTGTAGCCGGCGATCCTGGCCCGGCAGTGCTCCTGCACCGAGTCCAGCGAGGGTGCGGTGCCCGGACGCGGTTGCACGACCGCAGCCACCCGCTGACCCCAACGTTCGTCGGGCACGCCCACCACCAGGGCGTCGTACACGGCTGGATGCGACTTGACGGCCGCCTCGACCTCCTCGGGGAAGATCTTCTCGCCACCCGAGTTGATCGACTGCGAACCGCGACCGAGCAGGGTCAGCGAACCGTCGGCCTCGATCGTGGCCAGGTCGCCCGGAATGACGTAGCGGGTGCCGTCCACCTCGAGGAACGTCTCGGCCGTCTTGGCGGGATCGCCCAGGTACTCGATGGGGATGTACCCCCTGCGGGCAACCCTGCCGATGGTGCCCGAACCGGGTTCGACCGGCCGTAGGTCGTCGTCCAGCACCGTGGTGCCGGTCACGGGGGTCACGGTCGGCCCGCCCCGCATGGCGGTCCTGCCGGGCACCACCACCACGATGCCGTTGGCCCCTCCCTCCGACGAGCCGACGGCGTCGGTCATAACCAGGTTGGGAAAGCGGTCGAGGAACTGGTCCTTCACCGACGGGGAGAACACCGCAGCGGTCGACGACAACGAGATGATCGACGACAGGTCCCGGTTCTTGCTGGGCTCGTCGTCGAGGGCCTCGATCAACGGCCGGCCCATGGCGTCGCCGGTGATCATGATCGCGTTCACGCTCTCCTTCTCGACCAGGCGCCAGACCTGGTGAGGGTCGAAGTGGGGCACGAGCACCACCTTGTGGCCCACGAAGCTCTGGCCCATCACCGCCCACTGGGTGGCGCCGTGCATCAGGGGTGCGATGGGCAGGAACGTCAGCTGGAGGCCGAGGGCCTTGCCCCGCTCCACGAGGTCCTGGGGCGCATCGGCTTCTTTCCCGGTCAGCAGGTCGATGCCACCGCCCAGCGCGAACAGGACGTCTGCATGCCGCCAGACGACGCCCTTCGGCATGCCGGTGGTCCCCCCGGTGTAGAGGATGTAGCGGTCGTCCCCGGACCGGGGACCGAAGTCACGCTCGGCCGATTGCGCCGCCAGGGCGTCCTCGAAGTCGCCGCCAATGACCAACCGGTGCGAAAGGTCGGGCAGGCTGGTGTGCACGCCGTCCACGCGTTCGGTGAAGGCGGCGTCGTGCACCAGCGCCTTGAGGCGCGCGTTGCCGAAGAGGTACGCGAGCTCGTCCTCGACGTAGCGGTAGTTGATGTTGATCCAGACGGCCCGCAGCTTGAACACGGCCCACAGCGTCTCGATCCACTCCGCCGAGTTGACCCCATAGATGCCGACGTGATCGCCGGGCCCGATGCCCTCTGAGGCCAGGTGGTGCGCCAGCCGGTTGGCGCGGTCGTCCATCTCCGCGTACGTGCGGCGCTGGTCGCCGGACACGAGGTACTCGCGGTCGCCGAAGTGGTCGACCGAGTTCTCGAACAGATCGGCCAGGTTGAATTCCAAACGTTCCCCTCCGACGCACGTGCGTTGCTAGAACACGTTACAGATCGCGCCGAACGGTCAGGTCTGCGCGTGCCCGGCGGCTGCGCCGCCGAGAGCCAACCCACGTTGCTTCCCGCTCTTGGCGCCTCCGGCGCCGGGCCGCTCGGGCCACGGCTGCGCCCCTCGGCGCAGCCTCTGACAGATCGCGCGGAGTCGGACCTCCGGCGGTGGCCCGGACCTCAGCTTCGCCAGGTCTGGTGGCGGATGAAGTCGTAAACGCCGGTGAAGTCGGTCCTGGCCTTCTCGGGCAGCTCCGACACGCCGCCCAACAGCCGGGCGCCCCACATGATCTCGGCGTTGTGCTCGACGACCAGCGCCGAGTGCAGCGCGTCCTCTACCGACTTGCCGATCGTGACCAACCCGTGGTTGGCCATGAGCACCGCCGAGCGATCGCCGAGCGCGGCCGCCACCACCGTCCCCAGCTTGTCGCTGCCCGACGGGTGGTATTCGCAGACCGGGACGTCGCCACCGATGTAGACGACGAACTCGTCGATGGCCGCGGGGATCGGCTGGTCCGCGACCGCGAACATCGACGCATGCTTGGCGTGGCAGTGCACGACGGCGCCCGCCTCGGGATGGGCCGCAAGCGCCGCCAGGTGGACCCCCTTCTCGGACGTGGGTGATCGCTCGCCGGCGACGACGGCACCGTCCAGGTCCACCACCACCAGGTCGTCGAGGACCATCGCCTCGTAGTCGAGGGACGACGCTGTGACCACGACGGTCCCGTCGTCGACCCGCCCCGACACGTTGCCGGCGGTGCCCTCGACGATGCCGCGGCGGTACATCGCTTTGGCCGCGGCCAGCACGGCCTCCTTCACTTCGGCGACCGGCCGGCCATTGGGCTTGTCGTTGCCGTCGGTCATCGATGGGCACCGTTCATGGGAGCACCTCCGGGTTGGCGCAGTGCGTGGGCCGCTCACCCCGCAACACCCGTCCGATGTCGTCGGCGATCATGGCCGTGTGGTTGATCTCGGTGTCGTACGTCGCTCCGCCGATGTGTGGGGTCAGCACCACGTTGTCCAGACCGGCCACGGGATGGTCGACCGGTAGCTGCTCGCCCTCGAAGTGGTCGAGCCCGGCGCCCCCGAGGTGCCCCGACCGAAGTGCGTCGGTGAGCGCATCGAGGTCGTGGAGTGCCGCCCGGGCGGTGTTGAGGTACACCGCCCCGGGCGCCATGGCCGCGAACTGCTCGGCACCCATCATCCCCATGGTCTCGGGCGTGACCGTGGCATGCATCGACACCACGTCGGCGTCGGCCACCAGCTTGTCGAGCGAGTCGTGCGTCGCCTCGGGCGAGTACGGGTCGAAGGCGATGACCCGCATCCCCAGAGCCTCCAGCCGCCAGCGCACCGCTCGGCCCACGGCGCCAAGACCGACAAGGCCCGCCGTCCGCCCGGCGATCTGCCAGGCACGGAAGCGCTGGTAGGGGATGCTCCCGTCCCGGAACACCGCCCCGGCCCGGACGTCACGGTCGGCGGGCAGCACCCGGCGGGTCACCGCCAGCAGCAGAGCCAGCGTCAGCTCGGCCACGCCGTCGGCGTTGCGGCCCGGGGTGTGCAGCACCGGAATCCCGCGGGCGGTGGCGCCGGCGATGTCGACGTTGGTGGGGTCCCCCCGGGTAGAGCCGATCACCCGGAGGGGCCGATCGAGCACCGGGCCGCTGACGAAGTCGGCCTCGCATACCAGCACCGTCGCCCCGAGAGCGTCCACCCGCTCGGCCAGTGCGGCACCGTCCCAGATCCGCAGGGGGCGCTGGTCGATCCACGGGTCGTACGTGACGTCACACGTCCGGCCCAGGGCGTCGAGCCCCGGCCCCCGGCAGGCCGCCGTCACCAGCGCCACCGGACGGCCGCCTCCCGTGGCGTCGCCGTCCCCGGTCGCCGTCCGCGCCGCCGCGCCCTCCGAATCTGACATACGCGTCACGGTCGAGGAGCGCGCCGGCGCCCTGCGGGCTAAGGTCAAACCTGACGTTGGCGTCAGTCGGGGGAGCGACCGTGGACGAATCGCACCAGTCAGTGGGGCTGAGGGCGAGTGGACGGGAGCCCGTGGCCGGAGCGGCCCGCAGCGAAGCTGCGAGAGCGGAGGACCTGTTCGACGACGATCCCTTCGAGGAGTTCAACCGCGCCATGGGCGCCGAGGGGGACGCCACGCCCTACCCGACGTTCGCCCGCCTGCGGGCCGAGGCGCCTGTCCACCCGGGTGTGCCCGACCTCGGGGCCGTGGCCTACGACGAGGGCTCGACGTTCACTGCCTATGCCTACGACGCCGTCAACACCATCCTCGGCGACGGCGAGACCTTCAGCTCGGCCGGCTACGGGGAGGTCATGGGCCTCCTCATGGGTCGCTCGATCCTGGAGATGGACGAGCCCGAGCACCACGCCTACCGCTCGCTCCTGCAACAGGCGTTCACGCGGGCGGAGATGCAGCGCTGGGAGGTCGAGCTGGTCGGACCCCTGGTCAACGGCATGATCGACGAGTTCGCCGCCGACCATCACGCCGATCTCGTGCGCCAGTTGCTGTTCATGTTCCCGGTGCGGGTCATCGCCGCGCTCCTCGGGCTGCCCGAGGAGGACCTACCGCAGTTCCACCGCCTGGCCGTCCAGCTCATCGGTGCCACGACCGTGGACTGGGACCGGGCCGTGCAGGCGTCGGCCGCCCTCCGTGACTACCTCGCCGGGATCGTGGACGAGCGCCGCCGCCGGCCCGCCGACGACATGATCTCGGTGCTGGTGCAGGCCGAGAACGACGGCCAGCGGCTCACCGACGAGGAGATCTTCGCCTTCTGCCGGCTGCTGCTTCCGGCCGGCGCCGAGACCACGTACCGCTCCTCGTCGAACCTGATGGTCGGGCTGCTCACCAACCCCGACCAGCTCGCCGCCGTGGTTGCGGACCGGAGCCTGGTACCGCTGGCCATCGAGGAGGGGGTCCGCTGGGAGCCGCCGTTGCTGATCATCTCCCGGACGGCCACCCGCGACACGGAGGTCTGCGGCGTCTCGATCCCGGCCAGCGCCAGCATTGTGTGCAGCCTCGGTTCCGCGAACCACGACGAGTCCCGGTGGCCGGACGCCGAGCGCTTCGACATCTTCCGTGAGCGCCGCCCGCACATCGGCTTCGCCCACGGTCCCCACATGTGTCTCGGGATGCACCTGGCGCGCATGGAGACCCAGGTCGCACTGGGCGCGCTCTTCGATCGCCTGCCGGGCCTGCGCCTCGACCCCAGCGCACCCGACCCCTACATCTCGGGGCGCGTGTTCCGGGCGCCACCCAGGTTGGACGTCGTCTGGGATTGAGGGCAGCGTTGGGGCTGAGCGAGCGAGGAGCGAGCGGGGCCCGAGCGGCCCGCTGCGAAGCAGCCAGAGCGGAGAGCATGTCGAGCGACACGAGCCACACGGACGCGCCGACGACCGACCGGACAGACCCGGAGCTGGCTGACGAGCTGGTCGCCACGGTGCGCGACTGGGTGCGCAAGGACGTCGTGCCCGTGGCGTCGGACTACGAGCACGAGGACCGCTTCCCCGAGCCCCTGGTGTCGCAGATGCGGGCGTTCGGGCTCTTCGGTTCGAAGGTGCCCGAGGACTATGGCGGGTTGGGTCTCGACACGGTCACCTACGCGCGGCTCATGGAGGAGCTGTCGTACGGCTGGATGTCGCTGGCCGGTGTACTCAACACCCACACGATCCTGGCCACGCTGCTGGTGCGCCACGGGACGGCCGAGCAGAAGGAGCGGCTGCTCCCCGTGCTGGCCAGCGGAGAGGTGCGCGGCGCGTTCTCCCTCTCGGAGCCCGACGCCGGCAGCGACGCCGGTGCGATCCGCTGCAAGGCCGTCCCCGACGGCGACGAGTACATCCTCGACGGCACCAAGATGTGGGTCACCAACGGCGAGCGCGCCGGACTCGTCGCCCTCGCCGCCCGCACGCCCGAGGGCATCACGTGCTTCGTGATCGAGAAGGATCCGGGATCGAGCTATGGCGGCATCGCCACCAGCAAGACCATCGGCAAGCTCGGCTACAAGGGCATCGAGACGGTGGAGATGACGTACAGCGGCCACCGGGTGCCGGCATCGGCGGTGCTCGGTGGCGCCGAGGGTCGCGGGCAGGGGTTGCGCTACATCCTCGGCGCGCTCGAGGTCGGACGCGTCAACATCGCAGCCCGGGCGGTGGGCGTGGCGCGGGCGGCCTTCGATGCCGCCATGCGCTATGCCCACGAGCGCGAGACCTTCGGCGTGCCCATCCACAACCACCAGGCCATCCAGTTCAAGCTCGCCGACATGGCGACACGCGTCGAGGCGTCCCGCCTGCTCACCCGCAGCGCCGCCGAGAAGGTCGACGCCGGCGAGCGCGCCGATGTGGAGGCGGGCATGGCCAAGCTGTTCGCCTCGGAGACGGCGCTGGAGGTCGCGACCGAGGCCATGCGCATACACGGTGGCTACGGCTACACCACCGAGTTCCCCGTCGAGCGCTACTACCGGGACGCGCCCCTGATGATCATCGGCGAGGGCACCAACGAGATCCAGCGGATCGTCATCGCCCGGGGCCTCCTGCGCCGCTGGAGCGAGAGGCCCGACTAGCGAGGCACAGCTGCCCGGGCTCGGGCACTAGAAACTGGGCGTGCCGACCAGGGGCCCGCAGCGGCGGCAAGGCGTCGAGACCCGCGCCAAGCTGCTCGACGCCGCCGTCCCGGCGCTGGCCGAGAAGGGCTACCACGCCACCCGGGTGGACGACATCGTGCGGGTGGCGGGCGTGTCCCACGGGACCTTCTACCTCTACTTCGCCAACAAGGAAGACCTGTTCCGCACGCTGGCGGAGCGTTGCGCCGACGAGGCCGACGCCCTGGCCGAGTCTCTCGGTGTGGTCGACTCCGGCGCCGCCGGGGTCGCCACGCTGCGGGCATGGCTGCGCGAGTTCCTCGCCTTCTACCGCCGCTACGGCGTGGTGATCCGGGCCTGGGCCGAGAACCAGGTGACCGACCGGGCGCTGGGCCGCCTCGGGGCCGCATCGTTCGAGCGCATCACCACGACGCTGCGGGCCTCGATGGCCGGCGCGCCGGGCGACGCGGGCGAGTCGGAGCGCCGGCTCGAGCTGCGGTCTGCGGCATTGCTGGCCATGATCGAGCGGTTCGCGTACGTCACCACCAGTCGCGACCTGGGGTTCGGCGAGGACGTCCTGCTCGACAACCTCGCGCTGGTGGTGCACCGGGGCTTCTTCCGCCCACGATCGATGCGTACGGCGCCGCTAGCCTGACGCTCGTGTCAGGCCAGGGCTGGAGGGGGCCGGCGCGGCACCAGGGGGTCGTCTCGCCGCTGCTGGGCGCCGCCCTGCTGTGGCTGGCGTGGCTGCCCGCCTGCGGCGCGGACGATGATCCCGCCGACCCCGGACCGATCGACGAGTGCGACTGGCCGATGTGGGGCCACGGGCCCGGCCGCACCTTCTCGTATCCCTGCGACACCGCCCTGGCGCCGGGCACCGTCGGCGACCTCGAGGAGGCGTGGTTCTTCAATGCCGAGGACGCCGTCACGGCCACGCCCGCAGTGGTCGACGGAGTGGTGTACGTGGGCGACTGGTCGGGGAACTTCTACGCCCTCGATCTCGACACCGGGGAGCGCCGCTGGACGTTCCGGGCCCGGGTCCACCCGCGCGTGTACGCCGGGCAGATCGTCTCCTCTGCCGCCGTGGCCGACGTCGACGGCGAGCGGAGCGTTTACTTCGGCGCCGGCAACACGCTGTACGCCCTCGCCGCCGAGGACGGCGAGTCCCGCTGGGAACACCGCCTCGCACCCGAGGGCGACGACGACGACCCCCGTGAGATCGAGTCGTCGCCCGTCGTCGTCGATGGGCTCGTGATCTTCGGGTCCGACGTCCACAACGCCGACGACGGCACCCCGGCGGCCGTGTTCGCGTTGGATGCCGCCACCGGCGAGGAGCGGTGGACGACCGTGACCGCCCCGACGGATCCGGGCCCCGCCGATGGCGGTCCGTCCGGCGATCGGCCGACCGGTCCTGGCTGCGCCGACGTCTGGGGGTCGCCGAGCGTCGACCTCGAGCGACGGCTGGTCTTCGTGGGCACGGGCAACTGCACCGCCACCGAGCGCTGGGGCGGCCACTCCGAGGCGATCCTGGCGCTCGACCTCGACTCGGGCGAGGAGCGGTGGACGTACCAGCCACACGAGGCCAACCGCAACGACCTCGACTTCGCCGGCGCACCCAACCTGTTCGACGTCGACGGTCGGGCAGCCGTCGGCCTGGGCAACAAGGACGGCGTCTACTACACAGTCGACCGCGAGACCGGTAAGCCGCTCTGGGACACCCGGGTGGCGGAGCCCGGCATCCCCGAGCCGGGCAGCGACTACTCGACCGGAGGCTTCATCGGCCCGACCGCGCTCGCGGACGGGGTCGTCGTGGGCGGGACGGCCGTCGGGGGCGCCCCCTACCTGCATGGGATCGATGCCGCCTCGGGCGACCTGCTGTGGCAGCAGGACGTGGCCGGCCCCACCTACGCCGCCGCCGCCGAGGCCAACGGCGTGGTGTTCATCGGCGGGACCGACTTCACCTTCCGGGCGCTCGACCTGCGCGACGGCGACGTCCTGTGGGAGCGCGAGCTGAGCGGCGCCGTCTCCGGGGGTGCGGTGGTCGTCGGCGACGATGTCATCGCCGTGGCCGGCATCCGCGCCCCCGGCGTCGACACCAGCAGCGACAACAGCGGCGTGTACCGGTTCTCGCTGAGCGCGGACGACGGCGCCACACCGTCGGCGTCGTCCGCCACGACAGCGAGCACGGACCCTGACGCCCCGTCGGGACCTCCCGCCAGCAACTCGCCCGAGGCGCTCGCGCAACCGTGCGTGGCGGCGGCGTGCCCTCTCGACTTCACCATCAGCTCCGAGCGGGTGGGAGGGGAAACTGGCAGCGGGACGGTGAGGATCCAGCTGGACCCGTTCCGGGTCGAGGTCCGCGCCGATGGCGTCGGCTCCCCCGACCGCTGGCTCCGGCCCGGCAGCCCCGCGGCGTCGGACGGCGCCACCGCCTTGGGGGTGTACCTGTCCCAGGGCACCGACAACCCGGTGGGCGGGCTCGTCTGCGTTCTCGATGCCGCCGACGACTGCACCGGGACCGAGAACCCGGCGCCCGGCGCCAGCTACGACCGGATCAGCATCCTGGCGGTCGACGATCCGGAGACGCTGCCCTCGATCACCGAGGGCATCGACCGCATCGTGACCACCAACGGCCTGGACATCCCCGTCACCCCGGGAGGGTGAGTGTGACGACGACGCGAACGAAGAGACTGGCAGGTGCGGTGGCGGCGCTGGCCGCAATGGCGCTGGTGGCGGCGTGCAGCGGCGACGACGATGGCGGCGCCGGCGGCGTCGACTCTGCGACCACGACCACCGCCGGGGCCGCAGGCGCCATCGTGCTCAGCACCGAGGGCAACAACCTCAACGCCTACGAGCCGGACCCGCCGTTCCGCAAGCAGACCGTGATCCACGCCGCCGCCGACGATCCCGACGGCCTCGACATCAACGGCCAGGTGTGTGTGCTGCCAGACGGTTCAGCTGAGGCGGCGCGAGCAGCGCAGGCGGGGCCCGAGCGGCCCGGCGCCGGAGGCGCCGAGAGCGGGAAGCAACTCTTCGTCGCCGGCGAGGACACGGGCCAGCCGGAGCGAACCCCCGGTTGGGGGATCTTCGAGCTCGACGGCGTGGCGGTCGGCGAGCTGGAGGCGCGCGAGGTGGCCCGGCTCGTGCCGACGTACCAGACCGAGGGTCCGGAGAACTACGGCTGCGGCGTGCTGTCGGACGGCCGCATCGTCACCACGGACATCGGCAACCAGGCGACCGGCCCGCCGACCGGGCAGCTCATCGTGTGGTTCCCGCCGTTCGACAGCGAGGAGGTGCCGTACTGCAAGATCGACGTCGCCTTGCCGACACCCGGTGGCATCCAGGTCGTCGACGACGTGGTGTACCTCGCGCTCGCGCGCTCACCCGGCAACGGCATCGTCCGCTACGACGGGCCGTTCCCGACGTCGCCCGATGCCGCCGGCGGCTGCGGTCGGGTCGACGGCACGGGTGCGCCGCTGGCCGACGCGGCGCGCCGGAGCCCAGTTCATCGCGGCGGACGAGCACGTCGCCACGCCGAACGCGGTGGTGGGTGCGCCCGCCGGCGGGTTCTACGTCTCGAGCGCATTCACCGGGGTGTTGGCGGAGTACGACGACGCCGGGCGCTTCGTCCGCACCCTGGTCACGCCGCCGGTGGGCGAGCAGCTCGGTTCCGAGCCGTACTCGACCGGGGCCCCCTTCGGCATGGGTGTCGATCCGACGACGGGCTCCGTCTACTGGGCCGACCTGGCCATCGGCATCACCGACAGCATCGGGCCGATCGACGGCGCCGGCACCGTCCGACGCATCACCTTCGACGCCGACGGCAATCCCCAGCCCGTCGAGACCATGGACGAAGGCCTCGATTTCCCCGACGGCATCGGCATCTACGTTCCGGGACGCGGCTGAGCGGCCGATCACCCTTGACTTGGAGTGCGCTCGAACCCGTACGGTCAGGGACAGGTCGCTGCGACGCTCGCAGTGCCGTCGCCCCGAGGAGATCGCCGTGCAGCTCGGAATCCATGTCCCCAACTTCAAGTTCGTCGGAGGCACGCCCGCCATCGCCCCCGAACTGGCCCGGGTCGCCGAGACCGCCGAGGCGGCGGGGGCGACGTGGCTGTCGGTGATGGATCACTACTTCCAGATGGACCAGATGGCCCCCGCCGAGGATCCCATGCTCGAGGGCTACACCACGTTGGGCTTCTGGGCCGCCCACACCACCTCGATCCGCCTCGGCCTCCTGGTCACCGGCGTGACCTACCGCCATCCGGGCCTGCTGGCCAAGATCGTGTCCACGCTCGACGTGCTGTCGGGCGGGCGCGCCGCCCTCGGCCTCGGGGCCTCCTGGTACGAGCGGGAGCATCAGGGTCTCGGGGTGCCGTTCCCGCCCGTCTCCGAACGGTTCGAGCGCCTCGAGGAAGCGCTGCAGATCTGCCTGCAGATGTGGGACCCCACGAACAACGGTCGCTACGACGGGCGGCACTACCAGTTGGCCGAGACCCTGTGCTCGCCCCTGCCGATCAGCCAGCCCCACCCGCCGATCACGATCGGCGGCAGCGGCGAGCGGAAGACGCTGCGGTTGGTGGCCAAGTACGCCCATGCCTGCAACCTGACCCGGGCGTCGACCGACGAGGCCGCCCACAAGTTCGACGTGCTCCGGCGCCACTGCGACGAGGTGGGCCGCGACTACGACGAGATCGTCAAGACGATCCTCTACATGGGCCCGGAGCTGTACAGCGACGACATCGACGGCTTCGCCACGGAGATGGCTGCCTACGCCAAGCTCGGGGTGGACGGGGTCATGGTGATGCCGCTGACCGATCGGCCGGCGGACTGGGTCGAGCAACGCTGCACCCCGGCGGCAGCCCGCCTGGCGGAGCTCCCTTAGGAGCCGAGCGGATAGGGCGGTTCGTGCAGCCTACGCGTGGGAATTTGGCGGTCGACCACCGGCTCAACAGCTCGGCTCCCCGGCGGCGCTGACCACCGTGGGCCAAGAGGACGTGCCTATCCGATCAAGTCCTTAGCAGGAGCCGTGGCACAAGGGTGGCGGTTGCGGGTCGTCCCCGCGGGCCGCAACCCCCCGGATCGTCGCAACGGCCGGGGCTACGGTCGTGCCGCGATGGAGCCCGACCGCTTCCTGGAGCTGCTCGAGCAGGATGGCGCCCGTCTCGCCTCGGTGGCCCGGCGCGGCGAGCCCGACAGCCCGATCCCGACGTGTCCCGGCTGGACCGTCGCCGATTGCGTCGCCCACGCGGCCGACGTGTACCAGCACAAGATCGCGTGCATGCGCCTGCAGCAACGGCCGGAGGAGTACCCAGGCGAGCCACCCGCGGGCGTCACCCTCGTCGACTGGTTCGACACGTCGTTGGCAGCCCTGCTGGCCGAGCTGCGACGCCGGGGGCCGGCCGCCCCGTCCTACACGTGGTGGCCGGCGGACCAGACCGTCGGGTTCTGGTACCGGCGCATGGCCCAGGAGACGGCGATTCACCGCCTGGACGTCGAAGATGCGCGCGGCGAGCCGACATCCATCGATGCCGAGCTCGCGATCGACGGCATCGACGAGGTGCTCGACGCCTTCATGAGCGACGGCTGGGACACGGTCACGCCGGAGGAGTGGGGCACGGTCGACCCGCACGGGGCCGAGGGCAAGACGGTCGCAGTGCACGCCGGCGGCCGGACCTGGCGCTCCACCCTCGGTCCCGATCGCATCGCCCTCGCCGGGCCCGGCGGCCCCTCGCATGCCTCGGTATCGGGCGAGCCGGAGGCGGTGCTGCTGTGGCTGTGGGGCCGGCGGCCCGACGCCGTCGTCGAGCTGGACGGTGAGCCCGCGGCGTTGACCGCGTTCCGGGACCGCCTGCGAATTGCCACGCAGTAGGCAGGAAGGGACGAGCGATGCGAATCGGGATACTGGCACCCATGCCGTCGGAGCTACGGCCGCTGGTGAAGAAGCTGGGATTGCGGCCGTCGCGGGCCCCGGTGGGAGCGAGGGTCCACGAGGGCCGGTCGGGTTCGGCGTCGGTGGTGGCGGCGACCACCGGGATGGGCACGGCCGGGGCGGCGGACGCGGCGCGGCGGATGCTCGATGCGGGCGGCGTCGATCATGTGATGGTCGTCGGCATCGCCGGCGGCATCGACGACCGCCTCGCCATCGGGGACGTCATCAGGCCCGGCATCGTCATCGACGGGGCGTCCGGAGCGGAGTACCGGCCCCACCCGCTGGGCGAGCAGTCCGACCCGCCGGGCGAGGGCGCCCTGCACACGTCGAACGAGTTCATCGTCGATCCCGAGCGGGTGGCGGCGCTCCGTGCCCGAGGCGTGATCGCCATGGACATGGAGACGGCCGCGGTTGCCGCCGTGTGTGAGGAACGTGGCTGCCCGTGGTCGGTGGTCCGCTCCATCAGCGACCGGTCCAGCGATGGCATGGCCGACGACGCCGTCTTCGAGCTCGCCCATCCCGACGGCTCGCCCAACTTTCGGGCCGTGGCGCGCTTCGTCGCCCGGCACCCCGGACGCATCCCCCAGCTTGTCCGGCTCGGCCGCGACGCGAGCGTCGCCACGAACGCCGCCGCCAGCGCCGCCGCCGAGGCCTGCCGCCAGCTCGCACGATGACGGCCGACCCGGGCGAGATCCCCGCGTCGGTCATCCCCGACATCCCCTACGTGCGCAGGCGCGGCGGGGAGCAGCGCGCGACCTACTTCGAGCTGTTCTTCGACCTCGTCTACGTCTTCGCCATCACCCAGCTCTCGCACTACCTGTTGGCGCACCTCACGTGGGCGGGAGCGGCCCAGGCTGCGTTCCTGCTGTGCGCCGTCTACTGGGCGTGGAACTACACGACCTGGATGACCAACTGGTTCGACCCCGAGGTGGCGGTGGTCCGACTGGCGCTGGTGATCGTGATGCTGGCGAGCCTGCTCATGGCCGTCGCCATCCCCGAGAGCTTCGGCGACCACGGGTTGCTGTTCGCCGCCAGCTATTGCGCCCTGCAGGTCGGCCGGAACGCGTTCGTCGTCGGCGTCACCCCGCCGGGGGCGTTCCACCGCAACTTCCAGCAGATCCTCGGCTGGAGCCTCCTGTCGGTCCCGTTGTGGATCGGCGGTGCCCTGGTGCACGGCAATGCCCGCTGGGGGCTGTGGCTCGGGGCGTTCGGACTGGACCTGGCGGCACCGCTGGCCCGGTTCTGGCTACCGAGGTTCGGCGGCGGCACCCCGATGATCGAGTGGGCGATCGACGCCGGCCACTTCGCCGAGCGGTTCCAGCTGTTCGTGATCATCGTCCTCGGGGAGAGCATCGTGCTCACGGGTGCCACCGCCACCGACGTGGGATTGGAGGCGTCCGTCGTGGTCGCCCTGGGCTTCGCCTTCCTCTCGACGGTGGCGCTGTGGTGGCTCTACTTCGGGCAGGTGGCGACCGCGGCGGTACGGGGCATGGCCGCCGCCGAGGTGCCGGGGCAGGTCGGCCGCGACGCGTACACCTATCTCCACCTGCCGATCGTCGCCGGGATCCTGCTCGCCGCCGTGGGCGACGAGCTCGTGATCGCCCATCCCGGCGAGGAGCTCGGCACCGCGGGCGCCCTGGTCACCCTCGGGGGACCGGCGCTGTACCTGCTCGGCGTCCTCGCCTTCAGCGCACGCATCGGTCGCCACCAGCCGTGGACCCGTACGGCTGCGGCGGCGCTGCTGCTCGCAGCCGTGCCGCTGGCCGCCGACGCGCCGGGGTTGCTGGTGACGGGACTGGTCACCGCCCTGCTGATCGCGCTCGTCGTCGGCGACCGCGTGGGCGTGGGGCACCCGAGCACCGGCGAGTGAAAGGCCCAGCGAATAGGGCGCTCCGAAGGGCACCCCCGCGTGGGAATTTGTTCCGGGCCGCAGCTCAACAGCTGGGCCTCCCAGCAGCACTGACCACCGCAAGCCAACCAGACGGTGCCTATCCGTTGAATGCTCTGGGGCGCCCGGCGCCGATCAGGTCCTCGGCTTGCTGAGTGCGTCGAGGTAGGCGGCGACGGCGGCCGCTGAGTGGTGGCGCCACATGGCGACGTGGTCGGTTCTCGGCGGCTCGATGGCCCGCTGGTCGAGGAGGTCGGCGAAGGCCCCCCGCTGGGCCTCGATGAGGTCGTCCGTCTGGAGCCCGAGGTGTTCGGTGATGACGAGCTTGAGCAGGAAGGCGTTGCGGACGTCGCGGATGTGCTTGACGGGCGTGACGAGCCAGCTGCGCAGGACTGCGCGCCCTCGGGCTGTGGCGCCATAGACGGTGCGGGGTGGTCCGGCGGTGCTGGGCTCGGTGCGGCGGGGCTCGGCGAGGCCCAGCGCTTCGAGCCGCTCGAGGGCGCGGTAGACGAGCTGGCGGGTCAGGTGCCAGACGCCGCCGATGGGGGTGCCGGCCTGGAGCGCCGCGGCGATGTCGTAGCCGTGGCGGGGCCCGTCGACGAGCACGCCCAGGACGGCCCACTCGTTGAGCGAGAGGGTCGGGCGCCGTTCCACGCCCCGAGATTGCCACGGCCGTTGCCCAACGGTCGCAACTGCTAGGTTCACTGCGACTAAGGGAGGCGTGGGCGCGGATGCACGGTGTCGCGGCAGCGGTGGGTACCTGGCTCGATGCCGGCGAGGACCCGGTCGTCGTGCGCGTTCCGCTCGCGGAGGGCATCGGCGGGGCAACGGGCGGCCGCCCCTGTCGCTGCAGGCGACATCCGGACCGATCCACCGATGACATCCGCCCTGTTCACCTCACATCTGGAGGAACCGGTGAAGCTCCGTGTGCTGCGGCTTCTCGCAGTCGTCAGCGTGCCCGCATTGGTGTTTGCCGCCTGTGGAGACGATGACGACGACGATGCCGGCTCGACGACGACGGAGGCACCGGCCGGGCAATCGGCCGAGGGCGACATCACGGTGTTCGCAGCCGCCTCGCTGACCGACGCGTTCACGGAGCTGGGGACCACCTTCGAGTCGGAGAACCCCGACGCCTCCGTCGAGTTCAACTTCGGGGCGTCGTCGGCCCTCCGCGAGCAGATCCTGGCCGGCGCACCGGCCGACGTCTTCGCCTCGGCGAACACCTCGAACATGGACCAGGTCGTCGACGGTGGTGCCGCGAGTGATCCCGAGGACTTCGGGACCAACCTGCTCGAGATCGCGGTGCCGGCCGGCAACGAGGGCGGGGTGACCGGGCTGGACGACTTCGCCAACCCCGACCTGCTCATCGGGCTATGCGCGGAAGAGGTGCCATGCGGCGAGTTCGGTCGCGAGGCGCTGGCCAATGCCGGGGTCACCCCCTCGATCGACACCAACGAACCCGACGTGCGGTCGTTGCTCACCAAGGTCGAGGCCGGTGACCTCGACGCCGGGATCGTCTATGTCACCGACGTCATGGCCGCGGGGGACACCGTCGACGGCGTCGACATCCCGGCCGACGAGAACGTCATCGCCACGTACCCGATCGCCGCGCTCACCGACGCCGCCAACCCCGACACCGCCGATGCCTTCGTTGCGTTCGTGCTCTCCGACGAGGGGCAGGACATCCTTCAGTCGTACGGCTTCGACGCCCCGTGACGCCTCGGCGGGCGGGCGCGAGGAGGGCGAGGCAGCAGCGCACCCCGTGGCTGATCCTCCCTCTCGCGGCCGTCGCCGTGGCCTTCGTCGCCGTGCCGTTCGTGGCGCTGCTGCAGCGGGCGCCATGGTCGGATCTCGGTGGCCTGCTCGGTCGATCGATCGTCATCGACGCCCTGCGGCTCAGCATCACCAGCGCGCTTGCGGCCACCGGGCTCGCGCTGCTGCTCGGGATTCCGCTCGCCTGGGTGCTCGCCCGCACCCGGTTCCCCGGGCGGTCGGTGGCGCGGGCGCTGGTCACGCTGCCGATGGTGCTGCCCCCGGTGGTGGGCGGCGCCGCGCTCCTCTTCGCGTTCGGGCGGCGCGGCCTGCTCGGCGGCCCCGTGTACGACGCGACCGGGTTCCTGCTGCCCTTCTCCATCTGGGGGGTCGTCGCCGCCAACACGTTCGTCGCCATGCCGTTTCTGGTGCTCACCGTGGAAGCCGGGCTCCGCGCCGCCGATCCCCGCTACGAGGACGCCGCCGCCACCCTGGGCGCCAGCCGGTCGATGATCTTCCGGCGCATCACCCTGCCCCACGCCGGCCCGTCCATCATCGCCGGCGCCGTGCTCTGCTGGGCCCGGGCCCTGGGCGAGTTCGGCGCTACGGTCACCTTCGCCGGCAACCTCCAGGGCCGGACGCAGACCATGCCCCTTGCCGTGTTCCTTGCCCTCGAATCCGACCGCGACGCTGCCATCGCCCTGTCGCTGGTGCTCATCGCCGTATCCCTGGCCGTCATCCTCCCACTCCGCGACCGGTGGCTGACCGTCTGACCGTCTGACGTGCTCCACGCGGCCATCGGGGTGCAGCTCGGCGACTTCCAGCTCGACATCGCCCTCGACGTCGGCGACGGCGAGGTCGTCGCGCTGCTGGGACCCAACGGCGCCGGCAAGACCACCGCGTTGCGCGTCATCGCCGGCCTCCAACCGCTCGACGACGGCCGCATCGAGCTCGACGGCACCGTCCTGGACGACCCCGCCGCCGACGTGTTCGTCCCCACCGCCGAACGCCCCATCGGCGTCGTGTTCCAGGACTACCTGCTCTTCCCCCGGCTCAGTGCGCTGGACAACATCGCCTTCGGGCTCCGCGCCCGGGGCCACGACAAGGCCAGCGCCCGCCGCCGGGCACGTGAGTGGCTCGAGCGGTTCGCCCTCTCGGAGCAGGCCCACGCCAAGCCCCGCACTCTGTCCGGTGGCCAGGCCCAGCGTGTCGCCCTCGCCCGCGCCCTCGCCACGGACCCCCGCCTCCTGCTCCTCGACGAGCCCCTTGCCGCCCTCGACGCCGGCACCCGCGTCCAGGTCCGCGCCGAGCTCCGCCGCCACCTCGCCACGTTCCATGGCGCCCGGCTCCTCATCACCCATGACCCCATGGACGCGCTCGTCCTCGCCGACCGCCTGGTCATCGTCGAGCAGGGGCACGTGACCCAGACCGGCGTCCCCGCGGACGTCACCGCCCGACCCGCGTCGCGCTACGTCGCCCAGCTCGTCGGCATCAACCTGCTCCACGGCACCGCCACCGGCGAGCACACCGTGCGTCTCGACACGGGCGCCGAGCTCACCGTTGCGGACCCACTCCCGGGCGCCGACGTCGCCCTCGCCATCCGCCCCCAGGCCATCGCGCTCCACGGCCACCGGCCTGATGGCAGCCCCCGCAACACCTGGGCCGCCACCGTCACCGACCTCGAGGCCAACCACGACCGGGTACGCGTCACCCTCGGCGGCCCCGTCGCTGCCACGGCGGAGGTGACACCGGCCTCCGTCGCCGAGCTCGGCCTCACCCCGGGAACGAGTGTCTGGGCCACGGTCAAGGCCGTCGACCTCACCGCCTACCAACGCTGAATCCACCGTCCGGGCCAGGCCGGGCAGCTACCCCCCAACCGACGCAGGACCGGAGGTCCGTCCATGCAGATCAGCGCCCGGAACCAACTCTCGGGAACGGTGGCGGAGATCGTCCACGGTGCCGTCACCACCACCGTCAAGATCCGCCTCGGCGGCGACGACACCATCACCGCCTCCATCACTCGCGAAGCGGCCGAGGAGCTCGCGCTCGCCGAGGGAACCGCCGTCACCGCGGTCATCAAGGCCAGCGACGTCCTGGTCGCCACCGACGCCTGACCACGTCGCCCGCAGGAGACGCCTGCTCCCCCGCCTGGGAGCGCGGAGGCGTTGCCCCGGCCGTCACTCCCGCGGGGCGAGCATGCCGGGGTGGCGGTGCTCGCCGACGACGCGCGCCCCAACCAGCGCGGTGAGCTCGGCGACGGCGCGTCCCTGGGGGTCCCCATGGGGAAGTTCGAGGATCATGGCGTGCTCACCGGTGACGGGGTTCACCCAGACCTCGCCGATCCGAATCGGCGTGAGATCGGGGGGAGCGTTGGGGTCCGGGTGCGACATGTCGACCACCTCACCCAGGTCGGTTACGTCCTCAGGCTAGGGCCGCGGTCGCCACCGACGCCTGACCCGGCCCCACCGCCACCGGTGGGGCAATGCCGCCGGTGGGGCAATGGTCCCGCCGCGGACCACCGCCCCACCGAGGATCAATCTACGAGGACGGGCTCCGGTACCCGCGCCGGCTCCGGCACGGCGGGGCCGCGGCCGGGCTCGTAGTCCGGTTCCGGGAGCCCGGCGCCGCCCTCGATGTCGAGGTTCGGGAGCAGCCGGTCGAGCCAGCCCGGCAGCCACCAGTTCCAGTCGCCGAGGAGCTTCATGGTGGCCGGGACCAGCACGATCCGGACGATGGTGGCGTCGATGAACACGGCGGTGGCCAGCCCGAGGCCGAACATCTTGATGATCGGGTCGTCGCCCAGCACGAAGGCGGCGAACACGCTGATCATGATGAGCGCCGCCGAGGTGATGACCCGCGCGGTGGCGGAGATGCCCTCGACCACGGCGGCGTCGTTGTCGCGGCGGTGCAGGTACTCCTCGCGGACCCGGGAGAGGAGGAACACCTCGTAGTCCATGGACAGCCCGAACAGGATCGCGAACAGCATCATCGGCATGAACGACACGATCGGGACGGTCTCCTCGACACCGATCAGTCCCTTGAGCCAGCCCCACTGGAACACCGCCACGATGACGCCGTACGCGGCACCGATCGACAGCAGGTTCATGGCTGCGGCCTTGAGCGGCACCGCCACCGACCGGAAGACCATCATCAACAGCAGGACCGACAGCGCGATGACGGCGCCGATGAACCAGGGCAGCCGGCTGGAGATCTTGTCGGACATGTCGATGAACATGGCGGTCTGTCCGCCGACCTGCACCTCGGCGCCGGGCGCGTCCGACAACGCCTGGGGGATGACGTCGTCGCGCAGCCGGTGGACGAGGCTGGTGGTGGCCTCGTCCTGCGGCGCCGAGGTGGGGATCACGCGCAGCACCGCAGCGCTGCCGTCGTCGTTCGCCTGGATCGGTGCCACCGCCTGCACACCCGGGTCGTCGGCGATGGCCGACTCCAGCGGGGCGACGTCGTCGACGGTGGCGCCGTCGAGCTCGATCGAGAGCAGCAGCGGCCCGTTGAACCCGGGCCCGAACCCGTCGGCCAGCAGGTCGTACGCCCGGCGGGTGGTCATCGACGTGGGGCTGGTGCCGTTGTCGGTCATGCCCAGGCGCATGCTGAAGACCGGCGCGGCCAGCAGAGTGAGCGCCACGACGCCGCCGACCAGGTAGCGCCACGGGTGGGCGGACACCTGCCGCCCCCAGCGGTGCCACATCGACTCCCGGCCCGGGACACCAGCGCCGCCCCGCAGGCCGGGGATGTGCAACGCGTCGATCCTGCGGCCGGCGAACCCCAGCAGCGCCGGCAGCAGGGTGAGCGCGAGCGCCACCATGACCGCGACCGTGAGGCCTGCCATGAGGCCCATGACCGTGACCGCGGTGATGCCGGCGATGGCGAGGCCGGAGATCGCGATGACCACCGTCACGCCGGCGAACAGCACGGCCGCGCCCGACGTGGCCACGGCCCGCCCCGCCGCCTCCTCGATCGTCATCCCTGCGCGCAAGTTCTCGCGGTGGCGGGTGACGATGAACAACGCATAGTCGATGCCCACCCCCAGGCCGATCATGGCGGCGAGGGTGGGGGCGACCGTGTTCACGTCGACCACGGCGGCGAGAAGCGTGATCAGGCCCAGGCTGGTGGCCAGGCCTACGAGGGCCAGGCCGATCGGCAGTCCCATGGCGATCACCGAGCCGAACGCCAGCAGCAGCACGATCACCGCTACCAGCAGCCCCACCACCTCCTGGCCCTCGGGCACGTCCTGGGCAGCCTCGGTGGGGAGGTCGCCGCCCAGCTCCATCCGGACGGCCCCGGACCGGTTGGCGGCCTCGGCCGTGGCCTCGAGCCGCTGGTACGCCCGGTCGCGGATGTCCTCCGACGGCCGGTCGTACTGCACGTCGGCATAGGCGATGCGTCCGTCCGCCGAGACCTCGGGCTCGCCGACGGCGCCCACGTCGGGCTGCTCGGCCACGTCGGCCAGCGCGGCGTCGACGGTACGGGCGGCGGCCGGGTCGGACAGGGTCGCGGCCGGCGAGCCGTCCTCGACGGTGAACACGAGCTGCGCCGACGTCCCTGCCGCCGCCGGGAACTCCTCCTCCAGCATGTCGAGCGCCCGCTGCGACTCGACGCCCGGGATGTCGAACTGGTCAGAGGTCCGCCCGCCGCCCGCCTGGGCGACGGCGATCACACCTAGGGCGACAACCGCCCAGATCAGCAGGGTGAGCCGGCGGCGACGGACCGCGCCACGACCGAGCCGGTAGAGGTAGGAAGTCATGCGTGGTAGATTGTGGCATTAGAGTGTCAGATGTCAAGATGATGCCAAGAGCCTTTCAAGTGACACTCGGCACACCACCGCCGAATGCTCACGGGCAGGCAGATGGCAGAGAGGGCATACTTTCCCCATGAAGAAGGTTGTCGAAGCGGCGAGCGGACTCCGCGAGCGCAAGAAGGCGCGCACGCGCGAGGCGATCATCGACGCCGCGCTCGAGCTGTTCGGCCGCAAGGGCTTCGACGCCACCACGATCGAGGACATCGCCGCCGCCGCCGACGTCTCGCCCCGCACGTTCTTCCGCTACTTCGATTCGAAGGTCGACCTCGTCATGGCGCACAACGAGGCCCATGGCGACAAGATCGCCCCCCTCATCGCGGCGCGCCCGGCGAGCGAGGGACCGTTGGAGGCGCTGCGTCAGGTGATGCACCAGATGCTGCTCGAGCACCTGGCCGACCCCTCGGTGGTGCGCGAGTTCCAGGTGATGATGAGCGCGCCGACGCTGCGGAAGCTGGCGCGTGAGCACTTCTACGAGGAGGAGGCCGAGCTCGTCAGTGCCTTCGCCACCCGGTTGGGCACCGACGACGGCGACCTGACGGCCAACCTCATGGCCGCCTCTGCCGCCTCGGCCATCTGGACGGTCATCGAATGCTGGCTCGCGGACGGCACCGAGGTCGAGCGCCTGCCCCCGATGATCGACGAGGCGTTCGCACTGTTGGAGGATGGCTTCAGCGGGACTCGACAGCGAGCTCGCCGAGGCGCGAGCGCAGGTCGCGCTCGAACGCAATCACGTCGGGACCGACAGCCGCAGCCCTGAGCCGTTGGAGCGTGGGGTGGCCGGCGTCGTGCTCTGCTTCCCACTCGTCGGCGAAGCCACCGTTGGCGATGTTGCCCACGATGTTGCGCATCGTGGTGGCGACGTCCAGGTGGTCGAAGCGATCGGACCGCGACAGCTGGCCGTACTGGCTGGTGGGGGAGTGGTGGTCCATCTGGACGGCGTAGCCCTCGAGCCGCATCAGGCGGTAGGACCGCTCGACCTCGCCCGACAGGAACAGCTCGGTCAGGATCGCCTCGATGGGAATGTCCTCGCCCAGCATCACCTCGACGAACGAGAGGCTGACGCGGCGCATCGCCGGAGCCAGCGCCTGCTCGACGGCGAGGTCCAGCACCGCCTCCTGGTGAGGCGTCAGCGACAGGGCGCCCTGCCGCAGGCCGCCGATGGCGTTGGCGACCGCCAGCGTGCGCGCCGAGGCGCTGCCGGTGCGGTCGCGGTGGACGCCGATGGCGGTGATGAAGCCGACGCCCTCCTCGTAGCAGCGCCGCACCTCGGGACCGAGCATCCGCGGGGCGACCATGCCCACGTCGCAGTCGAGCTCGAGGCGACCGAACGCCGGGCAGAAGCCGCTGGCCACGATCACCAGCGCCTCGTTCCCCGGCCCGAGTGGGAGTGACGGGATCACGTCGTCCGGCACCAGCAGGCACAGGATGTCGGCTTCGTTGGCGGCATCGACGTCCTGGGTGGTGAAGCCGTCGGCTTCGGCCGCGTCGCGGGTGGCGTCGGCCCGCACGCAGACCCGCACCTCGACCCCCGAGTCGCGCAGGTTTAGCGCCCACGACCGGCCCTGGTTGCCGTAGCCGACCACCGCGACCCGCTGCCCCTCGATGGCCCTGGGGTCGGCGTCGGCGGTGTGGAAGATGGTCGTCATCGTGTGCTCCCCTCGGGGCTCGTTCGCTTTACGTTGTCGTCAGATCACGGCGTCGGCGGCCAGGTCGTCGAGCTCCGTAGCGGACAGCCCCAGGGCCTCGCCCAGGACCTCGCGGGTGTGCTCGCCGAGGCGGGGGGCGCCGGCCGGCGTCGGCGACGACTCGCCGACGAACCGGGGGAACGGCGCCTGCTGGCGGAGCGCGCCCAGGACGGGATCATCGACCGCCACCAGGTCGCTCCTCGCCGCCATGTGGGCATCGGCGGCGATGTCGGCGGCCGTGTAGGCGCGGGCCACGGGCACGCCGTGGGCGACGGCGGCCGCCTCGACGTCGGCGGCGGGGCGGCCGGCGGTCCACTCGGCGACGATGGCGTTGATCTCGTCGGCGTGCTTGGCCCGGTCGGCAACGGTGGCGAACCGCGGGTCGGTGGGCAGCTCCGGCCGGTCCATCGCCGCGCACAGCCGCGCGAAGTTGGCGTCACTGCCAGCCACCAGGCAGACATGGCGGCCGTCGCCCGTCGGGTAGTTGTCGAGCGGCGCCGAGTTGGCCAGGCGGTTGCCCTCGCGCTCCCGCACCACCCCGAGGCGGTCGTAGCCGGCGATGGTCCACTCGAGGATCCGCAGCACCGACCCGTAGAGGGCCGCGTCGATCACGGCGCCCCGGCCCGTGGCGTTCGGCCCGGCGTCTCGTCGGTAGAGGGCGGCCAGGGCGGCCTGTGCCGCGAAGACGCCCGTGAGGTAGTCGCTCGTCGTGAGGCCGGGTCGCACCGGGGGCCTGTCCGGGTACCCGGTCAGGTGCAACAGGCCGCCGTAGCCGATGCCCGTCCGGTCGAGCCCCGGCCGTTGTGCGTAGGGACCGTCCTGGCCGAAGGCCGAGATGCGGACGACCACCAGCCGAGGATCGAGATCGGTGGGCCCGAGGCCCCACGACTCGAGCGTGCCGGGCCGGAAGTTCTCGCACAGCACGTCGGCCTGCGCGGCGAGGCGGCGAGCGAGGTCCTGGCCCCGCGGCGTACGCAGGTCGATCGTCACGCTCTTGCGGCCGCGCCCCTCCACCGCCCAGAACAGCGAGTAGCGCCCCCCCTCGGTGTCGGCGAACGGGCCGATGTCGCGCATGAAGTCGCCCCGACCGGGCTGCTCGATCTTCACGACCTCGGCGCCCTGCTCGCCCAGGAGACCGGCGCAGAATGGCGCGGCGATGCGGGTGCCGAGGTCGAGGACGCGGAGCCCCGCGAGTGGGCCGGCGCCGTTCATCGTTGTTCGCCGGCCTGCTCTCGCTTCACATGGTCCATGCCGCCCGCCTTGCGCGTCCGCATCATCCCGAGAGCGGTCTCGGTGTTGGACACGAACTGGTGGACCATGAAGTGGTGGCGCCACGAGTCACGCTGGCCCATGCGGTCGACCATGGCGTTGATGGACGCCTTGACCGCCTGGGCGGTGACCGGCGGCACGAGCGCCACCTCGTCGGCCATCGCCCGGGCGACGCCCGCCAGCTCGGCACGGGGCACGACCAGGTTGACCATGCCGTAACGCTCGGCCTCGTCCGCGGTGAGCGTCCGCGCGCACAACAGGAACTCCTTGGCCTTGCGGGGACCCATCTCCCAGGGCTCGACCAGCAACTCCACCGCGGCTCCGGACATGCGCAGGACCGGGTTCGAGAAGCGGGCGTCGTCCGCAGCGACGATGAGGTCGCACATGCACGCCAACATCAGCCCGGCGGCCGAGCAGACCCCCTGCACGGCGGCGATGGTCGGCTTGCGGAAGTCGCGCAGGCGCACGCAACGGTCGAAGTACATGACCTGCTCGTGCCGGAGCTTGCCCTCCGGCGTAGCCCGCATCGCCGCCCAGGGGTCGGACCCGTCCATCAGCTCCTTGAGGTCGTGACCGGAGCAGAAGTGTTCGCCCTCGGCGGCGAGCACCAGCACGCGCACGGCCTCGTCGGCGTCGGCGCGGTCGAGGGCGCCGTCGAGCTCGTCGATGGTGGCCGAGTCGAGGGCGTTGGCGACCTCGGGCCGGCGCAGCGTGATCGTCGCCACCGAGCCGTCGACGGCGTAGCCGACGCGGGACGGGGTCATGCCGGGCTCCCTTCCCGTGGCAGGCCCAGGACCCGCTCGCCGATGATCGTGCGCTGGATCTCGTTGGTGCCCGCGAAGATCGACGCCGCCTGGTAGTAGAGCCACGAGCGCTGCCATTCGCCCTCGCCGGGGTTGTCGGACGCGCCGGCGCCAAGGGGTGCGGCCGGGCCGACCACGTCGAGCGCCAGCCGGTGAAGGCGCTGGCTCATCTCCGACCAATAGAGCTTGAGCGCCGAGCCCTCGGGCCCGATCGGTTCACCCGCCTCCAGTCGCGACAGCGAACGCCAGTTGTGGAGCTGGAAAAGCTTGACCTCCACGAACGCCTGCGCCAGCCGCTGGGCGGTGTGGGGATCGTCGAACGCCCCGCGATCGGCCGCCAGCCGCAGCACCTCGTCCAGGTGCTGACTGTGGATCACGAGCTGGCGGGGGTTCGTCCCCCGCTCGTGGGCGAGGGTCGAGCCCGACACCTGCCACCCGGCGTCGACCCCGCCGATCACGCAGTCGTCGGGCACGAAGACCCCGTCCATGAACACCTCGTTGAAGTCGGACTCGCCGGTGATCTGCCGCAGGGGGCGCACTTCGACACCGGGGGCGCTCATGTCGACGGCGAAGGCCGTGATGCCGGCCTGCTTGCGCACGTCGGGGTTGGTGCGGGCCAGGCACAGCCCCCAGTCGGCGAATTGGGCGTAGGACGTCCACACCTTCTGGCCGTCGAGCACCCAGCCATCTTCGGCCGCGGCGCGCCGGGCCCGCGTCGCCAGCGACGCCAGGTCGCTGCCGGCGCCGGGCTCGCTGAACAGCTGGCAGAACAGGATGTCGGCCCGCAGGATCCCGGGCAGCCAGCGCCGGCGCTGGTCCTCCGTGCCGTACGCCAGCAGCGTCGGGCCCACCAGGTTGACCCCGATGCGGCCGACCAGCTCGGGGGCCCGGGCCCGGGCCAGCTCCTCCTGGACGACGTAGTGGGCGAGTGCGCCGGCGCCGCGCCCGCCGTAGGCCCCGGGCCAGGTCACGCCGACCCAGCGGCCGTCGGCGAGCCGGTGCTGCCAGCTCCGGCCGAACGCCACCTCGTCGTCGAGCGAGGCGTGCCGGGGCGGCAGGCCGACCCCGTACTCCCACGGCAGGTTGGCCTCGAGCCACTCGCGGCATTCCGCGCGCAAGCGCCGCTGCTCGGCAGTGGGTGTGAGATCCATTATTCCCGCTCCTGGCCTTCGGCCGGGCCGCTCGGGCCACGCTCGCTCTCTCGCCCTTCGGGACGCTCGCTCACATATGCATCGTAGGTGCGCCACGCATCCGGAGTGACGTGACCGTCAGTTACGCTCGCTCTCCGTGGACTTCGAGCTGTCCCCGGACCAGCGGGCGCTGCGGGACGCCGCCGCCGACCTGCTGGCGGGGCGCTCACCGATGCCGGTGGTGCGCAGCGCCGTCGACCGGGCCGGGGAGCCCGACGCGGGGCTGTGGGCGGCCATGGTGGATCAGGGCTGGTGCGGCCTGGCCGTGCCCGAGAAGCTGGGCGGCGTCGGCCTGGGCTGGGTCGAGGCCGCCATCGTCCTCGAGCAGGTGGGGGCGTACGTGGCGCCGGCGCCGGTCCTCGGCCAGATGGTGGCCCTCGACGCGCTGGCCGATTCCGCCTGGGGGCCGCCGCTGATCGCCGGCGAGGCGGTGGCCGCCTGCGCCGCGCGCCTCGACGAACCGTGCGTCTATGCACCCGCGGCCGACCTCGTCGTCGTGCCCGAGGACGATCGGCTGATGGCGATCGACATGCGGGATCGACGTCCGGCCGCCGAGCCGGCGATGGACGTCACCCGGCAGCTCGGCTGGCTCCGGTCGGCGGCGCTCGCCGACGCCCCGCGCCTCGAGGTCGGGGGCGCGGCCGAGGTCGCCCGCCACCTGGATGTCGCGGTGGTGGCCTACGCCGCCGAGTTGCTCGGCGTGGCCCAGCGCGCCCTCGACCTGGCGGTGGCCTACGCCAAGGACCGGATCCAGTTCGGCCGGCCCATCGGCAGCTTTCAAGCGGTCAAGCACCGTTGCGCCGACATGTTGGTCGACGTCGAAGGGATGCGGTCGACGGCCTACTGGGCCGCCTGGACCCTGGGCGACACCGACGCCGCCGGCGAGGAGCGGGCAATCGCGGCGTCGACCGCCAAGGCGTGGTGCAGCGACGCCGCGTCCCGGGTGCTGGCATCGGCGCTGCAGGTGCACGGGGGCATCGGCTTCACCTGGGAGCACGACCTTCACCTCTACCTGAAGCGGGCCCACCTCGACGCGGTCGCCTTCGGCGACGCCACCGACCACCGCGCCCGCCTGGCCCGGCTGCTCCGCGCCCGGGTCGAGGGGGGTCGGTCGCTGATCTGAGCAACGAACTTGCGGCGGTTGGCGACGTTAGGGCGTCGCCAACCGCCGCAAGTTCGTGGATTGGCGCTACCGGAAGTCGAACGCCACCTTGATGGCGCCGGTCTCGCCCTGGTGCACGAGCGTGGAGAAGGCCTCGCGCCACTCGTCGAGGCGGAAGCGGTGCGTGAGCATCCCCGATAGGTCGATGCGACCGTCGGCCAGCAGGTCGAAGAAGTGCCGGTACGCGTGCTGGCGCCGGCCGTCGAAGGTCTCGTCGCCGAAGGCGTTGGAGCCCACGAGGCGCAGTTCCTTGAAGTACCAGGGCGTCCATTCGAACCGCCCGGGCGAGCTCACGCCCATCTGCACCAGCGTGCCCTGTTCCCGCAGCACCCGCAGCGCCACCTCCGTGGTGGCGGGGGAGCCGACGGTGTCGTATATCGCGTCGATGTGACCGGGATAGGCGACGGGCAGTCCCTCCCACGGGCGGCGCAGCGTTGCCCCCGACCAGGCCGCCAGCGCGTCGACCAGCTCCTCGACCGGTGCGGGCGCGAACACCTCGGCGCCCAGCGCGGCGGCGTGCCGCGCCTGGCCCGGCCAGCGGGCAACGGCGGCCACCTCGACGGTCGGATAGAGCTGGCGGAGGATCGCCGTGGCGGTCGATCCCAGGGCCCCGGCCCCGTACACCACGGCCCGGCTCCCAGGACTGGGCGGGTTGCGGGTGATCGCATGGAACGACACCGACCACGGGTCCGCCAACACGGCCAGCTCGTCGTCGATGCCGTCGGGGACCGGTACCGTCATCGACTCGTGCGCCGGCAGCCGCTCGGCGAAGCCGCCGGTGGCCTCGACCGCGTTGCCGGTGTGGATGCCGACCGACAGCCGGCCCCGGTGGAAGTTGGCGCAGATCTGGTAGTCGCCACGGGCGCAGGCCGGGCACAGGGGCGTGATGCCGCGGGCGCGGCAGCCCAGGTTGGGGTACAGCACGATCCGCTGCCCCGGCTCAACGCCACCGACGGCGGGCCCCGCCTCGTCCACGGTGGCGACCACCTCGTGGCCCAACACCTGGGGGAACGAGATGAAGGCCGTCATCATGTTGTCGGTGCCGTCGTCGAAGTCCATGAGCACCTGCTTGGTGTCCGACCCGCAGATGCCGGTGACGCGGGTGCGCAGCACCAGCCAGTCGTCTCCCAGCAGCCGCGGTTCCGGCAGCTCGACCAGCGCCATGGGCGTCGACGCCAGGTTGCGCAGCAGCCGGGGCGCGTCGTCGGGCAGCTCGTCGGGCCACGGCTCGGGATCGGCCAGGAACTGGAGCGCCCTCAACGCGCCTGCTCCTGGCTCGAGAAGTAGTCGACGGCGCCCTGCATGAAGGCGTCGATGTCCGCGGTCTTGAACTCGGCGACGGACTTGAGGTCGGGCACGTAGCGCTCGAACCCGTCGCTCACCAGCGACTCGCATATCGCGGCGGCCACCGTTTCTGCCGGTTCGAACGGACCGCCGTAGGGCGACGGATCGTTGCCAGGCTGGTCCCAGATCTCCGTGGCTATCGCCCCCGGAATGATCAGGCGCACCTCGACCCCGGTGGCCCAGAGGTCGACGGCCATCACCTCGGACCAGCCGTGCAGCGCATACTTCGACGCCGCGTAGGCAGCCTCGCGCGGTGAGCCGACCCTGCCGGCCAGGCTGCCCACGTTGACGATCACGCCCCGGTCGCTCTCCAGCATCCGGGGCAGGACGGCCAGGCTCAGCGCCACGGGGGAGAAGAAGTTGGTGCGCATCACGTCCTCGACGACGTCCATCGACAGGCGCTGCACCGGCCGCCGCATCGGCCGGGCGGCGTTGTTGACCACGGCGTCGAGGTGGCCGAAGGCGTCCCAGGCCTCGACCGCCAGCCGGGCGGCGCCGTCGGGGTCGGACAGGTCCGCAGTCCACATGCGGTGGCCGGCCCCGTCGGCCCCACCGTCACCGGCCGAGGCCTCGCGGCAGGCGTCGAGCACAACCGACAGCCGGTCGGTCCGCCTCGCGGCGATCCCCACGGTGGCGCCGCCTGCCGCCAGCATCGGGGCCAACGCCGCCCCGATGCCCGACGACGCCCCGGTGACGAGGACCTTGGCCCCCTCAAGCGTCGGCAATGCGCTCATGACACCGTCCTCCCGTCGTTCGCGGCGAGCGTATCTGACGCGCGTGTCACGCCTATTCGCTGTGGGGGCGGGCCCGTCAGCCCTCGGCGGCACACCCTCTGCGGCGCACGGTACATTCCCCGACTGACGCCAGTGTCAGTCTTGAGAGGTGGGAATGGCCAGCGAGGTGACCGTCGGCATCGACATCGGGACCACCTCGGTGAAGGCGGTGGCGGCCGACGGCGACGGCCGGGTGCTGGCACGCAGCCGCGTCAGCCGCCCGCTGCACGCCCGCCACGCCGGCGAGCTGGCGCACGACGCCCGCTCGTCGTGGCGCGACGGCGTCATCGAGGCGCTGGGCCAGGTGCTCGGTGGACGCGACCCGGAGGGCGGACCGCTCGCCGTGCGGGGTGTGAACGTGGCCGCGATGGTGCCGTCGCTGTGCGCGGTCGATGACGACGGGGTCCCGGTCTCCGACGGGCTGCTCTACGGCGACGCCCGGGGTGCGGGGGGCGATCCGGCGGCCGATCCGGCCAGTTCGGGGGAGCTGGTGCGGTTCCTCGAGTGGCTCGCGCGCGAGTATCCCGACGCCGGCGGCTACTGGCCGGCGCAAGCGGTGGCCAACCGGGCGCTGTGCGGCACGGGCGCCATCGAGACGACCGTGGCCATGACGGCCCTGCCGTTGTTCGACTTCCAGGGTTGGGACGCGGCGGTGGCGGCCAAGGCCGGTGTCGACGACATCGCCAGGCTGCCGCGGATCGTCGTGGGGACCGAGCCCGTCGGTCGCGTCGACCACGCGGGCGCCGCGCCGCTCGGCGGCGGCACCATCGACGCCCTCGCCGAGCAGTTCGTCGCCGGCGCCGACAACGACGGGGACGTGCTGGTGATCCTGGGCTCCACGCTGATCGTGTGGGCCGTGATCCCCGAATGGCGCGAGGCGGCAGGTGTGTGGACGGTCCCGCACACCGCGCCCGGCAAGAGCCTGATCGGCGGTCCGTCCAATGCCGGCGGCCTGTTCGTCGGCTGGGCCAACCGGATGCTGGCGACGGGGTGGGCCGACGCACCGGTCGATCCCCGGCGCGTCCCGGTCTGGCAGCCCTACCTGCGGGGCGAGCGCGTCCCGCTGCACGACCCGGGCCGGCGGGCATCGCTCCACGACCTCGACATCGGGCTCGACCGGTCTGCCATCCGCCGGGCTGCGTACGAGGCGTCGGCCTTTGCCGCCCGGCACATGCTCGACCTCGGCGGCGTCGCGGGCACCGCCCGGCGCATCGTCGCCACGGGCGGCGGTGTGCGCGACGCGGCGTGGGTGCAGGCCCTGGCCGACGGTACGGGGCTGCCCGTCGACCCGGTGGCCGTGCCCGAGGGCGCGGCGCTGGGGGCGGCCTACCTGGCCCGCGTCACCGCCGGGCTCGAGGAGTCCTCGGCGGACGCCGGCCGCTGGGCGCGCCACGGGCGCCGGGTCGAGCCCGATCCGCGTTGGGTCGCCGCCACGGGCGAGCGCTACGCCCGCTACCGCGAGCTGGCCACATGAGCGAGCGTCCCGGAGGGCGAGAAAGCGAGCCCGGCCCGAGCGGCCGTGGGAGCGGGAGACAACGCGTCGACCGCCCGAGCGGCCCGCTGCGAAGCAGCATGAGCGGGAAGCAATGAGCGCCGCAGGTGGCAGGCGCATCGTCGTCGACCGTGAGCGCTGCATCGGCTCGGGCAACTGCTGCTTCTACGCGCCCAACACCTTCGATCTCGACGACGAGTTGAAGTCGGTGGTCATCGATCCCGAGGGCGATGACGCCGCGGACGTGCGCGCCGCCGTCGAGGGCTGCCCCGTCAACGCCATCAGCATCCAGGACGGCGCCGAGGAGTCGGAGGTCTAGTGGGCGCGAGGGTCCACTAGTGGGCTTGGCCGTCACCGACGACCACGCCGAACTAGCGGCGACCGTGCGCCGCTGGGCCGAGGCACGCGGCCTGCTGGCCGAGGCCCGGGCGGCGCTCGAGGCGCCCACCCGGGCGGCAGCGGAACACGGGCACGCGGGGCACGAGGGCGAGGCGCTGCCGGCGTGGTGGGCCGAGGTCGCCGAGATGGGCTGGCTCGGCCTGGCGGTGGGCGTCGCGCATGGCGGCCAGGGCTATGGCGTCGCCGAGCTGGCGGTGGTCCTCGAGGAGCTCGGCCGCTGGTGCACGCCGGGCCCGCTGTTGCCGACGGTGATCGCGGCGGTGGCCGTCGACCGCTGGGCCGGCGACCCCGGACTGGCGCGCCCGTTGGTCGACGGGACCATGGTGGGCGGCCTCGCCCTCTCCGGCGACCTCGTGGTCGACGATGCCGGGCGGGTGTCGGGACGCGCCCGCGGGGTCTGGGGCGGCTCGCTCGCCCACCGGTTCGTGCTTCCGGTCGCCCAGCCGGACGGCCCAGCGTGGTGCGTGGTCGACCGCGTCGATGCCGACGTCAAGGCCTTGGCCAGCGTCGATGCCACGCGGGGGCTGGCAGAGGTCAGGCTCGACGGGGTCGCCGTCGGGCCCGAGCGCTGGTTGTCGACCGCCGGGGGTGCCCGCGTCGACGAGGGAGTCGTCCGTCTGGCCGAGTTGCTCGCCGGGGCCGAGGCGCTCGGCGTGGCGGACTGGTGCGTGCGTACGGCGGCCGACTACGCCGCGGTGCGGGTGCAGTTCGGCCGGCCCATCGGGCAGTTCCAGGCGGTCAAGCACCGCTGCGCCGACATGCTCGTCACGCTCGAAGCGGCGCGAGCCGCGGTCTGGGATGCGGCCCGTTGCTTCGGCGACCCCGCCGAGGAGGGCGCGACCGTCGCGCAGGCGGCCGCGGCCGCGCTCGCGCCCGAGGCAGGGTTTCGCACCGCCCAGGACTGCATCCAGGTCCTCGGGGGGATCGGCTACACGTGGGAGCACGACGCCCACCTGTTCCTCAAGCGCGCCAGCGCCATCCGCCACCTGCTGCCGGCGCCCGAGGTGGCGCGGCGCCGCATCGCCGAGGCGGTGGCCGCAGGCGAGCGCCGGTCGTTGACCGTCGAGCTACCCCCCGAGGCCGAGCCGCTGCGGGCGGAGGTGCGGGAGTTCGTCGAGGACCTGCGGGCCCAGGAGCGCTCCGAGTGGCGCCGCCGGCTGGCCGACGCCGGCTACCTGGCGCCCCATTGGCCCCGGCCCTGGGGCCGGGACGCGTCACCGGTCGAGCAACTCGTCATCGACCAGGAGCTGCGCGCGGCCCGGATCCGGCGGGCGCACCTGGCGATCGCGGGCTGGGTGCTGCCCACCCTCATCGCCCACGGCAGCCCGGAGCAGCAGGAACGGTTCATCTCCCCGTCGCTGCGCGGCGAGGTCAGCTGGTGCCAGATGTTCTCGGAGCCGGGCGCCGGTAGCGACCTGGCCTCGCTGTCCACGCGGGCCGAGCGCGTCGACGGCGGCTGGTCGATCACCGGTCAGAAGGTGTGGACGTCGATGGCTCGGGGGGCCGACTGGGCCATCTGCCTGGCCCGCACCGGTGCCGGCGTCACCAAGCACCAGGGGATCGGCTGCTTCCTGATGGACATGACCACGCCGGGCATCGACATCCGGCCGCTCCGAGAGCTGACGGGCTCGGCGATGTTCAACGAGATCTTCCTCACCGGCGTGTTCGTGCCCGACGACTGCGTTGTCGGGTCGCCGACCGAGGGCTGGGCGTACGCCCGCACGACGCTCGCCAATGAGCGGGTCTCGATGGCGGAGGCATCGTCGTTCGGCCCGGGCGTCAGCGCCCTGTTCGAGGTGGCCGAGTCCGAGGGCGTGCTCGGCGACCCGCTGGTGCTCGACCGGCTGGGCGGGCTGGTCGTCGAGGCCCATGCCATCGCGGTGCTGGGGCTGCGCACGACGCTGCGGGCGCTGGGCGGTGCGCCGCGGGGGAGCAGGGCGGGCGGCCCGGAGGCCAGCGTGCGCAAGCTGGCGGCCGTCGAGCACGAGCAGGCGGTGCAGGAGGCGGGCCTGGCGCTGCTGGGTCCCGAGGCGGCGCTGACCGACGGGCCCGGGGGCACGTGGGTCGCCGGGTTCCTCGGGAACCGGGCGCTCTCCATCGCCGGCGGCACCAGCGAGATCCAGCGCAACGTGATCGCGGAGCGCCTCCTGGGTCTTCCCAAGGACCCGTGACGGTGGTCAGCGCCTGACGACGGTGACGCTGGCGTTGGCGCCGCGGCCGATCGTGTGCGCGAGGCCGAGTCGCGCGTCGGGGACCTGACGGTCGCCCCCCCGACCGCGCAGCTGGCGGACCAGCTCGACAACCTGGCCCAACGCCGATGCGCCGAGCGGCTCACCCTTGGACAGCAACCCGCCCGATCGGTTGATGGCCGGCCCCGGCCGCTCGCCCACGCCGGCATCGGCCCTGAGCAGCTTGCGCTGGTCGCCGGCGGCGCACAGGCCCAGCTCGCACCACGACAGCAGCTCGCGGCCGGCGTCGGTGTCCTGGCACTCGACCACGTCGAGGTCCTCGGGCCCGACACCGGCCTCCTCATAGGCGTCGGTGGCGGCGAGCGTGGTGGGCGGCGTGATGCCGCCGTCGTCGGCCAGGCCCGACAGCGGCGTGGACTCGTCGAGCACGCTGCCTGGCAAGTGGCTCCGCAGCGCGGCCGCCGCCAGCTGCACGCCGGTGGCGCCCCTGCGCAGCAGGACGGCGGCCGCGCCCTCGTTGGGCGAGCACAGCATCCACAGCCGCAGCGGATCGCACACCATCCGCGACGCCAACACCTCCTCCGCGGTGACCTCGGACCGGAACATGGCGTCGGGGTTGTGGGCCCCCCAACGGCGGTTCTTCACCACCAGCGCGGCCAGGTCGTCGACGGCGAGCGCGTGCTCGCGCAGCAACCGCTGGGCCCGCAGCGCGAAGTAGGCGGGGTTGGCGTTGAGGCCCGCCTCCTCCTGCCACGGGGCGAAGAACGACGAGTGGATGATCCCCTTGCGCATCTTCTCGACGCCCACCACCAGCACCGCGTCGTGCTGTCCGGCGCCGATCGACGCCGCCGCCAGGGCCAGCGCTGCGCCGCCCGACGCGCACCCCGCCTCGACATCGACGATCGGGATGCCGGTGAGCGCCAGCGCCCCCAGCACCCGGTGGCCACTGGCGACGCCGCCGTAGGCGGTGGCGCAGTAGGCGGCGCCGACGCGTCCGCGCGCCTCGGCCGGCGTCCAGCCGGCGTCGGCCAGCGCGGCCGCGGCGGCGTGGACGCCGAGCGCGGTGGCGGGTGTGTCACCGAACCGCCCGAACGGGTGCAGCCCCACACCGGCGACCTCGACGCCGTTCACGTTGTGGCGCCTCGACGGGTCGTGAGGCAATGGCGAACCCCGTGACGAGCGCGAGGCAATGGCGAACGGCTTCCGTGTGTTATTGCCTCCAGCCCGGCGGACCGTTCGCCATGGCCTCGGGTCAGACCGGCTGGCGGCCGCCTCATACCGCCGCCTCCGCCTTGCCCTCGGGAGCGAACGCCCACACGATGCGGCCGCCGGGCAGCGTCTCGGTGGTCACCACCATCGGCTGGCCGTGGCGCAGCGCGGACGGGTCGGGCTCGGTCAGGCGCCCGACGACCCGGAGGCCGATGCCGTCCAGTTCGACGATGCCGAACCCGTAGGGCACCGGCCCCTCGTAGCCGGGCGGCGCGCTGGTGACCGCCGTCCAGGCCCAGAGGCCGCCCGTCGTGGGCAGCGACACCACCTCGACGTCGTCGGCACCGGAGTACGGGCACAGCTGCGCCGGCGGGAAGTGGTGGCGGCCGCTGGTGGGCGACCACCCACCGAGCAGCGCGACGTTGCCGCCGGCGTCGCGCGCGAGCCAGGCCCCGGGTTCGTCGCCGCCGTCAGCCACGCTTGATGCGGCCACGCAACGCGGCGAAACACAGCCACATGCTGATGGTGCCGACAGCTGCGACGGCCACCAGCGCCTGGCCCAGGTCGGCCCACTGCCAGCCCTCGATGACCAAGGAGCGCAGGCCCTCCAGGAGGTAGGTGACGGGGTTGATCGAGGCGACCGTGTCCAGCCACCCGCTGAGCTCCTCCCGGGGGACGTACGACGACGTCAGGAACAGGAACGGGAAGAACAGCAGGAAGCTGGAGCTCACCGCCGCCGGGTTCCCGGTCTTCAGGGCGATGGCGTAGCCGAAGCCGGCGAAGGCCAGGCTCCACAGGCCGGCCAGGACGATGAACGCCACGACCCCGAGGGGCCCTGACTCGAACCTCACGCCGAGGATGAAGCCCATGATCAGGATCGGGATGGTGAGCACGCACGCCACCGACACGTCGGCGCACAGGTGACCGAGCAAGATGGCCAGGCGGCGGATGGGGGTGAGCAGGAGCCGGTCGAAGTACCCGTCCTGGACGTCGAGCACCAGGGCGTAGGCCCGAGACACGCCGGTGACCCCGAGCAGGATCGCCGTGGGCATCTGGAACGCGGTGAAGTCGAAGCCGGGGATGTTGGTCTCGGTTAGGTCGGACAGCGTGCCGACGTTCACGACGAAGAAGAACAGGGCGATGAAGATCGGCGGGATCACGGCCTCGACGTCGCGCGGCACCGCCCGCAGCGCGCGCCCGGCGATCGATGCGACGTCGTGCCTGAACCCGGCAGGGCGGGCCCTGATGGCGCTGGGCGTGGCCGGCGCCGTGACGGCGGTGTCGATCGCGGTCATTGCTCCCCGCTCCTGCTGCTCCGCAGTGGGCCGCTCGGGCCTCGCTCGCTCTCTCGTTGTTTCCTCGTCACCCTCGACGGACGCTCGCTCAAGACGTCACCTCCGTGGTGTCGCTCTCGGTCATCTCGGCCAGCTCGGCCTCCATCGCCTCGTCGGATGGCTGGATGTGCGTGCCCGTCAGCTCGAGGAAGACGTCGTCGAGCGTCGGCGTGCGCAGCGTGAGGTCGCGCACGGGGATGCCGCAGTTGTTGAGGGCGACGGCCACCGGGCCGATGACGGCGGTGCCCTCGGCGGCGGTGATCACCATCTCGTTGCCGCGGGCCTCGACGCCGGCGACGCCGGCCACGGACTCGACCATGGGGCAGGCTCCGGCGGCGTCGCCGTCGAGCCGGGCGAAGATCACGTCGTTGCCGATGCGGCGCTTCAGCTCGAAGGGCGTGCCCTCGGCCACCAGCTTCCCCCCGTTGATGATGCCAACCCGGTCGGCCAGCTCATCGGCCTCCTCCAGGTACTGGGTGGTGAGGAAGATCGTCATGTCGAGGTCCTGGTTGAGCCGTCGCACCTCCTCCCACACCCGGGCCCGGCTCACGGGATCGAGCCCGGTCGTGGGCTCGTCGAGGAACAGCACCTGCGGGTTGTGGACGAGTGCGGCGGCCAGGTCGAGGCGGCGCTTCATGCCGCCCGAGTAGGTGCTGATGGGTCGGCCCAGCGCGTCGCCGATGTCCACCAGCTGGGCCAGGTCGGCAAGGCGCTGATCGATCTCGTCCTTCGAGAGTCCGTACAGCCGACCCTGGAGGCGCAGCAGCTCGTCGCCGGTCTGCTTGGGGTCGAGGGCCGCCTCCTGGAGCGCGACGCCGATGCTCAGGCGCACCTTGCCGGGATCGGTGGCGACGTCGTAACCGGCGACGACCGCCCGGCCCGACGTGGGCGCCAGGAGGGTGCAGAGCACCCGGACGGTGGTGGACTTCCCGGCGCCGTTGGGACCGAGGAAGCCGTAGATCTCGCCCTGCTCGATCTCGAGGTCGACCTCGTCGACCGCCCTGAGGCTGTCGAACTCGCGGACCAGCTTCTCCGTACTGATTGTCGTACGCATGTTCGCCTACGCTACTCCTCCGGACTGGGCGTCCAAGAAATTTGCCAGTTACGACGTAGTGGCACCCCAAAACTTGTCGCGCCCGGACGATCGCGCTGTGGCGGCGCGGTCGTCTTGGACGGAAGGAAGCTCCCGGTCGCTAGTCTGCGTCGGCCGGACCTGACGGGCATGTCAGAAACAGCGAGGGGAGTCGCATGGGGCTGTTCGACGGAAAGGTGGCCATCGTCACCGGAGCGGGCCGGGGGATCGGGCGCGAAGAGGCCCGGCTGCTCGCAGCCGAGGGCGCGATGGTGGTCGTCAACGACCTGGGCGGCACCGCGGACGGGTCGGGCGCCGACACCGGGCCCGCCCACGCAGTCGTCGAGGAGATCGAGACCGCCGGCGGCACCGCCGCGGCCAGCACCCACGACATCGCCACGTGGGACGGCGGCGACGCAATCGTCGGGCTGGCGGTCGAGCGCTTCGGGCGACTCGACGCCGTGATCAACAACGCGGGGATCCTCCGCGACCGCATGAGCTTCACCATGTCTGAGGCCGAATGGGACGCCGTCATCGACGTCCACCTCAAGGGTCACTTCGCCGTGGCCCGCCACGCCGCCGCCTGGTGGCGGGCACGCTTCAAGGAGACCGGCGAGCCCACCGGCGGGGCCATCGTCAACACGTCGAGCGAGTCGGGGCTGTACGGCAACGCCGGCCAGTCCAACTACGCCGCCGCCAAGGCCGGGATCGCGGCGCTCACCATCGTGCTGGCCCGTGAGCTCGAACGCCTCGGCGTGCGCGTCAACGCCATCGCTCCGGTAGCCCGGACCCGCCTCACGGAGGCCGTCGCCGGCGGCGCGATGGGGCCCGACGAGTCCGGGTTCGACCGTTTCGCTCCCGCCAACGTCGCGGCCGTGGCATGTTGGCTGGCGTCCGACCTGGCCGCCGGCATCTCCGGGCAGGTGGTGAAGGTGCAGGGCGGATTGGTCCAGCTTCTCCAGGGCTGGCACCCGGTCACCGAGGTGCGGTCGGACAAGCCGTGGACGCTGGATGCGGTGGCGGCCCAGCGCGAGGGGCTCCTCGGGTCCAGCGACGGGTCGATCCCGCCGTTCCTCCCCAACGCGCCTGCGGCGCCGGGAGCATGACGGCTCGATGGCTCAGTCGTCCGCTCGGTTGATGGCACCGCCCCGCCCGGTCGGGTCACTCAGGGAACTCCCAGTACTGCAGCTCGCAGGTCATGGGTAGCAGGTAGCGGACATAGATGGAGTGGATCTTGACCACCCCCTGGTCGTCGACCGCCAAGTCGTCGAGGTCGACGCGGGGGTCGCGCTCTCGGAAGGCCACCGCCCGGTCTCGGGCCGCGACCAGATCCTCACGCGAGCGGACGGCGAAGCCGTAGTGATCCGTACGGGGGCACCGCATCGGCTCGTCGTTGGCGACCAGGTAGATGAACTGGTCCCAGTGCACGCAGGACAGGATGAGCCGCTTCCGGTCGATGGTCTCGGTCGGCATCTCGTCGAAGCCGAGCACCTCGCTGAAGTAGCGGCACAGGTCGGCGCGGTTGGTCTCGTCCAGCAGGTCGGACGGCACGCTGAGTGCCACGTGGTTGAACTTGGGATTGCCGGCCGGGTAGTAGGGATGCGGCATCACGTCTCCTCCGTCGTCGGGCCCGCGGCCAGCGCGAGGCCCGGTGCCACCATGACCTTGCCGGCGGTCTCGCCGGCGGCCAGCCGCCGGACCGCCTCGCCGACGCGATCGAGCCCGACGTCGCCGGACTCGATCAGCACCTCCGTGGGGATCGCGCCCGGGGTCGAAAGCAGCTCCAGCGCCCGGTCGAAGCCGTCGGCGTCGTACACGAACGAGCCGGTGACGGTGAGCTCGTTCAACAGCATGCGGTTCGGGTCGAACGACGGCGCCTGCATGCCCGCCCCGACCAGCACCATCCGGCCCCCACGCCGGAGCTGGTGCAGACCCGCCTGCATCGCCGCCCTGTTGCCGGAGCACTCGAGCACCACATCGACCGCCAGCGGCGAGATCTCTTCCGGTTCCCACATCGGGTAGGTGGGGAGGTCGTCGGGATGGAGGACCTCGGCGCCCAGTGCGCGGGCCAGCGCCTGACGGGGTGGCGCCGGCTCGACCACGGTCACCGGACCGAGGCCCTTGGCCAGGAGGGCTGCGGCCGTCAGGGCGCCGATCGGGCCTGCGCCCATGACCATGGCCGTCTCCCCCGGCTGGAGCCCGGACCGGGTGATGCCGTGCAGCGCCACTGCCAACGGCTCCGCCAGCGCCGCCTCGCGCCGTCCGATCCCCTCGGGGATCCGCACCAGGGCCCGGGCGTCGACGAGGATGAAGCGGGCGAACGCCCCGTCGTGGCCCTCGGACATCACCCGGTGTCGCACCTCGCACTGCGATGGCTGGCCCTCGAGGCAGCGGCGGCACTGGCCGCACCGGGGAGCGGGTCCCCCGACCACATCGTCGCCCACCGCCCAGCCGGTGACGCCCTCACCCAGCTCGGCCACGACACCGCTGTACTCGTGGCCGAGCACCGCGCCGGCGGTGCCCAGCCGCTCCGCGATCAGGTGGAGGTCGGAGCCGCAGATGCCGCAGTGGCCGACCTCGACGAGCACCTCGCCGGGGCCGGCCTCGGGCACCGGCCGGTCCTCCACCGCCACCTCGCCGGCGCCGCGGTAGACCGCCGCGGGCATCGACGCCGGAACATCGGTCGTGGTCATCGCTCGCCCCTCCCGAATCTGACAGCCACGTCAGGTTAGTTGGGCAGATAGTGGGGTGGCTCGCAGCACAGCGCCGGTAACCGCCGGCCAGCGGCACCGCTGGACTGCGTCCTCGTCGTCGCCGCAGCTATGGCTGCGCCTTCCTCCTGCGTCCTTGCCAGCGGCACCGCTGACTCGCCGGTTACCGGGCGGGCGCTACGAGCCACCCCACTACCCGAAGGCCGCGGCCATGATGACGTCGGTCAGGGTGTCGAGCAGCTCGTCCTCGTCGCGTACTTCGACCTGCCCGCTGGCCGCGTAGTAGTTGAGGCGTTCGACCATCATCATGAGCGCCAGGGTGGCGATCGTCGGGTCCAGGCCGGAGCGCTTGGGCACGCGCATCCGGCACGTCAGGGCCAGCGCGAGTCCGGTGAGCAGGTCCTCGCCCTGGCGCCCGATGGGGTCGGCGGACAACTCGGCCTCGGTCCAGGCACGGATCACCCGGCCGTACCGGGCGTAGGCCTCGCTCACCCGCGCCAGCCAGGCGCGCAGCGCGGCGCGGCCCCGGGCCGAGTTGGTCACCGGAGCGAGGTCGCCGATCACGCCGTGCAGCTCGGTGGCCGCCTCGCCCACGAGCTGCTCGAACAGGTCCTCCTTCGACGTGAAGTAGAGGTAGAAGGTGCCGTGGCTGCTGTCGGCGGCCGCCACGACGTCGTCGACGCGGGCGGCGTGGTAGCCGATCCGGTCGAAGACGTCGGCGGCGGCGTCGAGGAGGCGCTGGCGAGTGCGCTGACCGCGGGCCTGCAGCGCGCGCCCGTCGCCGCCGGCTGCGGCGGGTACGGCGGAATCGCTCCGGGCCGACATCGCCGCCACGCTACTGGCGGCTCATCTCGCAAACTGGTTGTCGATGTGCGGTCATGTGCCGCACAGCTACAACCGGAACGGGGGTTCGCAAGGATGACCGGCGCAACCGGCGCGACCGCGGTGACGGCGGTGCGGTTCGAGCACCGCCGGGTCGGCGACGGCCTGGGGA
Source organism: uncultured bacterium (assembly GCA_963717085.1). GTDB lineage: Bacteria > Actinomycetota > Acidimicrobiia > Acidimicrobiales > VFJN01 > DASQUK01. The sequence goes on from CAVQVM010000019.1 coordinate 309,921, forward strand.
TCGGCGTGGCCGCCCCCAGGCTGTCGTGGATCACCGAAACGAATGCACCCGGCTGGTGGCAGGTCGGCTACGAGATCGAGGTCGTCGACGGTCGGGGCGAGCCGGTGGCGACGCCGGGGCGGGTCGAGTCGCACGAGTCCGTGCTGGTGGCGTGGCCGGCGGAGCCGCTCGAGTCGCGCCAGCGCCGGTGTGTCCGGGTCCGGGTGTGGGGCTCCGACGGCGAGGGGTCGGCGTGGAGCGAGCCGGCCGAGGTCGAGGCGGGGCTGCTCGTTCCGGCCGACTGGTCCGCCCGGTTCATCGCCCCGGCCGACGCCGAGCCGGGGGGCGGAGGCCGCGACGAGCAGCCCACAGACCGGCCGTCGCTGCTCCGCCGAGCCTTCGAGGTGGGCGTCCCGGTCGAGCGGGCGCGGCTGTACCTCACCGCGCTCGGCGTCTACGAGGTCGAGATCAACGGCACGCGTGTCGGCGATCACGTGCTGGCTCCGGGGTGGACGAGCTACGACCACCGGCTGCGGGTGGAGACGTTCGACGTCACCGGCCTCGTGCGGCCGGGGGCCAACGCCATCGGGGCGTGGCTGGCCGAGGGCTGGTACGGCGGCAAGCTGGGCTGGGACGGCGGCCGGCGCATCTATGGCCACCGCCTTGCTCTCCTGGCGCAGCTCGAGATCGCGCTGGCGGACCGCACCACACAGACGGTCGCCACCGCAGCCGACGACCACTGGCGTGCCCACGCCTCGCCCATCGTGGCCAGCGGCATCTACGCCGGCGAGGCCTACGACGGCCGGCTGGAGCAACCGGGCTGGTCCGGCGCCGGGTTCGACGACCGGGAGTGGCTGCCGACCACGGTCGTCGAGCGCGACCTCGACACCCTGGTGGCACGCAACGGGCCGCCGGTCCGTCGCACGGAGACGCTGCGCCCGGTGGCCGTGACCACGTCGCCGTCGGGCCGCACGATCCTCGATTTCGGCCAGAACCTCGTGGGCCGCGTGCGCGTCAGCGCGGCCGGCGAGGCGGGGTCGACCCTGACCATCCGCCATGCCGAAGTCCTCGAGGCGGGCGAGCTGTGCACCGCGCCCCTGCGCGGGGCCGAGGCGACCGACCGGTTCACGCTGAGGGGCGACGCCGTCGAGACCTGGGAGCCGCGCTTCACGTTCCACGGGTTCCGGTACGCCGAGATCGAGGTCCCGGGGTCCGGCATGGAGGTGCCGGGACCCGATGCGATCACCGCCGTCGCCTGCCACTCGGACATGGAGCGCACCGGCTGGTTCTCCTGCTCCGACGAGCGCATCACCAGGCTCCACGCCAATGTCGTCTGGGGGATGCGGGGCAACTTCCTCGACGTGCCCACGGACTGCCCGCAGCGTGACGAGCGGCTGGGTTGGACAGGCGACATCAACGTGTTCGCCCCCACCGCCAGCTACCTCTACGACTGTGCCGGCGTCCTCGCATCGTGGCTGGCCGACCTGGCGGTCGAACAGGGCGCCGACGGCGTCGTTCCCCTGGTGGTGCCCAACGCCCTCGAGGCCACGTTCCCCGCCGCCGTGTGGGGCGACGCCGCCGTGATCGTCCCGTGGGTCCTCTACCAGCGCTTCGGGGACGTCGGCGTCCTGCGCGACCAGTACGCCAGCATGCGTGCCTGGGTCGACCACGTCGTCGGCCTGGCGGGCGAGAACCGGCTGTGGGACGAGGGCTTCCAGTTCGCCGATTGGCTCGACCCGTCCGCCCCGGAGGATCGGCCGCAGCAGGCGCGCACCGATCCCCACCTGGTGGCTACGGCGGCGCTGTGCCGCTCGCTCGACGTGCTGGCCTCAGCCGCGGATGTGGTGGGGGCCGGGCGCCACGGCCGGCCCGACGATGCCGAGCGCTACCGGTCGATCGCCGCCGAGGTGCGTGCCGCCTTCGCCCGCGAGTACATGGCGCCCAGCGGCCTGCTGGTGTCGGACTCGCAGACCGCCTACGCACTGGCTCTGCGCTACGCCCTGCTCCCCGAGGCCGACCAGAGGGCGCGGGCTGGCCGACGGCTCGCCAAGCTGGTCCGCTACGCCGGCTATCGGATCGCTACCGGCTTCGTGGGCACCCCGATCGTGTGCGACGCGCTGTGCGACGCCGGCGAGGCCGCCAGCGCCTACGAGCTGCTCGTGCAGGAGGAGTGCCCCTCGTGGCTGTACCCCGTGTTGCACGGGGCCACGACGGTCTGGGAGCGCTGGGACGGGATCCAGCCGGACGGGTCGCTCAACGGGGTGCGCATGAACTCCTTCAACCACTACGCCCTGGGGGCCGTGGCCGATTGGCTGCACCGCACGGTGGGCGGGCTCGCGCCCGCCGCTCCCGGCTACCGGCGCATCCGCATCGCCCCGGTCCCAGGGGGCGGGCTCTCGTGGGCGAGCAGCCGCCACCGCACGCCCTACGGGTTGGCGGAGTCGTCGTGGCGGATCGACGACGGGTCGATCGCGCTCGACGCGCTCGTGCCACCGAACACAACGGCGGAGGTCGTGCTGCCGGGCGTGGCCGCCGACCGCGAGCCGATCCGCGTCGGGTCCGGCCGCCACGGGTGGCGCCTCCCGGATCCAACGGCTGGCCCTGGCCGCCCGGCGCCGCGGGGTGGCTTCTCGCTTTCGGCGCATCACCAGCGGCCCTGATCCCCCGGGCCGCCACGTCGCGCCGATTGCCGCGCGCATGCGTGTGAGTTAGTGTGAGAAGTAACAGCTACGAACGTTGGCCCGAGGGGGGAGAGCGCGTGGTCCGTTCGGTTGGTGTCGCGGCGTGGATCGGGCGAGCTCGGATCCGGTGAGCGACGCCGACACCGCCGCCGTCCCTGCGCCCGTCCTTGCGATGCGCGGCATCTGCAAGCGGTTCGGGGCCACTCGCGCCCTCGAGGACGTGTCGCTCGAGCTCCGCCGCGGCGAGGTCCACGGCCTCGTGGGCGAGAACGGGGCCGGCAAGTCGACGCTCATCAAGGTCATGACGGGCATCTACCCGCCCGACGAGGGTGAGGTCCTCGTCGACGGCGAGCCGGTGTCGCTGCGCAGTGCCGCCGATGCGCAGCGCCTGGGCATCGCTGCGATCTACCAGGAACCGCTGATCTTCCCCGACCTGAGCGTGGCCGAGAACATCTTCATCGGCCACCAGGACCAGGGGCGGGTCGTGCGTTGGCGCCAAATGTGCGCGGACGCCGAGGCGATCCTGGCGCGGCTCGACGTCCACATCGATCCCCGGATTCCGGCGAGCGGGCTGCCGGTCGCCACGCAGCAGGCGATCGAGATCGCCAAGGCCATCTCGCTGGACGTGCGCGTGCTGATCATGGACGAGCCGACGGCCGCCCTCTCGGCCCACGAGGTCGAGCGGCTGTTCCGCCAAGTGCGCCAGCTCCGCGACGCCGGCGTCGCCGTCCTGTTCATCAGCCACCGGCTGGACGAGGTGTTCGAGATCGCCGACCGCGTCTCGGTGTTCCGCGACGGCCGTCACGTCTCGACCGACGCCCGCGACGACGTCACCCGCCCCCGGCTCATCGCCGCCATGGTCGGGCGCCAGATGTCCGACTTCTACGCCCGCCACGACCACCACGCCGGGGAGGTGATCCTGCGCGTGCGCGACCTCGGCCGGACTGGCAAGTTCGCCGGCGTCTCGTTCGACCTGCGGCGCGGCGAGGTGCTGGGGCTCGCCGGGCTGGTGGGCGCGGGTCGGACGGACATCGCGCTGGCGCTGTTCGGGATCGCACCGGCCGAGACCGGAACCATCGAGCTCGACGGCCGACCGGTCGAGATCGCCACCCCCCGCCAGGCGCTGGACCGCGGGATCGCGTACCTGTCCGAGGACCGCCGCCACGTCGGGCTGTCGCTCCCGCAGTCGGTGACCGCGAACATCACGCTGCCGTCGCTGCGGCGCTACGTCTCGCGGCTCGGCCTGGTGAACGGCGCTGCGGAACGGTCGGCCGCCGAGCAGTTCCGGCAGCAGCTGAGCATCCGCACCGCAGGCCTGTCCCAGCCCGTCGGGCTGCTCTCCGGCGGCAACCAGCAGAAGACGATGCTCGCCAAGTGGCTCAACACGGAGCCCGCCGTGCTGATCCTGGACGAGCCCACGCGGGGGATCGACGTCGGCGCCAAGGCCGACGTCCACCAGATCATCGACGACCTCGCCCGCTCCGGCATGGCGATCGTCCTGATCTCGTCGGACCTGCCCGAGGTGCTGGCGGTGAGCGACCGCGTGCTGGTCATGCGCGAGGGCGAACAGACCGGCGTGTTCGACCGGTCCGAGGCCACGCAGGAGCGCGTGATGACCGCCGCCGTCGGGGTCGCGTGACATCGTGAGCACCACCGCCGAGGTGGCCGGCCTCCGCGGGAGACGCGGCCGGCCCGGTCGCACCGCGGTCTGGATCCGACCGGAACGCGTCAAGGAGCTGTCGCTGCTGGGCGTGATCCTGGTCGCTCTGCTGGTGTTCAGCTTCCTGGTCGACGACTACTTCAGCGGCCGCTTCTTCAACCGCGTGACGACCAGCGTGGCGATCACCGCGGTGCTTGCCGTCGCCCAGACCCTGGTCATCGTGACGCGCAACATCGACCTGTCGGTTGGGTCGATCGTGGGCGTGACCGCGTACCTAACCGGCCAGTTCGCGTCCTCGAATCCCTCGGCCTCGCCGGCGGTCGCCATCGGCATCGCGGTCGGCCTCGGCGCGCTGCTCGGCGTGATCAACGGCGTGATCGTGGCCTATGGGCGGGTCCCGGCCATCATCACCACCCTCGGCACCCTGGCGATCTACCGCAGCTGGCTGATCTCCCACGGCGAGGGCAAGACGATCACCGCCGACTCGTTGCCGTCGTGGGTGGTGGACCTACCCAACCGCACGGCCTTCAGCATCGGGGGCCTCGACATCCGGGTCGTGTTCGCGGTCGTCGTCGTGATCGTCGTCGTGCTCCAGGTCGCGATGCAGCGGCTGCGCTGGGGGCGCCGGCTGTACGCCATCGGCTCGAACCCCGAGGCGGCGGCCCAGGCGGGCCTGCCCACCCGGCGGCTCGTGCTGGGCGCCTTCGTCGCCTGCGGCGCGCTGTCGGGGTTCGCCGGGTTCCTGTTCCTGTCCCGCTTCGGCAACATCACCGTCGTCGCCGGGCAGGGCCTCGAGCTGGACTCGGTCGCGGCCGCGGTCGTCGGCGGTGTCAGCGTCCTGGGCGGCTCGGGCACGCTGGTCGGCGCGTTCCTGGGGGCGGTCCTGATCGACGTGCTCGACCAGAGCCTGGTCCGGGTGCCCCAGGTAACCGAGTTCTGGCGCAATGCCATCCTCGGGGCGCTGATCCTCGCGGCGGTGATCGCAGACGTCGTGATCGGTCGGCGCTTCCGCCGGCGGTGGTCGGCGGAAGCCCGTCCTCACACCAAGGTCGATGCGTCCTCGACCGACGAATCCGACGCGACCAAGGTCCCCGCCCTCACCGGCGCCGAGCAGACCGGGGAGGTGAGCGATGCCTGAGCGAGCGTCCGTCGAGGGTGACGAGGAAACAAGGAGAGAGCGAGCGGGGCGCGAGCGGCCCGGCCGAAGGCCAAGAGCGGGAGACATCGACTGGGCCCGCGAGCGGAGCTGGGAGCTGCTGCTGGCGGTCATCCTCGTCGGGACGATCGTCTACAACGCCACGCAGTCCCCCGTCTACCTCGATGTCGACAACTTCGTGAACCTGTTCCGGCTGTCGATCGAGAAGGTCATCATCGCGGTGGCGATGACCTTCGTCATCATCAACGGCGAGATCGACCTGTCGGTGGCGTCGGTCATGGCGTTCACTGCCTGCGTCCTCGCCACGGCCCACGAGTCCGGCGTGCCGTTCGGGCTGGCCATCGTCATCGCCCTGGCGGCGGGGGCGTCCGCCGGCTTCGTCCAGGGCCTCGTGGTCGCGAGGACGGGGATCTCGTCGCTCGTGGTCACGCTCGCCGGCCTCATCGGCTTCCGGGGGGCGGCGCGGATCCTGCTGGAGGATCGATCGATCGGCGAGTTCCCCGAGTGGTTCGGGGACCTGGGTCGCGCCGACTTCCTCGGCCCGATGCCGTTTGCGCTCGTGCTGTTCCTCGTGATGCTGCTGGTGGGCGGCGTGATCCTGCACCGGTCGTCGTTCGGGCGCCGGGTGTACGTCATCGGCAACAACGCCGACGTGGCGCGGTTCTCGGGCATCGACGTCGCCCGGGTCAAGCTCGTGCTGTTCACGACGTCGGGGCTCGTGGCCGGCGTCGCGGGGGTGCTGTTCGCGGCCCGCCTCGGCTCGGTGCGAGCCAACATCGGGGAGGGCTTCGAGCTCGACATCATCACGATGGTGCTGCTCGGGGGCGTCAGCATCTTCGGCGGCTCCGGCACCCTGCTGGGCGTCGCGCTGGCGATCTGCATCGTGCTGAACCTGCGCAACGGGCTGGGCCTCGCGAACGTCGAGGCGAACACCCAGACCGGGGTGATCGGGGCGCTGCTGATCGTGTCGGTGCTGGCGCAGAACCTGCTCGACCGCCTGCCCCTGCGCCGGCGCGAGGTGGAGGCGGAGGCATGAGATCGACGACCGCGCGCGTGCGCGCGGCAACACACAGATCTACGTCGAGGGCGGCCCTCGACGAGAAGGAGAGGGGACGATGAGACGTCACAAGTTGATGGCAGTGATGCTGAGCCTGGCCCTCGTCGGTGCCGTCGCGTGCGGTGACGACGATGACGACACTCAGGCGAGTACGTCGGACGAGGGTGGGTCCGAGGGAGGCGGTGCGGCCGGGGAGGCCGTCACCATCGAGGGGGGTGACGACATGAACGCCATCCTGCTCCCGAAGTGCACCGGCATCGCCGTCTTCGACCAGGCCAACGAGGGCGCGCAGGAGGCGGCGGAGGAGCTCGGGACCTCGGAGCCCGAGTTCCTGGGCCCGTCCACGTGTGAGGACCCGACCGGGCAGATCGAGACCATGACCAACGCCGCCACCCAGGGGGTCGACGCGGTGATGATCTCGAACAACGCCGGCGAGCAGATCCAGTCCGGTGTCGACGCCGCGACCGACGCCGACGTGTCGGTCGTGAGCTGGGATTCGCCGATCCCGTCGGGCGAGGGCGAGAGCCTGTTCGTCGCCCAGGTCGACTTCGACGAGACGGGTGTGGTCATGGCCGACATGGCGCTCGAGATCCTCGGCGACGACGGCGGCCAGTTCGCCATCCTGTCGGCCTCGCCCGACGCGGCCAACCAGAACGCGTGGATCGCGGCCCTCGAAGAGGCGCTCCAGGACGAGAAGTACGCCAACCTCGAGCTCGTCGACACCGTCTACGGCAACGACGACTCCGACGAGTCGTACAACCAGGCCCTGGGCCTCATCGACTCGCATCCCGACCTGGAGCTCATCATGGCCCCCACGACGGTTGGCATCGCCGCCGCCGGCAAGGCCATGACCGACGAGGGGCTGTGTGACCAGGTCAAGGTGTCCGGGCTCGGCCTGCCCGAGGAGATGCGCGAGTACACGCAGAGCGGCTGCGCGCCACAGTTCGCGCTGTGGAGCTTCGTCGACCTCGGCTACCTCACTTACTACGCGACCTACGGGATCGCCACCGGTCAGATCGAGGCTGCCGAGGGTCAGGCGTTCACCGCCGGCCGCATGGCTGAGTACACGATCGAGAAGGACCCGACACGCGACAACGGCCTGCGCATCGTGATGGGGCCGTTCACGGTCTACACGGAGGAGAACATCGACGAGTCATGAGGCCACACGGCCGGGGCGGGCGGCGGTCCCGCCCGCCCCGGCCGGTCCCGACCATGGCGCCCCAGGAGGACGTGCCCGTGAACCGGTTCGGATTCACGCTGAAGATCAGGCCCGAGATGGCCGCCGAGTACCGGCGCCACCACGCCGCGGTCTGGCCGGAGATGCTCGACGCCCTGCGCCGGGCGGGTTGGCGCAACTACTCGCTCTTCCTCCGGGAGGACGGCACGCTGTTCGGGTACGTGGAGACGCCGGCCAGCCTGGCCGACGCGCGAGCCGCCATGGCGTCCGAACCCGCCAACGAGAGGTGGCAGGCGATGATGGCGCCGTTCTTCGAGGGGCCCGGCCTGCCCGCCGACCAGATGATGGATGAGCTCGAGGAGGTGTTCCACCTCCCATGAGCGAGGCCGTGGTGCCGCCACCCGAAGTCGAGGCGCTGGTCGAGCGCTCCCACGCGCTGGGGTCCGACCCGCGGGTGACGAACTACGGCGGAGGCAACACGTCGTGCAAGGCCACGGTCACGGATCCCGTGACCGGCGAGCCCAGCGAGGTGCTCTACGTGAAGGGCTCGGGAGGCGACCTCGGCACCCTTCGCCACGACGGCCTGGCGACGCTGCGCCTCGACCGGGTGCGCGCCCTGCAAGGCGTGTATCGGGGCGTCGACCACGAGGACGAGATGGTGGCCGCGTTCGACCACTGCCGCTGGGGAACCGGCGGCGCCGCGCCGTCGATCGACACCGCGATGCACGCGCTGGTGGACACCCGCCACGTGGATCACCTGCACCCCGACGCCGTGATCGCCCTCGCGGCGGCGGTCGATGGCGAGGCGTTGACCAAGGAGTGCTTCGGCCGCGAGGTGGCGTGGGTGCCGTGGCGCCGACCCGGCTTCGAGCTCGGCCTGCAGATCGCCTCGATGGCGGCCGACAATCCGGGACTGCGGGGCGTGGTGTTGGGCGGCCACGGGCTGACGACCTGGGCCGACACGTCCGAAGCCTGCCAGGCCATCTCGCTCGACGTGATCCACCGGGCCGAGCGTTTCATCGCCGAGCGGGGCCGGCCCGATCCCCTCGGCGCGATGCGCGCCGGGTACGAGCCTTTGGGGGTCGATGAACGCCGGCGCTTGGCCGGCGAACTGGGCCCCCACATTCGGGGCCTGTGCTCCACCGATCGCCGGGTCGTCGGGCGGTTGTCCGACAGCGAGCTGGTGCTCGACTTCCTGGGGCGAGAGGCGGTCGGCCGGTTGGCGCCGCTGGGCACGTCATGCCCGGACCACTTCATCCGCACCAAGGTGCGCCCGCTGCTGCTCGACCTGCCGGCGACGGCGCCGATCGACGAGCTCGTAACTCGGCTGCACGAGCTGCACGCCGCCTACCGCGACGACTATGCCGCCTACTACCACCGGCACGCGGGCCCGGACTCGCCGCCCATGCGGGGCGCCGATCCGGTGATCGTGCTGGTCCCCGGTGTCGGCATGTTCAGCTTCGGGGCCGACGCGCGGGCGGCGCGGATAGCCGGCGAGTTCTACGTCAACGCCATCAACGTGATGCGCGGCGCCGAGGCGCTCTCGTCCTACCGGCCGATCGACGAGTCCGAGAAGTTCCGCATCGAGTACTGGGATCTGGAAGAGGCGAAGCTGCGCCGGCTAGCCCCTCCCAAGCCGCTCGAAGGTCGCGTTGCGTTCGTCACCGGAGCCGCGTCGGGCATCGGCCGCGCCATCGCCGCCCGCCTCGCAGCCGAGGGCGCCGCGGTCGTGCTCGCCGACCGCGACGCGCCCGGCGCCCAGGCCGCGGCCGAGGAGCTGGGCGGGCCCGACGTGGCGGCGGCGGTCGAGGTCGACGTGAGCGACGAGGCCGCGGTGGAGGCGGCCGTTCGCGAAGCGGCCGCGACGTTCGGGGGCGTCGACCTGGTGGTCAACAACGCCGGACTGTCGATCTCCAAGCCGCTGGCCGAGACCACATCCGCCGACTGGGATCTGCAGCACCGGGTGATGGCCCGGGGCTCCTTCCTGGTCAGCCGGGAGACCGCCAAGGCGATGGCGGCGCAGGGGCTGCCGGCCGACATCGTGTACGTCGTGTCCAAGAACGCGGTGGTTGCCGGCAAGGGCAACGTCGCCTACGGCGCCGCCAAGGCCGACCAGGCCCACCAGGTGCGCCTGCTGGCGACGGAGCTCGGGCCGCTCGGCGTCCGTGTGAACGGCGTCAATCCCGACGGGGTCGTGCGGGGCTCGGGCATCTTCGAGGGCGCATGGGGTCAGGAGCGCGCCAAGGTGTACGGCGTGCCGCCCGAGGACCTCGGGAAGTTCTACGCGGGGCGCACGGTCCTCGGTCACGAGGTGCTGCCGGAGCACGTGGCCGACGCCGTCTTCGCCCTGTGCTCCGGCGAGCTGGCGCTGACGACCGGAACGATCCTGCCGGTGGACAGCGGGGTGCCGATGGCGTTCCTTAGGTGACGCCCTAGAAGGGAGGAGATGGCGATGGCGATCGACCGGAGCCGCATCGAGGAGGAGAACCAGATCCGCCTGTCCTGGCACGAGTCCGACCTGGGGCACGCCGTCGACGTGGTGGGTCGCTCGGGTGTCGACGGGGAGGTGGTGATCGCCGAGGTGGCCCGGTTCAGCGCCGCGGCGCCGTCGTGGGCGGTCGGCACCGGCGGCACCCGCTTCGGCCGGTTCCCCGGCGGCGGCGAGCCGCGCGACACCTACGAGAAGATGGACGACATCGCGACCCTCAACTCGCTGACCGGCGCGAACCGCACGGTCAGCCTCCACGTGCCGTGGGACGACCCGGGGTTGGGCGCCGGCGCCGCCGCCCTGCGGCACCATGCCGAGGATCTGGGCATCGGCTTCGACGCCATGAACTCCAACACCTTCCAGGACAGTCCCTCGACCACGAACGACGGGAGCGTGTCCTACAAGTTCGGCAGCCTGGCCAACGTCGACGAGGGTGCGCGGCGCGCGGCCGTCGAGCACAACCACTACGTGATCGACCTCGGCGTCGAGCTGGGGTCGCGGGCCGTGACGGTGTGGCTGGCCGACGGCATGAACCATCCCGGACAGGCCAGCTTCCGCGGCCAGTTCGAGCGCGTCCTGGAGGGGCTCGGTGAGATCTACGCCCTCGTGCCCGACGACTGGGAGATGTACACCGAGCACAAGCCCTACGAGCCGGCCTTCTACTCGTCGGTCAACAACGACTGGGGTACGTCGCTGCTCTTGGCGCAGGGCACCGGTGAGCGGGTCAAGTGCCTCGTCGACCTCGGCCACCACCTGCCCAACACCAACATCGAGCAGGTGGTGTCGCGGCTCGCGATGGTGGGCCGGCTCGGCGGCTTCCACTTCAACGACTCCAAGTACGGCGACGACGACCTCACGGTCGGGTCGATCACGCCGTTCCAGCTCTTCCTGATCATCGGTGAGCTGCTCGAGGCCGGCGGCGGGCAGATGCCTGCGGCCGCGTACATGATCGACGAGAGCCACAACCTCAAGGACCCGCTCGAGGACCTGATCCAGGCCACCGACGCGCTCCAGGTGGCCCTGGCCCAGGCACTGTGCGTCAACCGTGCCGACCTGGCCGACGCCCAGCAGGCGAACGATGCGGCGCGGGCGGCCGAGGTGCTCCACCGGGGGTTCCGCACCGATGTGCGTCCGCTCGTAGCCGAGGCCCGGCGCCGCAACGGCGCGGCGCTGGACCCGCTGGCCGCGTTCCGGGCGATCGGCTACCGGGCCGCGGTGACCGCGACCCGGGGCGCCGACTCGGTCGCGACGGGGCTCTAGCGCCGTGGCCGACGCGCCGGTTGCGGTCGTCGCCGTCGACTTCGGGGCGTCATCGATCCGGGTGTGCCGGGTCGAGCTCGGCGATGGTGCGCCGGCGCTGTCGGTCGTCCACCGCTATGTGCACGCGTCGGTTGCCGACTCCGGGGGGCGCTTGAGGTGGGACTGGCCGCGGCTCGTGGCCGAGATGGAGAAGGGCTTGGCGGTCGCGCTGGAGGCGGGGCCGGTGGCGTCGATCGGCCTCGACACCTGGGGTGTGGACTACGGGCTGCTCGACGACCGGGGCGAGCTGGTGGCGCCCCCGATCTCGTACCGTGACCACCGCACCGCGGGATACCGGTCGGTGGTGGACCGGGTTGGCGGTGCCGAGGCGCTGTTCGGGATCACGGGCGTGCAGCTGCAGCCCTTCAACACCGTGTTCCAGGTGGCGGCGCATGACCGCGCCGAGCTGGCCCGGGCCCGGCATCTGCTGATGCTGCCGGAGCTGCTGGTCCTCCACCTGACGGGCGAGGCCGTCGGGGAACGCAGCAGCGCGGGCACGACCGGTCTCGTGGACATCCGCACCGGCGAGTGGTCGCAGCCACTGGCCGAGGCGGTCGGCCTCGACCGAGCGCTGCTGCCGCCGATCCTGGTCGCCGGGACCCGGGTGGGCAGCTGGCAGGGCGTGCCGGTGCACCTGGTGGGCGGCCACGACACCGCGTCGGCCGTCGTGGCCATGGGGGCGCACCCGGGCGCCGGCTCGGCGTTCGTCTCCGCGGGCACCTGGGCCATCGTGGGCCGGGAGCGGCCCGAACCTGACCTGAGTGCCGCCGCCCTGGCCGCCAACTTCACGAACGAGATCGGGGCCCTGGGGGGCGTGCGGTTCCTCAAGAACCTGGCCGGCGCGTGGCTGATCGAGCGCTGCCGCCCGCCCTGGGGTGAACCCTCGATCGCAGACCTGATCGCGGCGGCGGCCACCGTCGATGGACCCGAGCGGGTGCTGGACGTCGCCGACGACCGCTTCCTCAATCCCGACGACATGTTGGCGGCCGTCACGGCCGACCTGGGCTTGGCCACCGATGCGCCGCCGCCGGTGGTGGTCAGGGGCATCGTCGAGTCTCAGGTCGCCGGCACGGCGACCGTGCTCGGCCAGCTCGGCGGCGTGACCGACGTGCACGTGTTCGGCGGCGCCCAGTCGGCGCTCTACCGCCGGCTCCTTGCTGAGCGGACCGGGCTGCCGGTGTGCGCGGGCCCGATCGAGGCCACCGCGCTCGGCAACGCCCTGGTTCAGGGCATCGCCCTGGGCGTGTACGGCGACCTGGCCGACGCCCGAAGCCACCTCGCGGACCGATGGGCGGGTGCGTCGTGAGCATCGATGCGATCGACCGCCTGCAACGCATCGGGGCCCGGGTGCAGAGCGAGGGGCGGGTCAAGGTGGTCGAGCTGGCGGCGGCGTTCGACGTCAGCGAGATGACCATCCGCCGCGACCTCGACATGCTCGCCGAGCAGGGGGTCGTGCAGCGGATCCGCGGGGGCGCGGTCGCCATCGGGCCGCAGCCGTTCGCCGAGCGGTTCAGCCGCCATGTCCGGGCCAAGGACCGGATCGCCTCCAAGCTCGCTCCACTGGTGGGCGACGGGGGTGCCATCGGGATCGACGCCTCGACCACGCTCCAGCGCCTGTCGGTTCACCTCGGCGACGTGCGCGACCTCACGGTGGTGACCAACGGGCAGGACACGTTCGCGGCGCTGCAGGACAAGCCGGGCGTGACGGCGCTGCTGACCGGCGGCCAGCTCGACCCCCGGACCGGCAGCCTGGTCGGGCCGCTCGCCACGCGCACGGCGCACGACGTGCTGCTGCGGCGGCTGTTCATGTCGGCCGCCGCCTTGCACCCGGCGCACGGCACGTCCGAGGCCACGCTCGAGGACGCCGAGGTCAAGCTCGCACTCGCCGACGTGGCCGCCGAGGTCGTGGTGGCCGTCGACTCCAGCAAGCTGGGCCAGCGGGCCCCCGCCCGCGGCCTGGCGCCGGAACGCGTGCGGGTGCTGATCACCGAGCTCGACCCCGGCGACGCGCGCCTCGATCCCTACCGCGAGCGGTGGGAGCTGCTGTGATCGACACCCTGCGCTCGGTGCTCCGGTTTCGCCGCCTGGAGCTCGACCCGGTGGCCCGCCGGCTGGCGCGGGCGGCGTCGGTCGCCGACCTGCGGGCCATCGCCCGGCGGCGCCTGCCCCGCGGCGTGTTCGACTACATCGACGGCGGCGCCGAGGACGAGCGCACGATGGCGGCCAATGCGGCGGCGTTCGCGGCGGTGACGTTTCGACCCCGGGTGCTGCGGGACGTCAGCGAGGTCGACCCCTCGACGACGCTGCTCGGCCGACCGTTGCCGTTGCCGCTGGTCCTCGCGCCGACCGGTTTCAGCCGCATCGCCGATCCCGACGGCGAGCTGGCCGTGGCGCGGGCGGCGGCTCGGGCCGGACTGCCGTACACGCTGTCGACCCTGAGCACCCGCTCGATCGAGGAGGTGGCGGCCGCCGGCGCGGGCCCCAAGTGGTTCCAGGTCTATGTCTGGCGCGACCGGGGGCTGGTGAAGGAGATGATCGGGCGGGCCGCCACCGCCGGCTACGAGGCGCTGGTGCTCACCGTCGACACCGCGGTGCTCGGCCGGAGGGAGCGCGACGTGCGGCGGGGGTTCTCGCTGCCCCCCACGATCGGGCTGAGCACGCTGGTCGACGGCGCGTTGCACCCGGGCTGGACCTGGCGGTTCCTGCGGTCCGACCCGATCCGCTTCGCCAACGTGCGCGACGCCGCAGGTATCGGTGACGGCAGCACGGCCGTGACGTTGTCCGAGTACGTCAACACGCAGTTCGACCCGAGACTCTCGTGGCGAGACGTGGAGTGGATGCGCTCGGTGTGGGCCGGCCCACTGGTCATCAAGGGCGTCCAGACCGTGGACGACGCCCGCTTGGCCGCGGACGCCGGTGTCGAGGCCATCGCGCTTTCCAACCACGGCGGCCGTCAACTCGACTCGGCGCCGGCGACGCTCGATCTGGTGGCACCCGTGGCCGACGCGGTGGGGGACCGGCTCGAGATCATCTGCGACGGAGGCGTCCGTCGGGGCAGCGACATCGTGAAGGCGGTAGCGCTGGGCGCCCGGGCCTGCATGGCCGGCCGCGCCTATCTCTACGGGTTGGGCGCCGCCGGAGAGCGGGGTGTCGACCACGTGCTGGGCCTGTTCGACGCCGACGTCCGCCGCACCATGGCTCTCGTGGGGGCCGGCAGCGTCGCCGAGCTCGGGCGTGAGCGCGTCGAGCTACCACGGTGAAGTGACGGCTACGTTGGCCGGCATGGCCGGGCAGTTTGACTTCGTCGTCGTGGGTGGTGGGTCGGCCGGCGCGGTGGTCGCCGCCCGGCTCTCGGAGGATCCGGCCTGCCGGGTCGCCCTTGTCGAGGCGGGCGGCCCGCCGCCTCCCGAAGAGCTGATGCCGGCGGCGTGCCCCGCCCTGCAACAGAACCCCGCGACCGACTGGATGTACACGGCCGACGCCGGCGGCTGTGGCCAGGGGCTCATCGGCGGCCGGATGATGGTGCCTCGGGGCAAGATGCTCGGCGGATCGTCTGGCATCAACTACATGGCCTACGTCCGGGGGCATCCGGGCGACTTCGACTCGTGGGCC
Organism: uncultured bacterium; assembly: GCA_963717085.1. Classification (GTDB taxonomy): domain Bacteria; phylum Actinomycetota; class Acidimicrobiia; order Acidimicrobiales; family VFJN01; genus DASQUK01. Next base: position 325,030 of record CAVQVM010000019.1, read on the forward strand.
GCGGGTGGCGCCGACGGGTGGAGCTACGACGACGTGCTGCCCTACTTCAAGAAGAGCGAGGGCCTCGCCCCCAGCGGCGACATCGTCGTCGATGCCGACGCCCACAACACGCAGGGCCCCCTCGGCGTCTCAGTGCGAGCCCCAGTGCTGTCCGGCGCCGAGCAGTTCGTCGACGCCGCGGTCGCGGCCGGGATCCCGAGGGGCGACTACAACGGCCGTGACCGTGGGGGGCCCGACGGGGTGGTCTCGCTCCTGCAGACCACGACCCGGGCCGGCAAGCGGTCGAGCACGTACCACGCGTTCCTCGAGGGGGACGTCGAGGGGCGCCCCAACCTCGAGGTGATCTGCGGGGCGCAGGTGACGAGGGTGATCGTCGAGGGCGATGCGGGCGAGCTGCAGGCAACCGGGGTCGAGTACCGAACCGCCGGCGGCGAGACGGCCGTCGCCTGGGCCGCCAAGGAGGTGGTGCTCAGCGCCGGAGCGGTGGGTTCACCCCAGATCCTGATGCTGTCCGGCGTGGGGCCGAGGGGCGAGCTCGAAGCCGTCGGCGTGGCCTGCCTACTCGACGCCCCCGACGTCGGCAAGCACCTCAAGGACCACCTTCAGGTCGGTCTCCTCTTTCCGGCACCCGGCATCGGCGTGTCGATGAGCCAGATGGGCGTCTCGCTGGGTCCGGACGCGCTGCGGTCGCCCGCCGGGCCACTGCCGGCCGACCCGGCCGATGACGCCGACCTGCCCGAGGAGCTCCAGGCGCTCAAGGCGGAGGCTGAGCGCCGGGTCACCGAGTGGGCGACCACCGGGCACGGCCTGGTGGCGTCGTCGCTCTACGAGGCGTGCGCCTGGTTCTCCACCGGCCTCGGCGACGACCACACCCACGATGCCCAGCTGGCAATCTTCGTGTGCGGTTACAACCGCGACATCTGGCGCACCTGCCTCAGGGTCGATCCGGACGAGTACTTCGACGATGCCGACCAGCGGCTCGCTCCCGACGCCGAGTCGGTGATCGTCCTCGCCAACCCGGTGCAGCCCCACAGCGAGGGCGAGATCGTGCTCGCCAGTGCCGACCCGCTCGATCAACCGGACATCCGGATGAACTACTACGGCGATCCCTACGACATGCAGGTCATGATCGCGGTGCTTCGCCGGGCGCTCGACGTCGTGGCCAACTGGCCCGGGCAGGAGCCCGGCCCGCTGCTCGTCCCCCCTGCGCTCGCAGCCAAGCACGGACACGTCGCGGGCGACACCCCGAGCGACGAGCTGCTCGAGGACCTGGCCCGGCACTACTCGTTCACGGTGTACCACCTGACGTCGACGTGCCGGATGGGAAGCGTGGTGGATGCGCAGCTCCGAGTGATGGGCGTCGCCGGCCTGCGGGTCGCCGACGCCAGCGTCATGCCCAACGTTGTGAGCGGCAACACCAACGCCGCGTCGATCATGATCGGCGAGAAGGCGGCAGAGATGGTGGCCGCCGACCATGGGTTGCAGCTGACGGAGTTCGTCGCCCCTGCGGTCACGGGGACCTGACTCGAGGAGTGGCCGTCGCTGCTGCGGAAGTAGGCGACGTGTGGGTAGGCGGGATTCATGGTCGACGCTGACTCCATCGCCGTCGTGCTGGATGTGCTCGAACCCGAGCGAGCGGCCTTGGTCGCGTTGCTCGAGGGGCTGGAGCCCGACGACTGGACACGTTCGACGGAATGCCCCGCCTACACGATCAAGGGCGTGGCCACCCACGTGCTGGGCGACGACCTGTCGCTCCTCAGCCGGCAGCGCGACGTTGCCGAGAATGGTCTCGTTGAGCTTGCCCGCGATCGGCCCGACGCAGACTTCAGGACGCTGCTCGACACGTTCAACGATCGCTGGGTTGACGCAGCGGGGTTCCTCAGCACCGAACTGGTCGTCGAGCTCCTGCGGCTCACGGGCGGGTGGACGGCCGCCTATTACCGCGCCGTCGATCCCGACGCTTGGGGCGAGCCCGTCGGGTTCTTCGGGAGTCGTGGGTCGAGCTCCCCGTACTGGCAGGCCATCGCTCGCGAATATGTCGAACGCTGGGTGCACCACTCCCAGATCCGGCGTGCGCTCGGCCTCGGGTCGCTTGCCGAGCGGCCGTTCCTCATCGCGGGGATCGAGGTGGCAGCCACCGTCGGAGGAGCGATGGCCAGCATCCCCACCGACCCCGACGGTCTCTGGGCGCTCGACTCCGTCGTGCTCGGGCCCGCGAGCCAGGCAGCCGACATTCTCACGCGGGCCCACACCGCCGATGAGGTGCGCGCCCTCGTGAGCGGGCCGGTCGAGCGTGTCGAGCTCCTCGCCGCTATTGCCGGCCGCTCCTGACCCCGCACTCGGGAGTGCGCACCGATCCGGGCGCGGCGTCTCGATCTCACGGGCGGCCGAAGATCGCCGCAGGTCATGCTTCAGTCGTGCACGTCCCGACAACGTCCTATGTCGTCTGTGCCAGCCAGCGCAGCGGCACAACGATGTTGTGTCGCGCCCTGACGGACACCGGCATCGCCGGCCGCCCGGATGAATATTTCCTGGCCGTCGACGAACGGGAACTGCCGGGCTGGCGGTGTTGGGAGGACGGCCCGTTCGGACGAGCCCACGATGCTCGAGATCGCGAGCACTACCTGGAGATCGTCTATGACCTCGGATCAACGCCGAATGGGATCTTCGGGGCCAAGCTGATGTGGAACAACCTTGCTTGGGCCGTGGCGAAGTTCCAGGAGATGCCGAGATTCGAAGGCCTCGATCGGCCCGCAGTCTTCCACGCGGCGTTCCCGGACCTTCACGTCGTGCATGTCACCCGACGTGACCGCGTACGGCAGGCGGTGTCGTGGGCACGTATGGCGCAGGACGGTGTCTGGGTTGTGTCGGACGACGGGCCCGCCAGGCCGACCCGATCGCCGCAGTACGACTTCGATCTGATCAGCGGCCTCGAGGGCCTCATCGTCGAAGGTGAGCGCGGCTGGCGTGCGCTGTTCGACGAGCTCGGACTGACCCCCTATGAGGTTCTCTACGAGGAGCTCGCAACCGAGGACGGGTATCGCCGCAGCGTCCTCGGGGTGCTGGAGCATCTCGGGCTCGACGGCAGCGGGATGAAGACTTTCCCGCCCCCTCGCACCCATCGGCAGTCGGACGAGCTCAACGAAGCCTGGGTTGTGCGCTACATGTCCGAGCGGCGGGCCGGCTCGGGTCCGAGGTAAGCGAACTCGTCCAGGGAGGGCGCCGTCGGGAAGATGCACGGTTGCCGTTCCGATTCGCTTCCACCCGGCAGCCCCGTACATCTGGATCGCCGGCTCGTAGTGAGTCGCCATGTTGACCATGGGCCGTAGCCGGCCTCCCCAACCCATGCGGTGTATGCGTGAGGCATGCCACGAACCGGCGAACGTCATCCGAAGATAGACGGGGTATCCGTCGCTCACGCCCACGACTTTCATGAGACGAGCGCAACGTCGAGGTCGGCATCGACCCGTGTTCGCACACCAGGGTGCTGATCTCGTGACCGGTTGCGGCCGACCGGCGTGGCGTCATTCTCTGAGTGGTAGGGGTGGTCGGAGCGCGGGTGGGTCGCTGGTGTGGACCTGTCCCTGTGGGTCGGTGATCTCGAGGGTGGTGTCGGGGAGGAGTTTGGCGTGCCAGCCGGGCGAGTGGAGGAGGTGGTGGTGGCGGCTGCAGAGGAGCACGAGGTTGTCGAGGGCGGTTCGGCCTCCTCGGGTGACCCAGCGCAGGTGGTGGGCTTCGGTCCAGTCGGGGGGCCGGTCACAGCCGGGGTAGCGGCAGTGGCGGTCGCGGATCACCAGGGCGTTGAACAGGGGCGCGGGGACGGTGCGGGTGGTGGTGCCGTAGTCCAAGATGGCGGAGCGCCCGTCGGTGACCACCCGGTGCACGCCGGCGTCGCAGGCCAGGCGCCCCACGGTGGCGGGGTCGACGATGGTGCCGTCCACCAGCCGGCCGGGGCCTTGTCGTTGGAGGTCGTCGAGGGTGGTGATGACGTTGAGGTGGGGGCGGTGGCGGCCGCCGCGGCGCTGCTGTTGGTGGTCCAAGAACCGGCGGCACACGTCGACGAGGGCGTCGGCGCGCCGCTGGGCGGGACCACGGGCGGGTTCGCCGTCGAGGTCGCCGGTCTGAGCCATCCGCAGGGCGGTGGCGATGACCGCACCGCCTTCGGGGTCGAAGCTGCCGGACAGTTCGCGGCGGCCGTCGAGGACGCGCGACAGGTGCAGCGACCGTTCTGGCGACACCGGTTCGGGGCCGTCGCCGACCACGGCGTGGGCCCGTCGGGCCCAGTCCTGCATCGCGATCGAAGTGTCGTGCACTGACAGCCGGGCCAGCTCGGGGACCAGTTGGGTCTCGTGGCGGGCGAACAGGCCGACGGTGCGGTCCGTGAGGTTGGCGACGATGGCCTGGACCTGCCCGCCCGACAGCACACCGTCGCGGGAGGCGCCGGCGGTGACCGGCAGCGCCCGGAGCCGGCGGGCGGTCTTGGCACAGCCGGCGGCCTGACGGCCGGACTGGCGGGTGTGGTGGCGCAGCCAGGCGGTCATCGAGGTGGCCCCGTCGTTGCGCCACAACTCGGCGGCGTCGTGCTCACCCACAGCCGCCAATAGCTTGGCATTGAACCGATCCATTAGCGCAAACGCCTCGGTCAACACCGCGCTGTCGACGGGCAGATCAAGGCGGTCGACGGCGTCGGTGAGTGGTTCGAGGATGCTGCTGGCCTGCCTGGACACAACCAATAACGTACTAGTGTTCGCATAGCACGTCAAACTGAATTGGCAGAATCAGAACCCCTAGAAACGGCCAAATAAGCGCCCGCCACACCACGGCTTACCGCCTAGCCAGGAAGCGACGCCCCAGCGCCGCCTCCTGACCGCCCCACCCACGGCACGGCGCCGGGGCAAGGCCGGCCATAGGCCGCCCGAAGGGCTTGACCTTGACGCCGGCACCGTGCCGTGGCACACCGACATGCCCCAAATGAGGAGCGAGACGATGCCCGACCCGGTCCCCGAGTTCCGCCAACTGAACCTCGTAGTCCGCGACATTGACGCCGCCCTGGCGTTCTACCGGACGCTGGGCCTCCCGATCCGCGGCGACGCCGGCGATTGGCCACCCGGGAGCGGGGCCCGTCACGGCCACCCGGGAGCGGGGCCCGTCACGCCGAGGTCGAGTCCGAGGACAGGCCGACCGTGGAGTTCGACAACGAGGCGAGCGTGAAGCTGTGGCATGCGGGGTGGCGAGAGTCCGGCACCGGCGCCCGGACGGTCATCGGATGCTCGCTGCCGTCCCGGGAGGCGGTCGACGAGCTGTACGCGAGGGTGACCGCCGCCGGTTACCTCGAGCGCCAGCCGCCCCACGATGCGTTCTGGAGTGCGCGCTACGCCGTGGTCGGCGATCCCGAGGGCAATGACGTGGGCCTGATGAGCCCGATCGACCGCGATCGGGGGTACACGCCCGAGGCCTGAGCCAGGTAGAACGCGTTATCGTTCGCGCGGGAACGCCATACACGAGGGGACGCCGTGCACCTGGCCTACACCGACGAGGAGGAGCAGCTCCGCAAGCAGCTGCGGGACTACTACGACGCCCTGCTCGATGACGACACCCGCCGCGAGCTGCGGCACGGCGATGGCATCGGGCCGGTCATGCGCCGGGTGGTCCGCCGGATGGGAGCCGACGGCTGGCTCGGCATCGGTTGGCCCACCGAGTATGGCGGGCAGGGCCGTGGCCCCGTCGACCAGTTCATCTTCTTCGACGAGTCGATGCGGGCCGGGGCCCCCGTTCCGATGCTCACGATCAACTCCGTCGCGCCGACGCTCATGCAGTTCGGCAGCGAGGAGCAGCGCCGCGCGTACCTACCGCGGATCCTGCGGGGCGAGATCCACTTCTGCATCGGCTACTCCGAGCCCAACGCCGGCACCGACCTGGCGTCGCTCCGCACCAGGGCGGTCCGCGACGGCGACGACTACGTGATCACCGGCCAGAAGATGTGGACCAGCCTGGCGAGCGACGCCGACTATTGCTGGCTCGCCGTCCGCACCGGCGCCGACGACAGTCGCCACCGGGGCATCTCGATCTTCATCGCCCCCATGGACCTCACAGGGATCGAGCGCACCCGGCTGAACCTGCTGTCGTCGCACGACATCTGCGCCGTCCACTGGGACGACGTGCGCATCCCGGCGACCAACCTGGTCGCCGGCGAGAACGAGGGCTGGAAGCTCATCACCAACCAGCTCAACCACGAGCGGGTCACGCTCTGCAGCCCCGGCATGGCCGAGCACATGCTGCACGAGACCATCGACTGGGCCCGGGCCACGACCCTGCCGGACGGGCGCCGCGTCATCGACCAGGAGTGGGTCCAGATCAATCTGGCCAAGGCCTACGCCGGGTTCGAGTTCCTGCGTCTCGCCAACTGGCAGGTGGCATGGGCAGCCACCCGGGACGAGCTGCCGGTGGCCGACGCCAGCACCATCAAGGTCTTCGGCACCGACCACTACCTGGAGAGCTTCCGCCTGCTCATGGAGGTGCTCGGCGAGCGCTCGTACCTGGTCGAGGACGCGCCCGGCGCGCTGCTCGGCTCGCGCCTGGAGCAGATGTACCGCAGCCTGCTCATCCTCACCTTCGGGGGTGGGACGAACGAGCTCCAGCGCGACCTGATCGCTGCGTTCGGCATGGGCATGCCGATGGCGAAGCGCTGAGCGGGGGGACAAGTGGACTTCGACCTGACCGACGAGCAACAGGCCACCGCCGAGCTGGCCGCCAAGCTCCTGGGCGACAAGTCGACGCCCGAGACGCTGCGTGCGCTCGACCACGCCGACGATCTGCGGTTCGACCGTGAGCTGTGGCGCGCTATGGCCGACGCCGGGTTGCTCGGGATCGCGCTGCCTGTCGAGCACGGCGGGGCGGGCCTGGGGCTGGTGGAGCTGTGCCTGGTCCTGGAGGAGGTGGGGCGCCGGACGGCGCCGGTGCCGGCCCTGGCGTCGCTCGCCTTCGCCGGCCTGCCGGTCGCCCGGTTCGGGTCCGCCGGCCACCAGGCCGCGCTGCTGCCGCCGTTGGTCGCCGGGGCCAGCGTGTTGACCGCGGCGCTCGTCGAGCCGCTGGGTGATCCGCTCAGGCCGGCGACCGCGGCGCGTCCCGACGGCGACGGGTGGGTGCTCGACGGCACCAAGACCAACGTGCCGGCGGCGCTGGTGGCCGACACGGTGCTGGTGCCCGCCACGACACCCGACGGGGCGACCGGCGTGTTCGTCGTCGCCGCCAATGCGGCCGGCCTGACCTGCGAACGCCAGGCGACGACGACCGGGACGCCCGAGGCCCAGCTCGTCCTCGACGGCGTGCGGGTGGGTGGCGATGCCGCGCTGGGGCCGGTCGACGAGGCGGGGACCGTCCTGCGGTGGACCGTGGAGCACGCCACCGTGGCGGCCTGTGCGGTGATGGCGGGCCTCGCCGCCCAAGCGGTCCGGATGACCGGCGAGTACACGTCGTCCCGCGAGCAGTTCGGACGCCCGATCGCCACCTTCCAGGCCGTGGGCCAGCGGGCCGCCGATGCCTACGTCGACGCCCACGCCATCCGACTCACGATGCTCCAGGCCGCCTGGCGACTGACAGCGGGGTTCCCGGCGGATCGTGAGGTGGCGATCGCCAAGTACTGGGCGTCCGCCGGCGGCCAGCGCGTGGTGCACGCCGCCCAGCACCTCCACGGGGGCATCGGCGTGGACCGCGACTATCCGCTGCACCGCTACTTCCTGCTCGCCAAACAGCTCGAGCTGACCCTCGGGGGCGCCAACCGCCAGCTGGTCAACCTCGGCCGGCTGCTGGCCGACGAGGGCGCCACCCGCTGACCCCACCCGTTCGGGGCGCCGAAATGGCTGCTGGGGGTTACCCGACCTCACCCCCCGGCGAGGGACCCCCTGGAGAACCCGAGGTCCTGCAGGTCAGCAGCTCAGCGGCCCCGGGCTTCGCGGACGAGGCCTCGTGCTCACGCGAACGTCCTGGTCAGCGCCGTGATCGATTCCGGGGAGTGTGCCGGGACCGGGGGTGGTTCTGTGTGTTCCTATTGCGAGGGGGATAGGGACGCCGGTTGTTCAGGCAGGCCCATCAGGGGATCCATGAGGGCTCGCATCTCTTCCGAGTACGTCTCGCGGCGTCGCTTCCAGAAATCACGGAGCACAGGACTGTTCGTGGTGACACTAGCGAAATAGGTGCGCCAGGGCTCGGCAAGGTTGCTGGGTAGTAGCGGCATCTGAGTTAGTACGTTGTCGGTAAAGTTGATGAACAGCTCGGCGGTTGCCTCGATCCGTTCACGCTCCTCGGCCGATTCATCCGTCAGTTCTTGCTTGCCGTAGAAGTAGCGGCGCAACGATGGTCGATCTATAAAGAGGCGATTGATCTGCAGCATGTTGTCATTCATCGCTTGATACACCGAGGCGAGCGTAGCGCGAGCGCCGTTTCGGACCTGTAGCCCAAGAAGGACAACGGACAGGAACAAAACAAAGTTTCCGAATAGGGCCACGGCGAGTGCTGCATCCAACTTGAGTCCCTTCAGCAGACGAGTTCGTTCAGTACTAGCGACAGCCTCGCGTCGCGCTCATGCTGTCATAGCTCACAGCCAGATCCAGTGTGCGAGGGACATGTGGGCGCCACGCGTGTCCGCAGGTCCGAACCCGATGGGTGCGCTAGGCAACGCCTAGGGCGAAGGCAATGCATTCGGCCTGATTTCTGAACGGTTGTCCGGTCGCATCAATGTAGTTGCGCCGGCCACTGTGTCGGCACTGGTCTTTGGAAGGCGCGTCGCGGACCACGATGTCACCCGAATCGAGCGGAGCTAGAGGAAGATTCGGATTAGGCGTCGAACAATCGGTGGCCTCAGCGGGTCCACGCCAAACCGATCCGGCGGCGAGCCGACTGGGCCGTTGAGGAGTGTTACTCCCACCTGAGAGTTGTTACTCGCAGAGTGTTAGTCCGCCGACGTAGAGTGTTACTCGGTGAGTAGAGGTCAGTCGCCGTTGACGGTGCGGGTTCCCGATGATCTTCGGGCTCGGATCGATGAGCGGGCGGGGTGGTTAGGGGTGTCGCGTGACGCTTGGATCGTTCAGACGCTTCTGACCGAGCTGGAGGGAGTGGCGCCGGCTCCCAAGTCCGTCGGCCGCGAACGCCCTAGCCGCCCGGACACACGAGCGCGCATCATGCCGACGGGTTCCCATGCCTACCGAGCGGTCGCTGTGGCTACCGGCGACACCATCGAAGGCACGGTGCGGAACATGCGCCATGCCGCCGAGGACGAGGCCCGTCGGCTCGGCTACGAGGTGGTCGACTCCTGACGTGTCGTCCGGCGTTGCCGGGCGCACCCCCGCCACCAAGGGCTAAGCCGCAGGTCAGGGCTCTGACCTGCATGTCCCGGCTATAAAGGTGGTCGTGACTGAGCGTCTGGGAGTAGTCGGGTGCGGGCTGATGGGGTCGGGCATCGCCGAGATGGCGGCCCGGTCCGGGTTCGACGTCGTGGTCCAGGAGGTCGACGAGGCCCGCGCCGACGCCGGCCGGCGCAAGATCGACGGCTCGCTGGCCCGGGGCCTGCGCGCCGGCAAGCTCACGGAGGACGAGATCGCCGCCGCTCAGGCGCGCCTGCGCTTCGTCACCGACCTGGGGGAGCTGGCTGACCGCGAGGTCGTCGTCGAGGCCATCATCGAGGACGAGGAAGCGAAGAAGCAGGTGTTCACCGCTCTCGACAAGGTCGTCGATGACCCCTCGGCCATCCTGGCGTCGAACACGTCCTCGATACCGATCATGAAGCTGGGCATGGCCACCGGCCGGCCCGAGCAGGTGATCGGCATCCACTTCTTCAACCCGGTGCCCGTGCTCAAGCTGGTCGAGCTGGTCAGCTCGTTGCTCACTGCCGAGCGGACCGCCGAGCAGGCGGCCGGCTTCGCGGAGGCCCTGGGCAAGCACGTGATCCGCTCGCAGGACCGGGCGGGGTTCGTGGTCAACGCCCTACTCATCCCCTACCTGCTGTCCGCCATCCGCATGCTCGAGTCGGGATTCGCCACAGCCGAGGACATCGACGCCGGCATGGTCGAGGGCTGCGCCCACCCCATGGGCCCGCTGGCGCTCACCGACCTCATCGGGCTCGACACCACCAAGGCAGTGGCCGAGTCGCTGTACGAAGAGTTCCGGGAGCAGCTCTACGCACCCCCTCCGCTGCTGGTGCGCATGGTCGAGGCCGGGTTGCTGGGCCGCAAGAGCGGTCGCGGCTTCCACGACTACTCGACGGCCTGACGGGGCTCTAGATGGCGGAGGTTCGCTCGCCGCTGCGTGGATCCGTCGTCCGGGTGGTGGCCGCGCTGGGCGCACGGGTCGAGCCGTCGTCGCCGGTCGTGATCGTCGAGTCCATGAAGATGGAGTACGTCATCGAGGCGGGTGCCGCAGGCACGATCGGCAAGGTGGTGGTGGCGCCCGGCGATGCCGTCACCTCCGGCGACCTGTTGGCCGTCGTCGAGGAGGCGGCTACTGCCCCAGCCGAAATCGCGCCCGGCGGCGCCGCCGACCCGGCACGCGGGACGCCACAGGCCGAGGACGGAGACACCACGCCGCGGGCGGACCTGGCCGAGGTGGTCGAGCGCCACGCGGCCGGGCTCGACGATGGCCGTCCCGAGGCCGTGGCCCGCCGGCGGAGCACGGGGCAGCGCACCACGCGCGAGAACGTGGCCGACCTGCTCGACCCGGGCAGCCTCGTCGAGTACGGGCCGCTGGTCATCGCCGCGCAGCGCCGACGCCGGTCCCTCGACGATCTGATAGCTCGTACGCCCGCCGATGGCCTGGTCGCCGGGGTGGGCACGGTCGACGGCCGCCCCACCGCCGTGCTGTCCTACGACTACACGGTGCTGGCCGGGACCCAGGGCTATCAGAACCATCGCAAGAAGGACCGGCTGTTCGACGTCATCGAGCGCCAGGGTCTGCCGGTCGTGTTCTTCGCCGAGGGCGGGGGCGGGCGGCCGGGTGACACCGACGCACCGGGCGTGTCAGGGCTCGACTGCCTGGCGTTCAACCTGTGGGGCGGGCTCAGCGGCCGGGTCCCGCTCGTGGGCATCACGTCCGGGCGTTGCTTCGCCGGCAACGCCGCCATCCTCGGTTGCTGCGACGTGGTGATCGCCACGGCCGGATCCAACATCGGCATGGGCGGTCCGGCGATGATCGAGGGCGGGGGCCTGGGCGTGTTCGCCCCCGAGGAGATCGGGCCGCTCGATGTGCAGGTCGGCAACGGTGTGGTGGACATCCCGGTCGCCGACGAGGCCGAGGCGGTGGCCGTGGCCAAGCGTTACCTCTCCTACTTCGGCGGGCCCCACGACGGCTGGATGTGCGCCGACCAGGCCGTCCTGCGCGACCTCGTCCCGGAGAACCGGCGGCGCGTCTACGACGTCCGGGTCGTGATCGAGACGCTGGCCGACACCGACTCGGTGCTCGAGCTGCGTGCTGGCTTCGGCCTGGGGATGATCACCGTGCTGGCGCGGGTCGAGGGCAGCCCGCTCGGCATCGTGGCCAACAACCCCGCCCACCAGGCCGGAGCCATCGACGCCGATGGCGCCGACAAGGCCGCCCGGTTCATGCAACTGTGCGATGCGTTCGACCTGCCCCTGCTGTTCCTGTGCGACACCCCCGGGATCATGGTCGGCCCCGACGCCGAGACCACCGCGTTGGTGCGCCACGCCTGCCGCCTGTTCGTCACCGGCGCCAACCTCACGGTGCCCACGGGCACGATCGTCCTCCGCAAGGGCTACGGCCTCGGGGCGCAGGCCATGGCCGCCGGCAGCTTCAAGGCGCCGCTGTTCTGCGTCGCCTGGCCCACAGGCGAGTTCGGTGGGATGGGGTTGGAGGGCGCAGTGCGCCTCGGTTACCGCGCCGAGCTCGAGGCGATCGACGATCCCAACGAGCGCGACCGGGCCTTCGAGCGGATGGTCGCCCAGGCCTACGAGCACGGCAAGGCGCTCAACGCGGCCACGCACTTCGAGATCGACGACGTGATCGACCCGGCGGATACCCGCCGCTGGATCGCCGGCACCTTCGGCGCCTCCCCGCCCACAGGTTCCCGCGTCACCAAGAAGCGCCCGTACATCGACACGTGGTGAGATGCCCGGATGAGCGACCTCTTCTCCATCGCCGGAAAGACCGCCCTCGTGACCGGGGGATCACGCGGCATCGGGCTGATGATCGCCCGGGGCTACGTCGAGGCCGGTGCCCGGGTCTACATCTCGTCACGGAAGGCTGACGTCCTCGACGAGGTGGCGGCCGAGCTCTCGAAGGTGGGGGAGTGCCACGCCATCGCCGCGGACCTGTCGGCCGAGGCCGAGTGCCGGCGGCTCGCCGAGGCGATCGCCGCCCGGGAGTCGAGCCTGGACGTCCTGGTGAACAATGCGGGCGCCACCTGGGGCGCGCCGCTCGAGCAGTTCGACGAGGCTGCGTGGGAGCGGGCGCTGGCCCTCAACGTCAAGGGCGTGTTCCACCTGACCAAGTTCCTCCTGCCGCTGCTCGAGGAGGCGGGTACGGCCGAGGACCCGGCCAGGGTGATCAACATCGGGTCGATCGACGGCCTCAGGGTGCCGCTGATGGACAACTACTCGTACTCGGCGTCGAAGGCGGCGGTGCACATGCTCACCCGCCACCTCGCGAAGCGGCTGGCGCCCCGGGTCACCGTCAACGCCATCGCCCCGGGACCGTTCGAGTCCAAGATGATGGCCGCCACGCTCGAGGCGTTCGGCGAGCAGATCGCGGCGGGCACCCCGCTCAAGCGCATCGGCCGCCCCGACGACATGGCCGGTGCCGCGATCTACCTGGCATCCCGGGCGGGCGCCTACCTCACCGGTGCCGTCATCCCGGTCGACGGCGGCATCGCCAGCCTCGCCTGACGGTCACGGTTCCCGGACGTCGGTCAGCCGCACGGCGGCCATCGTCGACGGGCCGCGTCCCGGGACGATCCTGGGCGCGGCGGCCGCCAGCACCAGCGCCACGATCGCCACCAGCCCGAACGCCCAGCGCAGGCTCAGGAGCTCGGCGACCGCGCCCACGATGACCGGTTCGACCATGAACCCCAGCCGGGCGGCGAGCGACACTGCGGCCGCGCCCGATCCCGGGGACACGCCCTCCGTCCGGGCCGCGGCCGAGAAGGCCAGGGGGAAGAAGCCGGCGGCGCCCAGGCCGGCGAGCGCCAGCCCGATCGCGAACGCAGTGGGGTGATTCACGGTGATGCCGAGCAGCAGGCCGGCCGCGACCAGCGCGGTGCCGCCCCGCAGCACGACGGCGCCGCCGAACCGGTCGGTGAGCCGGTCCCCGGCGAAGCGGCCGCCCACCATGCCGGCCATGAAGGCCGCGTAGCCAAGCGCGGACACGCCGGCCGCCACGCCCATGCGCTCCAGCTGGATGGCGGACCAGTCGGAGGGCGCACCCTCGATGATGGCGCCGCCGACGGTGGCGGCCGCGAGCACCACGATCGGCCGGATGGGCCACCGGGATCCGGCCGCACGCCCGGGCGTGGGCTCCGGTGCGCCGGGGCCGCCCGCCACCGAGGGCCGGGCGTCGTCGCCGACCAGGCCCCGGCGCGTCGCGAGCACGCTGCCGGCGATTACAGCACCCACCAGCGCCAAGTGGAGCGTGAGCGGGACACCGGTGGCGGCGCCGGCGGCGGCGATGCCGGCCGCGGCCAGCGCCCCCAAGCTCCAGGTGCCGTGGAGCCCGTGCATCACCGAGCGCCCCGACCGGTCCGCGTAGGCGGTGCCATTGGCGTTCATCGAGATGTCCATGGCGGCGTCGGTGGCACCGACCACTGTCAGGGCGACGAACAGTGTCGGGGCGTTGGGCGCGGCCCCGACGGTCCACAGGCTGGCCCCGAGGCCGCCGGCGGCGACCAGCAGCACCGGGCGGCTGCCCACTCGGCTCACCAACCCGCCCGCCACCGGGCTGGCAGCCATGGCGCCCAGGGCCATGCCGACGAGCGTCAACCCCAGGGTGGCGTCGGAGAGGCCGAGGTCAGACTGGCGCTCCGGCAGGCGGGCCAGGAAGCTCGGTCCGCCGAGCCCGTTGGCGACGAACGCGACCGCCACGGCGCCGATCCACGGTGCCCGACGCGCCCGCAGCCGCACCGGCACTCAGGCTTCCCGCTCTTGGTGCTTCGCACCGGGCCGCTCGGGCTCCGACGCTGTGTTTCCCGCTCCTGTCGCCTTCGGCGACGGGCCGCTCGGGCCCCCGGCTCGCTGCATTGCGGACACTCGCTCAGGAAATGACCGCCAGTGCCCGCACCGGGAACGTGCCCATCCCGCGGATCGCCGGCGGCATGGCCACCAGCGTGAACGGCCGCCCGCCGATCTGGTCCAGGCCGGTGAGGTGCTCGATGATCGGCACGCCGGCGGCCAGCAGCACCGAATGGATCGGCCTCTCGCCCGTACGGGTGCCGTCGATGTTCACCGAGTCGATCCCCACCACGGCGGCGCCGCCCTCGGCCAGGCGCTCGGCCGCTGCCACGCCGAGGTAGGGGTGGTCGGGCTCGCCGTAGCGCTCCGTGCCCCAGTGGCGGTCCCAGCCGGTGCGGAAGAGCACGGCGTGTCCCGCCAGGTCGTGGCCGTCGAGCCGGGTCGAGGAGATCTCCTGGTCCTCGCCGGCGTCGACCACGAGCCCCGGCACCCCGACAACCCGGGCCGGGTCGAGCCCTGCGAGGTCGTGGCCGTCGGGATAGCGGTGGAACGGCGTGTCGAGGTAGGTCCCGGTGTTGGAGACCATGTCGATGCGCCCGATGTGGAACTCGTAGCCCGGCGCGTAGCGCTGGCGCGATGCCTCGCGACTCAGATGGTCGGAGATCACCGGCGCCGGGAGCCCGGGATAGGTGACGGTCCCGTCCTCGAGTACGTGGCTGAGGTCGACGATCGTGGGCATGCCGGCCGGTCTACCTCGTCCCGTCCGCGCTCACGCATGCATTTGGCACGTGAGGGCCAACGAATGCGTCAGCTCCTCGGCACCTGTGACCAGGGCATCTCCTTGTCGACCCGCGGCTCGCCGGGCAGTCCGAGCACCCGCTCACCGAGGATGTTGCGCTGGATCTCCGACGTCCCGCCCTCGATCGAGTTGGCTCGGGACCGCAGGAACATCTTGCGCGCCTCGCCTGGCGGGCCTACGAGCCCGAGGCTTTCGGCCCGCCGCATGGTGTAGTCGTAGCCGTCCAGAGCGGCCGGGCCCAGCAGGTCGACGCACAGGTCGTAGACCGCCTTGTTGAGCTCGGCGAAGCCCAGCTTGGCGATCGATCCCTCGGGCCCCGGATTGCCGGCCTTGCGGTTCTGCGATGCGCGGATGTTGGTGAGCCGCAGGACCTCGGTCTCGATCCACAGCCGCATCAGCCGATCGCGCATCGCAGGACGACGGTCGGCGACCTCGTCCCGCCAGATGCGCATCGCCTCGGCGATGGCGCCGGAGCCACGGCGGGGTAGGCCGCCCCCGCCGCCGATGACCGTGCGCTCGTTCATGAGCGTGGTCATGGCCACCCGCCAGCCGTCACCGACGTCGCCGATGCGGTCGGCGTCGGGCACCCGCACCTCGGACATGTAGACCTCGTTGAACTCGGCCTCGCCCGTGAGCTGCCGCAACGGCCGGACCTCCACGCCGGGCGCGTGCATGTCGAGGGCGAAGTAGGTGAGGCCCTTGTGCTTGGGCACATCGGGATCGGTCCGGGCCACGAGCATGCCCCGGTCCGCGATGTGCGCCAGCGTGTTCCACACCTTCTGGCCGCTGATCAGCCACTCGTCGCCGTCGCGCGCCGCCCGGGTGGCGAGCCCGGCCAGGTCGGACCCGGCGCCCGGCTCGCTGAAGAGCTGGCACCAGGCGTCCTCCCCGGTGAACATGCGGCGTAGGAGCCGCTCCTGCAGCGCCTCGTCGCCGTTGGTGACCACGGTCGGCGCCGCCAGCGTCCACCCGAAGAACTCGCGGCTGGCCGGAGGCGCGGCGCCGGCGGCGAACACCCGCTCGTCGACCTGTCGCTGCAGGGCGGGTGGCACGCCCAATCCACCCGATCCCTCGGGGAAGTGCACCCAGGCCAGCCCCAGGTCGTACTGGCGGCCGCGGAACTCCACGGGATCGGTCGACACCGGGTCGAGCTCCGCCAACAGCTTGTCGATCCGCTCGGCGACGAGGGCGCTGGCATCGCCCCCTGCTCCCCGCTCTTGGCCTTCGGCCGGGCCGCTCGGGCCACGCTCGCTCTCTCGCCCTCCGGGACGCTCGCTCATGCCCGCGAGATTAGGGCCCGTCCACCACCGTACGCAGGCCCCCCGGTCAGAGCCCGAGGGCGTGCCGAGCAGTCAGGGGGCAGCCTCGAGCAGTCCCCAGCGGCGGCGGATGGCCCGGTCGAGCGTGCCGAAGAGCAGGGAGTCGACCAGGATGCCGACCACCAGGATCACGATCATGGTGGCGAGCAGGCCCGACGAGTTGTTGACGGCGCGGTTCTGGGTCAGGAGGAACCCGACCGACTCCTTGCCGCGGATCACGACCAACAGCTCGCCCGCCATGAGGCTCCGCCAGGCGAAGGCCCACCCCTGCTTCAGGCCGCCCACGAACGAGGGCAGCGACGCCGGCAGAACGACGTACCGGTAGGCGGCCAGGCCCCGCGCGCCGAGGACGCGACCGGCGCGCAGCAGGATCGGCGGGATGTTGTCGGCCCCGGTGATGAGGCCGTTGGCGATCGACGGCGCCGCCCCGAGGACGACGACGAACAGGATCGCCCGCTCCGACAGCTGGAAGATCAGGATCGCGAGCGGGAACCAAGCGATCGACGGCATCGTCTGGAGGCCGGTGATGAGCGACCCGAAGGCGGCCCGCAGGGTCGGGATCCGGGCCACGAGGCTGCCGACGACGGTGCCGATCACGATCGCCAGTGCAAAGCCCATCAACGCGCGTCGCATGGTGATGCCGAGGGCGGTCGTCAGCGTGCCGTCGGCCGCGTAGCCCCAGAGGTCGTCCCAGGCCTCACGCGGCGGGGCGAGCGCGAACTCCGGCTTCCAGCCCGACCACACGACGAGCTGCCAGATCCCGATGCCGAGGATGGCGGCCGCGGCCTTCGGCCAGCTGGCCCTCCAGATCCGCCGGCTCCTGGACTCGCCGGTGCCGCCGGCGAGCTCGAGGAGGTCGAGCCCGGCGAGCTCCTGGTCATGGTTCAGCGCGTGGGTCTCACTGACGGGCATGGCGGCGCACCTCCTCGCGCAGGCGTCCGGTGATGCGCGCGGCGACGTCGCTGACCTCGGGCGACTCGATGCGGCGGGGCCGTTCGACGTCCACGTCGAACGTGGCCGCCACGCGGCCGGGCCGGCTGGTCAGCACGACGATGCGGTCGGCCAGGCGGGCGGCCTCGCGCACGTTGTGGGTCACGAAGACGATGGTGAGGCTGCGGTCGCGCCACAGGCTCTCGAGCTCGTCGTGAAGCACGTCCCGCGTCATGGCATCGAGGGCCCCGAACGGCTCGTCCATCAACAGGACGTCGGCGTCCTGTGCGAAGGCGCGGGCGAGCGCCACCCGTTGGCGCATGCCGCCGGACAGCTCGTGCGGCCGCTTGCCGGCGAACGCCTCGAGGTGGACGGTGCGCAGCAACGACTCCACGCGGGGGCGACGCTCGGCCTTGGGCACCCGGCGGAGCTTGAGCGCCAGGTCGACGTTCGATGCGACGGTCAGCCACGGGAAGAGGGCCGCGTCCTGGAACATGAGTGCGGTCCGCCCCTCGACGTCGGCGCGGCCGGTGGTCGGTCGGTCCAGGCCGGCGATGAGGTTCAGCAGTGTGCTCTTGCCGCAGCCGGAGACGCCGACGAGGCACACGAGCTCGCCCGGGGCCACGTCGAGGTCGATGTGGTCGATGGCGGCGACGGCCGCCTGCCCGCCGCCGTAGACCTTGCTCACCCCCCTCAGCGCCACCGCCGGAAGCGGCCGCGGCGGGACGCTCGGCAGGCGTGCGGCCGGTGCGTCGCCCACGCCGGTGCCGGGGACGGTGCGGTCGGTCACAGCCCGTTGACCTCGGGCTCGCCGCGCTCCTGGAGCAGCTCGTTGAGGATGCTCAGGTCGTAGATGCCGCCGATGTCGAGGTCGTCGAGGAGGCCGGCCTCCACCGCGTCGTCCTTCGACTTCTCGAGCGACGAGGCGATCGGGTCCGGAGTGAACGTGAGGTTCTCCCACGCGGCCGCGATGGTCTCGTCGGGCAAGCGGTTGGTGGTGTCGGCCTCGATGCCGTCGTTGGTGACGGCCTGCGCCTCGGCCGGGTCGTCGTTGGCGGCGTCGATGGCGTCGAGCAGGCCGCTGATCAAGGCGCGGACGTTCTCGGGATGATCGTCGAGGTAGCTCTTCGCGACGATCAGCTGGGTGGTGACGAACTGCCCCTCGGGCCAGAGGTCGGCCTCGTCGACGAGCACGTGGCCGTCGCCCTCCTGGACCAGCCGGGTGGCCCAGGGTTCGGGCAGCCAGGCTCCGTCGATGGACCCGTCCTGGAAGGCGGTCAGCGTGTCGGGGTTCTCCTGCGGGGTGATCGAGACGTCGCCACCGCCGGACTGATCCGTCTCGTAGCCCTCCTCCGACAACCAGGCCCGCAGGGCCACGTCCTGGGTGTTGCCGAGAGCGGGCGTAGCCAGCGTGGTCCCCTCCAAGTCCTCGGGCGAGTCGATGCCGTCGCGGACCACCAGCGACGCCCCGCCCGACGTCGTGCCCGCGACGATCCGCAAGAGGTCGTCCGACTGGCTGTACCCGTTGAGGGCGGGGTTGGGGCCGATGAACGTCGCGTCGATCGAGCCGCCGATCAGCGCCTCGATCGCCTCGCCGCCGGCGTTGAAGGTCTGCAGCTGGAGGTCGACGCCACCACCCAGGTCGTGCTCGAAGATGCCCTCCTGCACCCCGATGATCGCCGGGGCGTGGGTGACGTTGGGGAAGTAGCCGAGCCGGAGGGTGCCGTTCGGCTCGGCATCGGTGCCGCTCGCCTGCTCCGAGCCGTCCCCGGTGCTCGTCGCATCGTCGTCCCCGCAGGCCGCGGCCAGCAGGCCGAGGGCCACGAGCACGGAGAGCGAGCGCGCCCAACCTCGCAGGCGCCGTTTTGCGGTAAATCGGATGGACATAATCGAGTTTTCTACATCTCGGGACCTTGTCCCGCAAGGTCGATGGCGCTCCCCGCGACGCCAACGACTCCCCGGGCGCGTGCGTGCGATCATGCGGCGATGGCACCCCGCGGCAACGGGCGCGCCGACGCCAGGTCGGGCGCGCAGTCGGTGGAACGTGCGCTGGCGGTGCTGCGCTGCTTCGAGCACGCGGACCGCAACCTGGGCGTGAGCGAGATCGCCGCCGCGACCGGGCTGACCGTCAGCACCGCCCACCGCCTGACCCGGGCGCTCTGCGCCGGCGGGCTCCTGATGCAGGATCCCCGCAGCGAGCGCTACCAGCTCGGTCCCGTGGCTGTCGTGCTCGGCAGGCGAGCCGAGGAGCAACTCGGCTATGCCCGGGCGCTGCCGGCGCTGGAGTCGCTGGCGGAGGTCACCGGCGAGTCGGTGAACCTCGGGATCCGCTCGGGAGCCGAGGTCTTGGTGGTGCTCGCGGTGGCCTCGCCTCAGCCGCTCCGCTTCGACCAGCTGGCGGGCAGCCGGGTCGCCATCCACACGTCGGCGATGGGCAAGTGCCTGCTGGCCTTCCCGCCACCCGCGCCCGGTGCCGAGGTCGAGGTCCTGAGTGGCCTGCCACGCCTCACGCGGTTCACGGATCGCACGATCACCCGTCGTGACCGGCTCGCCGACGAGCTCGAGCGAACCCGCGAGCGGGGCTGGGCGCTCAACGACGAGGAGCGCAATGCCGGGGTCCGCGCCGTCGCCGCGCCGGTCCTGGACGCCGCCGGGTCGGCGGTGGCCGCTGTGGCCGTCCAGGGGCCGGCGATGCGTCTGCCCGATGATCTCCTGGCGTCGGTCGCCCACGCCATCGTGGCGACGAGCCGGACGGTCGGGCCGCTGCTCGCTCGCTGAGTGCGTGCAATTGCCACAATCCGCGAACCTGGGGGTAGACGGGCCTGCTAGCGGGTATTGCGGTAGGGCCGGAGGAGGCGCGGCGGCGGAGACAGCCAACGCTGACCGGGGGAACGCCGCCGCCTCCTCCAATGGCTGTTCCCGGTGCTCGATCGAATCCCGACGCCGTCGCAGCGCTGCCTATCGTGGCGCGCCGATGAGGCGCAGAGGGTCCGGGACCGTCGCGGTCACCGTGCTGGTCGCCGCACTCGCCCTCGTGGCGTGCAGCTCCGGCGGCGGGGCGCGTGCCGGGAATGCCGGCGAGCCCGATGGCGCCAGCACCGATGCCGGGGCGGCCGCTCCTGACTGCGACCCTCCGCGCCCGGCGGTGGCGACGGACGCAGCGCAGAGCTTCAGGTTCGGGGACCAGACGCGTGCGTACCTCCTGGCGTTGCCAGACGACTACGACGGCACGACCGCGTACCCACTGGTGTTCAGCTTCCACGGCTTCTCGAGCAACAAGGAGGGCCTGAACGCCTACGCGGGGATGGCCGAGAAGGGCACGGCTCGCGGCTACATCGTGGTCACGCCCGATGCGCTGGGCGAGCCCCGCGACTGGAACTACTTCGGCAACCCGGCCCGGGCCGACGATTTCGGGTTCGTCGACGCCCTGGTCCTCGACTTGAGCGAGCGGTTGTGCGTCGACGCCGACCGCGTCTATGCGGCGGGTCACTCGGCCGGCTCGGCGTTCGCGGGCTTCGTGCAGTGTCGCGCGCCGTATCGCTTCGCAGCGGTGGCGATGGTGGCGGCGTTCATCCCCACGACCTGTCCGGCGGACCAGGCGACCCCGTCGGTGATCGCGTTCCACGGCACGGCCGATCCGGCGGTGCCCTACGAGGGCGGCTCGGTCGGCGGGGGGCCGGTCGGCATTCCTCCCGTGCTCCAGACGCTGGAGCAGTATGCCGATACCTACGGCTGCGACCGCCCTCCAACCGAGGACGAGCCGGCCGCGGGCGTCGAGACGGACACGCTCACGGGCTGTGCAGGCGGCGGCGAGGTCGTGCTGTACACGATCGTCGGCGGCACCCACGACTGGCCCGGCAACACGGTCCAGCCCGCGGCGAGCGGGGGCCAGGCGTACCCCGCGACCGACGCGATCCTCGACTTCTTCGACGCCCATCCCGGGACCGCCGACACGGGTGGTGACGGCACGTGACACGTTGATGACACGTGTTGCACAGGTCGTGAAATAACCCCTACCGTCCGGCCGATGGCTGAGACAACGGTCACATCGACCGAGTCGGCGGGAGGCGACGGTCGAGCCAGCCGGGCCGCCCGTACCCGCATCGCCGTCGTAGATGCCCTACTGGCGCTCAACGAGAAGGGGAACCTGCGACCCACCGCCCGTGAGATCGCGGCGGAGGCCGGTGTGTCGCTGCGCTCGATCTACGTCCACTTCGACGACGTCGAGTCGCTGCTGGTCGCGGCGGCCATCCGCCACGGTGAGTATCTGATCTCCCTGGCCCGGCCGGTCCCGACCGAGGGCCCGCTCGCGCGTCGCGTGGCGGCTCTGGTGGCCAACCGGCGCACGCTCTACGAGGCGGGAAGCGGAGTCCGTCGGGCTGCGCTGGCGCAGGAACCGTTCTCGCCCGCGCTCCAGCGCGCGCTCGAGGCCGGCCGCAAGGCGGCGCGCGCCGAGATCGACCACGTGTTCGCGGCCGAGATCGCGGCGGCGGGCATGCACGGCTCCCGGCTGCGCCAGGCCCTGACGCTGGCCCTCGGGTCCCCGTCGTGGGACGTGATGCGCCGCTACCAGAAGCTGACGGCTGACGAGGCAGA
Organism: uncultured bacterium; assembly: GCA_963717085.1. Taxonomy (GTDB): domain Bacteria; phylum Actinomycetota; class Acidimicrobiia; order Acidimicrobiales; family VFJN01; genus DASQUK01. The sequence continues at coordinate 346,839 of CAVQVM010000019.1, forward strand.
GGAACAGCTGCGGACAATGGTGCTCGCCCTGCTGGAGGGGTGGGGCGGCGCCACGGAGGCGGGAACGAGCGGGCCCAGCGGATCACCGGATACCTGACGAGGAGTGCGATGACGACCGCCGCCGTCGACAGCACGACCAAACGAACAGCCAGGCGCCTCGAGCTCTCCGAGGTGGCGCGGCGGCTGGCGTTCCTGGCCCCGTTCGTGGCGTTGGTCGTCCTGCAGCGGGTCGCCTTCCCCGCCCCACTGGGCGTCGTCGTCAACGGTGCGCTGTTCGGCAGCCGGATCGCCCTCATCGCGCTGGGGATCGCGCTCATCTACCGGGCCAACCGGATCATCAACTTCGCCCAGGGTGACCTCGGGGCGGTGCCGGCCACCCTCGCAGTGATGCTGGTGGTGGCCTGGAACTGGAACTACTGGATCGGCCTGATCGCCGGCCTGGCGGCGGCGCTGGTGTTGGGCGTGCTGGTGGAGACCCTCATCATCCGCCGGTTCTTCTCGGCGCCCCGCCTGGTTCTCACCGTCGCCACGATCGGTCTTGCGCAGCTGCTCGCGGGCGCGGGGCTGTTCCTGCCCCGCGCCTTCGGCGACCAGTCGTTCGGCACCCGACTGGCCCCGCCCTTCGAGGCCAACTTCGAGATCGGCGGCACCAACTTCAACGCCAACGACGTGCTCACGATGATCGTGGTGCCCATCTGCCTCGTGGCCATGGCGCTGTTCCTGCAGCGCTCGCGGGTGGGCGTCGCCATCCTGGGGTCCGCCGAGCGGGCCGACCGCGCCTTCACGCTGGGCATCCCGGTGAAGCGGCTTCACACGGTGGTGTGGGTGGTGGCCTCGGTGCTGGCGTTCCTGGGCATGTTCCTGCGGGCGGGCACGGTCGGCCTACCGATCGGCGAGGTCCTGCCGCCGACGTTCCTGGTGCAGGCCCTCGCGGCCGCCGTGTTCGGCCGGTTCGAGCGCTTCACCACCATCGCCGCCGCCGCCATCGGCCTGGGGATCGTCGACCAGGCCATGACGTTCCAGCCCGGCAACCGTCCCGCTTACAACGACGCCGTCCTGTTCGGGATCGTCCTCGCGGGGCTGTTGCTGACGCGCCGGAGCCGCACCACGAGCCGGGTCGACACCGACGCCTCCGCCACCTGGCAGGCCACGCGGGAGATCCGGCCCATCCCGCGGGAGCTGCGCCGCCTGCCCGAGGTGGTGGGGACGCGGGTGCTGCTGGCCGTCGGGCTGGGGCTCTTCGTGCTGACGCTTCCCGCCTGGTTGTCGACCAGCCGCATCAACCTCGCCACGATCATCGTCATCTTCGGCATCGTGGCCGCGTCGCTGGTCGTGCTCACCGGCTGGGCCGGCCAGGTGAGCCTGGGACACATGGCATTCGTGGGCGTCGGTGCGGCCGTGGGCGGGGCCCTGACCGATCACCGCGGCTGGGACCTGGCGCTGGCCGGCACGCTCGCCGGCCTCGTGGGGGCCGTAGCGGCCGTGGTCGTGGGCTATCCGGCGCTGCGTCGGGGAGGACTCACACTGGCGGTGAGCACGCTGGCCTTCGGGCTGTTCGTGTCGCAGTACGTGCTCAACCGGACCATCTTCCCCGACTGGCTGCCGGGGCGGCGCATCGACCGGGGCACCATCCTCGGGATCGAGCTGACCAGCGAGACGGCCATGTTCTACGCCTCGCTGGCGGTGCTGGCGCTGGCGCTGGTGATGGTGGTAGGGCTGCGGCGCTCGCGCACCGGCCGGGTCCTCATCGCCATCCGCGAGAACGAACGGGCCGCCCGGGCATACGGGGTCAACGCCACCCGCACGCAGTTGGCCGCGTTCGCGTTCTCGGGGTTCCTGGCCGCGGTGGCCGGCTCGTTGTACGTGCACCAGCAGACCGGGCTCTCCATCGACCCCTACCTGCCCCAGCGCAGCCTCGAGGTGTTCGCCATGGTCGTTATCGGCGGCCTGGGCTCGCTGCCGGGGGCACTGCTGGGCGCGACGTACGTCCTCAGTGTCGACTTCTTCCTGCCCAACCGGTGGCAGTTCCTGGCCACCGGCGCGGGCCTGCTGTTAGTGCTGCTGATCTTCCCCAGCGGCCTGGGTGGCGTCCTGGCGGACGTGCGCGACGCCGCGCTGCGCCGGGTGGCGAAGCGCCGGCACCTGGTCGTGCCCAGCCTGCTGGCCGACGTGCGTGTCGACGACGGCGAGGCGCCGCTGGCGGCGGCCGACGAGCCCCCCGTCGAGGAGGTGCTCCTCACCGCCGGCGAGATGGCCGAACAAGCCGAGATGGCCGCGATGGCCGAGGAGGCCGAGGAGCCCACCCCGGAGCCCATCGCATCGGGTAGCGATCGAGGCGAGGGACGATCATGAGCGCCGACGACCGGCTCACGCTCGACGGACCTGGCGGCAACGGTGCCGAGCCGGCCACGTCCGGCGACGGCGCCGCCACCGACGGGCACCGTCCCGAGCCGGGCTGGTGGTCGCGGTGGAGGCTGCGGACCACCGGCGGTGCCCCGCTCTTTCCCCTCGGGGTGCTGTTCGGGCTCAACATGGCGGACGAGCTGGACCGCACCGCCTTCGGCGTGCTGCTGCCGGAGATCCGCGACCACTTCGGTCTCGATACCAACGGGATCCTCTGGGTCGTCTCGTTGTCGCTGGTCGCGGCCATCATCCTGGCGCTGCCGATCGGGTTCTACGCCGACCGGCTCCGGCGGGTCCCCATCGTCATCGGCGGAGCCTCGGTGTGGGGCGTGTTCTCGATGCTCACGGGCCTCGCCAACAACCTGTGGACGCTGGGTATAGCCCGCGCCGGCTCCGGCCTGGGCCGGGCGGTCAATGATCCCGTCCACAACTCGCTGATCGCCGACTACTACGACATCCCGGTGCGCGCCCGCGTCTACTCGGTGCACCGCTACGCCAACGCACTCGGCCAGTTCCTGGGGCCCCTCTCGGCGGGGCTCATCGCCTACGCCGTGGGATGGCGCTGGCCGTTCATCATCTTCTCGTTCATCACCGCGTTCTTCGTGATCCTGGCCTTCAGGCTCCGTGAGCCGATGCGGGGGCGCTACGAGCGGCGGGCAATGGGCGTGTCGGAGGACGTCGTCAACACCGAGGAGGAGCCACCCTCCTGGGCCGAGTCGTTCCGCATCGTCTGGCAGGTGCGGACCCTCCGGCGCATCTACTACGCCCTCCCGTTCCTGGCCGTCGCCGTCGTCGGCCTGCTCACCCTCGGGGGCCTCTACTACGAGGAGGTCTTCAACCTCGACGAGCGGGCCCGCGGCCTCGTGACCGCGTGCATCCAGGGCGGCGCCCAGTTGGTGGGGCTGATGGTCGGGCTCCGCGTCGTGACCCGGCTGATGGCACGCGGGCCCGGCTACGTGGTGCGCTTCCTGTCCTACGTGGCGTGTGTGGTGGCGCTGGGGCTGCTCGTCTTCGCCGCGGCACCGAACATCGCCATCGCCATCGCCGCCAACGCCGTGGTGGAGGGGTCGTTCTTCCTGTTGATCCCCGGCATCTATGCCGTGCTGTCGCTCGCGGTCCCGGCCAAGGTGCGGGCCTTCGGTTTCGCGGTTGGCACTCTCTGGATCCTCCCCGGGTTGCTGATCCTGCCCGTCGTCGGCCAGTTGGCGGACACGTACGGCATCCGCTGGGGGCTGATCGCCGTCGTCCCGGTCTTCCTGGTCGGTGCCTTCGTCCTCGCCTCCGGGCACATGTTCGTGGAGCACGACATCCAGCAGGTGTGGCGGTCGGCCGCCGCCCGCTCGGAGGTGGCGCTGCTCCGCCGGCAGGGCAAGGTCAAGCTGCTGCTCTGCCGGGACATCGACGTCCACTACGACGATGTGCAGGTCCTCTTCGGCGTGAACCTGGAGGTCGACGAGGGCGAGATCGTCGCACTGCTGGGCACGAACGGCGCCGGCAAGTCCACGCTGCTCAAGGCCATCTCAGGGTTGGTGCAGGCGAGCGGGGGCGCGGTCGTGTTCGACGGGCGGGACATGACCCACACGCCGCCCGACGAGGTGGCCGGCCGGGGCGTGGCCGTGGTGCCGGGCGGCCAGGGAGTCTTCACCCAGATCAGCGTCGCCGACAACCTGCGCCTGGCCGCGTGGACCAGGCGGAAGGAGGGTGCCAAGGTGGCGGCCGACACCGAGCATGTGCTGAACATGTTCCCGATCATCCGGGAGCGCCTGCACGAGGTGGCCGGCAACCTGTCCGGCGGGCAGCAACAGATGCTCACCCTGGGCATGGCGTTCATCTCCAAGCCGCGGCTGCTGATGATCGACGAGCTGTCGCTCGGCCTGGCGCCCGCGGTGGTGACCCAGCTGCTGGAGATGGTGCGCTCGCTGCGCGACGAGGGCACGACGGTGATCCTGGTCGAGCAGTCCGTGAACGTTGCCCTGACCGTCGCCAACCGTGCCTACTTCATGGAGAAGGGCGAGGTGCGCTTCGAGGGCCCGGCCACCGAGCTGTTGAACAGGCCGGACCTGCTGCGGTCGGTGTTCCTGCGGGCCGCGGTCCCAGAGGCAGAGGCCGCGGAGGGCGCGGAGCGTTCGGCGGTGCGAGACGGGCCACCCGTCCTCGAGGTACGCGAGGTCACCCGCCGGTTCGGGGGCGTGCGGGCCCTCGACGGCGTGTCGTTCGACGTGCGCCCGGGCGAGATCCTGGGCTTCATCGGCCCCAACGGTGCCGGCAAGACCACGCTGTTCGACGTCATCTCCGGCTACACGCCCGCCGATTCGGGGACGATCCGGCTCCTCGTCCACGGGGAGCTCGTCGACCTCCACGACGTCCCGACGTACACCCGTTCCTGGCGGGGCCTGGGTCGTTCGTTCCAGGACGGCCGGCTGTTCCCAGGGCTCACCGTCCACGAGGCCATCGCCGTCGCCCTCGAACAGCACGTCGAGGTACGCGACCCGATTGCGGCCACGCTGCACCTGCCCTCCGTGGGCGATTCGGAGGAGAAGGTCCACGCCCGGGTCGACGGGTTGATCGACCTGCTGGGCCTCGGCGCCTACCGCGACAAGTTCGTGCGCGAGCTGTCGACCGGCACACGGCGGGTCGTCGACCTCGCCTGCGTGCTGGCACAAGGCCCGACCGTGCTGCTGCTGGACGAGCCCTCCAGCGGCATCGCCCAGCGGGAGGCCGAGGCGCTGGCGCCCATGCTGCGGCGGGTCCGCGACGAGCTCGGCGCCAGCCTGCTGGTGGTCGAGCACGACCTGCCACTGCTGAGCTCGATATCAGACCGCATGATCGCACTGGACCTCGGGAGGATGGTGGCCGAAGGCACGCCGGCCGAGGTCGTGGAACACCCGGCGGTGGTGGCCTCGTACCTCGGTACCGACGAGGCTGCCATCGTCCGATCCGGCGCACCGACAGCCGGCTGAGCCCCGGCGCCGGGAACCTAAGGGAGGCTCCATGTCAACCACCGACGAGACCAAGGCCCAGGGTGACGGCGCGGGCGAGGGTCCGCCACCCAAGCGCCAGCCGGGATGGGTGAAGCCGGCGAAGCGCTACGGGCCCATCGTCGTGGTCCTCGCCCTCATCGGGGCCGCGGTGCTCGTCTTCGGCGGCGGCAGCGACGACGGCGACGACGAGGCGGCGACCGACAGCGCGAGCACCAGCGAGGACGAGCTGATCGCGTCGGGCCCGATGACGTGGCAGAAGGCAGAGCAGGAGGGTGAGACCGCCAACATCGATTGGGGCCCCAACTGCGACACCGAGACCGGCAAGATCAAGCTCGTCTCCACATATGCGCCGCCCTGCGTGCAGCCGTTCGAGGGCGACAACGGCGGCGCGACGTCGCCGGGGGTCACGGCCGACACCGTCAAGGTCGTGGAGTACATCACCGATCCGGCGCTCGACCCGCTGACCGCGGCGACCGTCTCCGGCGCCGGTGCGGATGTCAACGTGGAAACCGCCGCCGAGACCGTGGCGGGGTTCGCCGACCTCTACAACCAGCTGTACGAGACCTACGGCCGTCAGGTCGAGGTCGAGACCTACATCGGCACGGGGGCGGGCGACGACCGGGAAGCGGCGAAAGCCGACGCCATCGCCATCGCCGAGAAGGACCCGTTCATCGTGGTTGGTGGTCCGCAACAGTCCACCACGATCTTCTCAGCCGAGCTGGCGTCACGGGGCATCGTCTGCGCCGGGACCTGTGCGACCGCGATACCCCAGTCGCTTGTCGACGAGTACGCGCCGTACATCTGGCAGACCGGGCCAACTCCCGACCAGGCGGCTGCGCTGGCGTCCGAGATGATCGCCAAGCTGGCGGGACCCGGCAAGGCTGAGCTCGCCGGTGACGACGAGACAAGAGCCAAGGACCGCGTCTACGGGCTGTTGCACTACGACAATCCCGATGGCGACTACGAGGCCGTGACCGAGGCGTACGTGGAGCAGTTGGCGGACAACGGCATCGAGCTGGCCACCGACGTGGAGTTCACGCTTGACCTGGCGCGGGCCCAAGAGAATGCGCGGACGAACATCGCTCGGCTGAAGGATGCGGGCGTCACCACGGTCATCTACACGGGTGATCCGCTCACCCCGGCGTCACTGACGACCGAGGCGACGGCCCAGGACTACCACCCCGAGTGGATCCTGGGATCCAGCGTGTTGATGGACACCTCGCTGTTCGCCCGCCAGACCGACATGGAGCAGTGGAAAGACGGATTCGGCATCTCATTGATCGGCGCGCGAGGAGCACAGGAGACGAACGGTGCTTTCCGCATCTGGGACTGGGCGTACGGAGGCCTGCCGCCGAACAACACGGCCAACGTGCTCAACGGGGGGCTCCTACTGACGGTGTTCCCGGGCATCCACCTGGCCGGGCCCGAGCTCACGCCCGAGACTTTCCGCGACGGCCTGTTCCGTTACCCCCCCTCTGGCGGGGGGCCGACCGAGGTGCAGATCTCGCGCGGCGATCACGGGGTGTGGCCCGACACGGATTTCGGCGGCAGCGACGACGCCACGGTCATCTGGTTTGACCCCACCGCCGAGGGCGAGGACGAGGTGGGCAACCAGGGGACGGGCCTGTACCGCTACGCCAACGGCGGTCAGCGCTACACGCTGGGCAACTTCCCCGACAGCCTCGAGGAGGCCGGCCTGTTCGACAATGCGTCGTCGGTGACGATCTTCGACCAGGTTCCGGCCGAGGACGAGACGCCCGACTACCCGCCACCGCAGTAGGCCGGGCGCGACGCTGACGGCCGGAGGGGAGGTCGACGATGGCGAGCACCGGCGAGACCACGACCAGCGAGGGCGGAGGAGGGACGCCTCCGCCCAAGCGTCAGCCCGGATGGGTGAGGCCCGCGAAGCGCTATGGGCCCATCGTGCTTGTCCTGGCGATCATCGGCGCCGCCGTGTTGGTGTTCGGCGGCGGCGGTGACGACGACGGCGACGACGAGGCGGCCACCGAAGGCGCGAGCGCCAGCGAGGAGGAGCTGATCGCTTCGGGCCCGATGACGTGGCAGAAGGCGGAGCTCGAGGGCGAGACCGAAAGCATCGAGTGGGGCCCCAACTGCGACACCGAGACCGGCAAGCTCAAGCTGGTGTCGGTCTACGCCCCGCCATGCGTGGAGCCGTTCGCGGGCGACAACGGCGGGGCGACGTCGCCGGGGGTCACCGCCGACGCGGTCAAGGTCGTGGAATACATCGCCGACCCGGCCCTCGATCCCCTGACGACCGCCTTCGCCGCCGGCGCCGGCGCCGAGATCGACCCCGAGTCCGCCGCAGAGACCGTCCAGGGCTTCGCGGACCTGTACAACCGGCTGTACGAGACGTACGGCCGGCGGGTCGAGATCGAGGTCTATACCGGTACCGGGGCCGGCGCGGATCTGGAGGCGGCGAGGGCTGACGCCATCGCCATCGCGGAGAAGGAGCCCTTCATCGTGGTGGGCGGTCCGGGGCAGGCGGGCCCCGTCTTCGCCACGGAGCTGGCGTCGCGAGGGATCGTCTGTGCCAGCTTCTGCGCCACGGCGGTACCGGAGGAGATCGTCGAGCAGTACCAGCCATACATCTGGCAGAGCACACCTACTCCCGATCAGGCGGCGGCGCTGTCGGCCGAGATGATCGGCAACCTGGCCGGGCCGGGCCAGGCCGAGCTCGCCGGGGACGACGCCACTCGGGCCCAGGACCGGGTCTACGGCCTGCTGCACTACGACAATCCCGACGGCGACCACCAGGCGGTGTTCGAGGCGTTGCGCGACCAGCTGGCCGACAACGGCATCGAACTGGCCACCGACATCGAGTTCGATCTCGACCTGGCCCATGCCCAGGAGAACGCGCGCACCAACATCACCCGGCTCAAGGAAGCGGGCGTCACGACGATCATCTACTCCGGCGATCCGCTCACGCCCGCGTCGCTGACCGCCGAGGCGACGGCCCAGGACTACCACCCCGAGTGGCTTATGGGGCCGAACCTGTTCATGGACACGTCGCTGTTCGCCCGCCAGACCGATCCGGAGCAGTGGAAGAACGGCTTCGGGATCTCCTTCGTCAGTGCCCGGGGCGCCCTGGAGACGGACGGCGCCTTCCGCATCTGGGACTGGGCGTACGGGGGCCCGCCGCCCAACAGCAACGCGAACGTGCTCAACGCCGGGATGCTGCTGACGGTGTTCCCCGGAATCCAGCTGGCCGGGCCCGAGCTGACCCCGGAGACGTTCCGCGACGGCCTGTACCGTTACCCGCCGTCCGGCGGCGGGCCGACCCAGGCCGAGGTGTCGCGCGGCGACCACGGCATCTGGCCGGACGCGGACTTCGGTGCCGGCGACGATGCCACCATCGTCTGGTTCGACCCGACGGCTCGCGGCCCGGACGAGGTCGGGAACGAGGGGGTCGGCCTGTACCGCTACGCCAACGGTGGCCAGCGCTACAGGCTGGGTGGGTTTCCCGACACGATCGAGGAGGCCGGCCTGTTCGACAATGCGTCGTCGGTGACGATCTTCGACGAGGTTCCGGCCGAGGACGACACGCCCGACTACCCGCCACCGGAGTAGCCGAAGGAAGCCACGATCGACCGAGGGGAGGGTCGACGATGTCGGAGAGCGAGCAGACCACGGTCGACACGAGCCCGGAGCCGTCGCCGCCCCCGGGGCGCCCGGGCTGGGTGAAGGTCGCCAGGCGATACGGGCCCATCGCGCTCGTCGTGGTGCTCATCGGCGCCGCCGTCCTGGTCTTCGGCCGTGGGGGCGACGGCGACGACGAGGCGTCGGAGGACGGCGGAGAGACCAGCCAGGAGGACCTGATCCGCTCGGGCCCGATGACGCCCCAGCGGGCCGAGCTGGAAGGTGAGACCGACATCGACTTCGGGCCCGACTGCGACCCGGCGACCGGCAGGATCAAGCTGCCCACCGTGTACGCGCCGCCGTGCGTCGTGCCGTTCGACGGCGACAACGGCGGGGCGACATCGCCGGGTGTCACGGGCGACAGCGTGAAGCTCATCGCCTATGTGTCGGACCCCGCGATCGACCCGGTCGGCAGCTCGCTGATCGCAGGCGCCGGCGCCAACCTCGATCCGGCGGTCGCCACCCAGACGATGGGCGACTACGCGGACGTCTTCAACGCCGTCTTCGAGACCTATGGCCGCACGGTCGACCTCGAGTTCTACACCGGCACCGGTGCGGCCGACGACCAGACCGCGGCCCGCGCCGACGCGGTTGCCATCTCGGAGCAGGAGCCGTTCGCCGTCCTCGGCGGACCGCTGCAATCCCAGGCTGCGTTCAGCGAGGAGCTGGCCGCCAGGAACGTGATCTCGGTCCCGGCGCAGCCGCTGCCACAGAGTGTCACGGTCGACAACTACCCGCTGATCTGGGGCGTGATCACGCCCACCCAGGCCGCCATGCTGGCCGCGGAGGCGATCGCCAACTTGGCAGGTCCGGGCCCGGCCGAGCTGGCGGGCGATCCGACGCTGCAGGCCGAAGAGCGCGCCTACGCCGTGGTGCACTACGACACGCCCGACGGCAGCTACGAGGAGTCGTTCGACGCCCTGCGGGACGGCCTGGCCGACGGAGGGCATCGAGCTGACGACGGACATCCCGTTCGTGCTCGACCCCAACCAGGCACAGGAGGACGCACGGACGATGATCACCCGGCTCAAGGAGGAAGGGGTGACGACCGTCATCTTCACCGGTGACTTCCTGATGCCGCAGTTCCTGACGACCGAGGCGACCGCACAGGACTACTTCCCCGAGTGGATCCTGGGGCCGAACCTCCTCGCCGACACCGCCATCTTCGGACGCTCCTACGACCAGCGGCAGTGGGGTAACGGGTTCGCGATCGGCTTCGCCGGGACACCGGGGAAGAGAGAGGACGGCACCGCGTACACCATCTACACCTGGGCGTTCGGCGGCAACGAGCCCCCCAGCAACATCTATGCCGTGCTGGAGCCGGGGCTGCGCGAGGTGTTCACCGGCATCCACCTCGCGGGGCCCGAGTTGACGCCCGAGACGTTCCGCGACGGCATCCTGCGCAACCCGCCGACGGGCGGTGGGCCAACGCGACCGCTCGACTCGCGCGGCGAGCAGGGCGTCTGGCCGGACTTCGACTACGGCGGTGCGCCAGACGACATCACCCTTATGTGGTGGGACCCCGAGGCCGAAAGCGTCGACGAGGTGGGCAATGCCGGCGTCGGCAGCTACCGCTTCGCCAACGGCGGCGACCGTTACGGCCCCGGCGAGCTGCCCGACTCGCTCGAGGCGGCCGGATTGTTCGACGTGGGCTCGTCGGTCGTCGAGTACGACCAGCTTCCCGCGGAGGATCGTGCGCCTGACTACCCGCCGCCCGACCTGTCGGTGACGTCGCCCTAGGGACCCGCTACAAGACCTGGCCGACGGCGTGGATGAGTAGTCCGGCCAGCCCGCCGACCACCGTGCCGTTGATCCGGATGAACTGCAGGTCGGGACCGAGCAGCAGCTCGAGGCGGCTCGCGGTCTCGCGGCCGTCCCAGCGCGCGACGGTGCCGCTGACGATGGTGCCGATCTCGTCGGAGAAGTGGTCGGCCACATAGCGCACGCCGGTCTCGATGGCGGCCTCCGCCCTGGCCGCCAGCTGGGGATCGTCGCGGAGTCGGGCGCCGAGTGAGGCGATGGCGTCGGCCAGGCGACGGCGCAGCTCGGAGTCTGGATCGTCCGCCTGTGCGCGCAGGCCGGCCTTGATGTCCTGCCACACGCGTGCCACCCACTCGCGGAGCTCCGGCTGCGCCAGCAGCTCCGCCTTGAGCTCCTCGCCCCGCGCCAGCATCTGAGGCGACGTCTGCAGGTCGTCGACCAGCCGCCGCACCCGCACGTCCACGTCGCGGCGCAGCTCGTGGTTCGGGTCCTGGGCGACCTGATGGAGCAGGTGCCCCGCTCCTTCGAGCAGCCGCTCGAAGATGCGGTCCTCGACGGCGCGGGGAAGCCACCACGGGGCCTCGTTGGCGAACCGGGCGCGGAGGCTGGGCTCGTTGTCGCGCAGGAACCGGTCGACCGAACGGAGCATCACGTCGAACAGCTCCTGGTGCCGGCCGTCCTCGGTGAGGAGCTGCAGCGTGCGCCCGGCCACGGGCGCCAGCGGGGTCGTCTCGATCCGGTGGCGCGCCGCATCCTCGAGCGCGCGGTGGACCTCCTCGTCCCGGAGCAGGTCGGCGATGGTGACCGAGGCGTCGGCCAGGTGGCGGGCGAGGCGCGCGGCGTTGGGCGGCTTCGCCATCCACGCGGCCATGCGGGGCACCACGCGGGCCGAGTGGACCCGCTCGGCGATGATCTCGGGCGTGAGGAAGCTGTTCTGGACGAAGTCGCCCAGGGTCTCACCGAACTGGTCCTTGCGCGTGGGGATGATCGCGGTGTGGGGGATGGGCACGCCCAGGGGATGGCGGAACAGCGCGGTGACCGCGAACCAGTCGGCCAGCGCGCCGACCATCGCGGCTTCGATGCCCGCCTCGACGTAGCCGACCCATTCGGCGTCGCTGCCCCACAGCTGGACCGCGACGAAGCCGAGCGTGACCGCCACCAGCAGCCCGGTCGCCCGCCGCCGGGTCGTTCGAAGCCGCTGCCGCCGGGCCGCGAAGTTGGCAGGCTCCGGCGTGGAGGGTGGCGGCGCCGGCGCCGGCACCGCGATATCGAGGGAGCTCATGCGCACGGTGTACCCGGTCGAGCCAACCGGCGTCCCGAAGTGCCGGGATCCGGCACATTCGAACGCCGGAACGCTAGATCAGAACCTCAGCCTCGCCCGGATGGGTCGGTGGTCGGACATGACCTGGCGGACCACATGCGCGTCCACCACCTCGACCGGCTGGCTCACCAGGATGTGATCGGTCTGGCTGTGGGGCCGACGTGCCGGGTAGGTCCGGCCCCGGACGGCCCGCCGCCAGCCGGGGCCTGCGAGCCGGTCGACGCACCAGCCCCACATGTTCATGTCGCCGGCCAGGGCGGCCGGCCTTGCGCCGCGCGGCAGCGCCCTACGGAGCGACGGGGCGAGGCGCCACACCGGGTTCTTGAGCAGCGGCAGGTGGGTGCCGCACACGGTGAACGATCGTCCGTCCACCTCGAGGGTGACGGCGAGCAGTGCCCGGCGGCCGGGGTCCCGCGGCAGCTGCGGTTCCAGGGCGAGGGTCCGGCTGTCGACCACGGGCAGGCGCGACAGCACCGCGACCTGCCAATCGCCGTCACCCGCGCCGCCCACGCGGGCGATCAGGCGCACCTGGTCGTGGCACTCGGCGCGGGCCACGGCGAACGTGGCGGCCACCCCGTAGCCGAGGGCGGCGGCCACCGCCATCACGTCGCCGTCCTCGCCGTCCGGCACCCACGCCTCCTGCAACACCAGGACGTCGGTGCCGATCTCCTTGCAGGCCGTCACCACGTCGTAGAACGGGGCGTCATGACCACCGGCGCCCCTGCCCATGTGGAGGTTGAAGCTTCCCAGCGTCAGCTCCGCCATCGCCGCCAGGATGCCACGGCGGCCACGTGAGGCTGCCGTCGTCAGCCCCTCTGGTCGAAGGGGACGCGCTGCTCTGGCGTCGGGGGCCCGTCGGGGAAGGCGAGGAACATGATCTGGGCGGCGTGGGCGACCAGCTGGCCGCTCTGGTCCCAAGCCGCCATCTCCACCGAGGCGTAGCCCTCGCTCGCACGGCGGGCTCGCAGGTGGGCCAGCAGCCACTCCGAGCGTGCCTCGGCCAGCAGGTGGACGGTCAGATCGGCACTCGGCGGCAGCCACTGTGGCTGGCCAGGGCCCATGCGTTCGCCGACCGACGACGGCATGAGGTCGCACAGGGCCACGACCGCGAACGGGTCCAGGGTGCCGTCCGCGAGCATGGGTGGCTCGTCGAAGCGGTACCAGGCCGCGCAGTCGGAGCTGGTGGGTACGTACTCCTCCCAAGGCGGGTGGCCCAGGGCGGGCCGGCCCTCGACGTTCTCCCAGAAGGCGAAGGGCGGCCGCCGTTCGAATTCGCCCGCCTCCGGCGGCAGCGGATCGCGGAACGAAGGGCATTCGTGCGGCGGCGGGACATCGGGCATCCGGAGGTCGGTGAATTCGAAGCCAGGACGCGAGCGCCCGAAGACGGCCACGGTCGTGTGCCCGGCCTCGGACCCGGGCGCGCGGACGTCGGCCATCGCCTGGGAGATCGACCGCCCCCGCCGCAACACACGCACGTCGACTGTCACCGGGCCGGAGGGCACCTGTCCCGCGAACACGGTGGTGAGCGACCGCAGGCGCTGATCGGGATCGTCGAGCTCAACCGCTATGGCCTTGGCGGCGATCGCGACCATCATCCCGCCCTGCGGAACGACGGGGCAGTTCCAGCGAGGATCGACGTCGACGAGGTAGCGCCCCGGCGTCGCCGGCTCGGCCACGAGGGTGGTCTGCTTGGCGAAGGGGGTCACACAGCGATTCTTGCCGCGGGACCGGTTGCCTGCGCCACCAATTCCGCGGCAGGAACGGGGTACGGTGGGGCAGACAACCCACCACGCGGGAGCTCGGGCGACCGGGCTGAGAGGGCGCACGAGGCGCCGACCGCCGAACCTGATCCGGGTAATGCCGGCGAAGGGAGTGATGCTGCATGGGCATCCGCCGCAAGTCCTACGTTGCGGGGACCCGCACCGACGTGCGCGTTCCGTTCTGCGAGGTCGAGCTCGATCCGCCCAACGAGCCCGTCCGCCTCTACGACACCAGCGGTCCGGGCAGCGACCCCCGCGCCGGGCTCGAGCCGCTCCGGGGCCCCTGGATCCACGAGCGGGCCGACGTCGAGCACTACGCCGGTCGCGTGGCGACGTTGCGAGACGACGGGCGGGCCTCCCAGCGGGTCGGCCGGGCCGGCGCCGAGTCGTTCCCGGGCGAGGGCGCCATCCGCCCCCGCCTGCGGGCCGCATCCGGGCGCACCGTCACCCAGATGCACTACGCGCGGCGCGGCGAGGTCACGCCCGAGATGGAGTTCGTGGCGCTGCGCGAGGGGATGGACGCCGAGTTCGTGCGTGACGAGGTCGCCCGCGGGCGGGCCATCCTCCCCGCCAACGTCAACCATCCCGAGTCGGAGCCGATGATCATCGGCTCCCGGTTCCTGACCAAGATCAACGCGAACATCGGGACGTCGGCGGTGACGTCGTCGGCGGCCGACGAGGTCGACAAGCTCACGTGGGCCACCCGCTGGGGTGCAGACACGGTGATGGACCTGTCGACCGGACGCGACATCCACACCACGCGGGAGTGGATCATCCGCAACAGCCCGGTGCCCATCGGCACCGTGCCCATCTACCAGGCCCTCGAGAAGGTCGACGGCACACCCGAGGAGCTCACATGGGAGCTGTTCCGGGACACGGTCGTCGAGCAGGCCGAGCAGGGCGTCGACTACATGACCATCCACGCGGGCGTGCGGCTGCGCTACGTGCCGCTGACGGTGGACCGGGTGACGGGGATCGTCAGCCGTGGCGGGTCGATCCTGGCCGCCTGGTGCCTGGCCCACCACCAGGAGAACTTCCTCTACAGCCACTTCGACGAGCTGTGCGAGATCTTCGCCGCGTATGACGTGGCGTTCTCGCTGGGCGACGGGCTACGGCCGGGTTCGATCGCCGACGCGAACGACGACGCCCAGTTGGCCGAGCTGGCCACGCTCGGCCAGCTCACCGACAAGGCCTGGGCGCACGACGTGCAGGTGATGATCGAGGGGCCGGGGCACGTCCCCATGCACAAGATCAAGGAGAACGTCGAGCTCCAGATGGAGCTGTGCCACGAGGCGCCCTTCTACACGCTGGGCCCGCTGGCGACCGACATCGCCCCCGGCTACGACCACATCACATCCGCCATCGGGGCGGCGATGATCGGATGGTTCGGCACCGCCATGCTGTGCTACGTCACCCCCAAGGAGCACCTCGGCCTGCCCGACCGCGACGACGTCAAGCAGGGTGTGATCGCGTACAAGATCGCCGCCCACGCCGCCGACGTGGCCAAGGGGCACCCGGCGGCGCAGGCGTGGGATGACGCGCTGTCCAAGGCGCGCTTCGAGTTCCGCTGGCAGGACCAGTTCGACCTGGCGCTCGACCCCGACACCGCCCGCGCCTACCACGACGTGACGCTGCCGGCCGAGCCCGCCAAGACCGCGCACTTCTGCTCGATGTGCGGTCCCAAGTTCTGCTCGATGGCGATCACCGACAAGGTGCGGGAGTACGCCGCCGAGCACGGCGTCAGCGCCGGGGCCGAGGCGCTCGAGCTGGGCATGGAGGAGAAGGCCGCCCAGTTCGTGGCCGCCGGTGGCGAGGTGTACATCGAGGACCCGGCACTCCGGGACCACATCGGCACTCGGGAAGGGGCCGAAGCTCCTTGAGCTTCGACGACGCGCCGGGGCGTTACCTCGGACGGCTGCACGTGCTGGTCGACTCGCTGATCGTCGCCGAGGCCGCCCTGGAGGGTGGCGCCCCCACGTTGCAGGTGCGGGTGAAGACGGGCACCGACGCGGACCGCCTCCGCCTGAGCGAGGCGATCGCCGCGCGCTGCCGGGCGGCGGGCGCCACGTGCCTGGTGAACGACCGGGCCGACGTCGCGTTGGCGGTCGGGGCCGACGGCGTGCACGTGGGTGCCGAGGACCTGCCCGTGGCCACGGTGCGGCGCCTGGTGGGGCCGGACATGTTCGTCGGGGGCACGGCCCGCGATCCGGCAACGGGACGACGCCTGGTCGAGGAGGGCGCAAGCTACCTCGGGGTGGGCCCGACGTTCGCCACCAAGTCGAAGAGCGGGCTGCCGGAACCCATCGGTGTCGCGGGCGTGCGGGCGGTGGCGTCGGCCGTGTCGGTCCCCGTCATCGCCATCGCCGGGATCACCGCCGAGTCGGTCGACGAGGTGATCGCGGCCGGCGCGTGGGGCGTGGCGGTCATCGGCGCGATCTCCGACGCACCCGATCCCCACAGCGCCACCCACGAGATGGTGCTGGCCGTCACGAAGGCGGTCGAGGCCCTGGCCGGTACGAACTTGCGGCGCTTGGAGGGGCCATGACCTCCTTTACCGCCGCAAGTTCGGCAACGGGGGCCGGTGTGAGACCGGACGTGGTCGTCGTGGGCGGCGGTGCGATCGGCCTGGCCTCGGCGTGGCGGCTCGCTCAGCGGGGCGCGGCCGTCACGGTGGTCGACCCCGATCCCGGCGGCGGCGCGTCCGGGGTCGCGGCCGGGATGCTGGCGCCGGTCACCGAGGCCCGCATGGGTGAGGAGGCGCTCCTGCGGCTCAACCTGGCGTCCTGGTCGCGGTGGCCGTCCTTCGCCGCCGAGGTGGAGGGGGCCGCGGGCGCGGCGATCGGGTACCGGGCCGACGGCACGCTCGTGGTGGCGCTCGACGCCGACGACCGAGTCGCTCTCGACGAACTGGAGGCCAGGCACCGGGCGATGGGCCTCGACGTCACCCCCTTGCGTGTTCGCGAGGTCCGGCGCCTGGAGCCGGGGTTGGCGCCCGGGCTGCGGGCCGGGTTCCTCGCCGCCGGCGAGCGATCAGTGGACCCGCCGGCCCTGGTGGACGCGCTGCGCCGGGCGGCAACCGCCGCGGGCGTCGAATTCGTGGCCGCGGAGGTCGAGGAGGTCGCAACGGGACCCGAGCGCAAGCGCGTGACCGGCGTGGTGCTGGTCGACTCATCGGCGCCCCGGCGGATCGACGCCCCGACGGTCGTGCTGGCGGCCGGATGCCGCTCGGCCGGCATTGCCGGGCTGCCGGAGGCGGCGGCCCCACCGGTCCGGCCCGTCAAGGGGGAGATCCTCACGCTGCGGCCGCCTCCCGGAGCGCCCCTGGTCACGCACACCGTCCGCGGGCTGGTCCACGGGTTCACCGTCTACCTCGTCCCCCGGGTGGACGGCCGCCTGATCGTCGGTGCCACGGTGCAGGAGCGCGGCTGGGACACCCGGGTCACCGCCGGCGGCGCCTACGAGCTGCTCCGGGACGCGCTGGTCCTGGTCCCGGGCCTGGACGATGCCGAGCTGGTGACGGCGCGTGCCGGCCTGCGGCCGGGAACGCCAGACGACCTGCCCCTGGTCGGACCGAGTCCGCTGGACGGGCTGGTGGTCGCGACCGGGCACTACCGCAACGGCATCCTGCTCACGCCGATCACCGCCGAGGCGGTGGTGGCGGCGGTGGCCGGGGAACCGCTGCCGCCGGAGATGGACGCTTGCGATCCCCGGCGGTTCGAGGAGGTGCGGGTGTGAAGGTCATGGCGATGCGCGTCACCGTCAACGGCGAGAAGGCCGAGCTGCCGGCCGGCACCAGCGTCGCCGACCTCGTCGCATTGCTGGGGATCGAGCCGCGGGGCATCGCCGTCGCCGTGGACGGCGAGGTCGTGACCCGCCGGACCTGGGGGGAGCGCCCGCTGGCGGCCGGCGAGTGCGTCGAGATCCTGTCGATCGCCCAGGGAGGCTGACATGCGAGCGGAGCGAGCACTGGCAAGCCGGCGGCGCGAGCGCCTTACGGCGACGTGCCGGCGATGGGTGTGGGGCGCAGCCCCACGGGAGATCTGCGTGCGATGACCGCGATCGAGCTCCATTCCGACCCCCTCGTGATCGCTGGCGAGTCGTTCCGGTCGCGGCTGATCCTGGGCACCGGCGGCGCGCCGAACCTCGACCTGCTCGAGGAGGCGCTGACGGCATCGGGCACCGAGATCACCACCGTGGCGCTGCGCCGCGTCGATCCATCGGCACCCGGATCGCTGTTCGACGTGCTGCGCCGCACCGGCATCCGCCCGCTGCCCAACACCGCCGGCTGCTTCACGGCCCGGGACGCGGTGCGCACGGCCCGGCTCGGTCGCGAGGCCCTGGAGACGGACTGGGTGAAGCTCGAGGTCGTGGCCGACGAGCGCACGCTGCTGCCCGACCCGGTCGAGCTGCTCGACGCAGCCGAGCAGCTCGTCGACGACGGCTTCGTGGTGCTGGCCTACACCAACGATGACCCGGTGCTCGCGCGCCGCCTCGAGGACGCCGGTGTCGCCGCCGTCATGCCGCTGGGCTCTCCGATCGGCAGCGGCATGGGCATCCGCAACCCCTACAACCTGGCGATGATCCTCGAGGCTGCCGGCGTGCCCGTGGTGCTCGACGCCGGCATCGGCACGGCCTCCGACGCCGCCCGGGCGATGGAGCTGGGCTGCGACGCCGTGCTGCTCGCCACCGCGGTCACGCGGGCGCGTGACCCGGTCCGCATGGCCGACGCCATGCGCCATGCGGTCGAGGCCGGTCGGCTGGCGCGGCGGGCGGGCCGCATCCCGAGGCGCCTCTACGCCGAGGCGTCGACCAGCGACGAGGGCCTGGCCGACCTGGGGTGACGGTGTGAGTGTGCGCCCTCCGGCGCTGATGGTCCTCACGGACCGCCGCATGGCGGCGGGCGCCGGCCACGACCTGGTCGATGTCGTGGAGGCCGCGGTCGACGCGGGCGCGCCCGCAGTCCTGCTGCGGGAGAAGGACCTGCCCCGGGCCGATCGCCACGAACTGGCGGTGCAGCTCCGCGCCGCAACGGTGGGGACGGCCCTCATCGTCGCCGGTGACCCGGAGCTGGCCCGCGCGGTTGGAGCCGACGGCGTCCACCTGGCCGCCGGAGATCCCTGGCCCGACGACCCGGCGGCGGGGCTACGGGTCGGGAGGTCGTGCCACACCCCCGGGGAGCTGATGGCCGCCGCCACGGGCGGCGTCGCGGCGTACGCCACCTTCTCGCCGGTGTTCGCCACGACGTCCAAGCCGGGCTACGGGCCGGCGCTCGGCATCGGCGGGTTGGCGGCCGGCTGCCGGGCCGTCGTCGGGGTGGGGTCGCCGCTGGCCGTCTATGCGCTCGGCGGGATCGGGCCGGCGCAGGCCGGGGCGTGCCTGGCCGCCGGGGCGGCTGGTGTCGCGGTGATGGGCGCGGTGATGCGGGCGGGCGACCCGCGCGGCATCGTACGGACCATGCTCTGCGAGCTGGGCGCCGCCCATCCGACCCGAACTTGCGGCGGATAGCGCTGCCATGACCTCGCCAACCACCACAAGTTCGGAAACGCCGCCGGTGGCGCTGACCATCGCGGGGTCGGATTCGGGCGGCGGTGCCGGCATCCAGGCCGACCTCGTGACCTTCGCGGCGCTGGGGGTGCACGGCGCCAGCGCCGTCACCGCGCTGACGGCGCAGAACACGCGCGGGGTGAGGGGCGTGCACGTGCCCCCGGTCGAGTTCCTGCGTGCGCAGGTGGAGGCCGTGCTCGCCGACCTGCCGGTGGCGGCGGTCAAGACCGGGATGCTCGCCACCGAGGAGGTGGTCCTGGCGGTGGCCGAATACGCGGCCGCCGGGCGCCTACCCAACCTCCTGGTCGACCCGGTCCTGGTGTCGTCGACCGGCGCCCGCCTGCTCGATCCCGGGGCCGAGGCCGCGTACCGCGAGGCGCTGTTCCCCCACGCCCTGGTGGTCACGCCCAACACCCGCGAGGCCCAGGCGCTGCTGGGGGTGCGGGTCGAGTCGCTCGACGACGCCCGTCGGGCCGCGGGGAAGCTGGCGGAGTGGGGGCCGCGGTGGGTGGTGGTCAAGGGCGGGCACCTGGCGGCGGACGGTGGTGCCTGCGACGTGGTGGTCGAGTGCGCGACCGGCGACGTCACCGAGCTGTGCCTGCCCCGCGTCGACACGCGCAACGACCACGGCACCGGCTGCAGCTTCGGCGCCGCCACCGCCGCCGGGCTGGCCCGGAGCCTGGGGGTGCCCGAGGCCCTGCGCGCCGCCAAGCGGTTCGTGCACGAGGGCCTGGAGCGGTCGGCCGGCTGGGCGCTCGGGGGCGGCCACGGGCCGGTCGGCAAGCTCGGCGCCTGGTCGTAGGCGGGCCGCGTGGGCGGTGTGGCCATTGGGGACGCAGCGCTGTGATCCAGTGGCGCTAGAGCACCGGCAACCCGCTGCGCCAGCGCTCGGCCACGCGCATCCACGCCTGGCCCGGCGGGCAGTCGGCGAGGTGATCGCAGTGGCGGCACGCGCCGGACGGCATCGCGTCCGCGGGGTCGAACCCTCGCTCCACGGCGACGGCACGCTCTGCGACCACGGTGACGATCCGGTCCGTCCCCAGCGCCAGCAGGTCGCCGTCGACGGGCACCGTCACCCGCTCGCCGGTGTCGCCGGCGGTGATCAGCACCGAGCCCGGTAGCACCCCGACGGCCAGCGCGCCGGCGGCCGCCTCGAACGCCGCCCGGTCCCGCAGGGCATCGTCGTCGCCGGTGGCCACCCGGTGGACCACCAGCGCGTACCCGCCGGCGCCCGTCACCCGCCCGAGCCGGGCGTCGGCGCCGCACGCCACCGTCACGGGCGAGGCCTTGTCGGGCCGCCACCGCAGCGTCGAGACCGCCGCCGGGCCGGGGGCGTTGAGCAGCGTGAGCCGCTCCGGGAGCGGCCAACCCAGCACCCGGACGAACCCCGCCAGCCAGCGGCCCGCAAGTGCGGCGACTGCGGCGAGGGTGGCCGAGTCGCCGGCGTCCCAGACCTCGCAGATCCAGTCGCCCACGCCCGACCGTTCGACCGGTGCCGTCCGGCTGTCGCCGGTCCCACCCTGCGTGCGCAGCGCCCGCATCCAGACGCGGATGGCGTCGAGCGGCATGGGCAGGGTCGGTGGCCGGCCGGCCCGATCGGCGTCCGCGATGTGGTGGGCCAGCGCGGCGCGTCCGCAGGCGCCGCCAGCCAGCGGCGAGGACCAGCCCGGGAAGCCCCAGCCGTGCTCGCCTTCGCCGCGGTACCGGGCCGGGCAGGTGGCAGCTTCGCGGGCTGCGACCCAGCCGACGTACACGTCCGCAACGGCGCCCTGGGACGGGGCGCCCGCCAGCGCTTTCACGATCCGCCGGCTCGTCTCGACGCGCAGGCGGTCGGCCGTCCCCACCGGGTCGGATGGCTTGCCGAGGGTCCGGTCACCCGAGGCAATAGGTTCCCGCGAGCCGAGGTCGAGGTCATCGGTCCCGCCTCCGGGACTCGTTGCCTCGCCCTCGACGGGGGGGAACCTGTTGCCTCGGGAAGCCGTCACGGCGCGCTCCCCGCCGCTTCGACAGCCGGACGCCAAGCCCGCCCGGCCGGACAGTCCGGGCGCACCGGGCAGTGGCCGCAATGGGCACCGGGCAACATCGCCGGCGGCTCGCCGGCCGCCAGCCGGGCGGCCACGCGCATTGCCTCGTCGAGCCGTTCGGCGGCGTGCTCGAGCAGTGCGGGGCGCATGTGCTCGACGTGGGTGGTGCCGTCGGACACGATCGTCACCGCGCTCGCAGGCACCTCGCTGTCGCGAAGCGCCACCATCAGGGCGTAGAGGTGGCCGTCGGCCCGCATGCCGTCGTGCCAGCGGCCACCCTTGACCTCCACGATCACCCCGGGCCTGCCGGTGGGCGGGCCGCCCAAAAGCACGTCGATCCGCCCCGCCACGGTGACGGCGCCGCCGGCCAATGCCACCCGGACCGGGTCCTCGACGCGCGGCCACCAGCCGGCGTCCACTCCCGCCAACGACGGCGCCAGCCGGTCGATGCGCGGCGCGGCGTCGGAAGTCAGGCGCTCGGCCGCTGGCCCGAGGTCCGCCAGATGATCGGCCACCGTGCTGTCGCCGAGGGCGGTGAGGAACGCCACCGCGGCGTCGACGGTGACGTGTCGACGGGGTGACACCGTGGCCAGCTTGGCTGCGGCGTCGACCACCCACCCGACGACGACGTCGTCGCCCGTGCCCTGGTCGTCGCTCAGCGCCCGGCGTGGGCAGCGCAGCAGCCCGGTCACGAGGTGCTTCGACAGGCGGAGCGGCTCGTCCTGGCTCCATCCGCCCACGGCGCAGGCGGCGCGGGCGGCGCCGTCGAGCTCGGTGCGCAGCGCCGCGATCCCGTCGGGAGACGGCGGCTGAGGCGGCTTCGCCAGCACATCGCCCAGCCCTTCGACCACCGACGCATGGTAGGGATCGCTCAGAGCGTGCCGCGGGACCGTCAGCTCGATTGGCGATGGCGCCCTGTGGCCAGCCAGTCGGCCTCGGCCTTGCCCATCTCGGTCGACGGGGCGCCGTCGACCCAGGGCCACAGCTCGTTGGCGATGCCCCGGAAGTTGGCCGTGGCCCGCAGGTCACCGAGGATGGCCATGAGCCCGAGGTTGATCCGCTGAATGATGACGAAGCTGGCGGGGAGGTTGGCGGCCTTGATGATCGGCCCGTACGGGCCCGTGGGGTCGAAGTAGCGCGATAGCGCGTCGGTCGACCACTGGGGGGTGATCGTCACCGCTTCGTCGTGCATGACGAACTCGTAGAAGTGGCTGAAGTAGTCGTGCACCTGCCGGTCGGACACGGGAGTGCCCGGGCGCAGCATGCCGATCCGTTCCACGATCTCCCGGTAGCGCGCGGTGTCGCGGTCGCTGACCATGGCCCGGATCATGTCGCCGAACAGTTCGATGTCCGCGGGCGTGAAGTGCTTGACGAGGCCGAAGTCGAGGAAGGTGACCTGGCCGCCCGGCCGGAACAGGTAGTTGCCCGGGTGGGGGTCGCCGTTGAAGGCCTGGAGCCGGTAGAGGCTGCGGAACACGAACCGGTAGATGGCCTCGGCGGCCTGGTTGCGTTCGTCCTGGTCCCAGGTCGACATCTCTTCGAAGCGCACACCCTCGGCCAGCTCGGTGGTCAGCACCCGCGGTGTCGACAGGGGCATGAGCACGTCGGGCACGTGGATGAACGGGTGCCCCCGATAGAAGTCGGCGAACAGCTGCTGGTTGCGGGCCTCGTTGGCGTAGTCGAGCTCCTCGACCACCCGGGCCCGGATCTCCTCGACCAGCGGGGCAGGCTCGAAGCCCGACAGCGCTAGGCCCATGGCGCCGAAGATCAGGCCCGCGCTGTCGAGGTCGGACCTGATGGCATCGTCGACCCCGGGGTACTGCACCTTGACCGCCACGGCGCGCCCGTCCCGGGTGATCGCCCGGTGTACCTGGCCGATGGAGGCGGCGGCGATGGGCATCGGGTCCCACTCCAGGAACACCTGGTCGGGAAGCGCTCCCAGCTCCCGCTCCACGACGCCGGCGGCGAGCTCGGGCGACATGGGTGGCGCATCCTGCTGCAGGCCCTGGAGCGCCTGGCGTACGTGGTCGGGCAGCCCGGTGTCGAGGTACGAGGCCATCTGGCCCAGCTTCATGAACGCGCCCTTCATGTTGCCGAGGGCCTGCGCCACCTGGTCCGCCGTGCGCAGCTCGAAGCGCCGGTCGAGCTCGACCCGGCGTTCGGCGCTGGCAAAGGTCCGCCGGGCCCGGTGGAGTGCGAAGTCGGCGCCGGCTCGCCCACCCAGCCTCGCCAGCTCCAGCCGCCGCTGGTTCCCGGTGCGGGCGGAGATCGGGGTGGCGTCGTGCGTGCGGTGCGCCGCCCGGCGGCTCCGCCGGATCGCGCCGATCGCGGCGATGGCTGCGCCCAGGCCGACAATTCCTGCGAGTGCGCGGGTGCGCGATCTCCGGGCGGGACGCTCGCTCATCGGCGCCGGAGCCTACCGACCGGCCCCCAATTGAAGGTGTCGTAAGGTAGCCGCGCTTCAACCGACCTCGAGGAGCACCGGGGAACCGCCGCCATGCATGAGAACCTGCCCACACCCGATCAGCTCAACTTCGCCATGCTCGTCCTCCGGCTCGTCATCGGGCCCATCCTCGCCTTCCACGGCTTCGCCAAGATCACCCGCGGGGGCAAGCTCGAAGGCACCGCCGGGTGGTTCGAGTCGATGGGGATGCGGCCCGGCCACGTGCACGCCCGCCTCGCGGCGTTCGGCGAACTGGCCACCGGCATCTGCATTGCTCTCGGATTCCTGACCACCTTCGCGGCGATGGGCGTCGTCGGGCTGATGTCCGTCGCGTTCTGGACCGTGCACCGGGGCCAGGGCCTGCTGATCACCGCCAACGGTTGGGAGTACGTCGCGGTGCTCGGCACCATCGGCGTGGTGCTGGCCACGATCGGCGCCGGCGACTGGAGCCTCGACAACGCCATCGGGATCGACCTCAACGGACCGGCTGGCTTCCTCATCGCCGTGGTCGGCGGCGTCGGCCTCGCAGCCGCGCTGCTCGCCTTCGTCTACCACCCGCCGTCGCGCGCGGCGGCCGAGGCGGACACCTCGTTCTAGCTCTGACGCCACCCAACGGCGGGCCCCGGTGGGTGGCTCCGATCGGTTCGGAGCTATCCACCCGGTCGACCCGGCGCGTTCCAACCCCCACGGGCGGTGACGGGGGAGCTCCTCGGGCATGATCGCGGGCGTGCAGACGGGGGGAGCGCCCGTCGGGGCGCCGGTCGCGTCCCGGACCGACCTGTTGGTGGCCCTCGTCGTCGCTGCCGCCGTCCTCGTGTTCCACGCGGCGCTGAGCGGGCGCTACGGGTTCCACCGCGACGAGCTGTACTACCTCGCGGCCGGTCGCCACCCCGCCCTGGGGTACGTCGATCAACCACCGTTCGTCCCGCTCCTCGCCAGGGCGATCACGGCCGTCGCCGGTGCCCATCTGTGGCCGCTGCGGCTGGTGGCCGGCGCGGTCCACGCCGCGGTCGTGATCCTGGCTGCGGCCATCGCCCGCGAGTTCGGCGGCGGCGGGCGGGCGATGGCGCTGGCGGCGCTGGCCACGGCCACCGCCCCACTGCTCCTCGCCACCGGCGGGCTGTTCCAGACGGTCCTGTTCGACCAGCTGTGGTGGGCCTTGGCGCTCCTGCTGATGGTGCGGATCCTCGCGGGCCGCGCCGACCCGCGCTGGTGGCTGGCCGTCGGCGTGGCCGTCGGCCTGGGTCTCGAGACCAAGTGGACCATGGCACTGCTCGGACTGGGGTTGGCAGCGGGCCTCGTGGCCACGCCGGCGGGCCGCCGCCACCTCCGCAGCCCGTGGCTGGCCGCCGGTGTTGCCGTCGCCCTGGTGTTGTGGCTGCCCAACCTCGTGTGGCAGGGCCTCAACGGGTGGCCCAGCGTGGAGTTCAGCCGCAACAACAACGCCAACGTGCGTGACGAGGACGGTCGGCTGGGCTTCCTGCTCCAGCAGATCCTCCTTGTCGGTCCGCTGGCGCTGCCGCTGGCGGCGGCCGGGTTCGTGTGGCTGTGGCGGCGCCCCCCTTGGCGGATGCTGGCGGTGGCCGTGGCGACGGTCGCGTTCATCCTGCTCGTCGTGGGGGGCAAGGCCTACTACCTCGGTCCCGCGTATGTGCTGGCCTTCGCCGCCGGCAGCGTGGCGGCCGAGCGCTGGATCGGTGGCGACCCCGGCCGGTGGCGCACCGCGGTGGGCGCCTTGGCGCTCAACGGCCTGATCCCGCTGGCTGCGGTCGCGCCGGTGGCGCCGATCGACGCGTACGCGGCCTCGTTCCACGACCTCAACGACGAGCTCGGCGAGCAGGTGGGCTGGCCCGAGATGGTCGACCAGGTGGCCCGGGTGGCGACCGTGCTGCCGGCGGACGAGCAGCTCGGCATTCGGGTGGTCACCGCCAGTTACGGCGAAGCGGCGGCGATCGACCTCTACGGGCCGGCACGCGGCCTGCCGCGGGGGACCGCGCTCTCCGGCCACAACAGCTACGCCCACTGGTGGCCCGAGGGGTCGCCACCGGGCGCGGTCATCTTCGTGCGCTACTCGCGGTCGACGGTCGAGCGTTACTGCGACGCCCTCGGGCCGGTCGCCATCGTGTCCAACCCGTGGGACGTCCCCAACGAGGTGGCCGGGGCCCCCATGCTCGTGTGCCACCGCCTCCGGGTGACCCCGGAGACCCTCCGGGAAGCCCTGCGCCACTACGAGTGAGGGTCGATTCCGCGGATCACGCAGTAGGCGCCCGACGAGCGTCGCCCGGACCGCCGGCAGCCGGCGGAATCGACTCTCAGTGAGCGACGACGTTCAGTCCCGCGGGCTCAGGACGCAGAACTCGTTCCCGTCGGGATCGGCCAGCACCACCCAGGTCTGCTCCCCCTGGCCGACGTCGGCCGGGGACGCACCCAGCCCCCGGATCCTGGACACCTCGGCCACCTGGTCGTCGCCGGCATAGGGGGCGACGTCGATGTGGACGCGGTTCTTGGCCACTTTGGGATCGTCGACCTGGATGAGCTCGAGCTGCGGGCCCTCGCCGTCGGGCCGGGCCAACGACGCGTAGCCGTCGCCCTGGCCCACGATGGGCCACCCGGCCGCCTCGCTCCAGAAGGGCGCCAGGGCCGCCGGGTCGGGCGTGTCTAGGACGATCGCCGCGATGGCTCCGGCCCGGGCGTACTCGTCTCGGGGGTCGAGCACGCAGAGCTCGTTGCCTTCCGGGTCGGCCAGCACCACCCAGCGGACGTCGGTCTGCCCGATGTCGGCGGGCTCGGCACCGTGGGCGAGCAGCCGCTCCACGATCTCGCGCTGCTCGTCGACCGAGCGGGTGTTGAGGTCGATGTGGACACGGTTCTTGGACACCTTGGGGTCGTCGACGAGCCCGAACACCAGCGGCAGGCCGGGCTCGGTGGGCGTTCCGGTGTCGTCCTCGGGCGGTTCGACCACCACCTCGTCCGGCTGCTCGTAGGTGATGGGCCAGCCGGTCGCCGTCGCCCAGAACCGGGCCAGGGCCGACGGGTCCGCAGCGTCGAAGACCACCGAGTTCAGGCGGGTTGGCATCGCCGGCGACCGTATCCGCATCGGTGGCGCGCCAACCCCGAAATTATTCACTCAGGACTGTGTCGGTCGGGCTTGGGCAAAGGTCCAGCGGCGACCCTCGACATCCTCCGCGACGTACGCCTTGAACCCGTGGTGCTTGATCGGCTCGACGATGGTCGCGCCGGCCGCGGCCGCACGGGCGAAGTGCGCGTCGAGATCGTCGACGTAGACGAAGGGCTGGTGCGTCACGCCATCGGCGTTCCCGACGGCGGGATAGAGCATGATCGCGCCGTTTCCGATGCGGATCTCGATCCAGGTGAACGCCTCGGAGTCCTCGTCGGGGAGTGACGTCGTCGTGTCGAACCCGAACGCATCGCACAACCACCGGGCAGCCGCGACCGGCTTCGCGTAGTGGACGACGACGTTGAGACGCGAGAGCTCGGGCCGCGGCGTCGGGCGCCGCTCGATCCAACTCGGGAGCCATTCGGGCGTCATACGCACGAACGACAGACCGGCGCCGCCGATCTTGCCGTCCGGCACGATGCCATCCACGCGCACGCGGGTCCCGTCCGCGATCGCTTCGAAGTGCACCTCGATGACGACGTCGTCGACCGAGCTCTGCCAACACACACGCGTGCCGGGCTCCCACACCGTCACCTGACCAAGCTCCAGCGCGTCGTCCTCGTAGAGCTCCAGCAGCCGCCCGCCCACGCCGGGTTCCAGCCGACGTCCGATGCACCGCGAGGAATCCCACGCGTCGATGGGACCGTTTCCCCACCACTGGTCGAGCTCGTCGGTGAAGGCCGTGAACGCCGTCATAGGGTCCACGTCCACGTCGATGATCGATGTGACGTTCATGACCTGTTCGCCTCCACGTGTCGCTTGAACGAGCGGAGTTGGACGTTCCACTCGGCTTGGAGCTGATCGAGGAACGCCTGCACGGCGACGAACGACTGGGGTCGCAGCCTGAACACCCGCAGGCGGGCGTCGTCGCGGATCCGCTCGTCCTCGATAAGGCCGGCGTCGAGCAACGTCTTCAAGTGTCGGCTCATGGCCGGCGCCGACATGCCGGCGGCGGTTGCGAGCTCCCCGGCGCGACGCGGACTGACGCTCAGCATCTGCACGACCTGCCGACGCCTGGGATCGGCCAGCGCCTCGAATACATCCATCGACGGCAATAGTTAATGCCTTCGTGAAGTATTGTCAAACCTGATGATCACACGTGGACGATGCGGCGTTCCACGCGGAGCCGTCTCGACGGTCGCCTGTGGGCGTCAGCTTGGTTGCCAGAGCTGGATGGGGTTGCCGTCCGGATCGGCGAGTTGAGCGAACCGGCCGTTCGGGTACTGCTCTGGGTCGACCTCTACGACGATGTCCCCCGCTCGAAGTTGACGCACCATGGCGTCGAGGTCGCGAACCCGGAAGTTGACCATCCATTGCTGGTCGGGGCTGCCGAACATGTCGGAGTCCTGGTCGAAGACGGCCCAGACCGTTGGCCCAGCATCTTGCTCCCACACCGGACCGTCGTAACTGTCCGGTGGCAAGTCGACGCCGAGGTATTCGGCATACCATCGCCCGAGCCGGGCCGGGTCGGCGCTGCGCAGGAAGACGCCTCCGATGCCCGTCACACGTTCCACGCCTCGAGACTATGGCACCCCGTCACCCCTCCCTCGCCGGGTACGCGCCCTGAGCGGCGCTCGACCCGCTGGTGCTTGCACACGCATGATCGGTGGCCTGCGGCTGGGAATCGCCGATCACTTCGGCTGGGCCGTTGCCGTGACGGCGTCGGCTGACCACGAGGTCGTGGACCGTCGACGGATCGAGCTGATCGAACCCGGCTTGCCGGCGGCACCGATTCACTACGAGGGCAAGCGTCTCGATGTCACCGCCACGGCTGCGCTGGTCGCGAAAGTGCGGGCGTCGGTGGTTCGGGCGACGTCAGCCGCGCTCGACGAGATCGCGACCGCGCTGCCCGAGCCGGTCGTCTCGATCTCGCTCCGCACCTGGCCGCCGGATTTTCCCGACGACATCGCCGTCCAACGTCGCCCGCCGTATGAAGCCCGCGTCGACGCCATCATGTATCGGCAGGTGCTCTCCGAGCTCGCCCACGCTCGTGGCTGGGAGGTCCACCTCTATGACGCGAAGTCGGTCGTAGGTCAGGCGGTCGGCATGCTGGCTGAGCGGGTCGACGACGTCCTGCAGGGCCCTCGGGCGACGCTGGGACCACCGTGGACGAAAGACCATCGGATGGCGCTCGCCGCGACGATCGTCGGCGGCTGAATCCGGCGCCGATCTCGCGTCACGGCGGCAACCGGCGTCCGAAGACGCCGGAAAGCCGCTACATCTGAACGCGGAAGGCGTCCCGAGCCCGTCCGGCAGCCGGCGGGTGTCCGATTTCACGCGCCAGCCCGGCCAACCGCTGCTGCGCCGAGGACCGGAGCCGGGAAGATCACCAGGTGCCTCACCGGACGCTCGCCATCACCCTTGGCCCGATGCGCGCGGCCAACGGCGCTGGTCTCGACGTCCGCGCCAAGCCGGCGTCGCAGGTCGTCGGGGGTGAGTGGGGCCATGTCTCAAGGATGCGGGACGTCGGTTGCAGCGGGCTTGGAGACGACTTGAAGACGACGTGGAGTTTGGGCGCCGGCGTCGCCAAGGGATCGTCATGCCATGAACCGAGCTCTGTGGCATCACTGGCCCAGTCACCCAACTCGTAGTCAGACCGGCTTGCAGCGCGCACGCATGGGGTCGTGACCAGCGCCGCTCCGACTACGTGACGCACGAGGGCTCGAGACCCGCCCATAGCCACCGTGACCCACGGAGCCGCACGGCGACGTCCTTGCTGGTCAGAACGTGTTGCCCGGCCCATCTCAGGCAGCCGCGCGCCATGTAACCATCCGTCCGATACTGTCGGCCCATGGCTGAGGATCTGGCTTCGCTCGTGACTCCCTGGCGCGCCGCAGTGGTCACCTCGGAGATCCAGAACGGGGTGCTGGGCGACCCCAGCGTCTTCCCGCAACTGGCCGAGGTGGCCCGGGAGGCAATGATCCCGGCCACGGCTCGGCTGGTGAAGGCCGCGCGGGTCGCGGGCGTGCAGGTGATCCACTGCACGTTCTCGCATCGGCCCGACTACAAGGCCACCAACACCAACGCCCGGCTGTTCCTGAACGCTCGACAGTCGCCCGTGCGACTCGCCCGGGGTGGCAAGACCGCGGCCGTGATCCCCGAGGTCGGCGCCGAACCGGACGACCTGGTGCTCACGCGGGCCCACGGGCTCAACCCCATGGCGGGCACCGATCTCGATCCGGTGCTGCGCAACCTCGATCTGCGGACCATCGTCGTGGCGGGCGTCTCGGTCAACGTGGCTATCACCAACCTGGTGATGGACGCCGTCAACCACGGATACGACGTCGTGCTGCCGCGCGACGCCGTGTGCGGCGTCCCCACCGATTACGCCGAGGCCATCATCGACAACACGCTCAGCCTGCTGACCACGCTGACCACGGTCGACGAGCTCGTCGAGATCTGGTCGAAGCAGTAGCCACCGCAGGCGGGGGTATCCGATGAAGTTCTGCCAGTCGCTCATGTACGCGCCGGCGGCCGACTGGGTGGAGCTGACCCGGTGCGCCGAGGACGTGGGCTTCGACCAGGTGTCGCTTTCGGACCACGTGTTCTACCCGGGCAAGCTCGAGTCGTCGTACCCGTACAGCCGTAGCGGACGCCCCAGCTTCCCGCCGGAGACGCCATGGCCCGACGTGTGGGTGATGACCGGCGCGTTGGCCGCCGCCACCGACCGCATCAGGTTCGCCACCCACGTCTACGTGCTGCCCGCCCGCAACCCGTTCGTCGTGGCCAAGGCCGTCGGCACCGCCGCCTACCTGTCCGGCGACCGGGTGCTGCTCGGCGTGGGCGCCGGCTGGATGCGGGAGGAGTTCGACCAGCTCGAGCAGCCCTTCGCTCGTCGGGGCGCCCGCATGGAGGAGCAGATCGACGTGCTGCGCACCCTCTGGCGCGGTGGCATGGTGGAGCACCACGGCGAGTTCTACGACTTCGACCCGCTGGAGATGGCCCCAGCGCCGGCCCAGCCGGTGCCGATCCTCATCGGCGGACAGACGGAAGTCGCGCTCCGGCGGGCCGCACGCATCGGCGACGGCTGGCTGGGCACGCAGTACCCGCTCGACGAGCTGCGGGACTACGTCGAGCGGCTGCAGGCCTACCGCCGCGAGTACGGCACCGATGGTCGGCCGTTCGAGATCCAGGCGGCCGTCATCGACCGGCTGCCCGACGCCGAGGTCTGCGCTGAGCTGGACGAGCTCGGCGTGACCGCCCTGATCACGTCGGCGTGGCTCATCGAAGGCCTCACGTTCGCGTCGCTGGATGACAATCGCCGCGCCCTCGAGCGCTTCGCCGCCACATACATCAACCCGGGCTGAGGCTTCGCCCCGGCGTCACTCGCAGCCCACACCGTCACCGTCATCATCGAGGCCGTAGACATCCGGTCCGATCACGCTGACGGTGCCGACGCATTCCGACCTATGCCACTTCCCCCCGCCCGTCCGCGGTCCCCTGATGGTCCGTCAGGCGCGGGTTAGCCTTGCCGCCGTGGCCGAACCGGTCGAGGCGATCGACGACCTACGGGCTGCCGACGGGCGGGTGCCGGGGAGGCGGGGGCGGGCCACCCGCCAGCGCCTCTTGGGGTGCACCGCGGAGATGCTGCGCACCTGCTCGTACCGGTCGCTCAAGGTCATCGACATCGCCCGCGAAGCCGGCACGTCGCCCGCCACGTTCTACCAATACTTCGCCGATGTCGACGGCGCCATCCTGGTGTTGGCCCAGGAGATGGCGCTCGACAGTGAGCGGCTCGTCCGGATCGTGGGTGAGGGCAACTGGCAGGGCAGGGCGGGGTACCGGACCGCGCTCGAGCTCACCGACGCGTTCTTCGCATTCTGGGACCAGCACCGGCCCGTGATCCGGGTTGTCGACCTCGGCGCCGAGGAGGGCGACCGCCGTTTCCGAACGATCCATCTCGAGCTGCTCAACAACGTGACGGTGCAGCTGGCGGAGACGATCACGGGGATCCAGGCCGAGGAGCGGAACCTCGGCGTCGACCCCATGGCCCAGGCGGGAATGCTGGTCGCCACCCTGGCCAACGTGGCCGCCCACCAGCACAGCTTCGAGGCCTGGGGCATTCGAGCCGCCGACGTGCGCATCTCGGTGGCGCGTCAGATCTTCTGGGGTGTCACCGCCCAGCGGCCGCCGAGCGATCGGGGAGCGTCACCGGATGCTCCCTAGATCAGGCTGAGCCCGCCGTCCACCGCCAGCACCTGGCCGGTGACATAGCTGGCCTCGTCGGACAGGAGGAACACGACGACGGCGCCGACCTCCCAAGCGGTGCCCTGGCGGCCCAGCGGGACCGGGGTGCGCGCCCGGGACGGACGGCCCCGCGTGGCCAACCTCCCCAGGGGCGTATCGATGAGCCCCGGTGCCACCACGTTGGCGCGCACCCCGCGCCGCGCGCCCTCCAGCGCCACGTGACGGGCGAGGCCGATGAGCCCCGCCTTCGAGGCGTCATAGGCCGGAAGGCGGCTGCCGGGCTGGAGGCCGGCCACCGAGCCGATGAACACGATGCTGCTCCCGCCGCCACCGGCCCCATCGTCGCCCAGCGCCTCGAGGGCGGCCCGGGCCACCAGGAAGTGGCCGCGAAGGTTGGTGGCCAAGGTTGCGTCCCAGTCCTCCGGCGACGTGCCCGCAAGCCCGGCGCCCCGCCCGATGCCGACGTTGACCACGACTCCGTCCAGCCGGCCGCCACCGGCCTCGGCCGCCCGGGCGACCATGGCGGCGCAGTCGTCGGCCGAGGTGACGTCCCCGACCACCACCGTGGCGTCCGTGCCCTCACCGCGGACCAGCATGGCGGTCTGCTCGGCGGCGGCGGCGTCACGGTCGACGCACACGACGTGCGCCCCGGCGCGCGCGGTCAGCACCGAGATGGCCCGACCGTTGCCCATGGGGGCATCGGGCTCGTCCGACGCCTGCGTCCCGGCCCCCACCACCAGCACGGTCCGTTCCGCAAGTCGCCTTGCCTCGGCGGTCACTCCGCCTCGGCCTCCTCGACCTGGATCCCGAGCGAGTTCAGCGTGAACGCCAGCAGGTGATAGTGCCCGACGACCATGGGCACCTCGATGAGCTGGCGGTCGTCGTAGCGCTCCGTGAGCGCCGCCCAGGTGGCGTCACCCAGGCAGCTGTTCTCGTGCAGCTCGTCGACGGCGCCGATCAACGTGGCGTCGAACGGCGCCCAGGTGGGATCGTTCGGGGCGTCGGCGACCCGGAGCCGCTCCATCTCCTCGGGCGTGACCCCGGCGCCGCCGGCGATGCGCACATGCTGGCTCCACTCGTAGTCGGACCCGCAGTGCCACGCCGTGCGCAGGATGAGGAGCTCACGGTCGCGGTCGGGCAGCCGCCCGACTAGGAGCTTGCCCCCGAACGGAAGCCAGCGGCGGAACAGCCCCGGGTGGCGGATGAGCGTGTTGAACAGGTTGCCGGCGGACTGCACCGGTGCGCCCACCTGGGCCAGGAGCTCGTTGGCCCGCTCGTCGCGTTCGTCGGGCGACAAGGGTGGGATGCGGGGGGCGGTCGGCTTGGTGAGCGGTTGCGTCATCGGTTGCTTTCTGGTCGTAGCTGTGCGGTCATATGCCGCACGCCTACGACCAGTTTGTCTGCACTGGGGAGGGGACACCGATGATCCGCCTGACCGCCATGCTCCGCCGCAACCCGGCGCTGACGGCCGAGGAGTTCCAGGCCCATTGGCGCGACGTGCACGCCGACAAGATCCTGTCGGTACCCGGCGTCCGGAGCCGGCTCGTCCGCTACGAACAGCACCCCCGCCTTGCCGCCGGCGCCAACGGCTGGGCCGGCACCGAGGGCTTCGACGGCGTCGCCATGCAGTGGTACCGGAGCCTCGACGACTTCATCGCGATGACCAACGACCCGGGCTATCAGGAGACGGTCGCGCCCGACGAGGGTCGGCTCCTCGACCTCGCCGGGGGCGTCTACCTTCTGACCGATGAACCCCGCATCATCATCGAGCCGTTAGGAGACTGATGCTCGAGCTCGCCACCACGGCGGTCGAGGCGGCGCTCGCCGCCGGCGCCCGCTACGCCGATGCCCGCGTCATGATCATCCGGCACGAGTCGATGGAGGCCCGCAACCGGGTGGTCGAGGACCTCACCCAGACCGAGAACGCCGGCATCGGCGTGCGGGCGCTGATCGGGTCCTCCTGGGGGTTCCAGGCCACCCCGACCCTCACCGCCGCGGCGGCCCGTAGCGCCGGCGAGGGCGCAGCCGCGGTGGCGCGGGCCTCCGGACGCGTCGCCGGACCACCGCTCGACCTGGCGCCGGCGCCGGTCGTGGAGGCCGAGTGGTCCTCGGCCTGGCAGCTCCACCCGCTCGACGACGTCAGTCTGGCCGAGAAGGGCGACCTGCTGGTCGACGCCACGGGTGCCGCCAACGACGCCGGCGTCCCCCTCGCCCAGGCCAGCTACCAGGTGTGGGACACCGAGAAGTGGTTCGCGTCCAGCGAGGGCAGCCGCATCAGCCAGCGCCTGGTCGAGTGCGGGGCGGTGGTCGATGCCACCGCCATCGGCGACGGGGAGACGCAGCGCCGTTCGTACCCGGGGGTGCGGGGCCAATACGGCACGCAGGGGTGGGAGCTGGTGCGCAGCCTCGACCTCGTGGCCAACGCCGCCAAGATGGCAGAGCAGGCGGTCGCCCTGCTGGAAGCTCCACGGTGCCCCGAGGGCACGACGACGATCGTGCTCGACTCCGACCAGGTGGCGCTGCAGATCCACGAATCGGTAGGCCACGCGGTCGAGCTCGATCGCATCCTGGGCTGGGAGGCTGCGTTCGCCGGCACCTCGTGGCTCGATCCCACCCAGCTCGGCGACCTGCGCTTCGGCAGCGAGGTGATGCAGATCACCGCCGACGCCACCCTGCCCGGGGCGATGGGCAGCTTCGGATACGACGACGAGGGCGTGCCCGCCCAGGCGGTGGACATCGTGCGGGACGGCATGTGGGTCGGCGTGCTCTCGGGCCGCGACTCGGCGCCCCTGGTGGGCCTGGCGTCGGGCGGGATGGTCCGGGCCGACGGGCCCGCCCGGCTGCCCATGGTGCGGATGACCAACGTCGGCCTCCAGCCCGGCGAGTCGTCCCTCGACGAGATGATCGCCGGTACCGACGACGGCATCTACATGCAGACCAACCGCTCCTGGTCCATCGATGACAAGCGGCTCAACTTCCAGTTCGGCTGCGAGATCGGCTGGGAGATCACGGATGGCCAGCTTGGCCGCATGCTCAAGAACCCCACGTACACGGGCATCGGCCCGACGTTCTGGGCGTCGCTCGACGCGGTCGGGGGTGCCGACGAGTGGACCGTGTGGGGCGTACCGCACTGCGGCAAGGGCCAGCCGTTGCAGGTCGGCCACACCGGCCACCACGCCGCCCCGTCGAGGTTCCGGAACGTGCGGGTGGGCGTCCGGTAGCGCCGGCCCACCCTCAGGACAGCCGCTCGAGCAGCTCCGGCACCTGGCGGATCGAGGTCAACTCGTGGAAGCCCATGCGCTCGGCGTCGGCGTCGGCCACATGCTCGAGCTCCCACGTGTACACGTACGGCAGGTGCGCGGCGTGGCCGCCTAGCTCGACCACCGGCAGGATGTCGGAGCGCACCGAGTTGCCGATCATCAGGAAGTTCCCGGGTGCCACGCCGGCCTCGCCCATGACCCGCCGGTAGGTGGACACGTCCTTCTCGGACACGATCTCGACCCGGACGAACCTGTCGGCGAGGCCCGAGCCGGCCACCTTGGCCTCCTGGTGGAACAGGTCGCCCTTCGTGACGACGATGAGG
This sequence comes from uncultured bacterium, assembly GCA_963717085.1. Classification (GTDB taxonomy): domain Bacteria; phylum Actinomycetota; class Acidimicrobiia; order Acidimicrobiales; family VFJN01; genus DASQUK01. The sequence continues at coordinate 382,681 of CAVQVM010000019.1, forward strand.
CGGTACCCGTTGTCTGACAGGCGGGCGACGACCTCGTCGACACCGTCGAGCAGTTCGACCGGCTGATCCAGCAGCCGCTTGCCCAGGTCGAGGATGGCGCTGATCTCGCCGCTGGTGACCCGCCCGCCGGTCAGTTCGATGGCGGACTCGATCAGCGACAGGGTGAAGGCCTTGGCCCCGTAACCGTAGATGGCGAGGTTGGCCCGCTCGGTGGCCACTACCCGCTCGTCGATCATGCGGGGATCGCCGTCGACGTAGGGCGAAACCAGGGCGACGAACCGGGCATGGGCGTCGACGAAGTGGCTCTCGCTGTGCCAGAGCGTGTCGTCGCCGTCGAACGCGACCACTTCGATGCCGTTGCCGCCGACGCTGCCGGAGCCGCTCGCGAGTGTCACCCAAACATGTTACGAGGACGCGTTGACCTGAGGTGATGCCCGAAAACCGGTCCTGACCAGGAAAATCGTCTCCCGTCTCCCCGTGTATCGGCCCGTATCGCCCTCGTGTGTCACCAGCGTGTCACGGGATGCACGTGGGACGTTCCCAAGCAGCTCGAGCCCGAGCGGGCCCGGTCGTGCCGGAACTCCATCACGATGGCGTCGGTGATGGTCGACGAGATCCGGCTGCGGGCCCATGCCCGCCCGCTCGACGAACCCGAACCGTGAGACAGGTGCCCCCGGCCGAAAGGCGGCAAGGCCGGGGGCACCCGAAACATGAATCGCTTACTTGCAGCCAGGCTCCTCCACAGGTCTGGCCCGGCGGGTGGCACTTCGCGCCGCCGTCATTCGGTCCCTTGGACGAGTTGCAGGATCCGAACGGCCCCCCCAGAAACGTCAGGGGGGCCGTTCCGCCCGGTCAAAGCAACCAGGAGTTAGTCGTTGCAGGTGTTCGGCACTACCTCATCGGGAACCAGGCCAGCCTGCAAGGCCTGTATGCCGTCGCCAAGCCCTGGGGGCGGAAGGTTCGGATCCTGAGCGAAGCCCCGGACTCCCTGCCCGAACGCGCCCGGGAACGGCTGGTCGGACGCTAGGGCCGACAGGCTCTCACCGACACATGCCTGGTTTGCCGGCTCGCCGGCACCCGCAACTCCGGTGTTCAATCCGAGAGCCGCCAATAGTGAAATCGATAGCACGACAAATAATCGCTTCAACGCCCGCCTCCTTATACCGCCAGTCGGCGTCACCCACCGTGACGCCGACTCGGCATGCTAGGCACCGAACCTTGAGAGAAGCTGAAGCGGTCCTGGTCGCAGCGGCCCGGCTAGATCCGAATGCGCCAGCGGCCGGCCGAAGCGGCGTGGTAGGCATTCGGCCAGCGGACGGAGGGACGAGAACGGCGCGGCGTAAGGCGGAACGCCCCGCGGAACGGGGCGCGAGGTGAGCAGAGACCAACGCGAAGCGCAGCGGGATCAGCGCGGCGGCGCTGCGCGAGGTGGGAGTGCCGGCCAGCGTGCTCAGGCGGGCTGGCGTTGTTTGAGCCATCACCCCCACGCAGTCGGCCGGCCGGTCAAGAGACTTTAATGGGGAAATGGAAGCGATCCATATAGAGCGCCTCCCCCCAAAACCTGTTAAAGAAGAGGAAGCAGTTTACCATGTAGTTGGCGGGTTCGATGTCTTTCGGGACCCTGAAGGACACATTTAACCAATATGGGGAATTTGGTTGCAGGTTAATGCCAGGATAATCCGGCACGATCAGGGTCGGAAACCGCAGATCTCTCACTGCCAAGGCTTGCCCAACATCGGTCGGCAAGACCGCCGGCCCCACGCACACACAGAGATACGTCCAAATGTAGGCATTCCCCACATCGGGGTTTACAAAGGACACGCTGAAGTTGTACGTCCCGGGACTTGACGTACCTGCCGGGTTGAACATGGCGGAGCCGATATACGCTGTATTCTTACCTCGCATCTTCTCCAGGATCTCTGCGGCATCGCGGACCACGAGAACCCAGCCTTTCTCCCGAGCTTCCCGGCGAGCCCGCTCGACCTCCTCGAGCACCAAGCGAACGTGCGTCGCCTCATGCTCCGACAGCTCCGAGACGCGCTCCTCAAGCCAGCCCAGACCCTCGACCCCAATCTCCGACACGATGCCTTCTCCCGCGTTCGCCAGTGCCGCCGGCGCGGGGAAGACGACTCTCACAGGTCCCCCTCGCCCGCTCCGGACTGCACGACACTAAGCCACGCGCACTGTTCGTCGCCGCGCTTCCACCCCTAGTCGCGGGGCGTCGTGGACGTGTAGCGGCCGCACATGGCCGGTCACCGGTATCCCCTTGCCAGACGACCGACCACAAACGTATGTACGTGTCGTGGTTAGCAACTGGCGAGACGACTTCAAGTACGCCTGGAGGCACACGACCCCGAACCCGACGAGGGCCCCGGCCTCACCTGGCGCCAACTCACCCCCGCGACTGGTCGGGGTCGTGGAACGGGAAGCTCCACGGGACCATCACCGCCGACGCCGACGGCTGGCTCGCCTACGTGCGGCTCGAGGCCCGGCCGGTCTCTCACCCATCACCGCCGTCGGCCGCTATGCGACCGTCGAGGAGGCGCAGCTCGCTACCGACAAGGTATGGGCGGCGCGGTGAACGGGTCCGCGGAAGCGACCTCAGACGTCCGTGCCGAATATCGATCGCTCGAGCTCGGCCCGGTCGCTCGCCGGTGCCTCTGCCCGCAGCCGGGCACCCGCCCCAAACCGAGACCACGAGCAGCGTGCGCGACCGTCGACGTCAACGACGCATACCCGGGCCCGCCCGGGTGCTCCCGCCACCGCTCGAAGCTGGTGCAGAACAACTCCACCACCGGCCCATCCAACCGGCCCACCATCTTCAGCCTCACCAGCTCCGGGACGATCTGGTCCCAGACCTCCGACGCCACCGGCCCCAACCCCTCGGGCTTCGGGGGTTCGGCGACAACCGGCTGGGGATGGTCGGCCACGGCCCGCAGGTCGCCTTTGAGCGCCTGCACACGCCGATTCGGCAACGGACCACGACGCCCCACGAGCCCCGATCCTAGATTTCCGAAACCTGTGCGCGGCTGCCTGCCGCTACCCGCCCGGCTATGAGTTGGCGGCCTCCGAAAACCGCGAAGGCCCCCTACCCCGCTCGCTCACGAGCGCTGAAGTCCTGTTCGGGGCTAGTGATCCGTCCTTCGTCCATTGGTCGCCGTCTTTGGAGGCCCGGCACAGGGCGACCCCGAGGGCGGCGCCCGCCATCCAGGCGACTCCGCCGACGATGATCCAGCTGCGGGTGGACATGGCGGTCATTGGTCGTAGCCGATGTCAGTCACTTACTTTGGTGCCTTCACTTGGGGGTGACTTATTCGTTGACATCGCCGGGTGTGAATCCGGCATGGAGTCGCCGCCTACACCGGAGCCGATACTCCGGCACGTAGCGCTCAACACGTCGAGGGGCCAGGCGCGTCCAGGTCTCAGGCTGGGGACCGACCTGGTCGCGGGGACCCGAAAAGCGAAGGGTCCTGCCCTGGTCCCTCGACGCCGTTACATCGTAAGGGGGGGCAAGAGCGGTTGCCGCCGTTGGCGACGAAATAGAGGACAAGGTCACGAAACCGCAATCCTGGGCGGGTGCTCCCGGGAGGCGGGATGAGGAGCTGACCGTCCCACCCCCTAGGAGCATTCTAGGTGGGGGACCCCTCGAGCACCGTGGCGACACCGTTGCGGATCTGGTCGATCAGGTCTCGGGGCCGGGCTACGTCAGGCGGAAGCGACCGGGCTCACCCTGGACCGGATCGACTTCCTGCGCCGCGAGCTCACCGTCGACCGCCAGCTCATTTCGCTCAAGGCCGGCGAGATGCGGTTGGGGCCCCCAAAGTCGAAGCGGTCCTACCGCACGGTGCCGTTGGCTGACACGGTGGTCCAGGCGCTGGCCCGCCACGTCGAGCTACACGGGGTCGGCGACCACGGTCTCGTCCTGCATGGCCCAACCGGCCGGGCCGTGGCCCAGGCACGTTTCGGGTGCGTCTGGCGGACGACGCGCCGCCGGGCGGGACTGCCCGAGGCGCGGTTCCACGACAGCCGGCACACGTTCGCTTCGACGCTGCTGTCGAGTGGGGTGTCGGTGCCGGCGGCCGCCGAGTACTTGGGCCACACCCCGGCCGTATTGTTGTCCACATACGCGCATTTGCTGCCGGCGGACCACGACCGGGCCCGTCAAGTGGTTGAGGCGGGGTTCAGCGAAAGCTGGTGTGTCACCGGTGTGTCACCGGGCTTGGTAAGCGCGTCGACTCCGCGGCGCTGACCTGGACAAACACCCCCAGCCATGCCCTCCAATACATGATTCACCCATTCACACTACGGTCCGGATGATGGTCGAACTCGCCGATTCCACCCGCCTGGCGACCGACGCGTGTGAGCAGGTCCTCGCCTATGTCGGCGGCCGGGCCGAGGCCGTCGCCGCCGCGGTGGTGGGCACGTCGTCGCTGACCCGGTTCGCGAACAGCCGCATCCACCAGAACGTGACCGAGGACCTCGAGGCCGTGTCGCTCACGGTCGCGGTCGACGGCAAGGTGGCCCGCGCCCAGACCACTCGCACGGACGCGGCCAGCCTGGAGGCGTTGGTCGAGCGCGCCCTGGCGGCGGCGGTCCTGAGGCCGCCCGACCCCGAGTACCCCGGCTTCGCACCCGAGGCACGGGTGCCGCTCGTCGACCACTGGGACGACGGCACCGCCGGGGCCACGCCCGACCAGCGGGCCGCCGTCGTCGCGGCGTTCGTCGAAGCGGGGGAGGGCCTGGAGGCTGCCGGCTACTGCTCGACGGAGGCCGCAACCCACGTGCTCGTGTCGACCACCGGGCAGCGAGCTGTGAGCCAGGCCACGACGGCTCAACTGGACGGCATCCACCGCGCCTCGGCTCCGGCCGGGGACGGCGGCGGCGACACCGCCGACGGCTACGGCCAGGCGACGTCCGTACGGCTCGCGGACCTGGACGGTGCCGCCTGCGGAGCGCGTGCAGCTGCTAAGGCGGCGTCCGGCCGGAGCCCGATGGAGCTGCCGCCGGGCAACTACGAGGTCGTGCTCGAGCCCCGGGCGGTGGCGTCGGCGCTCGTGTATCCGGCCTACATGGGCTTCAACGGCAAGGCGCACGCCGACGGCACCTCGTTCGTGCACCTCGGCGAGCGGCAGTGGGATGCGGTCATCGAGATCTGGGACGATGCCACCGATAGCCGGGCCCTCGGCGTCGGCTTCGACGCCGAGGGGACCCCCAAGCGGCGGGTGGACCTGGTGCAGGGCGGCGTCTCCGCTGGCCTGACACACGACCGGCGCTCGGCGCGGCTCGCCGGCGTCGAGCCGACGGGCCACTCGGTCGGTTCCGAGGCGTTCGGCGGCTATGCCACCAGCCTGTTCCTCGGTGGCGGCGACGAGGTGCCCGATCGGCTCCTCGGCCAGATGGAGCGGGGATTGCTGGTGACGGACCTCTGGTACAACCGCATCCTCGACCCCAAGACCCAAGTGGTGACGGGCCTTACGCGCAACGGCCTCTTCCTGGTCGAGGAGGGCCGCATCGCGGGACCGGTGCAGAACCTGCGCTACACGCAGTCGATCGTGGGCGGCTTCGGACCGGGCAAGGTGCTCGGCCTGGGCAACGACGCCCAGCTGGTAGGGAGCGAGGGCGGCATCATGCACGTCCCCTCGGCGCGGCTGGCTGCGTGGGCCTTCACCGGCAACGCCCGGGGGTAGGCCATACCAACGCTCTGACCAGGGCAGACCCTTACCGGTGTGGTCCGGCCGTCCTCAGCGAGTCCTCAGCCCGCTGAGCGTGAGCAGCATCGACCGCCTGGCGGATGCGGTCCTCGTCGCCGGGCCACAGGTGGCCGTGTGTGTCAAGCGTGGTCGATGCCGACGCGTGGCCGAGTGCCCGTTGCACCGCCTTGACCGAACAGCCCGCCGAGATCAGCGCCGAGGCGAAGGCGTGGCGCAAGTCGTGGAACCGAATCGAGCGTTCCAACCCGGCGGCGTCACGGGCCCGCCTCCACCACCAGTTGAAGTTCCCGTGCCGGATCGGCTCGCCATCTTGGGCCAGCACGAATCCGTCGTGCCGGCGGCTCACGTGAGCCGACAACTCCTCGAGCACCCACGCCGACGCCGGGATGACCAGATGGCTGGCCGCAGTTTTCGGTGGCGCGAAGCCGCAAACGCACGCTCACGAATTTGGGCTCCTCGGCGGAGGTCACCGAGCTGGCCCATCGCGATCTGGGTCGTGATGGGGGGCGGCGCGCAGCACCTCCATGGCCTCGACGGCGTCTTGGTACTCGCCGACGATCGTCACTTCGTAGCCGGCGTGGCCATAGATGATCCAGGTCGAGTCTGCGACCTGGATGACTTGGCCGTCGGGCTCGATGCCGCTCGCCGCAAGCGCAGTGAGCGCGGCGACGTCATCGAGAACTCGCTGTGCTCGGTCGGGCTGTGGCTCAGGCATCGTCGTCGAGTCTGGGGTGCTGGTCGACGAACTTTGATCGATTCTAGACATGTCCGTGTTCCCGGGCCTGGCTGAGCCTTGATCCACCAACGGATGGCGGCGGACGAAGCCGAGTAGAGCCGAGGGTGCGCCTCATCGGTAGAACTGCTCCTGTCCGGGTGCGTGGCGGTCGGTGGGGTGCCGGCCGTTGAACTCCTGCCGCGGCTTATGCAGCAGCCGCTTGACGGTCTCGACGTCGAACCCGGTGACGGCCGCGAGGTGCTCGGGGGTGCATCCACCAGCGAGGGCCCGCATCATCGCCCCGAGGGCGTTTTCGCGCCAGTGCATCGCCTTCGCGGTGGCGTCCCAGACCTTGGTGAGGTCCTCGAGCTGACGCGGCCTCAGGTCTTCGAACATCTGTTCGTAGAGTAGGTCGGTGGGCGGCCGGCGCCAACCCACCGTTGAACGCGACACCGCCCTCCGACCCGTCGGCCGTGGGGTGGTGTGGGGTCTGGCCCCGTTTCAGCCACCGTTAAGCCTGGGGTTCTACCGTTCGCGAGTCGGCGCCACGGGCAGGTGGCACCGACGGCGTAGTTCGGGAACGCGAGGCTGCGCAACGAGCAGTCAGCTGGATCCGACGCGACGGCCCGCCGGATGGCTTCCCCCCGCCCGGCGGGCCGTCGTCGCGGTGGCTCGGGCCAGCTGGCGTCGAGGTTTCGAGCCGGCGTCGCCGGGCGGGTGGCGGCTGGTCGCGCACCGCACCTGATCCGGGGAGTCCGCCCGGCATCCGCCACGTTGATCAGCATCGAACACACCGACATGAAGACACGACACTTCCTCGCCCGCATCGCGGCTTTCGTGACGGCGGCCGCGGCCATCGGGGTGTTCCTGACGGTCCGCGGGCCAGCCACCAACAGCGAGGACGCGACGCCCCAAAGAGACGGGGTCTACTTGGCTGCTATCGACTAGGACGGCTCCGGTTCGTCGAGCGGGCGGGCGCGGGCCCGTAGCCGGATCTCGTCGACCCCGGTCCTCGCCAGGACGATGGCGGTCCTGCACGACTGCGCCCGGTCGGGCTCGAGCTGCTCGGTCACCGCTCGGATCGCATCGAGGTCGAGGCTGAGCAGCCGGCAATGCTCGTCGATGCGGGCCAACAGCAGCTCGAGCACGGCCGGTTCCTGTTCGGGTTCGGGGGTGGGATGATTTGGCATGTCAGCTACCTCCTAGGGGTGCTGGCCGGCCCCCGGTCGTTGCCACGGCGCGGGGGCACTATCCGTGTTGGGTACTTTCGTCACGCCGTCACACAACGGCGTCCTGTTCCTCGGTCGGATCTGGCGCCGGGCCGACGTCGCGGCGTGGGCTCGGGCTGCCGGCCGGCTGGCGTGAGCGTCGGTCCTCGACCAGTCCTCAGCTAGTCCTCAGCACGGCGAGAAACGACAAGACACAGCGATAGCTAGCGAGAGACGTTTCGGCTGGTCAGAGTAGGTGTCCAGAGCGAGCCACCAGCGTGGGCGAAACCCCTGGGCCTTCACCGGCAACGCCCGGGGGTGACCTCGTCCCCAGGGCGGGGGTGTGTTTCGTACTGCGACGCGCACGTCTAGGGGTGCGGCCCGTGGAGATCTCATTGGCAGTCGGTGGGGGTACTTACGAGGTGAAGGCGGAGCCCGCCTCGAGTGGGTGCTCAGACCCAAGGAAAGGATGCCGATCGTGCAACGTGTTTTTCGTACGCCCCTCTTCTGGATCGCTGTGGCAGCCGTCGCCGCGGTGGTGATCCTCGTTTTCACAGTGGGCGGTGGCAGCGGTGGGGGTGGAGTCGGCTACTGATATGCCCGGTGCGCGTTCACCAGCTCGGGCTCTCCGTAGGGCGTCGCGGAGTAGAGCTGTCCCGGTAGTCCGAGTCCGTAGGCCGGACATGTCCACCGGCGACTACTGCTGGAGGCCCTCGCGGTCGCCGTCGGCGACCATCCGTTCGAGGCGTGCCCGTTCCTGACGGGCGAGTACCCCGAGGCAGGTGGTCATGGCTCGCAGATGGCGGCGACAGGCCCTCGGTCCATGGCGGCCATGATGCAACGAGGGACGTTGACTCGAAGTATCGGACTGTCGCTGCTACCTAGCACCGTCTCCCGGCCTGGGGCGCCGGTAGGTGGCGCGCCGGGCGTAGGCCCAGAGGCGCACCGCCGCTAGGCCGAGATCCGGTACTCCCAGCCCGCTCGCCAGCCGAAGTCGGCGGCCACCAACGTCTCAAGCGGCACGCCGTCGAGATGGTGGTCCAGGGCCCAGCGGGTCGCGGTGTGGCCGACGACCAGGACCCGAGCCCCCGTCCATCGGGGTGTCACGTCATCCAGCCAGCGTGCCACCCTGGCGATGGCCTGCCCCCAGCTCTCGCCATTCGGGTAGGGCTGGTCCAGGTAGCTGGCGCGATCCCGCATGTGCGCGTCTACCGAGGTGCCGTTGCGGTCTCCGTAGTCGCATTCGCGCAGACGCCAGTCGAGCAGGACCGGTGGATCTTCGGACGGGAAGGCGATCGCCGTGGTCTCGACCGCCCGGCGAAGGTCCGAGCTGAATACGGCGGCGATGCCGTCGTTGCGGCGCCGTTCCCCAAGCTCTTCGGCCAAGCGACGGCCGCGCGCGGACAGTCGGCTGTGCGCCCACCCCGAGGCGACGCCGCGCTCGTTGTCCTCGCTGAGAGCATGTGTCTCGAACACGATCGTCGTCGCCACGGGTAGAAGGTAGGCCTGCTTCCGGGCGATGGCCGGCTTTCCTTAAATGTCACACCCCGTCGTTACCCTCCGATCCATGACGGAGATCACCGACAACAGCGACCTACGAGTGGGCGACGACGGCAAGGTGCGCTGCGGCTGGGGCACCAGCGACCCGCTCTACATCGACTACCACGACCACGAGTGGGGCCGGCCCCTGCGCGATGAACGGGCGATGTTCGAGCTCATGTCCCTGGAGGCGTTCCAGTCCGGGCTCTCGTGGCTGATCATCCTCCGCAAGCGCCCGGGCTTCCGCGAGGCGTTCCACGGGTTCGAGCCGGACGTCGTCGCCGGCTACAGCGACGACGACGTGGCACGGCTCCTCGCGGACCCGCGCATCGTCCGTAATCGGGCCAAGGTGGAGGCAACCGTCGCCAACGCTCGGGCCGTCGTGGCGCTCCACGAGCAGGGCGGGTCGCTGGTCGAGGTGGTGTTCTCCCATGCGCCCGGCGTCGACGAGCGCCCGCCGGGTCGGTTCCGGGCGTTAGCCGACATGCCGAGTGTGACGCAGGCGTCCACCGCCCTGGCCAAGGACCTGCGCACGCGGGGCTTCCGATTCGTCGGCCCTACGGTTGCGTACTCGCTGATGCAGGCCGGCGGCGTGGTCGACGACCACCTCGAAGGCTGTTGGGTCGACGTGCTTGCCGAAAACTAGAACACGTTCTACTCTGCGCCGATGGAGTTCGGCGTCTTCGCCCAGCTGTTCGTGCCCCAATTCGAGCGCGATCAGGATCCCAACGCAGAGCACAAGCGCATCTTCCGCAACATCGAGATCGCCAAGGCGGCCGACCGCAACGCCTTCAAGTACGTGTGGTGCCCGCAACACCACTTCCTTGATGAGTACAGCCACATGCCCGGGCCCGAGGCATTCCTCGGCTACTGCGCCGGCCAGACCGAGCGCGTGCACCTCGGATCGGCGATTTTCAACATCACGCCGCCGGTGAACAAGCCCCAGCGGGTGGCCGAGAACGTGGCGTTGCTCGACCACCTGACCAACAACCGCTTCGAGTTCGGCACCGGGCGAGGATCGTCGAGCACCGAGGTGCTCGGCTTCGACATCCCGAGCGTCGACATCACCAAGGCGATGTGGAGGGAGGCCATCCACGAGATTCCGAAGATGTGGAAGGACGCGCCCTACAGCTACGAGGGCGAGTTCTACCGGATGCCCGAGCGCAAGGTCTTCCCCAAGCCGCACGGTCCGCTGCACCCGGCCATGTGGGTGGCGGGCGGCAGCCCCGGCACGTTCACCGAGGCCGGTGAGCTCGGTCTCGGCGTCTTCTGCTTCGCCATCGGCCGACCCACCGACATGCAGCCGCTCGTCAAGGCGTACAAGTCGGCCATCGGCGACGCCACCCCGGTGGGCGACTACGCCAACGACAACATCATGGGCGTGACCAACATGCTGTGCATGGAGGATCGCCGCAAGGCCTTCGAGGTCGCCTCGGCCATGGGCATGAACTACTACTCGTCGCTCGCCTACCACTGGCTCGACAACGTCCCGCGGCCGAAGCACCTGCCCCCGTGGCCGGAGAAGATCCCGGAGCCCAGTCCCGAGGCGGTCGAGCGCCTGTCGGCGGAGGGGTACATCGCCGTCGGCGACCCCGACGACTGTGCCCGCTCGGTTCAACGCTGGGTCGACATCGGGTTCGACCAGCTCACGTTCAGCCCGACCACCAACACGCTGTCCACCGAGGTCGTCGTCGGCTCGATGGAGCTGTTCGGCCACGAGGTCATCCCCCAGTTCGACGACGACCCGGTGCATTCCACCACGCGGTATCGACGGGCCGCCGCCTCCCCGTCCGCGTGACGGCCTGGGCGCCGCCGGCGGCGCGAGAAGAGCGCGCGCGTAGGCTTGCCGGCCAAAACCCGAGGAGCCCAAGAGCCGCGGCATGAGCCCCGTCAAGGCGCCCCCCAACTTCAACTTCGCGTCGATCTGGGAGATGGCCGCCGATGCCGTCCCCGATCGGGAGGCGCTCGTGGTCGGCGACCAGCGTCGCACCTACGCCCAGCTCGACGATCGGATCCGGCGGCTGGCCAACCACCTGGCCGGCCAGGGGATCGGTCAGGGCGACCACGTCGCCCTCTACCTCGAGAACTGCGCCGAGTACCTCGAGGCGATGCTGGCGGCGTTCACGCTGCGCGCCGTCCCCATCAACGTCAACCACCGCTATGTCGCCGACGAGCTGCGCTACCTGCTCGACAACAGCGACTCCGTGGCCGTGATCACCCAGCCGTCGCTGGCCCCCACCGTGCACGCGGTGGTGGGCTCCGGCAACGTCCCGACGGTGCGATTCACACTGGTGACGGGCGACGAGTACGACGCCGCGTTGGCGGCGGCCCCCGACGATCGCCGCGCCATCGCTCGGTCCGACGATGACCACTACATCATCTACACGGGTGGAACGACCGGGATGCCGAAGGGCGTCGTCTGGCGCCAGGTCGACGCCTTCTACGCGTGCATCGGCGGCGGTGACCCCATGCGGCTGTTCGGTGTCGTCGAGCGCCCCGACGAGCTTCCCGGCCGCATCGCCGAGCACCCGATCTGCTTCCTGCCGCTGGCGCCGATGATGCACGCCGCCGCGCAGTGGACCTCGCTCGGATGGCTGTTCTCGGGCAGCAAGGTGGTGCTGATGCCGGGGTCGCTCGACCCCGAGGCCGTATGGCTGACCGTCGAGCGCGAGCAGGTGAACGGGCTCACGGTGGTGGGCGATGCCGTCGCCCGACCGTTGCTCGATGCCTGGGACCGAGCGGGCGGCTACGACGTCACGTCGCTGTTCACGTTCTCCAACGGCGGGGCACCGATGTCACCGTCCACGCGGGAGCGGGTGTTCGCCACGTTGCCCGATCACGTGGGACTGGCCGACGGGTTCGGCTCGTCGGAGGCCGGCACCCAGGTGTCGATGCGGGTGTCGGCCAAGAACCGCCCTGCGGGCGACAGCCCCGTGCGGTTCAACGCTCCGGCCAAGCCCACGATCGTGGTCGACGACGACGGCCACGAGGTCCTACCCGGGTCCGGTGTCGTTGGCCACGTGCTGGCGGGGGGCCGCCTGCCGCTCGGCTACTACAACGATCCCGACAAGACGGCGGCCACGTTCGTCGAGCGCGACGGTCAACGCTGGCTGGTCACTGGCGACGTCGCCACCGTGACGGCCGACGGATCGATCGAGCTGCGGGGGCGGGGCGCGGTGTCGATCAACACCGGCGGGGAGAAGGTCTTCCCGGAGGAGGTGGAGTCGGCGCTCAAGGCCCACGGAAGCGTCTACGACTGCGTGGTGGTGGGCGTCCCCGACGAGCGGTGGGGAAGCGCCGTCGCCGCCGTGGTGCAGGCGGCACCGGGCACCGAGCCGACCCTCCCCGAGTTGGCGACCCACTGCAAGGCGTCGCTGGCCGGGTACAAGGCGCCCAAGCACCTCGTGCTCGTCGAGCGCGTCGTGCGGTCGCCGTCCGGCAAGGCCGACTACCGCTGGGCCCGCGACACCGCCGAGAAGGCGGTTGGCGGCTGACTTCGGGGGCGCACGCCCAGCCCGAAAGGCCGCCCGCCTGCGGTGGCGGCCGTCAGGAGAGGTAGCAGAGCGCCCGCCACTCACCGGTGCGCGGCCAGCGGCAGAGAACACCGGTGGCGCCGACCAGCCACACGAGTGCCCGGTCGAGATCGGCGCGCTCCGAACCGCCCACGATCGCCACCACCAGGCCCCGCTTGGGATGGTCCTGCAGCACCCGCCACCCGGCCGGGACGGGTGCCCCCCGCTCGTCGAGAAGCCGCACCGCCTTGGGGCCTTCGGGATGCACGATGCCGGCCGTCGCCGGGTCGCGCCCGTGCGGGGGCGTCCAGGTGCCCATGGGCACGGTCGGGCCCCGGCTGCCCAGTAGCGAGGCGAGCGGGCTCCGGTCCGGCGGGGGGAAGTCCAAGTCGAGCCCCGGGGTCAGGTTCATCCAACCGGCCCGCGCTGACGCCATGTCCGCCATCCGGTCGATCACCGCGTCGCGTGCGTCCTCGCGGAACTCGACGATCAGGGGTTCTCTCGGCATCCCACCACGGTAGGCAGGACTACCCTCGACCCGATGCCGGGGGTCGTCGATGTCGAGCGCGATCGCTCGGCGATCTCGGACGAGGCGGCTCCCGGGGCGCCGACGACGAGATCTCGCGCCGAGCGACACCACGATTGCCGCGGATCCGATGTGGTCAACGACCTCGCACCGCCGGTGCTGGCTGCGGTGCCGCCCGGCCAGGGTGAGGTGGTTGTCCGGGGCATCGGCTTTCTCGGGCTGTCGTACGCCTCCGGGCTCGTGCTCCAGCTCGAGTGGCACGGGATCGACGCGGGTCAGCCGCAGAGCCAGCCGCGACGGCCCGAGGATCTGCACGTCTACGCGGTGGACCGGTTCGCGCCCGCCTCACCGTCGCCCTCGACGACGACGTCGTCGTCTGGCCGCCGACCCCACGCAGCGCCTGGTGGCGCTATCCGGTGACCTCGACATCGACGAGCTCAGGGCGTCCGACGAGGCGCGCAGGCAGCTCGAAGCCGTGCTCGAGGGCGACGGCTCGGCGGACCAAGACCGCGTCGAGGAGCTGTTCCGCGCCACGGCACGTTCGGACAACGCCGTTGGCGTGTTCATCGAGGTGCCTCTCGCGGGGCCCTAGGCTGCGCAACCATGGAGGTGGCAGCGGCGGTCCGCGAGGCGCTCGAGGTGCAGGTACTGGAGCACGAGCCCGGCCAGGCGGCCCTGACGCTGCGCGACGCGGTGGACAAGCTTGGCCCGGAGGCGGTGGCGGGCGGACTGCTCGACGCCGCCGCCGTGGCGCTGCGCCGGATGGTGGCCGACACTGACGAGGCGCTCGATCTCGACGAGCTGCTCGAACGCATGGCCGTCGACGGCGCCGTGGCCCCTGACAGCGTCGACGTGCTGGCCCGGATGATGACGGCGGCGGCGGCGACGGCGGGTGGGATCCGGCCGGCAGCCGACCCCTTCGTGGCCGACCTGGGGGCCGAGCGGGCCCTGTTCGGGGCGTGGCTCGCGCTCCTGTCGATCGTGCGGATCGTGGCGATACGCCTCGAGCGCACCGAGGCCGACGTCACCGAGGAGATCGTCTCGGTCCTGGACGCGTAATAGTCGCTAACGTCGCCCCGCGATGGGGGGAACACCGGCACGCGATCCGTTCGCGGGCGGCGACCAGGCCTACCTCCGCGAGGTGCAGTACCGCGACAGCACGCGCCTCGCCGCGCGTGCCCGCCTCCACGTCAAGTACGGCACGGCCCGGATCGCCTGGTTCCCGTGGGTGGCGACGCAGATCGACTGGCCCGTCGGGGCTCGGGTACTGGAGGTGGGCTGCGGCGCGGGTTGGTTGTGGGCCGAGGCGTCGGCGCATCTGCGCAGCGGGCTCCAGCTGACCCTCACCGACCTGTCGCCCGGCATGGTGACGGAGGCGGTGGCGCGTGTCGCCGGCCTGGGGCGGCACCGGCGGGTCGACGGTCGCATCGCAGACGCTCAGGCCTTGCCGTTCGCCGCCGACAGCTTCGACGTCGTGGTCGCCAACCACATGCTGTACCACGTTCCCGATCCCCGCTTGGCCGTCGCCGAGCTGGCACGGGTGGTACGGCCCGACGGCGTGCTGATCGCCGGCACCGTGGGTCCTTCTCACCTGCGGGAGCTCGCCGAGATCCGCGCCGAGGTGTTCGGTGGGCCCAGGGTTCTCGCGACGGTCGACGCGTTCGGCATCGAGGTGGGCGAACCGATGCTGCGCGACTGCTTCGCCGACGTCGAGTGGCGGCACTACGACGACAGCCTCGACTGCACCGATCCCGACGACGTCCTGGCATTCCTCGCGTCGACGCCGCCGGTGGAGGGCGCCAGCCACGAAGACCGTCGCCGTGTCGTCGAGGCCGTCCACCGCCGGTTCGCCGCCGGCCGTGGACGGATGCGCATCAGCAAGGAGACCGGCCTGTTCGTGTGCATGGGGTCCCGGGTGAGGTCGCCGGCCGCCATCTGAGGCCGCACGCGACGAAGGCGGCGCACCCCAGCGGCGCCGCCTTCGTCTGCCCCCAGATCTTGGTGGCTATGTACCGGTGGTCAGCGCCAGCCGAGCTGGGCGGTGCAGGCCGGCCACGCGCCCCAACCCGACGAGGCGTAGAGCCGCTGGCCCATCGTGATCTGAGTTTCGCGGGAGTTCTCGTGGGGGTAGCCCGTGCCGCCCACCGCCTGCCAGGAGCCGAGCGAGAACTGCAGGCCGCCGTAGTAACCGTTGCCGGTGTTGATGTGCCAGTCGCCGCCCGATTCGCACTCCGCCAGCGCGTCCCATGTGGCGTAGCTGTTGGGGTCGCCGAGGCCGCCGCCGCTATCGGGTGGCGGCGGTGTTTCGGTCGGCTGAGGCGCCTCGGTCGTGGGTGGCTCCGTCGTCGGCGGCTCGGTCGTGGGCGGCTCGGTCGTGGTGGGTGGCGCCGTTGTGGTGGTCGTGGGTGGCGCCGTCGTGGTAGTGGGCCTCAGGCCCATGGCGCGATCCTTGTCGTCCATCGGAGCGGCCAACAGGCGCCGGGCGTTGATGAGAGACGTCTCCGATTCGCTTCCGGCCGCAGCGACCTGATCGTCGCCGGTGCCGTCGGGGAGGACGACCGTGGCCAGGGCCACGGGTCCGATGAGGAGTGCGAGGCCCAGCGCGCCGCCGACAATGGCCCGCCGGACCGTGTGGCCCGGTGTCGGGTCGGCCGTCGGGCCGTAGGTACTGGGAGGGTGATCCGTCCGCTCGGACATCAGGGGGGGACTCCTTCCGTCGAAGCGCGCGGTGGGACGTGAGGAAAGGTGAGAGGGAACTGCAACCAGGGGCGCCCCAGCGCGAGCCGACCTATGCGGTTGGTGAAAGGAGTTTGTCACTATCGCAACGCTTTCGCAACATCAGGCGCCAAACGTTGGTGCCGGCCGCCCCCCAAGCGGCGATGTCGACGGTTCCCCAGGACGTCGTCACCGTAGATCGTGGGGACCCACCCGCGCCGCACCTGATGCCACCTCCACCCGAAAATCACCCTGTTCATCACGCTCTCGGTGCTCGATCCACCACCTTCCGCCACGACTGGCACGCTTCGATGCGACGTGCAGCACGTTCCGAGGCGGATCAGGTGGTCTCCTCCGGCGTGTCGGCGGGCGCTACGCGGCCGATCGACGCCTCCACCAGCTGCTTCGCCGCCCGGGCCAGGTTGGGCGTCAGCAAGCTGCACGCGGCGTCGAGCAGGTCGGCGAGGGTGGGGAACGCCGCCAGCAACCATCGGGCCCACATGCCGTCGTCCATCCACGCGACGACGCGGGGATCGGGCACAGGGCCGGGGACGTCGACGACGGCGGGGTCGGCACGCAGGCGGTCCCACGGCCAAGCGTCGGCGAGCGCCCGGGTGGCGTCGGCCAGGGCGTTTGCGTCGGGACCGAGGCCGAGGCCCGACCACCGCGTGGCGGCGACCGATGAGGCCGGGTGGAGCCGCGTCAGGTCCCGCCAGGTCGGCGGTCCCGGGCCACCGCCGGCGCCGCTCGACCGTGCGAGGGTTTCGACCACGCGGTCGAGCCAGCAGCGCGTCCACAGCCCAACCGTCGTAGGTGGCGGCGGTGCCGTCTCGAGGCCCAGTGCCCGGCGGCAGGCGTCGGCCACCGTGCCGTCGGGAGGGCCCGGCAGGGCGGTGCGCCCGTCACCCCGGCGGAGCAGCCCGGCCCCCCCTCCGGATCGGTCGATCAGCACGGTGATGCGCACCCGCGGCGAGCCCGCACTGGGGATCACGCGGCCGTCGCCGTCGATCGGGTGCTGCCGTCCACGGCTCGACACGCCCAGCGCCCACCAGTGCGCGGGCGCAACGAAGCCCAACAGGAGGTCGAGCGGATGGATCGGATCGATCGGGAACCAGGCGAGCTCGCCCGGAGGGTCGGCATCGGATGCCGACACCCGCAACAGCGCGCCCGCCGGCGCACGGGCCCCGAGCGCGGCCAGGGTTGCGTCGGCGGTGTCGACATGGGCCGCGAGGGCGAGGTCGGGCGGGGGTGGAACGGGCGGTGCCATCGGACGCCTCCGGTGCTGCAGATGCCTGGCATGAGGCGATCCGCACCGGACGGCGCCGGCGGGCGATCACGAACCCGTGATGCGGGACACTACCGAGGGGTTGTGACATTGGGGGACGCACGACGCCGACCCAGCGCCGGGCCACCACCGGACCGAGGCGTCACCCGCTCCGGCGTTCGCATGGCGCCGGGCCACCACCGGAACGCGTCGTCACCACGCGGGCGCTCGGTCAGCAGCCGGGCCAGTCGGGCGTCGCTCGCGACGTAGGCGGCGAGTGCGTCGGGCGCCAGATCGTGGATCCGGGCGCGGTCCACCTCGACCGGGGTCAACCCCACGAGCCGGGCGATGGCCTTGAGCGAACAAGAGATGCCCAAGGCCGGCCCCACGTCGCCGCGGTACAGCTGGTACGCGTCGACGTGGCGGTGGCCGTGCCAGCAGGCTCGGTAGGCGCCCAGATGACCGGGCAGCGGGTCGCGGCGCGAGGGGATGTCGGGGTCGAGCGTGAGCCGGAGGCCCAGCGCCACTCCGTGGTAGGCCGCTCGGTCGGCCAGGAACGGCAGGTCGAAGAAGGCGCCGTTCCACGTGGCCAGGACGCCCGGCGCCAGCCCGGCCAGGCGGGCGTCGACCGCGGCGAGCATGTCGATCTCGGGCCCGTCGAATACCTCGTCGCCGCTCGGGCTCGACAGTGCGACGGTGACGATCCCACCGACCGCCGGATCGAGCCCGTTGACCGACGTGTCCGTCTCGATGTCGAGCCCATAGATGGGCGGCCTCGCCTCCATCAGTCCTCTTTTACGCCCGGAGTGCGACACCTACGGGGAACGGACTGTCGATCTGGCACCCCCGTGAGCACCGTCGAGCACCTGCGTGACGAGCGCGGCCACCGGGCTGCGTTCGGCCCGACTGAGCGAGACGTGTGCGAACAACGGGTGACCCTTCAGCGTCTCGATCACCGAGATCACACCGTCGTGGCGGCCCACGCGCAGGTTGTCTCGCTGGCCGACGTCGTGCGTCAGCACCACACGGCTGCCCTGGCCGAGCCTGCTGAGCGCCGTGAGGAGCACCGAGCGCTCGAGGTTCTGGGCCTCGTCGATGATGACGAGGCTGTCGGTCAGGTTGCGGCCCCGGATGTGGGTGAGCGGCAGCACCTCGAGCAGCCCGCGCCCGAACACCTCGTCGATGACCGCGGACCCGGCGATGGCCTCGAGCGCGTCGGTGACGGCCGCGCCCCAGGGCATCATCTTCTCGGTCTCGGAGCCGGGCAGGTAGCCGAGGTCCTGTCCCCCGACCGGGAAGATCGGCCGGAACACGATGACCCGGTTGTGCGTCCGCTGCTCGAGCACGGCGTCGAGCCCCGCCGCCAGCGCCAGGACGCTCTTGCCGGTGCCGGCCGGTCCGCCCAGGCTCACGATGCCGACGGCCTGGTCGGCCAGCAGGTCGATGGCGATGCGCTGCTCGGCAGACCTGCCGCGCACCTCGAACAGCGCTCGGTCGCTGCGTGCGAGGTGGATCCGCTTGTCGGCGTGCACACGTCCGAGAGCCGACTGCTGGGGCCCCGCGTGGAGCACGACGCCGGTGTTGCAGGGAAGGTCGCGTGCCTCGGCCAGGTCGGCGACGTGCTCGGAGAACAGCGCGTCCACGACGCCGCGCTCGACGTCGAGCTCGACGACCCCGTTCCAGCCGGTATCGACCGCCAGCTCGTTGCGGTACTCGTCGGCCTCGAGCCCGACGATCGAAGCCTTGAGCCGCAGCGGCAGGTCCTTGGTGACCACCGCGACCTCGCGGCCCTCCGAGGCGAGGTTGCGGGCGACCGCCAGGATCCGGTGGTCGTTGCTGTCGCTGGTCAGCGCCGCCGGGAAGCCGGCCATCTCCGTGTGGTTGACCTCGACGCGGAGCGTGCCGCCCTCGTCGTTGGCCGGCATCGGGCGGAGCAGGGACCCGTGCCGGACCCGCAGGTCCTCGAGCATGCGCAGCGTCTGGCGCGCCGCCCACCCCAGCTCGGGATGGTGGCGCTTTGCCTCGAGCTCCGTGAGCACCACCAGGGGCACCACCACCTCATGCTCGTCGAAGCGCTGCCAGGCCGAGGGATCGGCCAGCAACACCGACGTGTCGACGACGTAGGTGCGGCCGGAGGGAGGGTGGTCGATCACGGAACCCCCAGTCATGACGGACGGGTCACCGGCGGCCAGTCAAGCCGAGCCCCGGCGCGCAGGCGCGGATGGTGGATCCGGTCAGCCGGCGGCCGGACCGGGTGGCGGCGACGCGCTCTGGCCGCCGGTCACCAGCACCACGTGGAGGGCGGTGGGGCCATGCGCTCCCAGCGTGAGGAGCTGCTCGATGTCGCCGGTGCGGCTCGGCCCGGTGACGACCACCAGCGACGGTGGCGGCGCATCAGCCCCCGACCCCAGGCGCCGCAACACGTCGGCCGGGGTCGCGCACAGCCTGTCCACGGGCAGGACGCACAGGTGAACGGACGGCAGCAGGGATGCCACCCGGCCGCCGGCCCGGCGGCTGTCGAGCACGACCGAACCCGTGGCGGCGATCGCGGCCGTGGCGGACGTGACGCCCAACGCGGCGTTTGCGGCCGTCGCAGGCGTCGCCGCGGCGACGGCCAGGCCGCGGGCCGCCAGCCGGTCGCCGACGGCCCGGGCCTCGGGCTCGGTGGAGACGACGACCGACGTGCCGTTGCGTTCGCCCAGCTCGGCCACGATCCGGTCCAGGAGGCTGTCGGGCACGTCGTCGTCGACCACGTGGCACACGCCCTCGGCATGAGCAACGGCGTCGGCAAAGCTGGTCACGAGGTCGCCGGGGTCGAGGTTGAGGTACCGGGCCTCGGGAACCGGGTCGCCGGGCAACGGGGTCGGGGGCGGCACGTGGACCGGGTTGGGGGGGATCCCTTCCGACAGCAGGGCGCGCGCCGGTGCCAGGAACCGCTCCCTGTCGCCGTGTTCGGTGCCGGTCACCGCTCCGCGCCCCCCATGGCTCGGCTCACAGGCCCTCCCGCCAGAGGTCGCGGAAGCGACGCTCGGCCGGGCGCGGCACCGTCCGCCCCGCCCCCCAGGAGCGGCCGACCGGTAGGCGGCCGGCCAGCGGCGCCACCATCCGGCCCCAGGTGGCGAGGCGAGTCGTGGCCCCGTAGAGCCGGGCGTCCGACCACGCCGCCGCCCAGGCGTTCCATGCGGCCCGCTCGGCAGTGCCGGCGGTCTCCGCCTTGCGGCGCCGAAGCGACAGCAGGAGGTCCTGCAGTGGGATCTGCACCGGGCACGCGTCCATGCAGGCACCGCAGAGCGTCGACGCACCGGCCAGCTCCGCGGCCTCCGGCTGATCGTGGGCCAGCAGCGGCGTGAGCACCGACCCCATCGGCCCGGGATAGACCCAGCCGTAGGCGTGACCCCCCACCTGCCGGTAGACGGGGCACACGTTGAGGCATGCGCCGCAGCGGATGCAGGCGAGCATCTCGTGGTACTCGCCGGCCAGGAGGTTGCTGCGGCCGTTGTCGAGGATCACCACGTGCAGTTCGGTCGCCCCGTCGACCTCGCCGTCGCCGCGGGTGCCGGTGACGACGTTGGTGTACGACGACAGCCGCTGTCCCGTGGCGGACCGGGCGAGGAGCGTCAACAGCAGCTCGGCCTGGGCCCAGTCGGCCGCCAGGCGTTCCATGCCCAGCACCACGACGTGCACCGGCGGGAGGGCGGTGACCAGGCGGCCGTTGCCCTCGTTGGTCACCAGCACTATCGAGCCGGTCTCGGCCACGGCGATGTTGGCGCCGGTGATGCCCACCTCGGCCGCCAGGAACACCTCCCGAAGCCGCCCGCGGGCGAAGCCGACGAGCTCGGTGGGCTCGGTACCCAGCGCGGGTTCGGCGCCGACCGCGTCGACGAAGAGGTCGTGGATCTGGTGCCGGTCGCGGTGCAGTGCCGGGGCGATGATGTGGCTGGGCGTCTCGTCGGCGAGCTGGATGATCCACTCGCCGAGGTCGGTCTCGACCACTTGGGCGCCGGCGGATTCGAGCGCGGCGTTGAGGTCGATCTCCTCGGTGGCCATCGACTTGGACTTGGCGACCCGGGTGGCGCCGTGGCGCTGCACCACGTCGACGACGTAGCTGCGGGCGTCCTGCGCGGTGGGTGCCCAGCAAACGTGCCCGCCCCGGGCCAGGACCTGGTCCGCGAACCGCTCGAGCAGGCCGGGCAGGTCGGCCAGGACCTCCTGCTTGAGCGCCCGGGCGGCGCGCCGGAGGCCGTCCGGGTCCTCGAGCTCTTCCAGCCCCTCGCGACGGTGGGTGGCGAAGCGGTCGACGGCGCGGGCCACGTTGGTCCGCAGGCGTTCGTTGGCCACCGCCTCGGCGGTCCGGCTCCGGAGCGTGGTTCCGGCGAGCTGATGTTGGCCGCTCATCGTGGAGCGTCCGCGTCGTCGGGGAGCGCCGCGGCCAGGACCTCGGCCAGGTGGCGGACATGGATGGGCGCGCCCGTCGCGTCGGACCGGGTCTGGAGGTGCATGAGGCACGACGTGTCGCATCCGATCACGAGGTCGGGCTCCACCACCGCCAGAGCCCGTAGCTTCTCGTCCGCCATCGCCACTGACGCCTCGGGTAGCTTGACGCTGAAGGTGCCGCCGAAGCCGCAGCAGCGGTCGGCGCCGTCCCACACGACCGGGGCGCAACCGTCCACGGCCTCCACCAGGCCGGCCGGCTGGTCGACGATCCGCAGCTCGCGGAGCATGTGGCAGCTCTGGTGCAACGCCACGCGCACCGGTCGGTCGAGGCGCAGGGGCGGCAGCGCGTCCGCCCGGGTCGCCAGGAACTCCGACAGCTCGTAGGTGTGGGCGCCCACCCGCCGCGCTCTGGCCGCGTCGTCGGCGTCGCCGACCACCTCGAACAACTCGGGCCAGAACTGACGGACCATGGTGGCGCACGAGCCCGCCGGCACCACCACCGCCTCCGCACCGCCGTCGAGCTCCGCCTCGAGCGCGCCGAGCGTGGCGCGGGCGACCTTGGCGGCCTCACGCGCGAATCCGGCGTTCCACGCCGGCTGGCCGCAGCATGTCTGCGCCAGGTCGCAGGACACGTCGCAGCCCGTGGCCCGCAGGACGCGCACGCTCGCCTCACCCACCTCCGGCGCCACCACGTCGACGACGCAGGTGATCATCAGGGAGACCCGCACCGGCTCAACCCTAGGGGCCGCCCGCCATGGGGCGTGACCCGTACGCTCTTGGCTCCATGCCCACCCGCCCCTGCCCGTTCTGCGAGATCGTCGCCGGCAGCCGGCCGGCGCACATCGTGCTGGATGATGAGGTCGTCGTCGCCTTCCTCGACGTGCGCCCGCTGTTCCCTGGCCACACGCTGCTGGTGCCCCGCGAGCACCTGGAGACGCTCGCCGACCTCCCCGTCGAGCGGCTGGGCGCCTACTTCGAGCGGGCGCAGCGCCTGGCCGGCGCCATGGAGGACGTGTTCGGTGCCGCCGGATCGTTCGTGGCCATCAACAACCGGGTCAGTCAGAGCGTCCCCCACCTCCACACCCACGTGGTGCCGCGTAACCCCAAGGACGGGCTCCGGGGCTTCTTCTGGCCCCGTACCCGCTACGCGGACGACGCCGAGGCGGCCGCCGTCGCCGCCCGCCTGCGCGCCGCCGTCGCCCCGGGATAGCGCTAGGGCTCCAGGCGGAGTGACGGCGCGCCGTCCCGCACGGTCAGCGTGGCCGGCACGCCCAGCAGGTCGAGCGGGTCGGTGCCCCCCAGGTCGGACGTCCGCAGCGACACCACCTCGCCCTTCGCGGGACCGGCAATGATCGTGATCTCGACCCCGATCGAGCCGTCGTCTCCCGTCGAGGCATCCACCACAAGGGCGTCGTAGGTGCCGTCGGCGAGATGGGCCACCCGAAGAGGTTGCCACCCGGCTGGCGGACATGGCCGGCCGATCGGCGGCCGTGTCCCGCGCGCTCGCCGTCGCTCGCGGCATGCTGGGGACGGTGACTGGCGCAGACACGACCGTCGGCAAGCTGCTCATCGCCGAGCCGATGCTCGGCGACCCCAATTTCGAACGCACGGTCGTGCTCATGATCGAGCACCGCGCCGAAGGGGCCCTGGGTGTCGTGCTCAACCGGCCCAGCGACCTGGAGGTCGGCGCCGTGCTCGAGGAGTGGGCCGACCTCGCGGCGGCGCCATCGGTGCTCTATGTCGGCGGGCCCGTGGAGCCCAACGGCGTGCTGGCGCTGGGGCGCAGCCGTGGGGACGCGGTCGCCCCCGGCTGGACGGCGGTGGTCGGCGATGTGGGCACGATCGACCTGCACCTCGAGCCCGAGGAGGTGGCGCCCCGGGTGGCCGCGATCAGGTTCTTCGTCGGCTATTCGGGTTGGGGGGGCGGCCAGCTCGAATCCGAGCTCGCCGAGGGCGCCTGGCTGGTCGTCGACGCAATCGCGGACGACGTGTTCGCGCCCGACCCGGAGACCATGTGGCGCTCGGTACTCCGCCGCCAGGGCGGCAAGGTCTCGATGCTCGCCGACTTCCCGGTCCATCCCTCGCTGAACTGACGCCGATGGCGACAGGCACTAGTGAGCCGCCCCACTAGGAGGCCGAGCGGATAGGCCCGCATGTGGGCAACAGAACAGCACGGAATTTGCAGCGTGAGCCCCGGCCACACAGCTCGGCCTTCGGCAGCGCTGACCACGGTGAGTCAAGACGACGTGCCTATCCGCTCGGGTCCTAGAGAGCGGTGCCCACGTTCAGCGTGCGCACCGCCGTGACCATCAGGTCGTCGCGCCCGCCGATGTAGGCGGCGTCGTCGGGGTCGAGCAGTCGGGCGATCGTCTCGCGGTCGTCGGGGGCCAGGCGGTCGTCGAGCTCGGTGAGCGCCGAGCGCAGGTGGCGCTCGGCCACCTGGCGGCCGAAGTCGTCGAGGGGAGGCGGCGCCTCGGCGAGGAAGGAACGGGCCTGGACGTCGACCAGTCCCGCCCGCCGCAGGGCCTCCGGCCAGCCGTACGGCAGCGGCGGCCCGCGCAGCTCGCCGCGCATGTCGGCGAACCACCGGCTGCGGGCTTCGTCGAGGCGGGCCTCGAGGCCGACCCGGCCGATCCCGATGTCGAACGGCAGGCACCGCACCGGCAGCCCGCCCTCGATCAGCGCCAGTCGCCCGCCCGGCCGCAGCAACGCCGCCAGCGTGCCGATCGCCGCCTGCTGGTCCGGCAGATGGTGGACGACGCCCGACGCCCACACGACGTCCGCCGACCCGGGTTCGACGGGTAGCGCGTCCACGGCGGCGCACGACCACCCGAGGACGTGGCCGGCGATCCCCGCGTCCGCGGCCCGGCGGCGGGCGATGGCGAGGAGCCGCGGGTCCCGGTCGAAACCCACCACGACGCCCGGCGCGACGGCCTTGGCGAAGGCACAGGCGGCCCCGCCGGCCCCGCAGCCGACGTCGAGCACCCGCTGCGGCCCGGACCCCTCGGGGCGGCCGGAGGCCTCGACGAGCCACGCAACCGCATCCGCCACCCAGGGGGCGTCGAAGCGGGCGCTGGTCTCCAGGTTGGTCAGCCACCACTCGGCGAGCTGCTGGTCGATGGTCATGAGCGCAGCTCTGGACCGGTCGACCGTGCGACCGCCAGGGAGCCGGGCGACGATGGGGTGCGGGGGCGCAGCCCCCGGGGATCGATGGTCATGAGCGCAGCTCTGGACCGGTCGACCGTGCGACCGCCAGGGAGCCGGGCGACGATGGGGTGCGGGGGCGCAGCTCCCGGTGAAAAATGGTCATGGGGCAGCCCCTACAGGTCGGTTATCGCCTTGAACGCTTCCCCCCGCGCCACACCGGCGACCTTGCCGTGCGCCACGAGCCGTTCGTTCACCCGGGCGCGGAACGCGGCGAGCTGGGCCTCCTCCTCGGCGGAGCCCGGCTCCACGCGCATGGTCGAGCGCAGCTGGCTGCGATGGGCCTCGAGAGCCGCCAGCTTGCGGGCCACGGCCTCGTCGCCGGCCTCCTCGACGTGGTCCGGCTCGTCAGCCTCGAACAGCAGGAGGGCCGACGGACGGTGGTGTTCGACGTTCTGGTCGGGGAAGAAGTGGGGGTCGCGGGCGGCGACGACGCCGTCGACGGTCAGGAACCCGGCGTGGCGATGGTCGGGATGGAGCCGGTAACGCTTCCAGGGGTCGTGCCCCAGCACCACCTCGGGCCGCAGGCGGCGGATCCAATAGGCGACCTCGCCGCGCTGCTCCAGGCCCGACTCCAGCTCGCCGTCCGGCCAGCCCAGGAACACGACCTCGCCGGTCGCACCGAGAGCCTTGGCTGCGTCCCGTTGCTCGTCCTGCCGCTGGGCGACGAGCTCGGCCAGATCCTGGTCCGGGTCCCACGTCCCCTTTGACCCGTCGGTGCACACGAGGTGGTCGACGACGCAGCCGGTGGCGGCCCACTTCGCCAGCGTGGCGCCGCAGCCGAACTCGACGTCGTCGGGGTGCGCGCCGATCGCCAGCGCGCTGGCCGGGACCGGGAGGTTCAGGCCCATGCTTCGCGGCCGTCGGCGACCTGCCGGCGTTCCTTCTGGCGCGCCTGGGGGTCGAGCGGGCTCGGGCCCGCATCAGGGTCGACCGTCGGCCAGGCGAGGTCGGCGGGCAGGTCGACGTCCCACGCCAGGCGGTCGTCGCGCACGATGCGGGCGGGCAGGTCGCGCGCCTGCGCCTCGGCCCGGTGGCGGGCGAACGAGCCGGCGCCGTAGGCGAACCGGAACCCCGCCTCGGTCGGCACGGCCAGCACGTTGGTGCCGTCGAGCCGGCGGTCGGGCACCAGGGTCACCCCTGGGAACTCCGCCACCCAGTCGAGTCGCGTCGCCAGGGGCAGGTCGGCGTGGGCCACCACCGCCATCGCCACGCCGTCGGCGCGCAGCGCGGCCACCCCGTCGGCAACGGCGCCGTTGAGCCCCCGCCCCGGGCACCACACCACCCGGGCACCGGCCCGCTGCGCCCAGGCCCGCACCTCGTCGTCGTCGCACACGACGACCGCCGGCAGGGGATTGGCGGCGGCCAGCACCACCTGGCCCATGCGGCGAGCCAGGTCGGCGCGCTCCAACGGGTCGAGCGCCCCCGCCAGGCGCACCTTGGCGGAGGTGAAGGCCTTGACCGGAACGACCACGGCCGCCGACGTTGGCGACGTCATCACGCGGCAGCGTATCGGGGGGAGGCCGAGCGGCCGCTCACGGGCAGTAGCTTGACCGGCATGCCGATCCGCGTTGCCGTCGTCGGCGCCGGATCGTGGGGCACCACGGTCGCGGCGATCGCCTCGCGCAACGCCCCCACCATCCTGTGGTCCCGTCGCCCCGAACTGGCCGACGAGATCAACAAGGGCCACCGCAACGGCGACTACCTGCCCGACTGCCCGTTACCGGAGGAGCTGCAGGCCACGTCGTCGCTGGAGGAGGCGGTGTGCGCCGCCGACGTGCTGGTCATGGGCGTGCCCTCACACGGGATGCGCTCGACCCTCCAGGCTCTGGCCCCCTGCCTGCGCCCCTGGGTGCCCGTGGTGAGCCTGGCCAAGGGACTCGAGCAGGACACCCACCTGCGCATGACCGAGGTCATCACCGCCGAGCTACCCGGTCATCCCACCGGCGTGCTCACGGGCCCCAACCTGGCCCGCGAGATCATGGCCGGTCACGCCGCCGCCACCGTCGTGGCGTTCTCCGACGACCACATCGCCATCGAGCTGCAGCGCATCTTCGCCACCAAGCAGTTCCGCGTGTACACCAACGCCGACGTCGTGGGCTGCGAGGTCGCCGGGGCACTGAAGAACGTGATGGCGATCGCGTCGGGCATGGCCGACGGCCTCGGCACCGGGGACAACACCCGCGCCGCCGTGATCACCCGGGGCCTCGCCGAGATCGCCAGGCTCGGCCTCGCCATGGGCGGCGAGATCCTCACCTTCTCCGGGCTGGCGGGAATGGGCGACCTGGTCGCCACCTGCATCTCCCAGCAGAGCCGCAACCGCTACGTCGGTGAGCAGCTGGGGCGGGGGCAGTCGATGGACGAGATCGTGGCGGAGATGCGGATGGTGGCCGAGGGCATCAAGACGTCGGCGGTGGCCGTCGCCCTCGGGGAGCGGCACGGGGTGGAGATGCCCATCGCCGAGGAGGTGTACCAGGTGATCCACCACGGGCGCCCTGCGGCCGAGGCCTACCGGGGCCTGCTACGCCGGGCCGCGGGTTCCGAGCGGCACGGCATGGAGTAGGTGGGCCCCACCGCATGAGCGCCCGCGCCTTCGTGCTGCGCCGGCTCATGGGGCGCCTGCGCATCACCGACGACGTGGTGCGCCATCTGACGACCTTCCAGCGCCTGGGCGAGACCGTCGAGGTCGAGCTGCCCGGTGAGCTGATGCCGATCGGGGCCCGCACCGTGTTCCGGGCCCTGCGCACCCGGGGTGCCACCCAGATCGGCCCCGACTGGGTCTGGCCCTACTGGCTCGAGCGACAGCTCGACCCCCGCTCGCCCGCCTTCGTGCCCCGCGGTCACCTGCCGTTCCTCACCAACATGACTCACCGCAACTGGACCGCGGTGGGAAACCTCGACTCGCCGTGGGAGGCCATCGTCGACCCGCGCGGCCTCGTCACACCGTGGTTCGACGGTTGGTCGCTGGACTGGTGGGTCGGCGCCGACGACCGCTGGCACCTGCCGTCCCGCGAGGTCGGCGTGCGCCAGCGGCTGGTGGCGGAGGCGCCCGTGGTGGAGACGGCGATGCGGGTGCCCGGCGGCGACGTCATCGAGCGGGTTTACGCGGTGCGGCGCAGCTCGACCGAGGGGGGCGGCGAGCTGGTGATCGCCGAGGTCGAGAACGCAACCCGGGTACCCGTCGCCCTGGCCTTGGCCGTGCGGCCGTACAACCCCGAGGGCCTGTCGGTCATCGAGCGCCTGGGCCTCCACGACGGCACCACGGTCACGGTGGACGGGCGCATCGCGATGCTCCTGCCGAAGCCGCCGTCCCGGATGGCGGCCTCCACCTTCCACGACGGGGACTCGGCGGGGATCGTCATGTCGGGCGCCGCGGGCGAGCGCTGGCGGGGCACGGTGCGGGATCCGGCCGGGTTGGCCCAGGCGGCGTTCGTGTACCCCCTGGCGCACGGCACCACTCTGCGGGTTGCCATCCCCCTCGTGCCCGAACGCCGCACCCGGCGCCGCGGCGAGGCGCGCCGGCGGGTCGCGGACGCGCCCGCCCTTCCGATGGCGCTGCCCCCGGCGGAAGCCGTGGCCCGGGGCTGGCAGTCGCAGAGTGCGCGTGGCCTCCGGTTGGTGCTGCCCGACGACCGGTTGGCCGCGGCTGTCGACGCCAACCGGCGCTTCCTGCTGCTGCTGCACGACGGCGACGAGATCACGCCGGGCCCCTCGACGTACCACCGGTTCTGGTTCCGTGACGCCGCCTACCTGCTGGCCGCCCTCGACCGCTACGGGTACCACGCCGAGGTCGCCCAGGTGCTGCGCTCGTACCCGGGGCGCCAGCACGCCGACGGCTTCTTCTTCAGTCAACGGAAGGAGTGGGATGCCAACGGCGCCGCCCTCCACACGCTGGTCCAGCATTGGCGCGTGACCCGGGACGCGGCGCTCGTCGAATCCATGGTGGGACCGATCGCCAAGGGCGTGCACTGGATCGATCGAAAGCGGCACGCCCGCAAGGCCAAGCGGAACGAACCCGCGCTACGTGGGCTGCTTCCCGCCGGGGTGTCGGCCGAGCACCTGGGCCCCTTCGACTACTTCTATTGGGACGACTTCTGGGGCGTGGCCGGCCTCAGGGCGGGGGCCGAACTGCTGCGGGCCGTGGATCAGCGGGATGCCGCCGCCGATGCCGACCGATTCGCGGCGTCGATGTGGGCCGACGTCGAGCGCTCGCTGGAGCTGACCGCCCAGCGCCTGGGCACCGTCGCCATCCCGGCGGGACCCCAGCGCCGCATCGACGCCGGAGCCATCGGCTCGCTCGTGGCGTGCACGCCGCTCGACCTCCTGCTGCCGGACGATCCCCGCATCGCCACCACCGCCGACGTCATCCGCCAGCGGTTCACGCTCGAGGGCGTGCCGCCCGCCGGGGACAGCACCCCGGATGGCGGAGGTCGGGCGTTCTTCCAGGGAATCAGCCATACGGGGCTCGGCACCTACCTGACGTTGCAACTTGCGGCTGTGGAGCTCCGGGCCGGGGACCGGCGCTGCCTCGGTCGCCTGGCCTGGATGCTCGACGCCGCCACCCCGACATGGACGTGGCCCGAGGCCATCCACCCACGCCTCGACGGCGGCTGCATGGGAGACGGCCACCACGGATGGGCCGCCGCCGAGTTGCTGACGTTGGTGCGTGACCTGCTCGTATGCGACGTCGCCGGTGGCGTGGCGCTGGCGTCGCTGGTGCCCGACGGCTGGCACGGCCGCGGCTGGGAGGTGCACGACGCACCGACCGCGGTCGGCCAGGTCTCCTACGCGGTCCGCTGGCACGGCGACCGGGCGGCGTTGCTGTGGGAGGTCACACCGCATCCCGGCGTCGGCGACGTGCGCCTCACCGCCCCGGGCATCGACCCGTCGTGGTCGACGAACGAGCACCACGGCGAGGCGTTGCTCGGCCCGGTCGTGGCGCCGCCGGGACCGTCCGCCGCGACGGGCGCCACCGTCGGCCGATAGGGGACTGGGAGGCTCTACGCGAGCCGGCACAGGATCGGCATCGACCCCACGCGGTTCTCGTTCAGGTTCGCCTGGACGAACGAGCGGAAGCTCGGCTTGGTGAACATGCGCAGGGCCAGTCCGGGCACCCCGAAGTCCCAGCGCGCGTGGTTCACGAACGCGTACTCACCGGCGCCCGTGGGCTGGAGCAGTGTCGAGTTGTCGATGGCCGTCTCGGTCATGAACCACCCGGCGAGGTGATCCCACAGCTTCAGGGCGGCGTCGACGTCGTCGGCCACGAAGTAGTTGAACAGGAACAGCCCCGGACGTGACTTGTCGACGTCGGCGATGCACTTGACGCACGTGGCCGGCATCGTGTCGACGCGGGTGGCCGCAGAGTCGAGCTCCTTGCGCAACTGGGTGTAGGCGTCGTTGGCCTGGACCCCGTCCAGCTCACCGGGCGAGGTGGCCTCGACCAGCACGATCACGTCGTAGCGCGCCGGCTGCTCTACGTTGCGGGCGTAGCCGGCAGGAGGTGGCGCCAGCACGGTTCGATAGACCGTGGCCCGCTCGACGGCATCGACCTGGGCCA
This sequence comes from uncultured bacterium, assembly GCA_963717085.1. Taxonomy (GTDB): domain Bacteria; phylum Actinomycetota; class Acidimicrobiia; order Acidimicrobiales; family VFJN01; genus DASQUK01. Next base: position 413,066 of record CAVQVM010000019.1, read on the forward strand.
GGTCCGCCGCCGCGGACTTCAACCGACCCAGCAGTGCTGTCCTGGCGTCGGACGATCCGGGGAACGGCCGGGGCCCGGACGGCGGTTCCACGTCCGCCGACAGGAGCAGATAGCCGAAGCCCGGAGGATCGATGAGCATCGGCGGGCGGTACCTCGGCTGGGCGTTGACGATGGTGGGATCCATGGGATCCTCCCTTCTCGGACGTCGGAACGACGCCAACGGTTCAGCCTGCCGAACGATCCCGTTGTCTGCACGCGTGTAGGCCCTATATCGTTTGAGTGATGTCAGCAATGAGATCTCACGTCGGCGATCACGACGACGGCCTTCCGGTTTTTCCCGGCTTCCGGGAGATGGCCGAGAACCGCCGCCGCCTGCTCGCGGAGCTGGTGAGCCAGCGGCGGTCGCTGGGCCTCTCGCAGACCGAGGTCGCGGCGCGGATGGGGACCTCCCAGTCGGCCGTCGCCCGCCTGGAGGCCGTGGCCGGCGACGTCCGGCTGTCCACCCTCGAGCGCTACGCGGACGCGGTCGGCCACACGCTCCGCTGGTCGCTGGAACCCGCGTCCGGGCGGGCGGGAGACCCGTCGGGCGGGGACGCCGAGATGCGCCGCCGATGACGTCCAGCCTGCCCCCGTGGCTGCCTCCGGAGGGACCGTCCGAGGCCCCGGTGCCGCCGGGGTTCCCCCACCGCGGGCCCGGCCCCCGGCCGATGTACCCGCCGCTGCCCCAGGTCCCGATCCCCGGTGAGCCGGCGGCGGCCGGCGGCTTCGAGTCGACCATCTACACCGAGCTGCTCGAGCGGCGCATCGTGTTCGTCCGCGACCGCCTCGACCACGACACCGCCACCCTGGTGACCGCCCAGCTGATGACCCTGGACGCCGACGACACGTCCCCGGTCATGCTGGTGGTCAACAGCGGGGGTGGCCCGATCGACGCCGTCGCCGGCCTCCTCGACACCATCGACCTGGTCCGGTGCCCGGTCGACACCAGTTGCGTCGGACGAGCCGAGGGGACCGCGGCCGTCGTCGTCGCCGCCGGCACCGGCCGCCGGCGCTGCGGACGGGGAGCCACGTTCCGCCTGCGCCTTCCTGACCTGGAGGCGGCGGGGCCCGCCGACCGGCTGCGGCGCGACGTCGAGAGCGCCACGCGGGTCCAGCGGGAGCTGGTCGACCGGCTCGCCGCCATCACGGGACAGTCTCGGGCACTGGTCGCCAGGGACGTGGAGCGCGGCCGCCTGCTGACGGCCGACGAGGCCGTCACCTACGGGCTCGTGGACGAGGTGTCGGTCGGCTGAGCGCCCGCGGGCGCTACCGGGGACCAAGATGTCCCCATGATCGACCACGTCTCCATCCAATGTGCCGACGTCGCCGCCACCACCGCGTTCTACGACACCGTCCTGGCGACGATCGGCGGCCAGCGGATCCTCGAGTTCGGCGATGTCATCGGATATGGCGTGCCGCCGATGCCGGACTTCTGGGTCGGCCCGCACAACACCGGTGATGGCTTCCGCGAGTCACACATTGCCTTCTCGGCGCCCGACCGTGCCGCGGTGCGCGCGTTCGTCGAGGCGGCCAGGGCGGCGGGCGCCACGGTGTTGCACGAGCCCAAGGTCTGGCCGGAGTACCACCCCCACTACTACGGCGGCTTCGTCCGTGACCCGGACGGGAACAACGTCGAGGCGGTGTGCCACTTGGCGGGGTGACGCATGAGCCAGGTGGTCGAGGGACCGAGTATGCCGAGCCAGAAGGGCTCGGAGTGATCGGATCTGCGATCGCGGAGCGCACGGCGGGGCGGCGAACCGTCAGTCCGACAGCGCTGCGGTGGCGATGCCCCAGGGGCGCAGGGTGAACGAACCCTCGAACGGCGCCACCGGGCGGCCGCGCAGGTCGACGAGCCAGCCGCGGCGGCCATCGATGCGGACGTCTGCCGGCTCGTCACGGGGATTGAACACCCGCACGGTCAGTGCCCCGCATTCCCTCACGACGGCCGAGACCACCGCCCCCTCCACGGCCAGGGCCGAGCCGGCGGCCGGCAGGTCGGCTTCGCCCGCGCTCGAACCGTCGGACGGCTCGGGCGGCTCGGCCGGCTCGACAACCTGCAACGGCACGAGCACCTCGTCGGCCAACGCGAAGGGGTCCACGTCGCCGACGGCGACCGCGTAGCGGCGGGTCAGCCGCTTCTGGAGCTGCGGACCCTCGAGGCGAATCAGTGGACCCGCGGGCAACGGCCGGGTCGGCATCGGCACCTGCGACAGCATCCCGGTGCAGCGCACCAGCGTCAGCGCCAGCTCGTGGGCACGGCCGCCCTGGATGTCCACCAGCTCGTACTCGGCCACGCCGTCGTGCACGACGGTGAGCCCGCCCGCCTGGACGAACCGGAGCGCCGGATAGGTCGGCAGCGGGGCCTCGGTGGGGCCACCCTCGGCCTCCACACCCCGCTCGACCGTCCCGAACGCCGTCTCCGCCCGGGAGGTCGCTGCGGGCGCCGGCAGCGGGAAGTGCGCCCGCAACCGGTGGTCCCGGCTGCGGTTGTCGATCGTGGTCTCGACCCGGAGCCCCCGTTCCCCGGCGCGCAGCTCGAGCTGCGTGACGACCTCGTGCTCGACCTCGCCGGTGCGCTCCTCCAGGCCCTCGGCGCCGGCGGGCCAGCGGTAGCGGGATGTGACCCGCACCCGGGCCCTGAGCGGTCCGCGCTCGAGCACGGCCACGTCCACCGACTCGGGCTCGTCGACCAGCGTGTCCCGGGCGGGCGGGCACCAGTTGTACGTGTCGCCGCAGTCGCCGCCGTCGACCAGGCGGCCGAGCCCGGGGTGACCGTCGACGGCGAACGTCCCGTCGGTCGCGTCGACGGTGACCGTCACCAGGCCATTCGCCAGCGTCGGCCTACCGCCCGCCGTGCCCTCGACGGAGACGGCCTCGACCAAGGCGCTCGCGCCGTCGGCGGTCCAGCCCTTCCAGCCGAATCCCGCCACGTCACCGACGTGCGCCAACACCGTGACCTGCGCCGGACGGCGGACGCGCAACCGGACGGGTCCCACCTCGGCCAGGGCCGCGAGGGCGACGCGGGTGTCCGGCGACACCAGTGAGCCCGTCCCCTGGCGGTGGGCGGAGACCAGCACCTCGCCGTTCGCCGACTCGAGACTGAACCCCGTGATCGTGCGCATCCACTCCAGCTCCTCGGCCGCCGGGACGACCAGTTCCGCTGGTCCCTCCAGCAGCACCGCCTCGGCGGGCTGCGCCCGGAGAACCTGGGTGCCCGGCGGCGCGTCGGCGCCGGCGAGGGCGAGCCGGACCAGGCCGCCGCGAGGGCGGGACGTGGGGTTGACGATCAGCGGACCGTCGTGCCGCACCCGGGCGGCCAGGTGGGCGAGCGCCCGGTCGGCCAGCCCATCGGCGATGTCGGCGGCCTCGGCGTAGCGGTGGAGCACGGCGTCGCCGACCTCGTCGATCGAGCAGGCGCACACCGAGTCGTGGGCGGAGTTGAGGATCAGGTCACGCCAGGCCTCGTCGAGCAGGGCCGTCGGCCAACGATCCGCGGGGAGGAACAGCGCCGACAGCGGCTCCGCCAGACGCTCGGCCGCCCGCTCGGCACGGGCGGCCGCCTGGCGGACGTCGACCCGGTTCGACGTCACGCCCATGAGCAGGTTGGCGCGCGCGCCGGCGCGGAGCTCGCCCCGCCATGTGGGCAGGCCCTCGGTGGCGACCGTTGCAAGGTGTTCGGGCAGCGAGACGATCCGCAGGTCGAGCTCGTCCTGGAGTGCGTTGGCCTCGGCCACCACCCGTCCCAGCCACGGCTGGGGCATCTGGTGATCGGTGCCGTTCATCCACAGCAGCGGCCCGATGAGCAGGTCCCCCCACTGACGTCCGAACCCGTCGAGGGCGGCGACGAAGGCCTTGGCGTCGTCGGGCAGCGCCGAACCGTTCCCGTAACCCTGGGGCAGGTACTCGGCCCGGACGGCAGAGCCGTCGGGTGCCTGCCACCAGAACCCGCTGCGGTCGATGGCCGCGGGCACACCCCGCCACACGACGGCGTGCTCGAAGCCGAAGCCGGCCAGGACCTGGGGCATCTGCGCGACGTGGCCGAACATGTCGGGCAGGTAGCCGACCGCCATGGCGCCGCCGAACCGGTCGGCCACCCTCAGGCCCCGCTGCAGGTTGCGGACGAGGGTCTCGCCCGACACCAGGAACTCGTCGGGGAGCGTGTACCACGGCCCGATCGAGATCCGGCCGCTGCCGACCAGCCGCCGGAGCGGCTCCTCGGCCTCCGGCCGCATCGCCAGGTAGTCGTCGACCACCGCCAGCTGTCCGTCCAGCAGGAACCGGGCGTACGCCGGGTCACTCTCCATCTGCGGGATCAAGCGGTCCAGCAGGTCGACCAACCGCAGCCGGAAGGACTGGAACGACCGGTACCACTCCCGATCCCAGTGGGTGTGCGGGACGACGTGGACCCGCCTACGTGCCCCCTGACCTGCGGAAACGGCATCGGTGGGTGTGGTCATGAGACCCCTTCGGTCCTCAGCCAGTCCTCAGCAGTTTGGCCCAACGTCTCGTCGACCACGGCACGGACCTTGTCTTCGTCGCTGCGGATCACGTGCGCGTAGGTGCCCGCGCGCCCATGCACCACCGCCGAACCCCTTGACGAACAAAGAGGGATCGCTCGGGACTCGACGGACGTATGCATGGGAAGCAGACTCGACCGATGATCTTCGGTTCCCATGTCGTCCTCTTCAGCACGGACGCGGACGCCGACCGCGCCTTTCTCGACCGCGTTTTTGGACTCGAACATCTCGACGCGGGCGGCGGCTGGTTGATCTTTGACCTGCCACCTGCTGAGGCTGCGGTGCACCCGTCAGATGTGGGAGGCGCGCAGCTGTACTTCATGTGCGATGACCTCGAGGTCGAGATGCGCCGACTCGCGGAGATCGGTGTCCAGTGCTCGGCCATCGAGAACGCGCGCTGGGGGTCAGTGACGATGATCCGGCTTCCTGGAGGCGGCGACGTGGGGCTCTACCAGCCGACGCATCCCACAATGGTCGAACGCCACTAGCCGCATAACTGCGGATCGGTGCCGGTCGCTCGACATCAGGTGAGCCCACGGCGGCGAGCTGAAGCCCGATGCGTTCCCGTTCGCGGCGACCACCAGGCCGGCTGACCTGTTGCTCGCCGGGGCGAACACCGCGCGTCGCCGGCGAGGGAGTGAGCCCGGTGTCGGGTCAGTTCTCGTGGTAGAAGCCGAAGGGCGTCTGTTCGGTGGTGCCTCCCGGACCTGATGTCTCGACCAGTAGGTGGGCGAGCCCGGCGACAGCGGGCCCCATTGAGGCCGTAACAGGTGGACCCTGACCCCAGCCTGAACCCGTGGCGCCTCAGGGGCCGCGGGCTCGGCCCTGCGGTGGCCTCACTCGATGACGATGCCCGAGAGGTCCTCGGCCGGCTCGGGATACCGCAGGTCGAGCCCCTCGAGGGTGTCGATGAGGGTGTGGCTGATCACCAGGTCGCGGTACCACTTGCGGTTGGCGGGCACCACGATCCACGGCGCGTGCTTGGCCGCGGTGCGCCGCACCATCTCCTCGTACGCGTCCTGGTAGTCGTCCCAGCGCGCGCGCTCGTCGAGGTCGCTCGTGCGGAACTTCCAGTTCTTGGTTGGGTCCTCGAGGCGGGCCCGGAGGCGCTCGGCCTGCTCGTCCTTGGAGATGTGCAGGAAGAACTTGAGGATGATCGTGCCCTCGTCCGCCAGCATCTTCTCGAAGTTGCGGATGTGGGTGTAGCGGGCCTTCCAGCGCGCCCGCGGCACCAGGTCGTGGACCCTGACGATGAGCACGTCCTCGTAATGGCTGCGGTCGAAGATCGCAATCTGCCCCTTGGCGGGAACGTGCGGGTGGACGCGCCACAGGAAGTCGTGGGCCAGCTCCGCCTCGGTGGGCGCCTTGAACGACGCCACCTGCACGCCGGCGGGATCGAGGCCTTCGAACGCCTTGCGGAGGGCCCCGCCCTTGCCCGATGTGTCGGTCCCCTGGAGCACCACCAGCAGCTTGTGGCGGCCGTCGGCGTAGAACTTCTCCTGCAGGTCGTCGAGATGGGCGGTCAGCTCGGCGAGCTTGGCGCGTCCGTCGGACTTGCCGCCCTCGAATCCGGCGGTGTCCGCCGGGTCCCACTTGGCCAGCGTGAAGTCCTTGCCATCGGTGACCCGGTAGCGCCGCATGTGGTCGGTCTAGCGCGCGGCGCCGCCCCTTGTCCCCAGTGGAGTGGCGCACACCCTCACTACCCTTGCCCGGGTGCGGATCGCCTTCGGAACCGACGAGCCAACGGATCTGACCGACGGGATCAAGCGCGCGCTGTCGGAGCGGGGTCACGAGGTCGTCGTGGTGGGCGAGGGGGAGCCGTGGCCCGACGTCGGCCTGGGCGTGGGCCGAGCGGTCGTCGAGGGCCGTGCCGACCGGGGTGTGGTCTGCTGCTGGACCGGAACCGGGGTGTCCATGGCCGCCAACAAGGTGCCCGGGGTGCGGGCGGCGCTGTGCACGGACCCGGAGACGGCGGCCGGCGCCCGCCGCTGGAACGCCGCCAACGTGCTGGCCCTCGGCCTGCGGCTCACCTCGCCGGCACTGGCCGATGAGATGATCGACGCCTTTCTGGGCACGGAGCCGGAGGCCGACGAGGCACCCAACATCGCCAAGCTGCAGTGACGGAGGGGACGGCCGTGCGGCGCCAGGAGGGTCCAGTAGTGTCGCCCGCGATGGCCACCGCGACGGCACCGATGCTTCGCAAGGCGCTACAGGGGCGGTCGCCGTCGCTCACGCTCGAACGCGAGCTGTGGGAGGCCGGCCACGAGGTCGTCGTCGGCATGGACGAGGTCGGCCGGGGCGCGTGGGCCGGTCCCCTCAGCGTCGGTGCCGCGGTGCTGCCCCGCGGTCGGCGCGTCTACAAGATCCGTGACTCCAAGCAGCTGCTGGCCCACGAGCGCGAGGCACTGTTCGACCGCATCGGCGGCTGGTGTTCGGCGTGGGCCGTCGGGCACGCCTCGCCCGATGAGTGCGACGAGTTGGGGATGAGCGAGGCCCAGCGGCTGGCGGCCCGGCGGGCACTCGAGGGGCTGGGCGTGACACCGGGGCGGGTCCTGCTCGACGGGAAGTGGGACTTCGTCGGTGGCGGCATCACCCGGCGGATCGTGCGCGGCGACTCGCGCTGCCTGTCGATCGCCGCGGCCTCGATCCTGGCCAAGGTGACGCGCGACCGGATCATGCAGGCCGAGGCCGACCACTATCCCTGGTGGTGGTTCGACGACAACAAGGGCTACCCCTGCCCCCGCCACAAGGCCGTCCTGCGGGGGTTGGGCCCCTCGGCCATCCACCGCCGGAGCTGGGTCTTCATGGAGGGCCTGCCCTACAGCGGCGTCGTCCGGTTCGTGCGACCCGATCCTCAGGGGACATTGTTCGACTGCGACGCCGAGGGGGCCTTCGATTGAGGCGCGGCTCGCCCGGGTAAGTGGCCGACATGCCCGACCCCGAGGAGATGCAGGAGCGGCTCGACGAGGTGGGGAAGCACATCGACGAGGCGCGCAAGCAGGCCGACGACGATGACCTGCTCCCCGAAGACGAAGACCCCGACGAGTACGAGCCCACGGAGGGGATGGGCGGCTCGCCGCCCGCCTGACCGGCCCCGTTGGTGGTGGGATCGCTCCCGCCCCTACCCTCGGCGCGATGCGACGCCATCGGGCCGCCGCCGCGCTCGTCGCGTGGACGTTCCTCGTCTGGACCACCCGCATCGCCAACATCTGGCGCGATGCCGACCTCGACACCGGGGAGCGCTGGGGACGGACCCTGCTGGCCGTGAGCTTCACCGTCCTGGCGATCGCCGCCGCGGTGGCGCTGTGGCGGCGGCTGGGACAGGCCACGGTCGTCGCCGTGGGGGCTCTGGCCGCATGGACCATCGCAGTCTGGGTCGTGCGCGGCATCGGCATCCTCGCGGCCGACCACGATCTCGGGTTCAAGGTCGTCCACACGGTTCTGGCCGTGGTGTCGATCGTGCTGGCGGTGCTGGCCTGGCGGGAGACGCGCCGGGAGACGCGGCGCGAGGCCGCGCGCCCGGCTACGCCGGCTCCGGTGCCGGCGGAGCGTCGGGGCTGACCCGTACGTCCAGCGCCAGCGTCAGGCAACGGCAGCCGCCGCCGGCCTTGAGGAACTCGTCGATCTGGCAGCTGACGACGGTGAACCCCCAGGCCTCGAGCTGGCGCCCCACCCGGGGCGGCACCGCCGGCATGACGATGGTGGTGCCGACGACCACCGAGTTGGCGCAGAACGACAGGGTCTCGTCGTCGCTGAGCACCAGGGGCTCGGGCACCAGGGCCTCGACCACCTTGCGGCCGTAGGCATCCCAGCCGAGCGGCGCCACGATGGCGCGCCGCGAGTCGAGCGGGCAGAAGGTGAGATCCACGTGGTACAGGCGCGGATCGACGAGCTGGATGGGGCGGACCGGGCACTTCAGCAGCGTCGACAGCTCGGTGGCGGCACCGGCGTCGGAGCGGAACGAGTACCCCGAGAGCAGCACGGTCCGCCCGTCGTCGGGGGTGAACGGCAGCGCGTCGCCGGCGCCCTCGTGGTCGAGCTCGGCAGGGAGGTGGTCGACCCGCCAGCCACGCTTGGCGAACCAGCCGGCGTTGATCGGCGTCTCCGGCCGCCGCTCGGGATGGCGGAAGTGGCTGGGCACGAACTGGCCGCCGTTGACCACGCCGGCGTTGGCGGTGAACACCAGGTCCGGCACGTCGGCCTCGGGCTCCATCACCACCACCTCGGCGCCGGCGGCCTCTAGCGTCGCCACCAGCCCCTCCCATTGGGCCAGGGCCTGGTCGGGGTCCACCGAAACCTCGCGGCTCATCCACGGGTTGATCTCGTAGAGGACCCCGAAGTGCCGGGGCGGGCACATGAGGTAGCGGCGTCCCCACCGCAGGTCACCGACGGGCTCCGTCATCGCCGCCTCACCGGGGCCCGAGCAGGTGGTCGACGAGCTGGCGGACGAACAGGCCCACGTCGGTCACGACCCCGAGCGCCTGATGGCTGCCCCTGTCGGCCAGCTTGGTGACCACGGCCTGGTTGATGTCGACACAGAACGTCTCGACGCCAGCCGGCAGGCAGTTCCCGGTCGCGATCGCATGCAGCGTCGAGGCCAGCATGAGGGCGGCCGTCACGCCCGGAATGTGCTCGCGCAGAGCGTCGGCGGCCGCGACGGTGTCGGAGATGACGTCGGGGAGCGGGCCGTCGTCCCGGATCGACCCGCCCAGCACGAACGGCACCCCGGCCTTGACGCATGCGTGCATCACGCCCCCGGTGACGAACCCGGCATCGACGGCGGCGCGGATGGAGCCGTGGCGCCGGACCTCGTTGATGACCCGGATGTGGTTGGCGTGGCCACCCTCGGTCGGCACGCCCTCCACCACGGACACGCCCAGCGACGTGCCCAGCACGTTGGCCTCGATGTCGTGGGCGGCGAACCCGTTCCCGGCGAAGAGCACGTCGACCCAGCCCGCGGACACGAGCCGGGCCAGGTCGGGCGCGCCACCCGTGTGCACCACGGCCGGGCCGCAGACGACCAGGATCTTCCCGCCCCGATCGCGTGCGGCCCGCAGGCGGTCGGCCACCCTGGCGACGAGCAGCGCCTTGGGCTTCTCTGACGACACCTCCGAGGCCATGAACTCGAACACCTGGGTGTCGCGGGCGTGCGCCGGCGCCTGCACCCGCACGCCGTCGCTGCCCACCACTACGGGGTCGCCGGCCGCCACCCGGTGCATGGGTGCGGTGCGGGCGTGGCCGCCGCGGACCACCAACGCACAGTCCATCTCAGGGTTCTCGACCGCCAGCCACCGTCCGTCGACCCGCACCTCGGTGGCGAGGTTGGTCGTGGAGTAGAAGCCGGCGGGCAGCACGCCGTCCACCTCCGCCGGCACCAGGCGGGCGTCCGACTGGCCCACTCGGTTGGCACCGTGCATCTGCAGCGAGTCGAGCAGCGGTCCCAACAGGTCGTCGTCCCCGCTGACCTCGATGCGGGCCCGGCTCGTGTCGAGGCTGGTCTTGCCGATGTCGAACTCCGCGATCTCGTAGTCGCAGCCGGCGTCCAGGATCGTGTCGAGGATCTTGGCCAGGAGCAGCGAATCGACGATGTGGCCGCTGACCTCGATGGTCTCGGTAGCCATCACACTCCTTTGTGCGAGGGGCACGGGGTCGTCGGGTTTCCGGTGGCCGCGGACGGCACGGATATCATGCCGCCCGCCATGGGCCAGCCCATCAACGTCGTCGAGAAGCCGTCGCGGACACCCGGCATCGCCCGCTTCGAGATCAACCGCTCGCTGACCGGCATGGGGCACGAGCGCTACGCGTCCGCCGAGGACATCGTCGACAACCGGGCCGTCGATGAGCTGGCCCGCCGCCTGTTCGCGACCGGTGGCGTCACCCGGGTCCACGTCAACAGCAGCGTCATCACCGTCGCCCTGGCCGACGGCTGGGCTGGGGACCAGTTGCTCGACGTCATTCGGGGCCTCTACATCTACTATCCGCCCGCGGACGATCCGGGCTCGGCTTCGGCCGTTTCCGGCCCGCCTGGCGAGGAAGCCACCGGCGGTGACGTCTCGCCCACCAACGGCGCCGCAGGCGATGATCACGCCGACGACGGTGCCACCGCCGCCGAACCTGCCGCCGAATCCGCCGCCGAGCCGGCCGCTGGCCCCGGGGCCACAGAAAGCGACACACGGCAGTAGCGTCGACTCCGAATCATTCCGGGACGAGCCCGGAGAGCGTCGGTCGCCAACGGCGTCGGCCGGCGAAGGAGATCCAATGAGTCAAAGTGCCTGGCAGGCGGTGCTCGAGCGACTGGACGAGGCCGCCGAGTTGGCCAAGCTCGATGCCGACGTGCACCGGATGCTGCGCACTCCCCGGCGCACGCTCGAGGTCTCGATCCCGGTGCGCCTCGACGACGGATCGGTCGAGGTCTTCACCGGCTGGCGGGTCCACCACGACACGACCCGCGGGCCCGGCAAGGGCGGGATCCGCTTCCATCCCGACCTCGACGCCGACGAGGTGAAGGCGCTGGCGGCGATGATGACGTTCAAGACGGCGGTGCTCGACCTGCCGTTCGGCGGCGCGAAGGGCGGCGTGCGCTGCGACCCCCGGGTGCTGTCGGCCGGCGAGCTCGAGCGGCTGACCCGGCGCTTCGCCTACGAGATCAGCCCGCTGCTCGGCCCGGAGACCGACATCCCTGCGCCCGACGTCAACACCGACAGCCGGGTGATGGCCTGGCTGGTGGACACGCTGTCGATGGTCTCGGGCAAGAACCTCGCGGCGTCGGTGACCGGCAAGCCGCTGTCGATTGGTGGTTCCCGAGGCCACACCGGCGCCACCTCGACGGGATGCGTGACCTGCGCCCGGGCGGCGTTTCGGGAGCTCGAGCTCCCGATGGTCGGCAGCCGGGCCGTCGTCCAGGGCTTCGGCAAGGTGGGTGCGCCGCTGGCATTCCTGCTCACGTCCGCCGGCATGCGGGTCGTGGCGGTGAGCGACATCGGCGGCGCCGTGATCAACGAGGGCGGCCTCGACATCAAGGGGCTGTCCGACCACGTGGCCGAGACCGGCTCCGTGGTGGGCTTCGCCGGGGGCGAGAGCATCGCCGGCGACGCCCTGTGGGACGTCGAGTGCGAGCTCCTGGTGCCCGCGGCGCTGGGAGGATGCATCGACACGGTGGTGGCCAAGCGGATTACGGCCGATGTGGTCGTCGAGGCCGCGAACGGGCCCACCACGATCGACGCCCAGTCCGTCCTCGACGAGCGGGGCATCGTCGTGGTGCCCGACATCCTGGCCAACGCCGGGGGCGTGACGGCCAGCTACTTCGAGTGGGCCCAGGCCCTCCAGGGCTATCCCTGGGAGGAGCAGGTGGTGGCCGAGCGCCTGCGGCAGCGGATGGATGCCGCCTTCACCGCGGTGTGGGCCCGGGCCCAGACCCTGGACGTCGGCATGCGCACCGCCGCCCACGTGGTGGCGGTCGAGCGGGTGGCGGCCGCCATCGCCGCCCGCGGCCTGTTCCCCTGAGTCACCCCGGCGAACCTGCGTCCGGAAGCGCCGGTTTCCGTCACATCCGAACGCCGGAACGGTGCCGCCGCGGCCGCCGGACCTTCCGGGCCACTCACACGAGCATGCGCTTGAGGAGCTTGCCGGTGGGCAGGCGCGGCAGCTCGTCGACGAAGCGCACCGTGCGGGGGCACTTGAAGTGCGACAGCCGCTCGCGGCAGAACCCGATCAGCTCGTCGGCGAGGGCGTCGCTCGCTTCGATGCCCGGCATCGGCTGCACGAACGCCGTGACCTGCTCGCCCCAGTCGGGGTCGGGGGTCCCGAGCACGGCCACGTCGGCGACGGCGGGATGCATCACGAGCAGGTCCTCGATCTCGCGGGGATAGATGTTGACCCCGCCGGAGATGATCATGTTCGAGGCCCGGTCCGTGAGGTACAGGTAACCGTCGTCGTCGACCCAGCCGATGTCGCCGAGCGTGCTCCAGCCCCGGTCGTTCCACGCCGACGCCGTCTTCTCCGGGTCGCGGTGGTACTCGAAGCGGTGAGGCGTCTCGAACCACACGTGGCCGGTCTCGCCGGCCGGCAGCTCCTCCCCGTCGTCGTCCAGGATGTGGACGCCGCCCATCAGCGACCGGCCGACCGACCCCGGGTGCGCGACCCAGTCGTCGGGCCCGATGTAGCAGAACCCGCTGCCCTCGCTGCCCGAGTAGAACTCGTGGATGACCGGGCCGAGCCATTCGAGGGCGGCTTGCTTCACTTCGACCGGGCAGGGCGCGGCCGCGTGCACCAGCAGCTGCAGGCTGGACAGGTCGAAGTGGGTCCGATCCCGCTCGGGCAGCTTCAGCAGGCGGACCAGGTGGGTGGGTACGACCTGCGTGTGGGTGACACGGTGGCGCTCGATCTGGGCCAGGAACTCGATCGGGTCGAAGCGCTCCATCACGACCGCCGTCCCGCCCAGCCGCTGCGTCATGGTGGTCCAGCCGGCGGGCGCGGCGTGGTAGAGCGGCGCCGGGCTGAGGTACACGGTCTCGCGGGTGAACCCGAAGAGCCCGGTCAGCAGCGTGGTGAACGGCGCCGGCGCCCCCAGCCGGCCCCCGATCGCCGGCGGCACGATCCCCTTGGGGCGGCCGGTGGTGCCCGATGAGTAGAACATCCACGAGCCCTCGCACTCGTCGGGCACGGCGTCGAGCGCCGGCACCGCCACCACCTCCTCGTAGGGCTCGAACCCCTCGAGCGCTCCGCCGACCGCCAGCCGGGTGGTGACCCCCGCCAGGTTGTCGCCGAGCTCGCGCACCGTGTCCTTGAGTTGGGCCGAGGTCACGAGGGCGGTGGCGCCGCAATCGCCCACGATGTAGCCGGCCTCGGCGGCGGTGAGGTGCCAGTTGATCGGCGTGACGTAGAGACCGGCCCGCAGTCCCGCCCAGACGGCCTCGAAGAAGACGGGCTCGTTGTCGAGCATCACCGCCAGGTGGTCGCCCGGCCGCAGCCCGCGATCGCGCAGCACGAGGGCCAGGCGGCTCGACGCCTCGTCGAGCTCGCGGTAGGTGCGGGTCTCGCCGCTGGCGGACATCACCAGCGCCACGCGGTCCGGGTCGTCTGCGGCGTGGGCCGCGGGATGCAGGCGGGCAGCGTCGAGACCGGAACCGTCGTTCATGCGGCGCCCTCGCCGGCGTCCGGCGGGGGGCCGAGCGTGAGCTGCAGTCCCGTCCGCGCCTCGGCCGCCAGCACCAGGTCGCTCCAGTCGCGTTCGCCGAGGCCGCGCTCCACGGCGTCGGCGAAGACCTGGCGGATCGCTCCCGCGACCGGTGCCGGCACGCCGGAGGCCGACGCCAGATCCTCGATCAGGCGGGCGTCCTTCGCCGCCAGCGTCAGCGAGAACTGCGGGGGGCGGCCACGCGTGTCGATCCCGTCGACCTGGCGGTCCATGAAGAAGTTGGATGCGCCCCCGGTGCGGACGACGTCGATGGCGGTGCGGAGGTCGAGATCGGCAGCGGCCGCGAGCGACAACGCCTCCAGCGACACCCAGATGCAGGTGAACGCCAGCAGGCTGTTGGCCAGCTTCATCGTGGTGCCGGACCCGACCGGCCCCAGGTGGAACGTGGCGCGCCCGAGCTTGTCGAGGAGCGGCGTGCAGCGGGCCACGGGCTCGTCGTCGCCGCCGACCATGAAGACGAGCGACCTGTTCTGGGCGCCGATCGCGCCACCGGTCAGCGGTGCCTCCACGAAGTGGTGCCCACTGTCTCGGAGCCTGGCGGCGAGCTCGCGGTTGGTCGCCGGCGAGGAAGTCGAGATGTCGAGGAGGATGGCGCCCGCAGCCGCGGCGCCGACCCACTGGTCGGCGACGCCGGCGACCGCGTCCGGGGTGGGCAACGACGTGATCGTGATCTCGCTCGCGGCGGCCACCGCCGCCGCATCGGCGACCGCCTCGGCGCCAGCGACGGCGCTGGCACGGTTGGGATCCACGTCGCTCACCGTGACGCGGTGGCCGTCGGCGACCAGGTTGGCGGCGATCGCCCCGCCGATGTTGCCGAGTCCGATCACCCCGACCTGCTCCATGGGCTCTCCCCTCACCTCGAGACGAGCGAGCCGGAGCGTAGCCCGATCCCCGCGCGACTTGACACGACTGTTAGGAGCAGCCTGTGGTCCGCCGACCGACCCGCCGGCCGATCGAGGACGGCTACTTCACCATCCCCGAGGAGCCCGGCGAGGCGCCGCGCCTGCTCGGAAGCCGGTGTCCGGCGTGCGGCGAGCACTTCTTCCCCCGGCGCGTCGTGTGTGCCCGGTGCCTAACCGAGGGCTGCGTCGACGTCATGCTCGGCCCGCGTGGTCACATCCACACCTGGACCTACGTCCACGTGCCTCTCTTCGCCAAGCGGGATCGCAAGGTGGGGTCCTACGGGGTGGCGCAGGTCGACCTGCCCGAGGGCCCGCGGGTCCAGGGGATCCTCCTGGGCGAGAGCGACGACTTCGACATCGGCATGGAGGTCGAGCTCGACCTCGAGACGCTGGGCGAGGACGCGGACGGCAACGAGGTCGTGATCTTTCGGTTCCGCCCGGTCGGGTCCGGCGGTGACGCGGCCGGGAGGGACGGGGCGTGAGGATCGACGATGTGGCGGTGGCGGGCGTCGGGATGGTCCGCTTCGGCAAGTACCCCGACCGAAGCGGACCCGCCCTCGCCCGCGACGCGGCGCTGGCGGCCCTGCACGACGCCGGCATGTCCCTGGCCGACGTCGACGAGGCGTTCGTGGGCTACATCCAGCCGGCGTCGTTGCTCGGCATCAAGGCGGTCAAGGAGCTGGGGCTCACCGGGTTGCCCGTGACCCACGTCGAGAACGCCTCGGCCACGGGCTTGGTGGCGTTCCGGGAGGCGGCGTGGGCGGTGGCGTCGGGACGCGCCGAGGTGGCGCTGGCCCTGGCATTCGACAAGATGACCGACATGGCGCGCGGCAGCGGATCGGGGCGGGGCGCCGGGCGAGACCAGATCGACTCGACGATCCTCCCCGCGGCCTACTTCGCCCTGTGGGCTCAGCGGCGGATGCACGATCACGGCACGAGACCCGAGCACTTCGCCGCCATCGCCGCCAAGAACTGGAACCACGGCGCGCTCTGCCCGTGGAGCGATCGCCGACCCGACCATCGCGTCACACCCGACGAGGTGCTGGGCTCGCAAATGGTGGCCGAGCCCCTGACCGCGATGATGGCCTGTCCGGCCGACGACGGTGCTGCGTGCGCGATCGTGGCCTCGGTCGACCGCGTGCGCGCCCGCGGCGACGGGCGCCGGCTGGTGCGGCCCGTGGCGTCGGCGTTGCGGACCGAGACCTACGCCCCCGGGCACACCTTTCTCGGCCCCGTGGTCGGTCCTCCGACCATGACCCGTGACACCGCCCGCGCCGCCTACGGCGACGCCGGGTTCGGCCCGGGCGACATCGACCTGGCGCTGTGCCACGACGCGTTCGCCAACGAGGAGCTGGAGTACTACGAGCTGCTCGGGTTCTGCCCCGAGGGCGAGGGTGAGCGTCTGGTCGACGAGGGCGTCACCGGCCTCGGCGGCTCGATCCCGTTCAACACCGACGGGGGCCTGATCGCCCGAGGCCATCCCGGTGGGCCGACGGGGTTGGCGATGGTCCACGAGATCGTCCAGCAGCTACGCGGCGACGCCGGGGACCGCCAGGTCGCGAACGCGAGGACCGCGCTGGCGCACCTGGTCGGCGGCGGCAGCGTCTGCACGGTGTGCCTGTTCCAGGCCGACTGAGCCCGACCGGACGGGAGGGCCCGGCCCGAGCGGCCGTGGAGCGGGAAAACGCGTCGAAGCCCGAGCGGCCCGGCGCGAAGCGCCAAGAGCGGGAGACAATTTGACGCGTACCGACCCGCCCGACGGGCCGAGCGACGAGGGGAGACCACATGGGGGACGAGCTGTTGGAGACGGGTCGGGAGATCCAGGAACGCCTGTGGCCGCAGATGCGGGCGGGCGGGGGTCGCTTCCCTGCGGCCCGGCTGGCCCCGGACTTCTTCCGCTACGTGGCGGAATCGGCGTTCGGGATGATCTGGTCCCGGCCGGGCTTGCCCATCCGCGACCGCAGCCTGGTGACGGTGGCCCAGCTCGCCGCCCTCGGCCGGACCGAGGAGCTGCGCGCCCATCTGACCGGCGCCCTCAATGTCGGCCTCAGCCGCGAGGAGTTGGTGGAGGTGCTCATGCAGACGGCGGTCTACGCCGGGGTGCCCGCGGCCAACGAGGCCCTCCGGATTGCGGCCGAAGCGCTGGGCACGGACGACACCGAGTCGTCGAAGGAGCAATGAGGCATGGGCCGGGAACATCTTCAAGAAGGTGCTGGCGAGCCCGGTTCCCTGAAGGACAACGTCATCGCCGACAGCGACCTGCATGTCATGGAGCCGCCGGACCTGTGGCAGCGCTACATCGACCCGGCCTACGGCCATGCCGCGCCCATCGGGTTGACGGAGATCCCCCGCGACATGCGGGTGCGGGTCAAGAACCACACGGTGCTCCGCCTGGGCCGGGTGCGACCGGTTCGCCAGGAGGGGCGCAGGTCCGGGTGGCGACCGGAGCACGACAGCGTCTATGCCGGCGCCGAGGCGCGGGGCTGGGATCCGGCGTCGCAGATCGAGGCCATGGATGCCGAGGGGCTGGACCTGGCCGTGCTGTTCCCGTCGCGGGGCCTGTTCGTCCTCGGCCTCGACTCGGTCGACATGATCGGGCCCGACGGGCTCGAGCCCGAGTACGCCAGCGCGATCGCACGGGCCTACAACGACTGGCTGGCCGAGTTCTGTGGCCACGCCCCCGATCGCATGTACGGCGCCGCCATGGTCGCCCCCCATGACGTCGACGGGGCCGTCGCCGAGGCCCGCCGCTGCGTCGAGGAGCTGGGGTTCAGGGCCATCTTCCTGGCGCCGGGCTGCGTCAATCGCCGCCCCTGGCACCACCCCGCCTACGACCCCCTATGGGCCGAGATCGAGCGGCTCGACGTCCCGGCGGCCTTCCACGGCGGCGGCCAGACCTACCTCCGTCCCGACTTCTCACTGGAAGTGCTGGACCGGCTGATGATGTGGCACACCTTCAACCAGCCGCTCGCCATGCAGTTCGTCACCGTGTGCATGTGCGCCGGTGGCGTGCTCGAGCGATTTCCCAACCTGCGAGTGGCGCTCCTCGAGGGCAACTGCTCGTGGGCCCCGTGGCTGTTGCACCGGCTCGACGAGCACTACGAGTGGACGGGCTGGTACGAGGCCACCGACCTCAGCATGAAGCCGTCCGAGTACTTCCGACGCAACTGCTACATCTCGCTGGAGGCCGACGAGGCGACGGCGATCCACTACGTCGACTGGTTCGGCGCCGACAACCTGGTGTTTTCGACCGACTACCCGCACGGCGACTCCCAGTACCCCCACGCCGTCGAGGAACTGGAGCGCTTGTCCCTGCCGCACGACGCCAAGGTCCGCATCGTGGGCGAGAACTGGGCGCGCCTCTACAAGGTGCCGCTGGCGAAGAAGGCGCCCACCGCGGGGGAGGTTTCATAACCCAGGACCGGACAGTCGTCCATGAATGCGCTGGGCCCAGTCACCGTGGGCGAACAGACGGCTGCTCGGACTGGGCTTCGCCGAGTTCCAGCAGCTGGTCCTCGTGTTCCTCGTGAACGTGCCCCAGCCCTTCGCTTGACTTGTCGGGCCGGGCCAACGATGGCGTCAGCCGGCGTTGGCCATCTCGGTCACGTTGATCCGGACGTGGTCGATCAGCCAGTCCTCCATGCAGCCCCGGAACTGGCGGCGGTTCGTCTCGTCCAGCGCCGGGGTGAGCACGGCACGGAAGTGTCCGTCGCCTATGGACTCGATGGGACCGTCCACGTCGGACGCGACCTCGAGCCGGCACGTCTCCAGCTGTGCCTCGACCATCTCGGGAAGTGTCTGGTTCTGCTCGGCTCCCTTGGTGTCGGCCGACATCACGAGCTCGGTCTGCGCGGCCGCGACCGGTTCATGGGTCGAGAGCGTGGCCTCACGCAGGGCCAGGATCCCGACGATGCCGATCGCCAGCCCGACGGCCCCGAGGAGGAGCCGCAGCGGCGTGAGCTTCCTCACGGCGTCATGACGGGCGGCCGCCGCGGCGCAGCAGCTGACGGATCTGGTCGTCGTTGGCGCCGGGAACCTCCTGCGCCAGGACCGTGATGTCGTCGAGCAGCAGCCCGCCGGAGGGATAGCTGATCGGGTCGAGCTGGCGGCCGAGCCGCTCCTCGCCCACCGGCGACGTGGACTTCGAGGCGAGCTTGTCGACGACCCAGGCCATGCCCGAGAGGAGCACGCCGCCCGCGACCACGAAGGTAATGAACACGTTCAGGTCGCGGGACTGCTCGCGCAGCCAGGCAAAGCGATCGGGCGACGGCTGCCGGGCCTCGTGCAGGATCTGGGCCACGGCCGGGTCGATCCGGGTGGCCCGGTACTCGAGGCGGGCGAGACGCCGGAGCACGAGTCCCGTGGCGAGGCCGACCTCCGCGATGAGGACGATCAACCCGAAGAAGAGTGCCCGGTTCCACTCCCAGCGGTTGAGCGACACGACCATGTACAGGACGCCCCCGAGCAGCGTCGCGATGCCGGCCAGCCAGCCGATGATCTTCACGACGCGGTGTCCTTTGCCTCGGCTTCGCCGCCGCCGCTCGGCGGGGTCTCCGGCGCATCCTCGGCCCCGGTCCGTTCCTGGATCGTCACCCGTCCGCTGTCGCCGTCGACGAGCACGATGGCACCCTCGGGTAGGTCCTCGGTTGCCCCCGCGTAGCCGACGACCGTGGGCACCCCGGCCTCCCGGGCCAGGATGGCGAGGTGCGACAGGACCGATCCCGTCTCGGCCACGATGCCCTTGAGCCGAGACAACAGCGGCCCCAGCCCGGGTGACAGCGTGGTGGTGACGAGCACCGAGCCCGTAGGGGGATCGTCGTGGTCGTACGTGACGGGCCCGGTGCCAACTCCGCCGCCGGCGCCCGTGCCGCCACCCACCTCGGAGGCACATTGCGTCCGGATCGGCCTGCCGAGGTCGGACAGCTGGAACCAGGCGGGGAGCGGCGCACCGAAGTCGTGGTCGTGGCTCAACACCAAGGCCGGCACGACCACCGCGCGCTTGGTGGCCACGGCCTCGACGTGCTCGAGGGTCATGTGGCGGATGAGCTCGGGCTCGGTCAGGTCACCGGCGGCGGCCAGCCGCTCGCCCAGCTCCCAGGCGGCTCGGCCGGACACCTCCTGGACCCAGCGCACCCGCAGCCGTAGCGCCTCGCGCAGGATGCCGTTGTCGCTGCAGGCACTGCAGCTGGTCGCCGTGTAGACGGCCGTCGCCTCCTCGGGCAGCTCCGGCTCCGGCGCGACCCGGGGACCGGTGAGCGCCAGGACCGATGGGCTCCGGGCGATGATCTCCTTGTCGCTCAGGCCGTCCTGGCGGGCCTCGGCCAGCACCCGCAGCGCCACGGACGCACCGGTCATGCGGTTGCCGCCGGTGTCGGTGAGCATGCCCATGAGGATCTCGTGCGCATGGAGTGCGCGCAGGATGTCGCGGCTGCGATGCAGCAGGGCGATCAGCTGTCGGCTCGTCAGGTCCCTGAGCGGCGGGACGGCCTCCAGGTCGGCGTCCGTCCGGTCGAGGAGGTGCTCGGCGAGACGCGGCAGCGCCCCCCGCAGGCGGCCGACACGCCACGATCCCCGCAGCTCACGGGCGGCGGGGACCGGGTTCAGCCTGTGCAGGATCGTCCGCTTCGACTTGATCTCACCGGCCAGCCGAAGATCGATCGCCACGTGCCCGTCTACGCACACCACCACCTGGCTGGCCTTGACGTCGGCCGGCGTGGCGGCGCCGGCCAGTATCACGGCCTCGGCCACGGCCTCCCGCAGCGGGGGCACCCAGAGGTCGCGTTCCAGCTCGGTCAAGGGGGCGGGGAAGGTCTCCGCCACCGGACCCGGGCCGTAGATGGGCCCCCGCGGCGCACCGCGAATCTCGCTGGTGACCGGGCGGGACTGGAGCAGCCAGAGCTCCTTGCCGGTGCCGATGGCCCATTCCACGTCCTGCGGGCCACCAAAGACCCCGGCGACGCTCGTCGACAGGGCCATCAGCCGCCGGAGGTCGGCGGCCGGGAGCTTGGGACCGTCGTTGGCCGCGAACTCGATGACCTTGGCGGTCGTCGGCTCGAGGACATAGCGGGAGCCGTCGACCTCGCCGCTCACGAGCGGCTCCGGCCCGCCGTCTACGGCGCTGACGATCCGGCGGTCGGTGCGACCCGATACCGGATCGACTCCGAACATGACCCCGCCGTACCGGGGCTCGATCAGCGGCTGGACCAGTACCGCGATCGGTTGGTCGGCCGCTCCGGCACGCTCGCGCGAGTCGAGGACCGCCATCACCGCGGTCACGAACTCGTCGAACCCGTTGATCCCGATCACCGACTCGAACTGGCCGGCCATCGACGACTCGGCGGTGTCCTCGACGACCGAGGAGCTGCGGGCCACGAGCGCCCGTTCGTCGCCACCGGCGCGCTCGAACGCCTCCTTCACCGCTGCGTGGCGGGCGGCGTCGGCTCCGCCATCGACGGCGTCGCAGAAGGCCGTGGTGAGGACGACGCCGGGCAGGGCGTTGAGCCCGGCGGCCGCGCCCTGTGCCAGAGCCGCCGACTTGCCGCCGGTGAGACCCGGGTCCTGCGCCACCTCATCCGCCAGATCGACGACGAACGGTCGTGCCGCTCCCACGTTGGGTGAATCGGCGACCATTCCTTGCGTCATAGCGATGGTTCCTACACCGTTCACCGGATGTTTGCCACCCTGTATCTCGTCATTAGCTCTCGGTTGCATCGGGTTCTCGCAGGGGAAGGATGACCTGGAATCTGGTGTCGCCTGGCTCGGAGTCGAGTCGGATGTCGCCGTGGTGCCTCCCGACGACGATCCGCCAGGCGATGTCGAGACCGAGGCCGGTTCCCTTGCCCATCGGCTTGGTGGTGAAGAACGGCTCGAAGATCCGGCTGCGGACCTCGTCGGGTACGCCCGGTCCGGTGTCGCCGATCTCCACGACCAGGCGATCGTCGAGATCGGAACGGGTGCGCACAGTTAGCGTGCCGTGCCCCTCCATGGCATCCACGGCATTGTCGATGAGGTTCGTCCACACCTGGTTCAGCTCGCCGGGGAAGGCGGCGATGTGCGGGAGGGATCGGTCGTAGTCCCGGACCACCTGGATGCTGTCGCCCAGCTTGTGGCCGAGCATGGTCAGCGTGGCGTCAAGGCCCTCGTGCACGTCGAACGTCTGCAGCGGGGCCCGGTCCATCTGGGTGTACTGCTTGGCCG
The DNA here is from genome assembly GCA_963717085.1 of uncultured bacterium. Classification (GTDB taxonomy): domain Bacteria; phylum Actinomycetota; class Acidimicrobiia; order Acidimicrobiales; family VFJN01; genus DASQUK01. The sequence continues at coordinate 434,917 of CAVQVM010000019.1, forward strand.
AGGAGAGCAGCGCTGATATGCGGCCGGCGGCGTCGGTGATCTCGTCCAGCAGGCCGTCGGATTCCAGGGAACGGACGGGGTACGCGAGGGCCGGACCGAGGTTCGGAGGCGGTACGACGTTGGCGACCTGCTTGACCCACTCCACGTCCAAGCCGGCTGCGACCAGTGTCGCTGCGACCTCCCAGCTGTCCTCCACGCCGTGGTCCTCGAGCCAGGTGGCGAGCTCGTCTTCGCGGTCGGACGACTCCATCGGCGACAGCTGCGTTGCATCCTTGCGGTGGTCGAGGGCCCATCCGGACAGGTCGGCGAGGGCCTCGAGCTGGCTGCCAGTGAGGTCGCTGCGGATCACCTTGCCGATCTCACCACGCATGCTGACCAGCCGTTCCCGCAGTGTGGCTGTGGCCCTCAGGACGGCCGCCACGGGGTTGTTCAGCTCGTGGGTCAGCCCGGCGGTCACCGAGCCGAGCGCCACCAGGCGCTCGTGCCGCTCGACGATGTTGCTGGCGTCGGCCCCCTGGGTTGCCGCGCCCTCCAGCAGGTGGGCAGCCATCGGGAACCACTTCCACACCGCCCGGCCGAAGTCCGCGGCGGGGATCTCGAACAGGCGGCACGGGGTCATGGCGCGGCCGGTGCTCAGGTACGCCTTGGGCACGTCCCGATCGGGCACGTAGGCGTCGAATGCGCCGGTGTAGGCGCCGTAGTAGTCGGTGCGGAACAGCTCGAGCTCACCGCCCTGCACGCGCTTGTACATCGCCAGCGTGCCCGAGAGCAGCACCATGAAGCACGACGCCGGGGCGCCCTCGGCGTGGATCGTCGCACCCTCCGGGTACTCGACGATCCGGCCCCGCTCGGCCAGCCAGGCCAACTGGTCGTCGCTGAGCTCCTCGAACAGGAACAGCGTGCGCAGCTCCTCGGGCGTCAGCCGCTCGTGCTGCCCCGCCCCGAATCGCTCGGGTTTCGCGGTGGACAGCTGCTCGGGCTCGGTCATGAGCGCAGCTCCTGACAGGTCGACCGAGCGATCGACCCGGCTGGAGCCCGCTCGCCTCGTCGCCGCGAGGTGGACGGGTAGTGGGGTCGACAAGCCAGCGAGCCTGGCGACGATGGGGTGCGGGGGCGCAGCCCCCGGGGAAGGATTGTCACGAGGTCATCTCCACTCGGCGTAGCGGGGCTCATGAGCGGTCCAGGTAACTGTGCACGAGCTGGATGGCCATGGCACCCTCACCGACGGCGGAGGCAACCCGCTTCACCGAGTTGGCCCGCACGTCGCCGGCCGCGAACACGCCGGGCACGCTGGCCTCGAGGAAGTAGGGGTCGCGGTCGAAACCTCGAGGATGGGGACGGTGTCCGCCGCCGCGCAGGTCGGGGCCGGTGAGCACGAAGCCCCGCGGGTCGCGGTCGAGCACGCCCTCGAGCCACTCGGTCCGGGGCGCGGCGCCGATGAACACGAACAGGTAGCTGGCGGGGCGGGTCTCCTGCTTCCCGGTCGTGCTGTTGCAGACCGTGATCTGCTCCAGATGGTCGTCACCGTGGAGGGCGACCACGTCGGTGGTGACCCGGACCTCGATGTTGGGGATCTCGTCGATCTGGCGGATGAGGTAGTGGGACATCGACTTGTCGAGGCTGTCCGCCCGCACCAGCAGTGTGACCTGGCGGGCATGCCGGGACAGGAACACTGCCGCCTGTCCGGCCGAGTTGGCACCGCCGACGATGAAGATGTCGTCTCCGGCGCACGCGGAGGCCTCCGTCACCGCCGAGCCGTAGAACAACCCCCGCCCGGTCAGGCCTTCCGCTCCGGGCACGTCGAGGCGGCGGTACGCGATGCCGGTGGCCAGCAGCACGGCATGGGCCACGACCTCGCCGCCGTCGGCGAATCGAACCGCTCGGGACGACGCCCGCACGTCGAGGCCCACGACATCGCGCGTCGTCAGGACCTCGGCGCCGAACTTGTGGGCCTGCCGCCGGGCCCGGTCGGTGAGCTGGCTGCCCGTCACGCCGTCCGGGAATCCCAGGTAGTTCTCGATCCGGGAGCTCTGGCCCGCCTGGCCACCGGTGGCCTGGCGCTCGACCAGCACGGTGCGTAGGCCCTCCGACGCGGCATAGACGGCGGCTCCCAGGCCGGCGGGCCCCCCGCCGACGATGACGACGTCGTAGAAGTCGGTCGACGGCGTGGTCGAGAGGCCCACCTTGGCCGCCAGCTCGCCGACGCTCGGGTCGACCAGGTAGTCGCTGTCGGGCGTCACCACCAGCGGGATCTTGGTGACGTCGACCCCGGCGGCCGCAAGCAGGCGTTGACCCTCCGGTTCCTCACTGGTGACCCAGCGATAGGGCACCGAGTTGCGGGCCAGGAAGTCCCGGACTTCGAAGGATCGAGCCGACCACCGGTGCCCGACCACCTGCGTCTGAGTGGCCGGCTGCTCGTCGCTGTCCAGCCACATCTCGATGAGGCTGTCGACGACCGGGTAGAGCTTCTCCTCCGGCGGGTCCCACGGCTTGAGGAGGTAGTGGTCGAGGTCGACGACGTTGATCGCCTGGATGGCGGCATCGGTGTCGGCGTACGCCGTGAGGAGCGCCCGCCGGGCGTGGGGGAACAGGTCCATCGCTTCCTCGAGGAACTCCAGCCCGCTCATCTCGGGCATGCGATGGTCGGCCAGCAACACCGCAACCAGGTCGCCGCGCAGCTTGAGCTCTCGCAGCGTCTCCAGGGCCTGAGGACCGGACTCGGTCCGCACCACGCGGTAGTCCTCGCCATACTGGCGCCTGAGGTCCCGAGCGACCGCGCGGGACACTCCCGGATCGTCGTCGACGGTCAGCAGGATCGGCTTGCGCTCGGGCTCGGTCGCCATGCAGGTATGGACGCTAACCGGCACCGAATCTGATCGCGCCTGGGCAGGGCCCCGATTTCGGCAATCATGAGGTCGATCGCGACACCGAAGGAGGGGCGCAATGCCCATGGTTGAGCTGGGGCCGGCCGCGACGCGGATGGCCGACCTGATCGAGGGCGTGCCCGACGAGCTGCTCGGCGCGCCGACGCCGTGTCTTGACTACACACTCGGTGACCTGGTCGATCACATCCGGCGGCTCACGCTCGCGTTCACCGCCGCCGCCAAGAAGGACACTGCCGACATGACGTCCGGGAGGGCACCGGGTGACGCCTCGAGTCTCGGCGACGACTGGCGAACCCGGATTCCGCGTGACCTGGCCAGCCTGGCGGAAGCCTGGCGCGACCCGGCGGCGTGGACGGGCATGACCATGGCCGGCGGCATCGACCTGCCGGGCGAGCTCGCCGGGATCATCGCCCTGGACGAGCTCGTGGTGCACGGCTGGGACGTGGCCCGGGCCAGCGGGCAGGACTTCGACCAGGACCGGGCGTCGCTCGAGGCGGTGTTCGGGTTCGTGAAGCAGTTCTCGGGCGCCGGGCAGGAGGCGGCACGAGAGGGGATGTTCGGGCCCGAGGTAGCCGTGCCCGAGGCCGCCCCACCGTTGGACCGACTCATCGGGCTCACCGGCCGAGACCCCAACTGGTCACCCAACTGACAGCAGCACCATCCCGACCTACGAGGAGCGCAGCATGGACTGGAAGCTCGAGCTGGTGGCGGTCCCCGTCTCCGACGTCGATCGAGCGAAGGACTTCTACACCAACAAGGCAGGCTTCAACGTCGATCACGACCACACCGTCAGCGACGAGATCCGCTTCGTCCAGATGACCCCTCCCGGGTCCGCGTGCTCCATCGCGTTCGGCAAGGGGATCACGGAGACGGCGCCGGGCTCCGCGCAGGGCCTGCAGATGGTCGTCGGGGACATCGAGGCCGCCCGCACCGAGCTCAACGAGCGGGGCGTCGAGACCGGCGAGGTCCAGAACTTCCCCTGGGGCCGGTTCGTCTTCTTCAGCGACCCGGACGGCAACGGCTGGGCCGTCCAGCAGCTCCCGCCTCGCGGCTGATCCGCGCCGACGGGCGCCGCTGAGGCGACGCCACCGCTGAGCCCGGGGCCACGGTTGGCCACGCCTATCGGACCCGCGGGGAAGTACGCTCATGGACGGGCTGCGCCGTCGATGCCGTGCCCGCCAGACGCAGGCGAGTAGCTGAGCCAGGCCTGGGGGGATCGGAGGATCGCGCGGCGGTGCGTGAGGATGCGCAGCCCCGGCGGTGGACGTGGCTCCGTCCGATACTGTTGCCGACCCTCATCGCGACCGTCGTCGTCGGCACTGCGGTCGGCGCCCGCGCTTGGTTCGACACCCGCGACGAGATCGACCGTACGACGGCTGCGGTGCGGGACACCCGGGTCGAGCTCGCCGGCGCGCGACAGACCCTGGCCGGCGCGATCGCGGACCTCCGAGCGCAACGCGCGGCGCTGCACGCGGGCCTGGCGACACTCGACACCCGGGAGGGCGAGCGCGACGCGGCCGAGGGGGCACTGGCTACGGCCGAGAACCGGCTGGCCGAGCTGCGCGCCGAGCTCGCCGCGGCGACCGCTGACCTCGCGGAGCGCGAGAACCTGCTGCAGAGCCTCGACCGCTGCGTGCGCGGCGTCGTCGAGGGCCTGAACCAGGCGGCCGTCGGCGACATCGCCGGCCTCGACGCCACCCTGGCCGGCGTGGAGGACACGTGCGCCTCGGCAGGCGGGATCCTGTGACGGCCATCGAGGCAGTCGCGACCCGGCGCCACCCATCGCGCTCACGGGTTCTGGTGCTGGCCGTCTCCGTCCTCGCCATTGCGCTCGCCGGCACCTTCGCCGTCCGCTACGGACAGGCGCGGGCGAGGCTCGACCACGAGCGGGCCCGGCTAGCGGCGGCGACGGCACGCCTGGCGGACACCCGAGCCGAGCTCGACCGCACCCAGCGGCGAACCGCCCTCACGCGAGCCGGCGTCGATCTGGTGGGCGCCGAGATCGAGCTGGCCGTCGCCACCCGCACCTGGGTCGAGGGCGCCACCCGCAACACGCAGCAGGCGATCACCGGGGTGGAGGCGGACCGCACGGAGACCGACACGGCACGATTCCTGGTCGCTGCCCACGCCAACGAGGTGAGGAGCTGTCTCGGCGGCGTCTCCATCGCGGTGGGCGCGAGTCGGGGCGGCGACGTCCAGTCGTCCGCCAGCGCGCTGCGCGGTGCGGCGGGCCCGTGCACGCGGACGCTGGCCTATGCGAGCGGTGCGAGGTTCCCCTACGACTTCGCCGACCCGTTCGTGCTGAGCGCCGAAGGCGCGTACTACGCCTACTCCACCAACGCCGGCGCCGGTGACATCCAGGTGATCCGCTCGCCCGATCTCGTCAACTGGGAACTGGTCGGCAACGGGCTGGTCGACGTGCCGCGCTGGGCGGCTGCCGATGCCACGTGGGCCCCGGCCGTGCTGGTGCGGGGCAACGGGTACGTCGCCTACTACACGGTGCGCCACGCGGCGTCGCAGCGGCAGTGCATCTCGCGGGCGGTTTCCGCCACGCCCGCCGGACCGTTCATCGACGACTCAACGGGACCCCTGGTCTGCCAGGCTGCAGACGGCGGATCGATCGATCCGAGCCCGTTCGTCGACGGCGGCGGCCGGGCGTACCTGCTCTGGAAGTCGGAGGGCCGCGGCGCCGCGCCGCCGACCATCTGGTCGCAGGAGCTCAATGCCGACGGCTTGGCGCTCACGGGCGCCGCCGCTGCGCTCCTGGTCGCCGACCGGGCCTTCGAGCGGGGCGTGATCGAGGCGCCCACCCTCGTTCACGAGGCGGGCGGCTACTACCTGTTGTACGCCGCCGCCGACTGGAACTCCCGTACCTACGCGGTTGCCTACGCGGGCTGCGCCGGACCCTCGGGGCCGTGCCTCAAGCCCGCTGACGGACGGGTGCTGATGTCCGGGCGCCGGCTGGCGGGACCCGGTGGGGCCGAGGTGTTCCGCGATGGTGGCAGCAGCCCCTGGGTGGCGTTCCACGCCTTCTCGGAGCCTGACGTCGGGTACCCCAGCAGCCGCTACCTCCACCTCGCCCGGCTGCGGGTCGTCGACGGTCGGATCGTCCTCGATGCCACGACCTAGGCCGTCGGTGCCGAGGCTTGGGGTTCCGACCCGGCGAGGTCGAGGTCATGGGTTCCGCAATCGGGACCTATTGCCTCGAGCTCGGGTCGGCGGAACCTATTGCCTCGAGCTCGCGTCTGCAGAACCCATTGCCTCGGGTCGGGTCCCCGTCGGCTCGTCACCCGCCTTTTCGACGTCGACGCGCGTGCTGCCGTAGGCGACGCCGCCACCCCAGTCCGTGAGCGTGTCGTTGGTGAGCGAGTTCGCCGTCCCGTGCTCGCCGTGCTGGGCCGACCACCAGCCGAACGGCACCGCGACGACCCCGGGTCGCAGCCGTGTGCTCACCCGGGCGGTGAGGGTGAGTGATCCCCGCTCGTTCCACACCCGCACGGTGTCGCCGTCGGCGATTCCGCGGGCCGCGGCGTCGGCGGGGTCGAGCTCGGCGAACGGGCCACCCTCGGCGGGGCCGTGCTTGGGGAGGTGGGAATACGAGGTGTTGAGGAACCGGGTGTGGTTCTTGGGTGTCATCAGCACCAGCGGATAGCGCTCGGTCAGCCTGGCCTCGCCGCCGACGCCTTCTCCCGGCCGCCGGAAGGCGGGGAGCGGGTCGTGGCCCTGGGCGGCCAGCGCATCGCTGTAGAGCTCGGCCCGGCCGCTGGCGGTGGCGAAGCCGCCGTCGGCGTAGGGCCGCAGGTCCTCGGGCAGCGACAGCCGTACGAAGCCCCGCTCTCGCAGCGCGCCGAGGTCGACGTCGCGGAGCGCGCTCCGCAGCAGCGACTCGTCGTCCTCGAACAGCTCGGGCTCGGTGAAGCCCATGGCCCGGGCCAGGCGGCGCCACAGCTCGGTGTTGGGCACGGCCTCCCCGAGCGGCGGGATGGCCGCCTCGTTCCAACCCAGGTAGAGGTGGCCCCAGGACGCCACGACGTCGGTCTGCTCGATCTGCGTGGCGGCCGGGAAGATCACGTCGGCGTAGCGCGCCGTATCGGTCAGGAACTGCTCGCTGGCCACGGTGAACAGGTCGTCGCGGGCCAGTCCCCGCCGCGTGAGCTCGGCGTTGGGGACGGACACGAGGGGATTGCCATTCCACACGAACAGCGCCATCACCAGGGGGTCCATCGTCGGATCGGTCAGGGCCCGGCCCAGGTGGTTCATGTTGATGGCCCGCGGCGCCGTCGGCGGTCCCAGCGGGGGCCCGTCGAACACCGACTCGTCGACGTTGGTCTCGGCCCACGCGCCGACACTGCGCGCCAGCCCGCCGCCTCGATGGCGCCAGGCCCCGGTCAGCGCCGGCAGGCACGCCAGCGCCCGGAAGAACATGGCGCCGTGCTCCTGGTGCTCGGCGCCGATGAGCGTGCGGATGAACGCGGGCGTGGTGGTGCCATAGGCGCGCCCCAGCCGCTCCACTTCGTCGGCGGCGAGGCCGCAGACCTGCGCGGCCCGCGCCGGCGACCACTCCCGGACCACCCCGGCGAGGCGGTCGAAGCCCACCGTGTGCCGCTCGACGTAGTCGTGGTCGATCAGGTCGTCGCGGACGAGGACGTGCATCATCCCGAGCATCAACGCCACGTCGGTTCCGGGGAGCGGCTGCACGAACCAGTCGGCGGACTCGGCCGTCATCGTGCGCATGGGGTCGATCACGACGACCGTGGCGCCGTTGCCCCGGGCTTCCTCGACGAACGGCCACAGGTGCCGATTGGTCAGGCGGGTGTTCGTCCCCCACAGCAGGACCAGCCGCGCGAAGCGGACTTCGGTGGGGTCGGCGGCTCGGCCCGAGCCGTTGGTCGAGGCGGTGCCGGCGCCGGCGACGGCGCCGCACAGCGACCCGGTGAGGCGGGACGCACCCAGCTTGGCGAAGAACCTCCGGTCGAGCGACGACTGTTGGATCAGGCCCTGGGTGCCCGCGCTCCACCACGGCAGTACCGCCTCGCCACCGTGCCGGTGCACGATCTCGCCGAGCCGTTCGGCAACTATCGCCAGTGCGTCGTCCCAGGATGCGGGCGTGAAGTCACCGTCGCCCTTGGTGCCGCGCCGCACGAGGGGGCGGAGGATGCGCTCCGGGCTGTACACCCGGTCGAGGAACCGGTTGACCTTGGGGCAGAGCTCGCCCTGCGAGTAGGGGTGCTCGGGATTGCCTCGCATGCGCACGGCAGTCGGAACGCTCGGGCGGCTCGAGCCGTCCTCGGGCCGGTCCTCGACCGTCACCACCCAACCGCACGAGTCCGGGCAGTCGTGATGGCACGTGCCTAGCACGGTACGTCGCTGCCTGGACGGCTTCGCCACCGTCGTCAGGTCGGCCGCCATGTCAGGTGTGGGAGGGCGCCGGCGGCGCGCCGGGGACGTCGAAGGACAAGTCGTCGATGTAGCACCACCACCAGTTCTCTCCCGGCTCGAACGACCGCACGAGCGGGTGGTCGGCATGCTCCCGGAAGTGCGCAGTGGCGTGGCGGTTGGGGGAGTTGTCGCAGCAACCGGTGTGCCCGCAGGTCTGGCAGACGCGCAGGTGGACCCAAGTGCCACCGATCCGGAGGCAGTCCTCGCAGCCGTTGGCCGACGGCGTCACCTCCCGCGCAGTCTCCAGGTGGCTGCAGCTTGCGACATCTGCCATGGGGGACTCCTCCGGCCGTTGGGGGTGCGGTCCTGCGGCCGTCCCGAGGATGTCAGGTTGGCGCCTCGACGTTGAACAGGGCCAGGTCGGCGGCGGTTCCCGCCCGGACTCGGTCGACCGTCGCCCGGCGCAGGACCTCCTTGGTCCGAGCGTAGGCGCCGGTGCGGTAAGCGCTCAGTCGGTTTGCCTCCGCGATGGCGGCCACCTCCACCTCGTCGGCGGGGACGACCCGGTCGAGATACCCGGCCTCCACGGCGCCCGCGGGGTCGTAGATCTCGGCGGCGAGCGTCGCCCGCGTGAACGCCGCGGGCGTCAGCCGATCCCTCGCCAGCTCGGCGGCGAACTGCGGTAGCGGCATCCCGATCGAGGTCTCGTTGAGCCCGATCTTGGCGGGCACGTCGGCGCCGATGCGGACGTCGCATGCCAGGGCCAGGAGGGCTCCGGCCGCCAGCGCGTGCCCGGTCACCGCCACGACCACCGGCTGGGGGTGCAGGTAGATCCGCATGAGCAGCTCGGCGCCGCGGGACACGAGCTGTCGCATCCCGTCGGGCTCTCCGGTCATGACGGCCAGGTCGAAACCGGCGCACAGCCTGCCCTCGCGGCCGACGATGCACACGGCCCCCGCCTCCTCGGTGGCCCGGTCGAGGGCCGCCTCGAAGGCGTCGATGGCGGCGTGGGACAGAACGTTGGCCTTGCCGTCGTCGAAGCGCAGGACGGCGACGCCGTCCTCGATGTTCGTGGTCAGCGGACCGGTTTCTTCCGCCGGGGGAGAGGAGGAACCGGGCATCAGCCGGACCCTAGTGGACCCTCGCGGAAGTCATCGTGGCGTCTCGCCGGCCAGATCCGCCGCTGGACATCGTCCTCGTCGTCACCGCAGCCGCTGGCTGCGCCTTCCTCCTGCGTCCTCGCCAGCGACGAATCTGACTCGGCGATCCATCCACGGAACTTCCGCGAGCGCCCACTCGTGGACCCTCGCGGAGGTCATCGTGGCGTCTCGCCGGCCAGATCCGCCGCTGGACATCGTCCTCGTCGTCGCCAGCGACGAATCTGACACGGCGATACATCCACTTCCGCGAGCGCCCAGTTCGGTCTCCTCACCGGCACTGCAGCTCGGCGAGCACGCCGGCGTGGTCCGCCGGCCACCACATGCCGTTGAGCGCTTCGGCGCGCGGCTCGGCAGCGAACCCCCCGGCCTCGATCGCGAGCTCGCACTCGGCCGCCGGCCGCACCATCACGTAGTCGATGCGCTCGTCGTATCCGGGGCCCTCGGGGGTGTTCATGCCGACGAACGGCTCGGGCTCGCCCCCGCCGCCCGTGCACCCGGCGTGCGTGTCCCGGTCGCATTCGCCGTTGCCCGCGTCCAACCAGGCGTCGACGAAGCCGGCATCGAGGAGCGTGGCGACGGTTGGGCTGTCGGGGTCGGCGTTCAGGTCGCCCGACGCGATGGACAGGACGGCGCCCGGCGGCTGCCGATCGAAGAAGTCGACGACCTCGATGGCGTGGCACTCGTTGGTGATCGTGCCTGGGGGGCAGATCGGCGGGCACAGGTCGGGCGCACAGGGCGGGTTGTTGGAGCTGCTGGCGAAGTGGGTGGTGAGGAAGTCGACGGGGCCCTGGGGGCTCTCGGCCCGCACCCAGTAGGCCTCCCAGGGGAAGTTCGCGATGTCGAGGTAGCCCTGATCGACGATTGGCAGCCGGGTGAGCACCATCTCCCGGTCGATCGCCGGCTCGCCGCCCTTCCAGGCGATGGTGTACGCGCCATCGCACAGCGTTGCGACCGCCGGCGGCAGCAGTTCCTCGAGGCGGGCCCCGATCTCCTGGAGCCCGATGAGGTCGGGACAGTCGGCGGCCTCGACCAGTTCGGTGAAGATCCGTACCCGGTCGGGCGCCTGGCACGCGTCGGTCTCCGGGGGGCAGAAGAACCCGTGCAGCAGGTTGAGGGTGACGAGCCGGACCGGGGCGGCGGCCGGTTCCTCGGCGGTGGTGTCGGCACCATCGGGCCCGCCGGAGGAGTCCTGGGCGTCCGACGGACCGGAGTCGCCGGACGAGCACGCCGCCACCAGCGTCAGCGCCGCCAACCCCGCGACGCACGCCATCAGGACCTGGCGATGCGGCACCGTCGTCATCCCTGTCGCCCTCCCGCCGGACGAGCCTACGCTGCCGGACATGGAGTGGCCCTCAGCCCTGGAGACGGTGTCCGAGATCGACGTCGAGACCCGCAGCGGCGATGGCGACGTCCACCGCACGACCGTCTGGCCAGTGGTCGACGGGGGGGACGTCTACGTCCGCTCGCTGCGCGGGAGCGCCGGCCGCTGGTATCAGGAGCTCGTGGCCGGGCCCGACACGGTCATCCACGTCGCCGGGGAGGCGGTGCCCGTCCACGCTGTGCCCGCCCCCGACGTCGAGTCGATCGGGCGCGCCAACGCCGGCTACCAGCGCAAGTACGCCGACTCGCCGTACCTGGGGACGATGACGCGCGAGGAGATCCTGGGGACCACCGTCCGACTCGAACCCCGCTCGTAGCAGGAAGGACCAGGCTGACGTGCACGACATCGTGATCAGAGGCGGCACGATCGTCGACGGAACGGGCGCGCCTCGCCACACCGGCGACGTGGCGATCGACGGCGGCGCGCTGACGCAGGTCGGCGGCAGGGTCGAAGGCAAGGGGCGGCGCGAGCTGGACAGCGACGGTCTGGTCGTGGCGCCCGGCTGGGTCGACATCCACACCCACTACGACGGGCAGGTCACGTGGGACCCTGAGCTGACGCCGTCGAGCTGGCACGGCGTCACCACCGTCGTGATGGGCAACTGCGGCGTCGGATTCGCACCGGTGCGCCCCGGCGACGAGGCGTTCCTCATCGAGCTGATGGAGGGCGTCGAGGACATCCCCGGCTCCGCGCTCCACGAGGGCATCGACTGGCAGTGGGAGAGCTTCGGCGAGTACCTCGACTCGCTCGACCGCACGGACCGCGTGCTCGACGTCGCCGCGCAGGTGCCGCATGCGGCGGTCCGCGCGTATGTGATGGGTGAGCGCGCGCATGAGGACGCAACGGCCGACGAAGTGCTCGCCATGGCCGAGCTCGTCGAGGGCGCACTGCGCGCCGGCGCGGTCGGATTCACGACGTCGCGCACGAGCCTGCACCGCTCGAAGCACGGGCTCGTGCCCGGCACGTACGCGCCGGCCAACGAACTGCTCGCCATCGGCGACGCGATGGGGCGCGTCGGTCGGCGCGCCTTCGAGGTCGTGTCCGACCACATCGGCAGCGCCCCCGAGATCGAGATGCTCGTCGAGCTCGCCAAGCGCAGTGGCGCGATGGTCACCTACGCGCTCGCGCAGTCACCTTTTGACGCCGACATGCATCGCCGGGCCCTCGACGAGGCCGTGCGATACGTCGCTGACGGAGTGCTGATCGTCCCGCAGGTGTCCTCGCGGCCCACCGGCTTGCTGTTCGGGCTGCAGTCGTCGCTGCACCCGTTCATCACGCACCCCACCTACCTGGAGCTGCGCGACGTACCGCTCGAACGGCGCGTTGCTCGTCTGCGTGACCCGGAAGTCCGCGCCAAGCTCGTCAGCGAATCGCCGTCAACCGGCAATCCCTTCGCCGCCACGCTCATGACGCGCTTCGGCCAGATCTTCCCGATCGGCGACCCGCCCGACTACGAGCCGGCACCGTCGACATCGATCGCCGCAGTGGCGGAGCGCGAGGGCCGCGACCCCCGAGAGGTCGCGCTCGACTGGCTGCTCGAACGCGACGGCAAGGCGCTGCTGTTCGCTCCGCTCGTCAGCTACGGCGACTACAACCACGATGCGATCCGGGAGATGATCACGCACCCGGCATCGGTGCTCGGGCTCTCCGACGGCGGCGCGCATTGCGGTCTCATCTGTGACGCGTCCATGCCGACGACCCTGCTAACTCACTGGGTACGGGACCGCATGCGGGGAGAGCGCATTGAGCTCGAGCACGCGGTGCGGCTGCAGACGTCCCGCACGGCGGAGGTCTACGGCTTCGTTGACCGTGGCACGCTCAGGCCGGGGCTTCGCGCCGACGTCAACCTCATCGACCTCGACGGCCTCACCGTGCACGAGCCGGAGATGGTCTTCGACCTCCCCGCTGGTGGGCGACGACTCGTCCAACACGTCGACGGCTACGAGGCGACCATCTGCGCCGGCGAGGTCACCTTCGTCGGCGGAGAGCCGACCGGCGCCCGTCCCGGCCGGCTCGTTCGAGCGGCACGGCGAGCGGCGGCGGCACTCTAAAGGTCAGCGTGGCGCGATCTGCCGGCGAGCGGGCCGGGGCTCGGGGGGCCGGTGCGCCCAGCCGGGCCATCCGCTTCGCTGTCACACCCCCTCGCTAACGTCGCTCAGCATGGACAGCGGCGACGCGCGAGCCCCCACGATCGGCTCGTCCGCGGCGGCGTCGCCGGTCGTCGGGCGGGTCATCGGCACCGAGCCGGCAACGCCGCTGGAGTTCTGGGTGGGGGTCGGCGAAGGTGCCTACCTGCAGCTCGACGACGTCGTCGTGGTCGACCGCCTCTTGCCCGACGGCCAACGCCTCAGCATCTCCGGCGTCGTGTCGCAGGTGCGCGCCCGCCATGAGGGCGTCCGCATGGACAGCGACGTGTTCCTGGTGGCCGACGGGGTCCTGCCGGCCGAGGTGAGCGAGGCGGCGCAGGTCCTCGCCACCCGGTTCGAGCCCGAGGTGTTCGTTCCGCCGCTCCCCGGCGAAGAAGTGCGCAAAGCGGTGGGCGCCGAGCGTGACGCGGCGCTGCTGTTCTCACAGATGCCGGCCCGGCTCCCGGCGGGCCTGTCGCGCGACGACGAGCCCTTCTACCTCGACCTCGAGTTCGTCGATGGCAGCCGCGGCGCCCACGTCAACATCAGCGGTGTCTCGGGCGTGGCCACCAAGACCAGCTACGCCACGTTCCTGCTCTACAGCCTGTTCCACTCCGGGGTTCTGGGCACGGAGGCCGCCAACACCAAGGCGCTCATCTTCAACGTCAAGGGCGAGGACCTGCTGTTCCTCGACCACGCCAACATCCGGCTCGGCGACGATCAGCCAGCCCGCTACGCCCGGCTCGGGTTGCCGGCCGGGCCGTTCGGTTCGGTTGCCTGCTTCGCCCCGCCGGTGCGCGACGACCCCAACGCCAGCCCCGATGTCGCCGCCCGCCAGCGCGATGTCACGTCGTTCTTCTGGACCATCGAGCAGTTCTGCCGCGACGAGCTGCTGCCGTTCCTGTTCGCCGACGCCGAGGACGACCGCCAGCAGTACACGATGGTGGTCCACAACGTGACCGCCCGGCTGCGCCACGCCGAGCCGGTCGGCGACGGCGGGGTCAATGTCGACGGCCAGGTCGTGCGCAGCTTCGACGATCTGGTCGAGCTCATCGAGCTCAAGGTCGATCCCGACGGCCCCGACCTATGGGGCGGGCGAGCGATCGGCGCCGGCACCGTCAACGCGTTCCTGCGGCGGTTGCACGCCGCCCGACCCCACCTGCGGCACCTCGTTCGGGGCGACGTTCCCCGGCCCGAACGTCATCGCGTCGACTTCGACCGCGCTCAGGTCACGGTGGTCGACCTCCACAACCTCAACGACCGCGCCAAGCGGTTCGTGGTGGGGGTGGTGCTCCGGCGGGCGTTCGAGCGCAAGGAGCGGTCCGGCCAGGCCCGGCCGCTGCAGTTCGTCGTGCTCGACGAGCTCAACAAGTACGCACCCCGCGAGGGGTCGAGCCCCATCAAGGAGATCCTCCTCGACGTGGCCGAGCGCGGTCGCTCGCTGGGGATGATCCTCATCGGCGCCCAGCAGACGGCCAGCGAGGTCGAACGGCGGATCGTGGCCAACTCGGCCGTGCGGGTGGTGGGGCGCCTGGACGCGGCCGAGGCGGCCCGTGGCGAGTACGGCTTCCTGCCCCCCGTGCAACGCCAGCGGGCGACCATCATCAAGCCGGGCACCATGCTCGTGGCCCAGCCCGAGCTCCCGATTCCGTTGGTGGTGCAGTTCCCCTTCCCCGCCTGGGCGACCCGCGCCGCCGAGGCGTCGCGCCAACCAGCCGTGGCGGCGAACGGGAGGCATGACCGCGCTGACCCCGATGAGGCGCACGCGCTGGCCGTCGCCACGGCGGTCGCCGATCCCTTCGCCGGGTTCCCCCCGGGCTAGCGCGGCAGGCCTCACGATGCGGGTCCTGCACACGTCCGACTGGCATGTCGGCAAGGCGCTGCGCGGGCGTTCGCGGGCGACGGAGCACGAGGCGGTGCTGCGCGAGATCGCCGGCATCGCCCGGCGCGAGGCGGTCGACCTCGTGATCGTGGCCGGCGACCTGTACGACAGCGCCACGCCGAGCCCCGAGGCCGAGCGCATCGTCTACCGCGGGCTGCTCGACCTCGCCGAGGGCGGCCGTCCGGTGATCGTGGTCGCAGGCAACCACGACTCGGCGCAGCGCCTGGGGGCGGTGGCCCCGCTGTCCGAGGCGAGCGGCATCCACGTCGCGGCGGCCGTGCGTCCGCCGGGCGGCGGGGGCGTGATCGAGGTCGCAGCCGGTGGCGAGCGGGCGCAGGTGGCGCTCCTGCCGTTCCCGTCCCAGCGCTATGTCGTCACCGCCGACCTGCTGCTCTCGGGCGATGCCGCCGACGCCCACGCCGCCTACGCCGACCGCGTGGTGCGGATCCTCGGGGCGCTCACCGAGCGGTTCCGGGCCGACACCATCAACCTCGTCGTCGCCCACCTGATGGTCATGGGCGGCACGATGGGCGGCGGCGAGCGCGGCGCCCACACGGTCTTCGACTACTGGGTGCCGGCCACCGCGTTCCCGGCGTCCGCCCAGTACGTGGCGCTCGGGCACCTCCATCGGTGCCAACGGCTCGCGGGCCCCGCGCCGCTCCACTACTGCGGATCGCCGTTGCAGCTCGACTTCGGCGAGACCGCCAACGATCCGGCGGTCAACCTGGTCGACGTGCGTCCGGGCCTCCCGGCCGACGTCCGCCCGGTCGTGTTGACGACGGGGCGGAGGTTGCGCACGCTGCGGGGAACGCTGGCCGACGTCGTCGCCGGTGCCGGCGACGCCGGCGACGATCACCTACGGGTCGTGCTCGACGAGCCTGCCCGGGCGGGACTGGCCGACGAGGTGCGATCCCGGTTGCCCAACACCGTGGAGGTGGTCCTGGCGCCGCCGCATGACGTGGGGTCTCCGCCCGCGTCCGATCCCGATCGCCTGCGGCGCACCCCACGCGACCTGCTCACCGAGTACCTCAGCGAGCACGGCGCCCACGACGAGCGGGTCGTCGCCCTGTTCGACGAGTTGGCCGAGGACCTGATCGCCGGCGTCAGCGAGGCCGCACGGTGAGGCCGCGACGGCTCGAGCTCGAGGGGTTCACCGCCTTCCGGGGCCCGACCGTGGTCGACTTCGCCGGCGCCGACCTGTTCGCACTGGTCGGTCCCACGGGCGCTGGCAAGACCAGCATCATCGACGCGCTCACGTTCGCCCTGTACGGCAGCGTGCCCCGCCTCGACGACCGGCGCGCCGTGGCGCCGGTGATCAGCCAGAATCTCACCGAGGCTCGGGTCCGACTCGACTTCAGCGTCGGCGGCCAGGAGTACACGGCGGTACGGGTGGTGCGGGCCACCAAGGCGGGGGCCACCACCAAGGAGGCGCGCCTCGAGCGAGGCGCCGAGGTGCTCGCCGGCGATGCCAAGGAGGTCACGGCCGCGGTCGAGGCGGTGGTCGGGCTCGGTTTCGACCACTTCACCAAGTGCGTGTCCTTGCCCCAGGGCCAGTTCGCACAGTTCCTCCATGCCGAGCCCGGCAAGCGGCAGGACCTGCTCGTACGCCTGCTCGAGCTGGGCCTGTACGACCGCGTGGCCGGCGCGGCCCGGCAGCGGGCGGCGGTCGCGCGCAACCGGGCCGACGTCGTCGCCGGCCAGCTCGAGCGCCTGGCCGGGGCGACCGCCGAGGCGCGGGCGACGGCCGCGGCTCGCGTCGACGAGCTGGCGACGCTGGCCGGGCGGCTCGCGGCCGAACGGCCACGCCTCGACGAGCTGCTCGGGCGGGCCGCCGAGGAGCAGAACCGGGTCGACGAGGCCACGGCGTACGTCCTGTTGCTCGACGGCGTGTGCGCCCCCACCGGAGTCGACGAGCTGGCGGCCGCGCTGGCCACCGTCAACGAGGCGCGACAACGCTGCGCCGAGCTCGAGGACGACGCCACCGAGGCGGTGGCGGAGGTGGAGGCCCAGTTGGCGGCGCTGCCCGCCCGGGCATCGCTGGAGGCGCTGCAGGCCGACCACGGTCGCCGCATCGAGCTGGTGTCGGCACTCGAGCGGGGAACCGCGGCCGAGTCGGCGGCTGCCGGCAACCTGGCGACGTCACGCGCCGCCGAGGAGCGGGCCCGTGGCGACCGGCAGGCGCACGCCGCCGAGCTCGACCTGCTGCGCATCGAATCGCACGCCCAGGCGCTGACGTCCGCGCTGGCCGTGGGATCCCCCTGCCTCGTGTGTGGGCAACCGGTCCACGCCCTGCCGGAGGGCCGCGGCGCGCCGAACCTCCATCGTGCGGAACGGCGCCTGGCCGCGGTGGACCGGTCGCTGGAGGAGGCGACGGCGGCCGTCCAGGAGGCGGTCGCCCAGCAGGCGCGGGTGGACGAGAAGCTGCGGCGACTTCGTGACGACCTGGCCGACGTCAAGGTGCGCCTCTCCGGGGCGGCCGAACCCGAGGCGCTCGACGATCAGCTGGCGGTCGTCGCGGCCGCCGAGGCCGATCTCGCCAAGGCCGTCCAGGCGGCGCGCGACGCCCGCGCCGCGGGCCGCGAGGTCGGGCGCCGGCACGACGAGCTCCTGGCACGCGAGCGCGAGGCCCGCCGCGCCTTCGACGCGGCCCGGGACGCGGTGGCGGTCCTCGACCCTCCCGCCTCCGAGCGCCGCGACCTGGCCGCGGATTGGGCGGCACTCGTGGCCTGGGCCGCCGAGCGGAGGCCCGCGACCATCGAACGCGCCGAGGATCATCGGCGGCTTGCCGAGGCGGCCCGAGCGGAGGCGGCGTCACTCCTCGACCAGCTCGCGCGGCTCTGCTGCAACGCCGGGGTCGAGGTGACGCCAGACGGCCGGCTCGGCGACGGGCCGCGGGGGCGGCGCCGTGAGCGCGGGACGTGGCCGGGCGAGGCGGTGGCCGCAGCCCATGCCCGGGCCGAGGCCGACCTCCGCCGCATCGACGCCGACATGGCCGAGGCCGAGAAGCTCCGCGCAAACCGTCGGGGAGCGGTCGAGCAACAGCAGGTCGCCGAGGCGCTCGCCGGTCACCTGGCCGCCAACCGGTTCGAGAAGTGGCTGCTCGACGAGGCGGTCCAGCAGCTCGTGCACGGCGCGTCCGAGATCCTGGGCGAGCTCACCGGCGGGGCATACGCGCTGGCGGTGGACGCCCGCAGCGGCGGGTTCCTGGTGGTCGACCACACCAACGCATCCCAGACCCGGCCCGCACGCACGCTGTCGGGGGGCGAGACGTTCCTCGCCTCCCTGGCCCTGGCGCTCGCACTGGCCGACCACCTGGGGGCGACGCTCGCCGCCACCGGGGCCGCCCGCCTCGACGCCCTGTTCCTCGACGAGGGGTTCGGCACCCTCGACCCCGACACGCTGGACGTCGTGGCCGCCGCCCTCGACGAGCTCGGCGCCCGGGGCCGGATGGTGGGTGTGGTCACCCACGTGCGGGAACTGGCCGACCGGCTACCCGTCCGCTTCGAGGTGCGCAAGGTCGGTGGCAGCGCCACCGTCGAGCGGGTCGACGGGGTCGACGCCTAGTGGGCCCTCGCGGAAGTCATCGTGGCGTCTCGCCGGCCAGATCCGCGGCTGGTCTGCGTCCTCGTCTTCGCCGCAGCTATGGCTGCGCCTTCCTCCTGCGTCCTTGCCAACGACGAATCTGACGCGGCGATGCATCCACGGGACTTCAGCGAGCGCCCACTGGGCACCCGGGGCCAGTAGGAGAGGGTCCACTAGAGGCTGCCCCGTTGCCAGGGCCCCTTGATGGCGAACGTGACGCCGGGCGTCTGGATGTTGACGAACAGTTGGCTGCCCGACGGCGAGAACGTCGCCCCACAGAACTCGAAGCCCCGGTAGTCGTTGGGCACGATCGCCGGCTTCCCGGTGATCGGCTGCTCGATCACCACGTTGTTCTCTGCCAGGACGAATGACCCACCCCGACGATTGACGCCGAGCAGGCGGGTGCCGAACCGGCGCGTGCCGTCCACCACCAGCCCGCCGCCGTCCTCGCACAGCACCAGTCCGCCCCGCGGGCTGACCGTGATGTTGTCGGGATTGTCGGCCAGCTCCTCGCTCTGGGACACGAAGACGGCGGTGAGCGTGGGGCGATTCTTCGGCCCCCGACGACGCAGGTCGAGGGCCCACACCACCCCCTTGCCGACCGGGCCGCCGCTGGTGTCGACGAAGTAGACGACGCCCCGGTCGTGCCAGCAGCCCTCGAGCCGGTTGAAGACCGCGCCACCCTGGGCCTCGCCCTGCAGGAAGGGGCCGGACCGCCCGATGCCCAGAATGGCGGGTAGGCCCGGCAGCGGCGGGGCGAAGCCTTCGGGGTCGGCATTGGGAGCCGGGATCCCGACCCACTCGACCACGAAGCGTTGGCCTGGCGCTGCCTGCCGCAGGTCGGCGTGTTCAACGTCGGCGACCTTCAGCATCTCCAGGGCGCCGCCCCGCTCGAGATCGCCGGGCCGCCGGGCACCGTGGCGCGGCCGGAAGCGGTAGAAGCCGGAGTTCGGACCGTTGTCCTCGGTCAGGTAGACGTGCCCCGTGCCGGGATCGACTGCGGCCGCCTCGTGGGTCATGAAGCCCATGTCCTCGATCGGCACCGCGCTGGCCGCGCCGCGGTGCGGCGAAGGCACCTCGAAGACGAACCCGTGATCGCGGGCGCCCACCTGTGATCCGCGCAAGCGGACCTCCTCGCACGTGAGCCAGGAGCCCCACGGCGTCGGTCCGCCTGCGCAGTTGACGATCGTCCCGCCGAGCGTGGCCTGCGACCCTGTGAACCTGCCGCCCGCAAACGTGACGGCGGTCGTGCCGCCGCCGAGGCCTTCGATGAGTCCCGCTGCCCGGAACGCGTCGTAGACGGGCGCCTGGCCGGCCCCGACCAGGGGCAGCGGATCGCCCGGGAGCGCGGGGCCCCGCTCGTGGTTGCGGATGAGCACCAGTTCCGAATGGGCGCCCCGCCCCCGGCGCGACTCGACGACGGCCATGCCGTCATGGCGGTCGGGCGTCGGCGTGCCGTCGTCCATCGGGTCGCCACTCCAGCCGAACGACTGGTAGTCGAACCCCTGCGGAAGCCTCAGCAGTGGGAGTCCGGTGGTGCGGTCCCTGGTGGGGAACAGCGGCCCGTAGCCATGTTCGGGTCGTGGCTGGGCACCGGCCGCCTGCTGGAGCTGCAGGCCGGCCAACGGCCCCGCCAGCACGGCCGCCCCGGCGGCGGCGCCACTCGAACGCAGGAACGCCCGGCGGGTCAGGCTGGAGTTGCTGGACGCACGCCTGGACATCGGCAGTCCCCCTCCCAGCTGGGCAGCGCGGTCGTGGTCGCGATGTTGCCCGTTCATCCTGACACGCCGGCCAACGCGCGCCGACGAACTGGTGACGGGTGGCCGAAGCTACAGGCGCTGCACGACCGGCGGCTGATCGGGGGCGGCCTGCGCACGGAAGTCGGCGCGCACATGCCCGTGGCGGCGGCCGAAGCCGCAGCCTCCGGTGAGCACGAGGGCGGGCCACAGCAGCCACAGAGCCCACGGTCCCGTGGCTATCGCCAGAACCACTACGGCCGCCACCGCCAGCAGGCGGGCGGGGATCAGGGGTGACCTGAGCGACCGGGGTTCGTGCCGGCGGCGGGTGCGCGCCGGAGCGGCTGGCGGGTCAGCCGCTGGCAGGTCCTCCAGGAGCGGCTCGAGGTCGCGTCCGGTCCGGGCCGCGAGTGCGGCCCCGACGCGCTCCTCGTACTCCTCGACGGTGAGCCGCCCGTCGGCGAAGTGGCCGGCGAGGACCGCCACCACCTCGTCGCGCTCGGCCTGCGACACCCGCAGGTCCGGGTCGCGCCGTGCCGGTTCGTCGGCGTAATCAATCCACATTCGGCCCCGGGACCAGGCGTCGTCACGGTACCGGTGGCGGGAGATGTGACACATCGGCACCATGATGGCACCGTGCGGTGCCCCGGGGTATCCCGTCATTTGTCACACCGGCTGTCCATCATGGGGTGATGAGGTTCGCCGTCGAGACGTGGGCACCCGACTATGGGGCGTCTGTGAACGGCGCCGCCCTCGCGGATAGCGACGCCGAAGTCGACCTGGGGGTCGAGCGTGATCCCGCCGCCTGGGCTCCGGTCCGGCTGCGGGCCGGTGTGGCGGCGCCGGCATGCGTGCTGTTCGTCGACGGCGTCCAGCGCATCGATGCGCGGGTCTGGATCACCCGCGACGAAGACATGGGCCTGGCCCGCGAGCCGACGGGTGAGCTGGCGCAGCAGGGGGTGTGCGCCAGCTGGGCCGGCGGCGTCGTGCGGTGCCACGAGCGTGCCCGCGTCGTGGTCACCGAGGTACGGCGGGGCGTGTTTTGCCCCGGGGTGTCGGTCGATCCCATCGTCACACGCCACGGCGACTACCGGCCCTATCCCGTGCCCGACACCGCCGGCGATCCAGTCGCCCAGGCCCTGGGTCGTGCCCGGGGCGACCTGGAGGGTCGCGTGGCGGTGGAGGCAATGGGCGCGGACGAGGGCAGGGCCGGGCTCCTGGTCGTCGACGGGCCGCTCGGCGACCGCCGCCACATCCCAGGTGCTGTCGGCTACGTGAAGACGCACCACGTTTCCTACCTACCCGCCACCCTGCAGCCCATCGCCACCGGGCTGGGGGTCGGCGAACGCACACCGCTGTTCGCGATCGGCGACCGCCGCTTCCGGTACTCCTGGTACCTGCGGCTGCCGGGCGCTGCCGCGCATCCGTGGTGGGGCATCGTCCGGTGCGAAGCATCCGGTGACCTCACCCGGGCGGAGGCCTTGGACCTGGCCGACCGCGTGACGGCCACGCTGCCCCGCTTCGCCAGCCAGCCGTACAACGACCCCCGTGCCCCCCAGAACCTGCATCCGATCGCCGGGCTGGAACGTGAGCTCCGGCACCGCCTCGGCCATCCGGCCGTCATGGACCGGGCCCTGCGCCGGGCGGCACGGTCGGCCGCGGCCACCGGCAGCGCCGCCTGACTCCGTAGGTCGGCCCGAGGCGACCTGGCCGCCGAGGCCACCGGGGCCCGCGCCAACCGCACCCGGTACCGTCGCCGGCGTGATCCTCGTCGACGCCGCGGACCTGGCCGCGAGCCGTCCCGGCAAGCCGCTGTTCGCCGGCCTGTCGATCACGGTGGCCAGCGGCGACCGGCTGGCGGTCGTCGGCGTGAACGGGTCGGGGAAGTCGACGTTGCTCGGCGTGCTGGCCGGCACGGTCGAGCCCGACCACGGCACCATCCGCCGGGGGCGTGGCGCCAGGGTCGTCGCCCTCGACCAGGCGGCCGCACTACCTCGAGGCACGGTCCGGCAGGCCGTCGGCGAGACGTGGGAGGCGGACGCGCTGCTCGACCGCGTGGGGATGGCCGCGCTCGCCGGAGCCGACGTCGGCAGCCTGTCCGGCGGCCAGGCCAAGCGCACCGCCCTCGCCCGGGCACTGGCGGCGGTCGGGGAGTCGGGCGACGGCGACCTATTGATCCTCGACGAGCCCACCAACCACCTCGACATGGACGCGATCGCGTGGCTCGAGGACCGCTTGGCGGGCTTCCGAGGTGGGCTGGTCCTCGTCACGCACGACCGCCACGTGCTCGACCGGCTGACCACCAGCATCCTCGAGCTCGATCGCGGCCGCGCCCACGTGCACGACGGTGGTTACGCCTCCTACCTCGAGGCCAGGGCCGAGCGGGCCGAGCGGGAGGCCGGCGCCGAGCGCAAGCGGCGCAACCTGGCTCGGGCCGAGCTGGCGTGGCTGCGCCGCGGAGCGCCGGCCCGCACCCGCAAGCCCAAGGCGGACGTCGCCGCCGCCCAGGCCCTCCTCGAGGGCCAGCCGCCCGCACCCGGCCGGGCCGACGACCTACCGCTGGCCGACCTCGTGCGAACCCCGCGGCTCGGCGACACGGTGGTGGAGCTGCACGGCGTCAGCGACGGCTACGGCGACCAC
This sequence comes from uncultured bacterium, assembly GCA_963717085.1. Lineage (GTDB taxonomy): Bacteria > Actinomycetota > Acidimicrobiia > Acidimicrobiales > VFJN01 > DASQUK01. The sequence goes on from CAVQVM010000019.1 coordinate 457,688, forward strand.
CTGCTGTTCGAGGACGTCGACCTGCTGCTGGGACCCGCCGAGCGGCTGGGCGTGGTCGGGATCAACGGCAGTGGCAAGTCGACCCTGCTCGACCTGCTGGCCGGCCGGCGCCGGCCCCGCGCCGGCCGGATCGTGCGCGGATCCACGGTTCACCTGGGCTACTACGACCAGCGGAGCGCCGATCTACCGCCCGACCTGCGCGTGCGCGAGGTCGTCGCGGGGCCCACACGGCAGCCCGACTGGACCGACGCCGCGCTGCTCGAACGGCTGTGGTTCGACAACGACGCGCAATGGGCGCCGGTCCGGCTGCTCTCCGGTGGCGAACGCCGCCGCCTGCAACTCGCGCTGGTGCTGCGGCAAGGGCCCAACGTGTTGCTCCTGGACGAGCCGACCAATGATCTCGACCTCGACACCTTGAGGGCGCTGGAGGACCTGCTCGACTCTTGGCCCGGCACGCTCGTGGTGGTCAGCCACGACCGGGCGTTCCTGGAGCGGACCGTCGAGGACGTGATCGTGCTCGACGGCCGGGGACGCGCTGCCAAGGTGCCCGGTGGGTATGCGGCGTACGAGTCCCACTGGCGGGCCGCACGCCGGCGCGGCCGGGCTGCCGAAGTGGCCGGGGTCGGTGCCGGCGCCGGTGTAGGTACCGGCGCGGGCGCCGGCGGCCGGGAGGCTCGCGCTGGCGACGCTGGCGGTTCCCGGCGCGACGGCCGGCCGCCTGGCGGGGGCACCCGGCGCACGCCGAGCACGCTGCGCCACCTGTTGCGCCGGGCCGAGACCGAGATGCACCGCCTCCAGGATCGGCAGGCGGCACTCGAGGCCGAGCTGGCGGGGGCGAGGGGCGACCACGTCGCCCTGGCGACCGTGGGTGAGGAGCTGTCCGTCGTCAACGGCGAGCTCGCGGCGGCCGAGGAGCGCTGGCTCGCGCTCGCCGAGGAGGCCGAGTCGCTCGGCCTGACGCCTTGACGCCCGCGGGTCGGTCGATGTCCGCCGACCCGCGAGAACGGTGCTCAGCAAGCAAGTTCCGCGCCGGCCCGGCGCTAGCCTGACCGCATGGTCATGATCGTCACCGAGCCCGCGCGAGAGAAGATCCTCGAGCTGCGGGCCCACGAGGACGACCCGGACGCGCTCGGGCTGCGCGTCGAGGTCACGGGCGTCCAGGGCGTCGAGTACACCTACGACCTCACCTTCGACCCGGTCGCCGATGCCGACCTCGAGGCCGGCGATGTGGTCGAACACGAGGGTCCCCTGCCGGTGATCATCCCGGTCGACAGCCTCGACGCGCTGCGGGGCGCCACCCTGGACCTGCCGACGACCGGCGGCCAGAACGGGCTTGTCCTCCGCAATCCGAATCGTCCCGATCCGCTGTCCGGAGCCCACATCGAGCTGACGGGCACGATCGACGAGAAAGTCAGCCAGCTGCTCGACGGCCAGATCAACCCCGCGCTGGCGATGCACGGTGGGTTCGCGGGCCTCGACCGGGTCGAGGGCAGCGTCGTGCACGTGACCATGGGCGGCGGGTGCCAGGGATGCGCCGTTTCGGCCATGACGCTGCGGGAGGGGATCACGCGAGCGATCCGTGAGGCGATCCCCGAGGTCACCGAGGTGGTCGACACCACCGACCACTCGATGGGGGAGAACCCCTACTATACGTGAGGTAGTCCGCCAGGCCCCGGGCGCGAGTTTTCGCGCCGGCCGTAACGTCGCCGCGCGGTCTTTCGATAACAACATGTGACAGGCGACACCTAGCTCAGCTATGGTGAACCCCGATCACCGCTGGGGGCGACCAGGGGGAGAGGCCCGGGCCGGTTTTTCCGGTCCGGGCCTTGTCGCGTCTTCCGGCGGCTACGCCTCTCCGGCCAGAACCGCACGCACCGTGGCGGCGATGCCCGTGGCATCGAGTCCCACGGAGGCGAGGATGTCGTCGGGCTTGCCGTGCGGGATGAACCTGACCGGCACGCCCAGCACGGTCACCCGGGGACCGTCGCCGTCCTCCCGGCCGGCAGCCAGCCCTGCCAAGCGGTCGGCGATGGCGGACCCCGCGCCGCCGTCCCGGTAGCCGTCCTCGACGGTGACCACGTGGGGGTAGGTCGCGGCCTCGGCGAGCATCTCCTCGTCGAGCGGCTTGATCAGCCGCACGTCCCACACCGCGGTCTCGACTCCATGGGACGAGGCCAACGCCTCCGCCGCGGCCCGGGCCGGCGCCAGCATCTTGCCCACCGCGAGGATGCAGGCGTCCCGGCCGGTGCGGACCTTGCGAGCGGACAGGCCGGAGCCGACCTCCTCGCCGCCGTCACCGGTCGCCGTGGCGTCGTCGGGTGGCATCGTCTTCGGGAAGCGGATGGCTGCGGGCCCGTCGGTGCACAGCTCGAGGGCGTCGTGCAGCATCACGCCCACCTCCCGGTACGAGGAGGGGGCGAAGATCGTCATCCCCGGCACCTTGGACAGCAGGACCAGGTCGAGCACGCCGTGGTGGCTGGGACCGTCGTCGCCGGTGATGCCGGCCCGGTCCAGGCAGAACACCACGGGCTGGCGGTGCATCGCCACGTCCAGGTTGACCTGGTCGAACGCCCGATTGAGGAACGTCGAGTAGATGGCGACCACCGGGCGCAGGCCACCCATCGCCATGCCAGACGCCGCGGTCACGGCGTGCTGCTCGGCGATACCCACGTCGAAGAACCGGTCGGGGAACCGCTCCTTGTAGGGCAGCAGCCCGGTGGAGTCGGGCATGGCCGCGGTGAGCGCCACCACCTCGGGCCGGTGCTCGGCCTCCTTGATGAGCGCCTCGGTGAACGCTGCCGTGTAGCTGCCGGGCTTGACCCCGCCCACGTCGTGCAGCCGCTTGATCGGGTCGTTCTCGGCCGGCGCGTAGCCGCGGCCCTTCTGGGTGAGCACGTGGACCACGATCGGCCCGTCGAACTCGCGGGCGTTGCGTAGGGCACGCTCAAGGCCGACGATGTCGTGGCCGTCGAACGGGCCCGTGTAGCGCACGCCCAGCATCTCGAAGAACGCCGGCGGCTCGAACATCTCGCGCACCGCCGCCAGGGCGCCCTCTACGCCCCGCTCGAGCTTGTCTCCCAATAGCGGCACGTCGTGCAGCAGCTTGTCGAGGCGAGCGCGGTTGCGCACGTAGGCAGGATTGAGGCGGATGCGGCCCAGGCTCTCGCTCAGGCGAGAGACGGTGGGGGCGTAGGAGCGGCCGTTGTCGTTGAGGATGATGACGGCGCGGCTGTCGGAGTGACCCAGGTTGTTGAGACCCTCGAACGCCATGCCGCCCGTCATCGAGCCGTCGCCGATGACGGCGACGACGTTGCGCTCGGTGATCCCGCGCAGCTTGTTCGCCTCGGCGAGGCCGTGGGCGTAGCAGAGGATCGTGGAGGCATGGCTGTTCTCGATCCAGTCGTGCTCGGACTCGGCGCGCGACGGATAGCCGGACAGGCCCCCGGCGCGGCGCAGCGTGGCAAAGTCGTCGCGGCGGCCCGTGAGGATCTTGTGGACGTACGCCTGGTGGCCTGTGTCCCACAGCAGGATGTCGCGCGGCGACTCGAACACGCGGTGGACGGCCAGCGTGAGCTCGACGACACCGAGGTTCGATCCGAGATGCCCCGAACCCGCGGCTGATACCGCGTCGATGATGTGCTGACGGATCTCGCCCGCCAGCGCGTCGAGCTGTTCGTACGACAGCTGGCCCAGATCCGTTGGGTCGTTGATCGAGTCGAGCAGCATCGATGCGGCTCCGTTGCGGCGTGGACTGTGGGCCCGTCCGAGCCCCGAGCAGCGCCCAACGCTACTCCCCGCGCCCTGATGCGACCATGCAGGCTCCGGCCGCCTCCGGCCGCCAGCCGTTTGCGCGCCGCTCGTGTCGTGCCGATGGTGATAGGAGAGGTGGATGCCCGCACGGCCGCGCGTCGTTCCCCTCGTCGAAGCGCTCGTGTTCCAGCGCAACGCGTGCGCCGATCTTGGTTCGGCCCTCTACGCCGAAGTGCTCGATGCGGTCATCGCCGACGTCGGCGCCGACGGTCCCTGCGCGGCGGTCCTGCGTCCGCACGAGCGTGACCCCTTCGGTTCCGCGCTGCCCCTGCGGTTCCTGGGTTCGGTTCATCGCCTCGTGCTCGAGGGCCGCGCTCCGCGGTTGGCGGCCCACTATCCGTCGGCTGGCGGATCACCGAGACCGAGCTTGGCCGACGACTTCGTCGCCACCGTGGCGCAGCTGCGACCGGAGGTCGAGGCGCGCGTGGGCGACGGCGTGCAGACCAACGAGGTCGGGCGTTCCGCCGCGCTGGTGGGAGGCTTCGTCGAGGTGGCCCGGCGCAGCGGGCTGCCCCTGCGGCTCCTGGAGCTGGGCGCGAGCGCCGGGCTCAACCTCCGCTGGGACCGTTTCTGGTACGACACCGGCGCGTCGACGATCGGCGACCCGGCCAGCGCCGTGCGGTTCGTCGGCGTCTGGGACGATCCGCCGCCCGTCCTGGACGACGTGGCGGTCCACGTCGCCGCCCGGGAAGGGTGCGACCGCTCGCCCATCGATCCCACTGACGAGGACGGCAGGCTCAGCCTGCGCGCCTACCTGTGGCCGGACATGGTCGAGCGCCGTGCCCGGCTCGACGCCGCGCTCACCATCGCCGCGCGCGTCCCTGCGAGCGTCCACGCGGCCGACCTGGGGGAGTGGCTCGAGGCGCGGCTGGCGGTCCCGGCGCCCGGGCGCGCCACCGCCGTGTACCACTCCATCGTGTGGCAATACGTCGACGCCGAGTCGCGGGAGCGCATGCGTGCGGCGCTCCGGGCGGCGGGCGACGACACCGGCGACGACGCGCCGCTTGCCTGGCTGCGGTTGGAGCCGGCGGGGCCGGTGGCCGACCTACGGCTGACCTGGTGGCCCGGCGGCACGGAGGAGGTGCTGGCGACCAGCGGCTACCACGGCACGCCCGTCCACTGGGGTCGCCGCTCCGGACCCGAACCTGCCTAGTGGACCCTCGCGGAAGTCGTCGTGGCGTCTAGCCGGCCAGATCCGCCGCTGGACTGCGTCCTCGTCGTCGCCGCAGCTACGGCTGCGCCTTCCTCCTGCGTCCTTGCCAACGACGAATCTGACGCGGCGATACATCCACGGAGCTTCCGCGAGCGTCCACTAGGCCGGATGACCGGCCGCGGGATCGGCGGGCCCGGGCACGGTCACCGCCCGCGGAATCCCTTGGCGTGACTCCCACCACGTGGTGGCGGCGCGGGCGATCAGGTAGCCGGCGCCGAGGCAGATGAGCCCGCCCACGCCATCGATCCAGTAGTGGTTCGCGGTCACCATGATGTCGAAGAGGGTGAAGAACGGATACGCGATCACGAGGGCGCGGAGCCAGCGGCGGCGCACCAACGGCGCCAGCACCAGGGCGCACCAGGTCGACCAGCCGATGTGCATGCTCGGCATGGCGGCGTACTGGTTCGAGACCGCGGCCATCTCCTCGCTGCCGAACGACGCCCAGCCGCCATAGGTGGCGACGGTGTCGACGAACCCGTAGCGATCGCACGGACGTTCGCCCTCCTCGTCGGGCAGGCTCTGGCCGGCGGCGTAGATCTGGCAGCCGCCGTAGGTCCCGGGATCGTCCAGCAGGCGCGGTGGCATGAGCGAGAACGACGCGAAGCCCACCAGGGCGAGCAGCGTGGTGAAGGCGAGGGTGTTGCGCCACAGGCGGTAGCGCTGCGGTGCCTTGCGGAACATCCACACCAGGGCGACGGCGACCACGACGAAGTGGAACAGCCCGTAGTAGATGTTCCAGAAGCGGATGAGCCCGTGCAGCGGCAGGTCGAGATACCAGCGCTGGAGGCTGTCCTCGAAGTAGAGGCCGATGTTCGTCTGCAGCTGGATGATCGCCTTGGCGTGGTTGAACGCCGGCTCCGGATCGACGTTGCCGCCGCCCGAGCCGAACTGGTTGCGCACGCCCGAGTAGGCCGCGTACACGAGGACGACGTAGAGCAGCTCGTGCCACCAACGCAGGCCCCAGTCGCGGCGAGGGTTGCCTTCCTCGACCGGTGGCTCGTCGAGCGCCCTCGTTGTTCGCCCCTCGTGCTGCGCAGCGGGCCGCTCGGGCCCCACTCGCTCAGTGGCCTTGACGGGACGCTCGCTCATGCCGCCATGGTCGAGCTGGCGGCGCTCTCGTCGGGTGCCGACCGGGCGCGGCTCCCGGCGGCGAAGGCGGGCGCGCCCAGCAGGCTGACGGCCACGTTGAGCAGGTAGAGGAGCAGCCCGAGGGCGATCGCATCCTCACGAGGCACGCCGAGCGGATGGAGGAACAGCACGAACGCCCCCTCGCGTACCCCCAGGCCCGACATGCTGATCGGTAGGACCTGGGCGATGAGCACCGCTGGCAAGAACGCCAGCAGCGCGGTCAGGCCGGCGGGCCGGACGCCGAGCGCGTTGGCGGCGGCGACGGCCGCGAGCACCAACACGAGCTGGTAGGCGAACCCGGCGAGGAGGACGTTGACGGCGGCGCCGGGGTCGGAGCGCAGCCGGTGGACGCCCAGGTGGACGGCGCCGGCGAAGCGGCGCCAGCCAGCGCGGGCGGCGAATCGACCTCCGACGCGCCGGCTGCCGACGGCGGCGAGCACGCCGACGAGCAGCACCAGGGTGGCGAGCGCCAGCAGGAGCGCCACCTGCGTGGCCGAGCCGAGGTGGCGGAGGCCGGGATTGACCGCGAACCCCGCCAACGTGATCAGCGGCAGCACGAGCCAGCCGGTGAGGCGCTCGAGCACCACCGAGGCGAACGTCCCCGGCGACTCGCCGGTGTCCCGGGACAGCCGGCTCACCCGGAGCACGTCGCCACCGATGGTCGTGGGCAGGACGTTGGATACGAACTGGCCGGCCAGGTAGTACGAGACGAGGCGGGGGAGCCGGGCGGGGATCTCCATTGCCTCGAGCACCTTCTGCCACCGCAGCGCCGAGAGCAGGATGCCGGCGAGGGTGAGCACGGCAGCGACGCCCAGCCAGGCGGCGGTGCCGGCCGACCACTTGGGGACCAGCTCGTCCACGTCGAACGACGGCACCTGCGCGACGAGGACGACGAGCATGGCGGCGCTCACGGCGATGCGCACGCCCAGCGTGACCGCCTGCTTCCTCGTCACCGTTCCTCCGCTGAGTCTCCGTGGGCACCGGGCCACTCGCTGCCGTTCGGGCCGGTTGTGCCGTTGCGCTCCCCGCCATGCGCGCTGCCTGCGAAAAGTTAGTCGCGCTGGCGGCGGGCATTGCGGTCGGGGATTAGGGCATTTTACGGCGCTTGTCTGTCACAACCCCCGTATAGGGTGCTCCTTGCCGGATCGCTCGGTGGGGCGCCGGCAGGCTTGACCCACGACGACCGGCAGCCACGGTCACATCTCCCCGCCTCCTCGTCTGGACTGCAAGAGGAGCCGGGATGCGACCTACACACCACCGATGCCTGGTGCCGTTGATGGGCGCGCTCGCCACCGTCGTGATGGTCATCGCTGCAAGCGCCTGTGCCGGCAGCTCGGCCGACGGCGGCAGCCCGGGCGGGTCCGCGGCGCCCGCATCGCTTCGGGTCGATCACCCCGCCCTGATCCAGGCTCTCGAGGCCACCCGCGCCGTCGAGAGCGGGCGGGTGGAGGTGACGACCGCAATCACCGGCCTCGACGACGAGAAGCGCGACCCGCCGCCGGGAGGCCGGCTGACCGTCGCCGAGTACCGGGTGGCCTTCGATCGGCGGGTGGCGCGGGTCGAGGTCGAGGCCGACCTGTCCGCGGCGGAGCTCGCCGCATCCGACGGCGATCTCCGGGCGAGCGAGGTGCCGCCCGGCGGCGAGGCTCGCCGGGCGGCACGCATGATCGCCGCCGACGGCATGGTCTACGCCCAGGGTGGGCCGATGGCCGCTGCCGTCGGGCGCACCCCCGGCGACTGGGTCGGGATCGAGCGGAGGGCCTTCGAACATCGCCGGCCGAGCGGCGACGCCGCCGCCCTCCTCCTCGACCCACTCGGCCCCTTCGGGGTGATCGCCGACACGACCGGCGAGGCACGCATGGTCGGCCACGACGTGATACGGGGCAGCCCGGTCACCCACGTGGCCACCAGCGGCGATGCCGGCGGGAGTGCGGCTCAGGTCGACGCGTGGATCGACGCCGACGGGGTGATCCGCCGCGTGGAGATCCGGCTTTCCGGCGCCACGCGGGCGGGCGTGGGCCGGATCGTCACCACGGTCGAGCTGTTCGACATCGGTCGTGCGGTGGCCATCACGCCACCCCGCAGGGAGCGATAGCGATGGGTGTCCCCGTGGGGGCAGACTCCGGTGTCACATGGCACACGATTCCGGAACCACGGTCCGCGACCACGGGGGCGAGCTGGCGCTGGCCGCCCTCCGCCCCTTCGGTGTCGACACGCTGTTCACACTGTCGGGTGGGCACGTCTTCCCGCTGTACGACGCCGCGGTCAAGCGCGATCCGCCGACCCGGATCGTCGACGTGCGGCACGAGCAGACCGCCGCGTTCGCCGCCGAGGGCCACGCCCGGCTCACCCGCCGGCCCGGGCTGGCCGTGCTCACTGCCGGTCCCGGCGTCACCAACGGCATGTCGGCCATCACGCAGGCGCACTTCAACGGCTCGGCGGTCGTGGTTCTGGGCGGCCGGGCCCCACAGGCCCGTTGGGGCTCGGGCTCGCTGCAGGAGCTCGATCATGTGCCCCTGCTGGCGCCGGTCACCAAGCTTGCGCGCACGGTCGCCGCCGTCGAGGACATCCCGGCGGTGGTCCACGAGGCGGCCGCCATGGCGCTGACGCCGCACCGGGGACCCGTGTTCGTCGACCTGCCGATCGACGTGGTGTTCGCCGAGGGCGAAGCGGCGATCCCCCCGGCGGTTGTGCCCTCGGCGGCCGAGCCCGACCCCGACCAGGTCGCCGCCGCGGCCCGGCTCATCGCCGGGGCCGAGCGCCCGATGTTCGTCGCCGGCACCGACGTGTGGTGGGCGGGGGCTGACGCCGAGCTCGTGGCGGCGGTCGAGCACCTGCGGGTGCCGACCTTCCTCAACGGGCAGGGCCGCGGCTGCCTTCCGGCCGACCATCCGCTGGCCGCCAGCCGAACCCGAGGCCTACTGAAGACGGAGGCCGACGTCGTCGTGGTCGCGGGCACCGCGCTCGACTTCCGCCTGTCGTTCGGCCGCTTCGGCAACGCGACCGTGGTGCACCTGGTCGACAGCGACGAGGGCCGGGCCGGCCACGTCGACGCGGTCACCGTCGCCGGGGATCTGCGCACGACGCTCGCCGGCCTCGCCGGCTACGAGGGCCCCCGCACCGACCACGAGTCGTGGGTCACCCGCGTCCGCGACCTCGAGGCGGCCACGACGGCGAGCGAGGTTCCGCTGCTGGCGGCGGCGGCAACACCGATCCTGCCGACGCGCATCTACGGTGAGCTGCGAAAGCGGCTCGACCGCGACGCGGTGGTGGTGTGCGACGGGGGCGACTTCGTGTCCTACGCGGGTAAGTACGTCGACGTCTTCGAGCCCGGGTGCTGGCTGGACAGCGGGCCCTACGGCTGCCTCGGCACCGGCATGGGCTACGCCATGGCAGCCCGGCTGGCGCACCCCGACCGCCAGGTGGTGGCGCTGCTCGGCGATGGGGCGGCGGGGTTCTCGCTCCTGGATGCCGACACGCTGGTCCGCCACCAGCTCCCGGTCGTGATGGTCGTCGGCAACAACGGCATCTGGGGCCTCGAGAAGCATCCGATGCAGGCGCTCTACGGCTACGACGTGGCCGCCGACCTCCAGCCGGGCTGCCGCTACGACCAGGTGGTGGCCGCCCTCGGCGGCGCGGGCGAGACCGTCACCGACCCCGACGACGTGGGTGCGGCCCTCGATCGCGGCCTCGCGTCCGGCGTCCCGTACCTGGTCAACGTGCTAACCGATCCCGCCGACGTCTACCCGCGGTCGTCCAACCTGGGCTGACCCGGGACGGTCAGGCGGGGCGCCGGCCGTCGCTCGGTGGCGGCAGCGGCCCGAGCCGGGGCGGTCGATCGGCCGACCACTGGGGCACGGCCCAGGCCCTGTTGGTCTCGCGGAGCAGGACGGCGGCAACGGCGCCGATGACCACGATGCCGGCCAGGGCCAGCAGCTCGATGCTGCCGTTCCAGACGGGGTCGTACGACCCGTCCTCGGACGAGGCCGACACGGCCACCACGACCACGACCGGGGCTGTCCACACCCCGAGGGCCAGCCAGCGCAGCCAGCGGATCTGCCGGGCGGTGCCCGAACGCTCCCACGCCGCCGCCCGCGTCGCCAGCGCCCCGAGGAGGAGCCACATCGTCAGGCCACCGCTGATGAGCCCCGCGGCCAGCGCCGCCAGGCGCCAGCCCGCGAGGTCGCCGAAAACGAGCGTCTTGGGGTAGCCGAGGACGACGCCGGGGCGCGGCGTGATCCTCTCGCCCGTCTCCGGGTCGAGCATGACGAACTGGTGCGGCAGCGACACTTCGGGCAGGGTCAGGAGCGCCGTGGCGGCCGCGGCGATGGCGGGAACGGTGAGCGACAGGCGCCACGCGCCATACGCGACGAGGACCCAGCCGAGCGCGTCCGGGAGGAAGTCCAGGTGCTCCGTGCGGATGTCGACGGCGACCAACACCAGCCCCACCGCCACGACCGTGAGCGGACGCATCGGTCGGATCGTAACCGGGCGTGCACGACCGACCCCATGGCCACGGGGTCCAGTGGGATCGTCGGAGGCCGTGCCCGGGCGGGCCACGCTGGTTCTCCGCGGCGGTTGCCCGTCGTTGCGGTGGTTGGCGTGAGACGGCGCCGTGTCAGCGGGTACCGATGCGGTGGACGGAGATCTCGTTGGACCCATCGCGGAAGAGCTCGTCACTGACGACCACGGCAACGGCCAACCCGTCGCCGGTGGCCATCACCGGGCTGGCCCCACCGACCACCCCGTTGACGGCGACGGCGAGGACGTCACCGGGTTCGACCCCCTCCCTTGCGGCGACCGTGGCCTGGAGCAGCGCCGGCACCGTACCCGTACTACGGTCCACGACCGGGTCGACGTCCACCAACGAGGCGTCCACGGCGCTGCCGCCGTCGATCTCGGTGCCGACGAGATCGGGTCGGGGTCCCGCGCGGAACCAGCGCAGGGGGTCGCCGACCGCGCCGAGGAAGCGATCGACGCCGTTCGCCAGCACGTCGGCGAGCTCGGCCCGGCTCTCGATGGCCAGCTCGCTGACGAGGGAGACGCCGAAGTCGTTGACGTCGCTCGGGTGGAACGGCTTGTGCCCATCGGTGCGCGGGTCCGAAAGTGCCGACTGCCCGTCGACCTTCCAGGGGATGTCGACGTCGAGCACGTCGGCGATCGTCGGCAGGACGTCGATGCTGAGGACGTTGGCGTCGTCGACGGTCCCGGTGGTGATGCCCGGCCGCTTCACGAGGAGGGGCACCCACGCCAGGTCGGCGAGAACGTCGTCGGCCAGGGCCTGGCCCTCGAGCCCGCGGATTGGCTGGCCAGGTCGAAACGAGATGCCGTGGTCGGAGGTCACAACGATCAGGGCGTCGTCGTAGACGCCCCGTTCCCGCAAGGTGTCCAGGACCTCGCCGAGGAGGGCGTCGACGTAGCCGACCTGGAGCAGGTGCCGCTGGCGGCCGAGGTCCACTGGCCACGGGTCGCCGGTCCACTGGTCGCCGTTTCGGCCCAGGTCCGGGTCTGGCCCGGGGTACCGGACGCCGGACGGCAGGTAGCGGTATGGCACGTGGGGCAGGAGCACGTGGAGGGCGTGCAGCGCCGGGCGGTCGTCGATGATCCCGTCGGTGAAAGCCCGGAACCGGGCCGGTTGGTCGAGCTCGAAGTCGGCGAAACCGTCGTGCGAGGGCTCCACGCCGGACGGGGCCGCAGGCTGGGGCGACGTGCCCCCCTCCACCATCCCGGCGACGGCGTCACTCGTGTCGCCCGAAGGCGATAGCCGGTCTCGCATGACCCGGCCGGAATCCCGGAGCAGCTCGCGCAGGCCGCCCGGTACTCCCCTCACCGCAACCGGGTCGCACACGTCGGTGGGGCACACCCGGGTGACCGACTCGACCACGTTCAGGTCGTAGTCGTTGGCGAGCAGCGTGAACAGGGAGTCGGGATGATCGGCGGCTACCGGGCCGGCGTCCGGATCCGGGAGCTGGCCGGTGACCAGCGCGGGCGCGGCGTGCCACGTCGAGCTCGAAACCGTGGTGGCGTTCCGGAACCATGTGCTCTCGGCCGCGAGCCCAGCCAGGTTGGGGAACAGCTCGGCGTCGATCGTGCCGTCCTCGTCGACGACCGATGCCAGCGGGAGCTCGTCGAACACGAGCATGACCACCGGGACCGGGTTGCCGACGTCGCCGGGGCCGGCTGAATCGACATCATCCAGCAGCCTCGACGTCGGGGAGCTGAGCAGGAACATGCCGATGAAGACCACCGGCGCGAGCGCCGCGAACGCCAGCCACGTTCGCACGGCCGCGACGCGCCGGTAGGTGACGACCGCCAAGGCGCCAGAGGCCAGACCGAGGGCGTAGAGCACGAGCCCGTCCGCCAGCGGCCGGGCGGCCTGGACGACGAAGGCGGCAACGAGCCCGCCAAGGAACAGGAGGTGGAGTGCTTGACGTGCCCGTCGGTGCACCAGCCCGGTGCCCACCTCAACCAGCCAGAGACCGATTGGCCCGGCGAGCGTCACGACCAGCGCGAAGGCGAAAATCGTTGCCGGCTGGGCGGCCCGGAAAGCGAAATGCTCGGGGGCGCGGCCGAAGACATCCAGCAGGGGCCGGGCGATAGCGAAGCCCCAGGCTGCCAGCAGCTCGACGAAGGCCCTGCCCTCCCGACGGATCACCGCCACGTCGCCTGGTTGGGTCGCCGTCACGCGCCGACACGACCGTCTCGGCGACAGACTTGCGGACGCTCGGGTCTTCGCGGATCCTCCAGGGCTCCACAGTGATCCGCACCACCGGGAGGCGACAGAGACCGGGTGGTGCCTACGACGTGCATTTCTCCAGGAAGTCCCACCGGGGGTTCCGTCACCTGCGGTCCCTTGCTGTGCACCCACGCTGACCAGGACGATCCCCTCTCACGATGTCACATCCGATCACGCTGATTCTCGGTGGGCTGAGGACCTATTGAGGACTGGCTGAGGACCGGGCCTTGGCCCGGTTGTAGGCCGTGTAGATCGTCTCAGATAGCCGAGCTGGGCGTAGAGGGCCAGGCAATGGCCAATAAGTGCACCGCCGATCCCCTTGCCACGCCAGGCTGGATCGACGGAGCGGTGCAGCGCGACGCCTCGCTTCGCGTCCACCTCTTTGGATTGCTATGACCTGACGGCGAAGAGCCGCCACGTGTCGGGCACGCCTTTGAGTTCGTGTTCGCTTTGATCGTCGAATGTGATCCCAGACCCAGCGATGAGATCGACGACGGTTCTCGTCACAAGTACCTGGCTGGGTCCGGCGGATGAGCACACGCGCTCGGCGAGGTGCACAGCGATCCCAGCCAGATCCATGTCACGTAACTCGACCTCTCCAGCGTGGAGCCCGGCTCGAACCTCAAGGCCGAGAGCCGGGACGCCATCCCGGATCGCGACGGCGGCGCGAACCGGCCCCAATTGCTGCTGGAAGAAATGCTCGATGAGCCTGGCCCGGAGGTTGGTATCAGTCACGGGTTCGTTCTGGAGACGAGGGAGGCGTACGGGCCGGTACCGACGCCGGTGCGTTCGGCCCGTACCCAGATCCGGTAGGGCTTGCCGGGCTGGCCGGCGGTGAACAGGTAGCGTCCGCCGAGTGTGGTGGTGTTGACGATCGTCTTAGTCCCGGAGCTGGTGCCGATGGTGACCAGAACCTTGTAGTGGGTGGCGCCGGGAACGGCCGACCACCGCCAGTCGATGCGGGTTTGGGTGGTGGCAGCGGCCCGTAGGTTCGTGATCGGTCCCGGTCTCGTGGGCGGCGGGAGGTAGATCCCGGAGCTGGCGGCGCCGGCAACGATCGCCACGCGGTAGGCGGCCTGCCCGGTGGCGGTGTTATGCAACAGGTCGGACGTGAACCATTCTGGGTGGCCTTTCGAGATGGTCGACCAGTCCACGAACACGCCACCCCGGGCGGTGGCTTCGGTCCGTACCCAGGTGTTCCATTCGGGGCCGGTGATGTTCAGGCCGCGGGGTGCGGTTTCGACGATCCCGACGAAGATGGGGACAGCGTCGGGCCACCGGTCGAGGTAGCCGCGGACGTTGGTTTTTGATGTTTCGATGGGCACGTAGGGGGCGCCGTTGACGATGCGCCGGTCATTCGACCCGAGCGCCACGACGATGGCGGCGGGTGGGCTGGGCCACGTCGTCCAGGTGGTGAGGGTGTTGGTGTCCGCACTGGACTGGGCCCGGACTTGGGCCGACCAGCCGGCGGCGTTCAGTTCATTGGTGAGGTAATGCTTGGTGGTGTCGTTGGTGGAGCCGTGTTCGGCCTGGTAGATCAGGCTGTCACCGACGACGGCGATGGTGGGGGCGATGTCCTGGGCCGTGGCCGGGGCAGCCGCCGGCCAGACCGGTGCGACGCACCCGGCGACCAATGTCACTCCTGTTACTAGGGCGCCGATGCGGGTCTTACTCATGTCGGTCCAGCCACATCGGGGCGTCCAGCTCGACCTCTAGATAGTCGTTTCCTGAACGGTGTCTTGATGCGGCGTCGTGAGCTCACGAGATCAGTGTCGATCCGGGGCGGGAGGCGAAATAGGGTCGAACGTCCCCAAGAACACCGGGGTCTGGCAGACGGACATAGGAGCGTCGTTCTGGTGCTCCGCCGGTTCTCGTGGCCGTGGACATGTCCCGCGTCGACGAGCGCCCCGACCTGGCGACCGAGCCGCGGTGCTCGATCGGCGCACCGCAGAACATACACACGTACGGCCTCGGTGCATCGTCTCGCACGCACGCAGAATGGCCCGTTCTGGCGCTACTGCGCCTAGGTCGTGTGCACCACGAAAGACACGCACTGTCCTTGGTTGCGGAACGGCTCACCTTGATCGTCGGCAAGGTTCTGCCAGCCGCCGTGCTTGCACTGATCCTTGTCAGTAGGCACCGGTGGCGGTGTCGTGAGCGTCCCTGTCATCGTGAACACGTCGCCGATCGCTCCGGGCCCTCGGGAGGTGCCGGTGAGCACGATCTCTCCCGTCGCTCCCGTAAGGGCGCCGGTTCCTGAGGTCACGGTGAAGTGGATGACGACGGGGAACGGCGTCGTGGTCAGGTCGACCGTGCTCGTCTCGGTTCCTGTCAGCGTTGCCCCGTCTGATCGTGTGAGGATGCCGGTGCCTTCTGTCCGGAATCCGGGTGGGGCGGGGATGAGAACGAAGTCGAAGTGCATGGTGCCCGAGCCCAGTACCCCCGGCGAGGCGTACACGAAGTCCGTGGTCGTGATCCCAGTGCCACCCGAGGTCGTCGCCGTCCCGGTGACCGGTTCGGTGGCTGCCCCCACGGGGACAGCCGTGGACATGGTCATCAAAGCGACAAGCAGCCCGACCACCGCTGCCCCGCCGGCCCACGCAACCCGCATGGCTCACCCGCCTTCCCACCGACGACTGCTCTGTCGTCGTTGCCCGGCTGGATGTTCTCATCGGCGTCATGGAGTGTCAACGGGCGCGGGGAGATGTGGCGGCCGGCCTCGGCTTGGGCTTGGACGTGAGCATCAGACCAGGGCTTTTTCGACGTGCTTGCTGCCGGGCCAGCAGACCATGCAGGCGCCGCCGACCCGGGGCTGGTGGTCGGGGCCTTCGAGGTAGGTGCGAACCTGTGCGATGGCCCGCTCGGCTTGGGGCGAGCCCTTGGGGTTACCGAGCCAGCCGCCACCCCAGCGCTGCTGGAGCACGGGATCGTGCAGGTGCGTCCGGTGGGCATCACAGAGCCAGGGATGCTCGTCGCGTCGCTTGCGCTCGGTTTCCACGGCTGCGTTGGCCTCGTCGGCTTCGCGCTTTACGTCGCGGGTCAGGCGCGCGTAGTGCTCGGCCTGCTCCCGAGGCGGCAGCGGAGTGGTTCAAGCCGGCGGTCGTGCTTGGTGCCGGGCTTGGCCTACGGCAGGCGGAGGCGATGGGGTTGACGGTCGACCGGGTCCTGTGGCTTGAGCGCAGCGTGCGCATTGACCGGCAGTGGAATAGCCGGACACCACCGGTCGGGTTCGCGCCGCCGAAGACCACTGGTGGTTACCGCACGGTCCCGGCATCGTCGTGGGTGCTTGACGAGCTGGGCGCCCACGTCGGCCGCCGACACGAGGGGTTCGTGCTGCACCGCGACGGCAAGCCAGCACGCCACTCGGTGTTCCATGTCACTGGCGGGATATAGCGAAGCGAGCGGGTGTGGCGGGTATGAAGTACCACGATCTGCGCCACGCCTTCGCCAGCATGCTGATCGCCGCCGGCTGTTCCGTGACGGCGGTGCAGCACACGCTCGGGCACACCTCGGCGGCGACGAGGTTGAACGTCTACTCCCACCTGTGGCCCGGTGACGAGGACCGGATCCGTGACGCCGTGGATGGGGCACTGACGCCACGGACTGAGGACCAACTGAGGACCGGTGGGGCCGTACCCGAGGCGTAGATGCAGGTCAGAGACCGGGTGGTGCCTACGACGTGCACTTCTCCAGGAAGCGGTCGACGTCGACCACGACCCGGGTCACCTTGCCGGCGGCCACCAGGCCTCGCTCGTCGGCGGCGGACACGGTGAACGTCAGGCGCCGCCCCTCCACCTTCTCGAGCGTCGCCTCCGCCTGCACCTTGGTGCCCACCGCGGTGGGCGCCAAGTGGTCGAGCTGCACCCGCATGCCAACCGTCGTGTGTCCCTCGGGTACACGGCCGTCGACGGCGAGCAGCGTCGCCTCCTCGCACAGCGCGATCAGGCGAGGCGTCGCCAGCACCGCCACCTGGCCGGAGCGGAACGCCAGCGCGGTGTCCTCGTCGCCGACGTCGAGCGTCACGGCCGCGGTCAGGCCGGGTTCCAGGGGCACCCGGGTACAGTACGCATCCACGTCGTCGGCGGGCGAAACCACCCGGGCCCAGGTCAGCCGGCGTCGATCAGTTGCGGATTATCCCCTGGGACCCGCCCCGATCCACCCGCCATCCACGCGAATAGAGGTCGCCCGTGCTCGAGGAATCGGTCATCCAGCGGACGCTCGCCACTGCCCTCCGCACCGGCGGAGATTTCGCCGAGGTCTTCGTGGAGGACAAGCGGTCCTCTGCCGCGATGCTCGACGACGGCCGGGTGGAGGAGTTGTCGTCCGGCCGCGACCGGGGTGCCGGCATCCGGGTCGTGGTGGGTGAGACAACCGGCTTCGCGCACACCGCCGACCTGACCGACGATGGCCTGCGCGCCGCTGCCGAGGCCGCGGCCGCGGCGGCCCGGTCCGGGGGCGGCGGCGTCCGCGAGGTGGCGCTGACGCGCCAGTCAGCCGCCCGGCCCAACCAGGTCGCCGTCCTCCCCGAGACGGTGGCCAAGGGCACGAAGGTCGAGCTCCTCCGCCGGGCCGACGAAGCCGCCCGCGCCGAGGGCGGCTCGATCCGCCAGGTGAGGGCCCGCTACGGCGATTCCCGCCGGCGGATCCTGGTGGCCAACAGCGACGGGTTGCTGTCGGAGGACGACCAGGTCCGCACCTTGTTCGTGGTGTCGACCGTGGCCTTCGGCGACACCGGGATGCAGACCGGCTACGAGTCGCTCGGTCGCACGGTTGGCTTCGAGCTGTTCGACCGCTACCAGGTCGAGGACATCGCGCGGACCGCCGCCCGCCGCGCCATCACGAAGCTGGCGGCCCGCCCCGCGCCGTCGGGCACGCTGCCGGTGGTGATCGGGCCCGGCGGGGGTGGGGTGCTGTTCCACGAGGCCTGCGGCCACGGGCTGGAGAAGGACCTGGTCGACAAGGGCGCCTCGGTGTTCAAGGGACGCCTCGGCCAGCAGGTGGCCTCGCCGCTGGTCACGCTCGTCGACGACGGAACCATGGCCGAGGAGTGGGGCTGCTATGCCATCGACGACGAGGGCACGCCCGCGCAGCGCAACGTCCTGATCAAGGACGGCGTCCTCACCGACTACATGTGGGACCACCTGCGCTCCCGCAAGGATGGTCGCCCGCGGTCCGGCAACGGTCGGCGCCAGAGCTACCAGCACCTGCCGATGGTGCGGATGACGAACACCTACCTGGTCGGCGGCGAAGGCGACCCTGGGGGCATCGTGTCCTCGACCGACCACGGCGTGTACGTGTCGTCGCTCGGCGGGGGCCAGGTGAACACGGCGACGGGCGACTTCGTCTTCGGCATGACCGAGGCCTACCTCATCGAGGACGGCGAGATCACCGAGCCGATCCGGGAGGGCAACCTCATCGGCAACGGCCCCAAGGTGCTGGTCGACATCGACGCCGTCGGCAACGACTTCGCTATGGGCCACCCCGGCACCTGCGGCAAGGACGGCCAGGGCGTGCCCGTCGGCGACGGGGTCCCCACCTTGCGGGTCAAGGCGCTCACCATCGGCGGAACCGCAGGATGAGCGAGCGTAAGCGAGCGAGTCATGAGCACAGTGCGTTTCTCGCCGCGAAGCGGCGATCGCTCATTGGCGAGCCGGAGGCGAGCCGATGAGCGACCTGCTCGACGTCGCTGACGCCGTCGCCGCCCAGGCCCGCGGCGACGAGCAGCTAGAGGCCTACGTCGGCCGGTCCACCGACACCCAGGTGCGCGTCTACCAGGGCGAGGTCGAGCAGCTTGCGGTCGCCGACTCGCTCGGGGTCGGCGTTCGCATCGTCCACGAAGGACGCCAGGGGTTCGCCTACTGCGGCACCTTCGATGCCGAGGCGCTGGCCGAGACGGTGAGCGAGGCGCGCGACAACGCCGCCTTCGGCGAACCCGACGAGGCCGCGGGCTTGGCCGAACCCGATGGCGTGGAGCCCGCCGACTTGGACCTGTGGCGACCCGGCCTGGCCGACGTCGCCACCGACCGCAAGGTGGCGCTCGCGCTCGAGCTGGAGCGGGCGGTGCTGGCCGCCGATCCCCGCATCGCCGGCGTCGAGTCCTGCGACTACGGCGACTCCCTTGGCGAGACCGCGGTGGTGACCACCACGGGCATCCGCCGCAGCGCGCGTGCGACCGGTTGCGAGCTCGTGGCCTACTCGCTGGCGGGCGACGAGGACGAGACGCAGACGGGCTTCGGCTTCTCGCTGGGGCGGGATTTCGACGAGCTCGACGTCGAGGCCGCCGCAGGCGACGCCGCCGAACGGGCGCTGCGCATGCTGGGCGCCACCCAGCCGCCTTCGGGGCGGCTCACGGTCGTGCTCGATCCCTGGGTGACAGCCCAGCTCGTCGGCATCGTGGCCGGAACGCTCGGCGCCGAGGAGGTCATCAAGACGCGCTCGCTGTTCGCCGGCCGAGAGGGCGAGCAGGTGGCGGCGCCGTTCGTCACGTTGGTCGAGGATCCGACCGACGCCCGGTCGTGGGGTGCCTCGCCCGTCGACGCCGAGGGGTTGGCCACGAGGCGCGTGCCGCTCATCGAGGCCGGCGTGCTGCGGGGCTTCGTCCACTCCACGTGGACCGCCCGCCGCATGGGCACGCACTCGACCGGTTCGGCTGTGCGCGCCGGGTTCAAGTCCACCCCGACGGCCGGCTGCCGGGCCGTGGCGCTCACTCCCGGCGACCGCGCCGCCGCCGCCCTGCTCGCCGACGTCGGCGACGGCGTGCTGGTGCAAGAGGTCTCCGGGCTGCACTCGGGCGTCAACCCGATCTCCGGGGACTTCTCGACCGGAGCCCAGGGCCTTCGCATCAGGGGTGGCGCGCTGGCCGAGCCGCTGCGCGAGTTCACCATCGCCTCCACGATCCAGCGCCTGCTGCACGACCTGGTGGCGGTCGGCTCGGATCTCACGTGGCTGCCGATGAGCGCCGCCGGCATGACGCTCGTCGTAGGCGACGTCGCCGTCTCGGGTGCCTAGCGGGGAGCAATGAGCGAGCTGCTCGACCTCGCGGCCAAGGTCGCCGGCGCCGCCGGCGCCGGGGAGCAGGTCGAGGCGTTCGTGGGCCGGTCGACCACGACGTCGGTGAAGGTCCACGGCGGCGCCATCGAGTCCCTGACCCGGGCGACCTCGGCCGGGATCGGCGTTCGGGTGATCGACGACGGGCGTCAGGGCTTCGCCTGGGCCGGTTCGCTCGACGACGACGTCGTGGCCGAGGTCCTGGCCGAGGCCCGTGACAACGTCGCCTACGCGCAGGCCGAGCCGTGGGTGGGGCTGGCCGAGCCCGACGGCGTGGAACCCCCGCCGATCGATCTGTGGCGCGAGGGCCTGGCCGCGCAGCCGACCGAGCGAAAGGTGGATCTGGCGCTGGAGCTGGAGCGCGCGGTGCGGGCCCGCGACCCGCGGGTCAGCGGTGTGCGGACCGCCCAGTGGGCCGACGGCGCCGGCGAGGGGGCCGTGGCCACGTCGACGGGCATCGCCGTGGCCGGGCGATCCACCTTCTGCCACCTCTCGGTGCTGGCGCTCGCCACCGACGGCGCCGAGACCAAAACCGGCTTTGGCGTGTCGGTCGGCCGCGAGCCCGACGACGTGGATCTCGACCATGCGGCGGAGGATGCGGTCGACCGCGCCACCCGCCTGCTAGGCGCCGTTCAGCCGGGCAGCGGCAGCATCACCCTCGTCCTCGAGCCCCGGATGGCGGCGACCCTGCTCGGCGTGGTGGCCGGCACCCTCAACGGCGAGTCCGTGCTCAAGCGGCGCTCACCGTTCGCGGACCGGGTGGGCGAGTCGATCGCGTCGCCACTGGTCACGCTCGTGGACGACCCGACCGACCCGCTGTCGCTCGGGGCCGACTCCCACGACGGCGAGGGTTTGGCGACGCGGCGCGTGCCGCTGATCGTCGACGGCGTGCTCCAAGGGTTCCTCCACAACACGATGACCGGCCGCCGCGCCGCTGTTCCGTCGACCGCCTCGGCCGTCCGTGGCTACAGGTCCACCCCCGGGGTCGGCGCCCAGGCCTTGGCCCTCGCCACCGGCTCGGGCAGCCTTGACGACCTCATCGCCGCCGTCGACGACGGCGTCCTGGTGCAGTCGATGACCGGACTGCACTCGGGCGTCAACCCGGTGTCGGGCGACTTCTCGGTGGGGGTCGAGGGCCTGGTGGTGCGCGGCGGTCAGCTAGCGGAGCCGATCCGGGAGGCGACGATCGCCTCGACGCTCCAGCGCCTGCTGCTCGACGTGAGCGCCGCCGGGGGCGAACGGGAGTGGACGCCGGGTGGCACCGGCGCAGCGGCCCTCGTGATCCCCGGGGTCATGCTCAGCGGTCACTGACGCGCGAGCGAAGCGAGCGCTGTAGGCCGACGGCGCGAGCGCCAGATCGCCCGGCGGCGATGGGTGTGAGGCGCAGCCCACGGGAGGCACTGAGCTCGAATCCCACGACGCGGGTTGCGGGGAGGGGCTCCGGTCGGTGAGCATCGTGCGCTTACGAAGATTCGAGCTGACCTGGGTGCGGGCCCTGACCACCGAAAAACGTGTCGATCCTCCACGCCATCATCCTGGGCATCACCCAGGGACTCTCCGAGTATCTCCCGATCTCCTCGTCGGGCCACCTCCTCGTGGTCCCGTGGCTGTTCGGCTGGGACGACTTCGCCGGCAACGAGTCGCTGCAGACGGCCTTCGACGTGGCGCTCCACCTCGGCACGCTGGGCGGAGCGGCCGCCTACTTCCGCCACGACATCGTGCGCCTGTCCAAGGCCGCCGTGCGAACCCCGCGCTCGAAGGACGGGCGGCTCGCCTGGCTCATTGCGGTCTCGGCGGTGCCGGCGGCAATAACCGGCGCGCTCCTGGCCGACACCATCGAGGAGAACACCGACCAGATCTGGCTCATCGCTGTGATGATGATCCTGGGAGCGCTGGCGCTGGCTTGGGCCGATGGTGTGCGCGGCAAGCGCACGATCGACGAGGTGGGACTGCGAGACGCGCTGGTGATGGGCGCGGCCCAATCCCTCGCCCTGCAGCCCGGTCTGTCGCGCTCGGGCGTCACCATCACCGTCGGTCGGTTCTCGGGCCTCAGCCGCGACGGCGCCGCCCGGTTCGCCTTCCTCATGAGCCTGCCCATCACGTTCGGAGCCATCGTCTTCAAGTGGTTCGACGTGTCGGCCGAGGGCGGCATCCCGGCGGACTTCCGGGCACCGTTCCTCTGGGGGATCGTCGCCTCGGGCATCACCGGCTACGTCGCCGTGTGGGGCACGCTGAAGCTGATCCGCACCCACTCGTTCCTGCCGTTCGTCGTCTACCGCATCATCGTCGGAGTCCTGATCCTGTTGATCCTCGCCAGCTCGTTCCGCTGATCAGGCGCCGGCCAGCGCGAGCACGACCGATCCGTTGGTGAGCACCCACGCGACGCGGGGTGCGTCGGCCTCGGGAACGGCGACGGCGATCGACTGCTCGCCTACGTCGACCACCACGGCCGCCTCCACCAGCGGGAACGAGGGCTCGTCCGCCGGTGGACGCGGCCGTTCCTCCACCAACGCGGGCACGACCGCGAGCACGTCCACCAGGTCGCCGGTCGTGAGCGGCGGGGCGGCCAGCGGACCGATCGGGATCGCCACCGCCCGGTGCCCGGCCGGCACCAGCGCGGCCACGCCCGTCAGACCCTCGGGTGCCAGCCGTTGGGGCAGGAGGGGCTCGCCGGCGGCCACCGGTTGGCGTACCACCGAGCCGGACGGCGGCTCCGCCAGGGCGCCGGGGGCCACCGCCGCCTCGGGCAGCCGGCGCACCTCGACCGCCGAGTCGTCGACGGGGTCGCCGGGAGACAGGTCGCGGGTGGCGACCGCCACCGGCCGGGCGCGCCCCCAGCGCTGGCGGGCCGCCTCGGCGGATGAGACCAGCGTGACGACGACCAACCCGGTGACGATGGCGAGCCCCAGCACCACCGCCCGGCGGAAGACCGTGCGGGCGAGGGCGCGACGGGCGCGTACGCCGAGGAACACGGGGTGAGGGGACACGGCTTCCTCCGGAGCGGCGGGATCGGCAGGACCAGCGGGGGAAGCCGACGTGCACGCTAGCGCAGCGGGGTCGGGGCCGATCGCGCCCCGCCGGGCCGGGGGCTACGGCGTGAAGAGGACGTCGGGAAGCAGCCCGATGGCCCGGAACAGCACCTTGCGCACCACCTCGGCGTTGCGCTCGAGCATGGCGAAGACCTCGTCCATCGTCACGGGCTCGATGCCGGGGACGCCCTCGAGTCCCACGTCGTAGTCGGTGATGAGGGCGATCGCCGCATAGGGGATGTGCGCCTCGGCCGCCAGCACCGCCTCGGGCATCTGGGTCATGTTGACGACCTGCCAACCCTGGGCCGCGTACCACCGCGACTCGGCCTGGGTCGAGAACCGGGGCCCGTTGATCACCACCACCGTCCCGCCGTCGTGGACGGCGACGCCCTGGGCGCGGCACGCCTCGACCGCGGCGGCGCGCAGTCGGGCGTCGTAGGGCGCCGCGAAGCTCACATGGTCGACGGGCGCCAGCCCGCCGGGCGTGCCGGGGCCGTCGTGGAAGGTGGCGTCGCGGCCGTAGGTGCGATCGACGACCTGGTCCACGACCACGAAGTCACCCCGGCGGATCTCGGGCTGCAGCGATCCCGAGGCGCAAGGCCCGAAGACCGCCCGCACGCCCAGCTGCCACAGCGCCCAGGCGTTGGCCCGGTACGGGACCCGGTGTGGCGGCAATGTGTGGTCGCGGCCGTGCCGGGGGAGGAACGCGACCCTGCGGGTGCCGACCGAGCCGATGGTCAGCGGCGCCGACGTCGGGCCGAACGGGGTGTCGACCACGACCTCGTCGACGTCCTCGAGCAGCGTGTAGAGGCCGGACCCCCCGTAGACGCCGACGTCGGCGCGGTGCGCCTCGGCTGCGGCCGGGCTCACGTGCCGCCGCTGGCCGCCGTGGACGAAGAGGAGGAAGACGAGGTCGACGACGACGACGGCGAGGACGGCGAGGACGGCGAGGACTTGGGCCCGTCGCCCGAGCCACCGTCGCCGTTCGAGCCCGACGGCGTCGATTTCTGGTCGGGCGAGCCCGAGGACTCCGAGCCCGACGAGGACGCCGAGGACTTGGCCGCCTTCCGGCTGTCGGTCTTGTAGAAGCCCGAGCCCTTGAACGCGATGCCGACGGCCTGGAACACCTTGCGCAACTCACCCCCGCACGCGGGGCACACAGTCAGCGGGTCGTCGGTGAACGACTGGACGACTTCGAGCGGCTCGCCGCAGTCGCGGCAGCGGTACTCGTACGTGGGCATCTGGACTCCGGAGGTACTCAGTTGATTGATCGCCGTTGGCAGTCGGGCTTGGAATTAGCACTCGCGACTTGAGAGTGCCAAGGCTAGCGCCCCGGCCGGTACGATCGCCGCGTCGTGAGCGTGCTCTCGCCACTCGTGGCCACCGCGTCCCCGGGCGTTGCGGCGGCCTGCGTCGCCGGCTCCTACCTCCTGGGGACCTTCCCCAGCGCCTGGCTGGCGACCCGCCGCGGCGGCGTCGACCCCACCGCCGCGGGGTCGGGCAATCCCGGTGCCACCAACGTGTACCGCACCACCGGGCGCGGGGCCGGGGTGCTGACCCTGGTCGGCGACGTGTTGAAGGGTGCGGTGGCCGCCGCGCTGGGCTGGGCTGTCGGCGGCCACGGCCTGGGCGTGGCGTGCGGCGTCGCCGCCGTGGTGGGCCACGTCGCCCCGCTTACGCCCGGCCTGGGACCCACCTCCCGCTTCCACGGCCGCTCGGGCCGGGGGAGCGGGAGACGTGTTCTCCGTGGCGGCAAGGGCGTGGCCACCGTTGCCGGCATGGCGCTGGTGCTGTTCCCGCTCGCCGCGCTGGTGTCGGCGGCGGCGTTCGGAGTGGTGACCACGCTGAGCCGCACCGTGTCGCTGGGCTCGATCGCCGCCGTGGCCGTCCTGCCGGCGGCCGCCGGCGCGCTGGGGGCGCCGGGACGCGAGGTGGCGGCGCTTGCCGGGTGCGCCGTGATCGTGATCGCCCGCCACCGGGCCAACATCGGGCGGCTCTGGCGTGGCGAGGAGCCCCACCTGGGCACCGCGGCGTGACGGACCGGGAGGGTCCACTCATGGACCCACGAGTGGGTGCTCGCGGAGGTCCCGTGGATGGATCTGGCCGGCGAGACGCCACGATGACCTCCGCGTGGACCCACTAGCGTTCGAACGGTGAGCGTTCGAAAGGCAGTCGTCCCTGCGGCAGGGTTGGGCACCCGGTTCCTCCCGGCGACCAAGGCGCAGCCGAAGGAGATGCTGCCGGTCGTCGACCGCCCGGCGATCCAGTACGTGGTCGAGGAGGCGGTACGGGCGGGAATCGACGACATCCTGATCATCACCGGCCGGGGCAAGCGCAGCCTGGAGGATCACTTCGATCGCTCCATCGAGCTCGAGGCGTCGCTGGACGCGGCGGGCAAGCTCGAGGAGCTCGAGGAGATTCGGCGCCTGGCGCAGCTCGCCGACATCCACTACGTGAGGCAGGGCGAGGCCCTGGGGCTGGGCCACGCGGTGTCGGTGGCCCGCAAGCATGTCGGCGACCACCCGTTCGCCGTGATGCTCGGCGACGACATCATGGACGAACGGTTCCGGGTGCTCGAGCAGATGATCGCCGCCTACGAGCAGACCGGGAGCTCGATCATCGCCGTCAAGCGGTTCCCGATCGAGGAGATCTCCTCCTACGGCTGTGTCGACGCCGAACCCGCCGACGACGGGCTTGTGCGGCTGCGGGGGATCGTCGAGAAGCCCAAGCCCGCGGATGCCCCCTCCGACCTGGCCGTGGTCGGCCGCTACGTGTTCACACCCGAGATCTTCGACGCCCTCGACCGCACGAAGCCGGGCGTGGGCGGCGAGATCCAGCTCACCGACGCCATCGCCATTCTGCTGGAGGACCAGCCGGTGCACGGGTTCGTGTTCGAGCACGGGCGCTTCGACATCGGCAAGAAGCTCGACTACCTGCGGGCCACGGTGGAGCTGGCACTCGACCGCGACGACCTCGGCCCGGAATTCGCTTCCTACCTCGCCGAAGCGGTCCGCCGCCGAGGGCTCGTCTAGTGGACTCCACGTAGGCCCCGATGATCCCGCTCGACGACGCCATCGCCCACGTGCTCGCCGGCTGCGCGCCGCTCCCGCCGGTACGAATGGCGACGACGGAGGCGGTGGGATGCGTGCTGGCTGCGGACGTCGTGGCCAGGGAGCCGGTGCCGCCATTCGCCAACACGGCCATGGACGGCTACGCGCTGCGGGCGGCAGACGTGGCCGCCGTGCCGGTCACCCTGCCAGTGGTGGCGGAGGTGGCCGCGGGTCGTCAGGCACCGCGACCGCTCCAGGCGGGCGAGGCCATGCGGATCTTCACGGGGGCACCGATACCCGAGGGCGCGGACGCCGTCGTGATGGTGGAGCGGACCGAGCGGCGCGACGGCGGCAAGGCCGTCGAGATCCAGGTGTCGGTCGATCCCGGCAACCACGTGCGGGCAGTGGGCGAGGACCTCCATGCCGGCCAGCGCGTCTTCGGCGCCGGAGACGAGCTGACGCCGGCCCGTCTCGGCGTGCTCGCATCCCTGGGCGTCGAGGAGGTCGAGGCGCACCCGCGGCCCCGGGTGGGCGTGATGTCGACGGGCGACGAGCTCGTGGTCGGCCCCGGTCCGCTCCAGCCGGGACAGATCCGTGACAGCAACCGCCCGGCGCTGCTGGCGCTCGTCGCCCAGGCGGGGTTCGACGCCGTGGACCTGGGCCGTGTCGCCGATGACGAGGCCGCCATCGCGGCGGGCCTGGAGCGGGGTGCCGCCACGTGCGATGCGGTCCTCACCAGCGGCGGGGTGTCGATGGGCGACATCGACCTGGTCAGGGTCGTTCTGGATCGCATCGGCAAGATGCGCTGGATGCAGGTGGCGATCCGTCCGGCCAAGCCGCTGGCCTTCGGCGTCATCCGTGCCGGGGATGGCGGACGACGCCACGTGCCGGTCTTCGGCCTGCCCGGCAACCCCGTGTCATCGCTGGTGAGCTTCGAGCTGATCGCCCGGCCCGGGCTGCGCCGGCTCGGCGGGCACCCGCATCCCCGTCTCCACCGGCCGCGGCTGGCGGCGACCGCCGACGAAGCGCTGACCCGCCGGCCCGACGGCAAGGTCCACTTGGTGCGGGTCGTGGCGACCGCCGGCGAGCGGGGCGTCCTGCACGTCCGCTCGTCGGGCGGCCAGGGGTCGCACCAGCTGGCGGCGATGGCCCGGGCCAACGCCCTAGCGGTGGTCCCCGACGGCGACGGCGTCCGGCTCGGCGGCAAGGTGGAGGTCATCCTCCTGGAGGAGCCACCGACACAGGAATGGGCCTGAGAGGCCCAGCGGATAGCGCGCTCCCAAGGGCACCCCGCGCGGGAACTTGTTGCTGGGCCGCAGCTCAACAGCTGGGCCTCCCAGCAGCGCTGATCACCTTGAGCCGAGAGGACGTGCCCGCGCGTTGATCCCTTTGGGGGCGGGGACCGGCACCCGTCGCAGTAGGTTGGGGCAATGGCCAGAGGACCGCTCGTCGACGGCTTCGGCCGAGTGCACCGTGACCTGCGGATCTCGGTTACGGACCGCTGCAACTTCCGCTGCACCTACTGCATGCCCGCCGAGGGCTTGCAATGGCTTCCCCGTGACCAGGTGCTCACCTTCGAGGAGATCGAGCGCATCGCACGGGTGTGCGTGCAGCGGTTCGGCATCGACAGCATCCGGCTCACCGGCGGCGAGCCGACCGTGCGGGCCCATCTGCCCGTCCTGGTGGGCAAGCTGGCGGCGCTGGGCGCCGATCTCGCACTCACCACCAACGGCGCCACGCTGCGGATGATTGCCGGCGACCTGGTGGCGGCCGGGCTGCGGCGGGTCAACATCTCGCTCGACACGCTGCGCCGCGACCGGTTTGCCGAGCTGACGCGGCGTGACGAGCTCCGCAGCGTGCTCGACGGCATCGAGGCCGCGAAGGAGGCCGGGCTCGATCCGGTGAAGGTGAACACGGTCGTGATGAGGGGCGTGAACGACGACGAGGTCCTCGACCTGGCGGTGTTCGGCCGCGACCGGGGGGTCGTCGTGCGCTTCATCGAGTGGATGCCGCTGGACGCCGATCAGCGCTGGGAGTCCGACGCCGTGGTCAGCCAGGACGAGATCCTGCGCACGATCGATGCCGTCTACCCGGTTGAAGCGATCCAGCGCGGCAGCGAGCCGGCCGAGCGCTTCGTGTACCGCGACGGGATGGGCGAGGTGGGCGTGATCCCGTCGGTGACGCGACCGTTCTGCGGGTCGTGCGACAGGATCCGCCTCACCGCCGACGGTCAGCTGCGATCGTGCCTGTTCGCGGTCGACGAGGTCGATCTGCGCGCCCTGCTCCGGGGTGGCGCTTCCGACGACGACGTCGGCGCGGCCGTGCAGCGCTGCGTCGCCGCCAAGTGGGCCGGGCACATGATCGGACAGGTGCAGTTCGTCCGCCCGCGCCGGTCGATGAGCCAGATCGGCGGCTAGGAGCCTGCTCGACCCACCGGCGCCGGGGGATGAACGTTGTCCCTGCTGGGGCCACTAGTGTGGGGCCCATGTCCGACCGGGGGCTCACCCATCTCGACCCACTGGGCAGGGCCCGGATGGTCGATGTCACGCCCAAGGAGCCGACCCACCGCCGGGCCGTCGCGCGGGGGCGGGTGCACATGCGGCCCGAGACCGCGTCGCTGGTGGCCCGGGGAGCGATCAGCAAGGGTGATGTGCTCGCCGTCGCTCGGGTGGCCGGCATCCAGGCGGCGAAGCGCACGCCCGAGCTGATCCCGCTATGCCATCCGCTGCTCGTGGGCAGCGTGCTGGTCAACTTCCGCATCGAGGACGACTTCATCGAGGTCGAGGCCCACGTCGAGACCGTCGACCGCACGGGCGTCGAGATGGAGGCGATGACCGCCTGCTCGGTGGCCTGTCTCACGATCTACGACATGTGCAAGTCGGTCGACCGGGGCATGACGATCGGCGACATCGCGCTCTGGGAGAAGACCGGCGGCCGCAGCGGCACCTACAGGCGCAGCGACGGCATCGACGCCGAACTCGGCCTGTAGCCCCGGTCAGGCTGCAGCGGCACCTCGACGCAGCGACGGCGTCGACGCCTAGCTCGGCCTGTAGCCCCAGGTCAGGCGGCATCCACCGCGTCCGTGAAGCCGACCTGTACGGTCGCAAGCGAGACCTTGGAATGGATGCCGTGCCTGCTTTCTTGCTTCTTGGAGTGATCTGGGCAGCGGTGCTGCTGCCACCCTGGTTGCAGAGCCGTCGCGAAGCCCGACCCACCGCCTCGATGGTCACCTTTCGGCGCCAACTGTGGTCGCTGGCACGAACGTCTCCCGGCTATCGCCCCGTGTACACGGACGCGTTCAGCGACCACGAGGACGACTACGACGGTGACCTGGCCGATGAGCTCTACGACGACGATGGTGGTGCGGCCGGGCTGGCCGGGGGTATCGGGCGGCTCCCCGACGGCGACGATCTGGCCCGCCGGCGATCCCCCGGCTCCACCGGGCACGCCCCGGCCTCGCCGCGGGCCGCCACGGCCGGGGGCTCCTACCGCCGGCGGCGTCACATCCTCACCGGTCTCACCGTGCTGGCCATCGGCAGCGTGGCGCCGGCCGTGCTGCTCGGTGGCGCTGGGTGGATCGGGCTGGCGGTCGCCGGCGGACTGCTCCTGACGTACCTGGCGCTCCTGGTGCGACGTCAGCGCCGGCTCGCCGAGCGGCTCCAGAAGGTGCGCTACCTGGCCCCGATCCGCGCACCGCGTCCGGCGGTGGTGGTGCTGGGCACCGGTACCGGCCGCTAGCTCGCCGAGCAGGCGATGTCGGCACCCGACGCCGGGCGCGATGCCCGCCGCGACAGCCTGGCCGGTGCGGTCGCAGCCATTCACGACGAGCTGGCCGACGCCAATCGGGCACGCGAGACGGCGCTGGTGTCGTGCCGCAGCGTCATAAGGGCTGCGGGGTCGAGCATCCGGGCGATCCACAGGCTCGATACCGACGCCGCTGCGGCCCTGGCCGACCGCGCCGAGGCGGCGCTGCGGGAGGCCCAGGAGGTCCTGTCCCCGTTCCCCGCGGTCGGCCACGGCGGCTTCCTCCATGACGCCGAGAAGGAGTACACCGAGGCCCGCGCCGTTGCCGCCCTGGTTGCCGGAGGCCCCATGCCCACGCCCGCCGACCTGGGGGTTGCCGCGGCGGCATGGATGCGGGGCGTGGCCGAGGCCGCCAGCGAGCTGCGCCGCCACCTGCTCGATCGCTTGCGGGAGGGGGAGGTCGAGCGCGGCGAGTCGTTGCTGGCCGCCATGGACGAGGTCTACGACGCGTTGGTCGTTGTCGACTACCCGGACGCGCTGACCAGCGGGCTGCGCCGGACGCTCGACGCGTTGCGGGCGGTGCTCGAGCGCAGCCGCGGCGATGTGACCACGACCGTGCTCCAGACCCGCCTCCAGGGCGCCATCGAGGGGCTGTCCCCGCAGGGCTGACGCGACCTCGAACGGGATCTGCCGGCCGTGCGCCCGCCGGTCAGGCGAGGTCGTGGTCGTAGGCGTAGGCCGTCGCTGCGGCGCGCGACGACACGCCGAGCTTGGTGAAGATGTGGCTGACATGGCTCGCCACGGTCTTCTCGCTGATGTACAGCTTCTCGGCGATGACCCGGTTCGTCTTGCCCTGCGCCAGCACGCGCAGCACCTCGAGCTCGCGGGACGTGAGGCCATCCGGGCGGCCCGGCTCAGCACCCCCGGCGAGCCGGGCCAGGTCCGATGCCGCGCCGAGCGCCTCGAACGTCGTGCGGGCGGCGCTCCTCGCCAGTTCGGCTCCCTCGGTGTCGCCGACGGCGGCGCAGGCATCGGCGATCAGCACGCGCGTCAGCGCCGCCTCGTGCCGCGCCTCGAGCTCCGTCCACTGCTGCAGCGCCTGGCGGGAGGCCTGGAGGGCGTCCTTGGCCCGGCCCTCGGCGAGCAGGACGGCGGCGGTCGCGTGCGCCGCCCGCGCCTGGAGGAACGGTGATCCCAGCTCGGCCGCCGTGGTTGTCAGCTCCTCTGCCGCCGCCCGCGCCGCTGCGACATCGTCGACGGCGAGCATGATCTCGGCGTAGGCGCCGAGCACCCGCGCCCGGGCGATGAGGCCGACCGCCTCATCGAGCACCCGCCGGATGGAGGCAGCGGCCGTGTCGTTCCGTCGCTGCGCGAGCCTCATGAGTGCGAGGCCGGGCTGGGGCTCGCAGCCGTACTCGTTGGCGCTGCGGTAGGAGGCCTCGGCGGCATCGAACTCCCCGCGGAGCCGATGGAGGTCGCCCTCCACATAGTGGGCTCCGCCGAGCGTCAGGCCGTTGATCGGTTCGGCCAGGCGCTCGCACGCGCGGTGGGCGGACTCCACGGCGTCGGACCAGTCGCCGTGCACGTGCAGCACCTGGGCGCTGTGCAGCAGGCAGTTGCCCCGGTAGAGCACGAGGTCGGTGTGCTCGTCGCACCAGCGCGAGAACGAGTCGGTCCAGGCACGGCAGCGAGAAACGTCGAAGATCTCGGTGCATGCGTCGATCACCGTGCAGTAGGCGTCACCCACAGCGATCGGCGAGATCTCCCGGGCCTCGACCGAGATCATCGCTTCGTCGAGCAGCGCCACCCCCTCGGCGATCGCCCCGAGGTAGACGAGCATCCGGCCCTCGCCGATGCGCGCCAGGGTCATGAGCTCCCGGTCGCGATAGCGCGCACCGATGGCGCCCGCACTCACGAACAGCTCGTGCGCACCGGGATAGTCGCCCGCCCCGAAGATCCGGCACATCGCCGAGGCGTGCGCGAGGTAGCCGAGCTCGACACAGTCGATGCCGGCGTCGTCCAGGAGTCGGCGTACCCGCTCGACCCACCCCGCACTCCGGCCGATGTCGCCCTTGAACCCCAGCGTCTGTGCCAAGCGGAGGCCGAACCGGGCCGCCAGCTCGACATCGTCGGCGTGCGCGGAGTCCCGGTGGGCACGTGCCCACAGTTCGAAGGCGGTCTCGTCGCGGCCCGTCAGGTAGGCCGCGGTGGCGAATCGGTCGAGATCCTCGATCGAGAGGTCGTCCCTCGGCACCCCAGCCAGCAACCGGTGCGTCTCGCGCCAGTCGTGACGCTCGAAGGCCGCCTGAGCGTCGTCGATCGCTCGCCGCACCGCGCCAGTATCGCCGATGCGACACGCTTGCCTCCCCGTCCGGGCCGGGCCGATGCGTCGCGACTGGCGCCCCATAGGTGGTTCTGCTGAGGCTCGCCGCCGACGGAAATCGTTGGTTCGACCGACGCCGTGGCGTGCCTCTCGTTCGTACCGTCGCACTCGACGACCGATCGCGACCAGGAGGACGACATGACGGCACCCGCGATGATCCCGATCGACGACGGCACCGCCCAGGCGCTGAGCGAACGGCTGGCGGACGTGTTCCGCACCGGCAAGGCCAACGAAGTGCTCGCCGACGATCTATTCCTCGACGGCCACCCACCGCTGTGGCGGTTCCAGCTCCAGGGGCTGGACACGTTCGCCGCGTGGCTTGCCGGCTACTCGCCCGACGGCGCCGAGACGACGGTCGTGCGCACCATTCCGACTGCGACCGGCTTCGTCACCGAGTTCGTCGGCCGCCACGACGAGGACGGCGAGGAGATGACCGATCGCAAGATCCTGCTGTGCGAGGTCCGGGGTGGCCAGGTCTCCGAGCTGACCGTCTATTGCAGCGGCGACTGGGACGCGGAGCTCCGCGCCCGCCACGCCGCCGAGGCCCCGATCATCCGGCCCTGATGTCGCGGGAAATGCGTACGCCGGCGAGGGATCAGTCCTGCGCCACCGGCGCGAGCTCCTCGAGAGCGAGGGACGCCCGCTCCTCGAGCAGGGGTGCCCCCTGGCGGCGAGCGATGTCGCGCGCCCGGACCAGCTCGGCGATGACGTCCCCCTCGTCGGCCCCGCGCTGCGCCAGCAGCAGCGCGCGCAGGCGGTGCAGCTCCCCGGCATGGCAGTAGTCGCGATCGCCGCTCTCTGCCAGGGCCTCGTCGACGGCCTCCAGGCCCTCGCCGATCCGACCCGCCCGCACCAAGGCGTCGGCCAGAAGCCCGAGGTAGTACGGGAGGTCCATGCGGGCCCCGGTGGCCCGGTACGCCTCGATCCCGGCGCGCAGCTCGTCGAGGCCTTCTGCCGTTCCCCCCAGTGCGGCCCGAGACCATCCCCACAGGAGCTGCGCGATGGCGACCTGAGGCCCGAAGCCCTGCGCGCGCGCCATCTCGAGCGCGGTGGCGGCGTGATCCAGCACCACCGTGGGCTCGTCGCGCAGCTGGTGGAGGACCGCCGCCTGCTCGTGGGCGCTTGCGAGGCTGAACGTGTGGTCGGCGTCGCGAGCCAGAGCGAAGGCGTCGGCCATCAGCGAACTCGCTCTCTCGGTCTCGCCGAGGTACCACGACGACAGGGCTCCCCATGTGAGACAGCCCACGCCGGGGTTGTAGCCGTATCGGGCCTGAAGCTCCAGGTGCAGAGCGGGGTCGTAGAGCTCCCAACCCGTTTCGGCGTGGTCCACCGCCCGATCGAAGCGGCCCTGGTGGAACATGGAGCACGCAAGCAGGTCATAAGAGCCCATGTGGTGGGCGGCGTCGTCGACGGCTTCGAGATCGAGCACCTGCTGCACGACCTCTGCGGCGCGCCGGTACTCCCCGCGGCTCTCGTACAGGCTGGCGAGGCCGTAGAGGATGGACGGCAGCGCCCGAGCGGGGTCGGCCGAGTGTCGGGCAAGCTCGTGGGCGCGCTCGGTACGCGGCCTCGACCTCGGTTGAGGCCCAGCCGCGGGTTGCGATGAGCAACGGACCGAGGATCGCCTGGAGTGTGAGCTCGTGTTCGTGGCGTTCGGGCCCCTCACCGAGGGATGTCACAACGTCCAGTCCGACGCGGACGTGCTCGAGCGCCTCCACGTGCGCGTTACGGCCCATGGCTTGCCGCGCCGCCTGCGCCGCGTGCGTGGCGGCGCCGGTCGCGTCCCGGCCGCGGATGAAGTGCATCGCCAACTCGGAGGCGTGGTCGGCGGCCGCCGCGCCATATCCATACTCCAGGCGGCGACCGATCTGCAGGTGGAGCCGGGCACGGCGCTGGGGCGGCACGCGTTCGTAGACCACTTCCTGGTACAGGTCGTGGTCGAACCGGAAGCTGGCCGCGACGGTGCCATCGGGCCAGGTGTGTTCACCGGTGGCGGTGACAAGCAGCGACCGGCGCGCGAGCTCCGAGCAGCGGGCCTCGCTCTCCTCCGGATCGATCCCCAGGGCTGCGGCGATGGCTGCCGCGGAGAACTGCCGACCCGCGACCGCCGCGGCTTCGAGCAGTTCCTGGTCGGCGGTGGGGGCGCGCACCAGGCGCTGCTCGATGAGCTGCCGGAGCGATCCCGGGACGGTCGCGGCCAGCTGACCCGTGTCGACCGTGGGCGCGCAGGCGTCGCCGTCGACGGCGATCAGCCCCTGCGCGAGCCACTCGTCGACGAGGCTCTGCAGGTGTAGCGGGTTGCCGGCGGCGCGGCGGTTGGCGACGCCCATCAGATCGGCCGACGGTTCCGCACCGCAGCGCCTACCCACGAGCTGTGCGGCTGCGCGTTCCTCGAGTGGCGGCATCTGCACCTCGGTCAGGGCACCGTGGAGCCGAAGGTCGTGCAGCACGTCGGGCAGGCCCGACGTCGTCCCCGCCAGCTCCTCGGTCCGGCACGTGATCAAGACGAGCAGGCGAGCCGGGGTGCGACGGCGACCGAGAGCGGCAAGGACGTCGACGGTCGAGGGGTCGCTCCACTGCAGGTCCTCGAGGATCAGCACCACTGGATCCACCGCAGCCAGGGCTTCGAGCGCCTCCACGATCTCCCGGAGCATCCGGTCCCGGGTGCTGCCGAGCACCCGACGTCGAAGCCCGTCGAACTCGTCGTCGGCCACCAGCCAGGGCATCTGCACCAGCCACGTCGGGGCCCGATCCGACAGGAGTTCGACGAGCGCCGGGCCGTAGGGCAGCGTGGCGGCTTCGGCGAGGGCCTCGAGCAGCGGGAGGTAGGGCTCGCCGGCCCCCCGATACTCGACGCACTGCCCCGTCAGCAGCCGGAGACCGGCGCGCCGCCACTCTGCCGCCATCGCGTCGACCAGCAGCGTCTTCCCCACACCGGGCTCGCCGCTCACGACGACCACACGCCGCCCGCCGGCGACGACGTCGTCCATGCACTCGGCGAGTACCTTCTGCTGCGCCTCGCGACCGAGCGCCGTCACCCGGGAGGCGGGATCGTCGCCGGCCGGATCCCCGCGCCGGTCCGCGTCGGCGACGAACCGGTAGCCACGTCCGTGCACGGTGCGGACGATGCGTTGGAGGCGCCCGTCGTCGCCCACCGCCCGCCGCACGTTCTTGATGCGGGTCGTCAGCGTCGACTCCGTGACGAAGCGGGTCTTCCACACCTCGTCGAGGAGCTCCTCCTTGGCAACCACGCGATCACGGTGCTCGAGGAGGTAGACGAGCACGTCGTAAACCTGGGGTTCGATGCGAACCACATCGCCGTTCCGGCGGAGCTCGTAGGTGTCGGTGTCGAGCTCGCACCCGGCGAACACGTAGATCACGTCGACTCCGACCCGCGCCCACGATCCGCCACGGCCGCAACGGTAGGGCACGGCACGGCTGCGCACCGCACCCCTCTCGGCCGGACGCCGGGTGCTCGCGACCGTCCGATCCGTACCGTCCGTGGCGCCGGGACCACGCCGCGGGACGGTCGGGGCTCCGGACGATCTCCACGCGCTCCTCACCCCGTCTCCAAGGTCGCGGCGCCGCGTTCCTTCAGAGTCGCAGAGCAAGCGGTCGAGCCACCAGAAGGAGACGATCCCGATGCCCACCAGCCCCCACCGCCGCCATGACGTCGTCGTGGTCGGGGCACGTGCGGCGGGGAGCGCCACCGCGCTGCTCCTGGCACGGATGGGCCACGACGTGGTCGTGCTGGAGCGCGCCCAGTTTCCGAGCGACACGCTGTCGACGCACTCCATCTCGCGTAGCGGCGTCGTCCAACTTTCCCGCTGGGGCCTGCTCGATCGGGTGCTCGCCAGCGGCACCCCCGCGATCCGCCAGGTGACCTTCCACGTCGGGGGTGAGTCGGTGACGCGCCCGATCAAGCAGCACGCCGGCGTGGACGCCCTGGTCGCTCCCCGCCGACGCGTGCTGGACACCATCGTCGCCGACGCCGCTCAGGCCTCGGGAGCGGCAATCCGCTTCGGTGTCACCGTGACCGGCCTCCGCCACGCTGGTGGCCGGGTGGTCGGCGTGACCGCCCTGGACGCAGCTGGCGCCCCGCTCGAGCTCGACGCCCGGTTCGTCGTCGGCGCCGACGGGCTGCGCTCCCGCGTGGCCCGGTCGGTCGACGCGTCGATCGATGTGGCCGGGCACTCCGACGGCGCCACCCACTACGCCTACTACGCCGGGCCCGGGTGGCAGGGCCACGAGTTCTTCGTGGCCGACGGGAGCCTCGCCGGCGTGTTCCCCACCAATGACGGCGAGGCATGCATCTGGGTGTGCAGCCCCGCGCACGACGCCGCCGGGATCCGCCGGCGCGCGGCGTCGCTCGCCGGCGCGTTCGACGAGATGCTCGAGGAGGCCGCTCCCGACCTCGCGACGCGTCTGCGAGCGACGCGCCGCACGTCGCCGGTGCGCGGGACCAGCCGCCTGCCCAACCAGGTGCGGCAGGCGTTCGGTCCGGGATGGGCACTCGTCGGCGACGCCGGTTACCACCGCGACGCCGTCACCGGCCACGGCATCAGCGACGCATTCCGCGATGCCGAGCTACTGGCGGTTGCGCTCGACGGTGCCCTGCGGGGCGAGCTGTACGAGACCGCCGCCCTGGCCGGCTATCAGCGTCATCGCAACGAGGCGATCCAGGAGATATTCGGTATCACCTGCGCACTTGCGCACTACCCACCGGTGGCGGAGTTCGTCGCGCTCCAGAAGCGCCTGAGCCGCGCCATCGAGGCCGAGGCGGCATCGCTTGCAGCCCGCCCAGTTCCCGGCCAGCCCCAGCTGGCCGTCGCCTGATCGGAAACGGACAGGCAGTGACAACCACCAAGGAGAGAAACCAGATGACCATCACCGAGGGCAACCCTGCGACGCGCAACGGCGTCGACACCGCCACGCTCTTCGCAACGCTCGACGCCGTGAGGGCGGCCCCCCAGGCGGCCAAGTTCCAGTTCCGGGTCCGAAACGAGTGGATCGGTGGCACGCACAACCGCAGCACCATCGACGGCTTCTTCGGCGTCGGCGAGGAGCGGTCCCACGAGCGCACCTGGGTGTTCGATGCCGACCACCCCGCCGTGCTGGTGGGCCGGGACAACGGCCCCACGCCCGTCGAGTTCGTGCTCCACGCCCTGGCGGCGTGCCTCACCGCCGGGTTGGCCAACATCGCCGCCGCCCGGGGCGTGAGGCTCACCGAGGTGCGGTCGACCGTCGCGGGCGACATCGACCTCAACGGCATCCTCGGGCTCGACCCCGCCGTGCGCAACGGCTACGAGCAGATCGCCGTGCACTTCACCGTCAAGGGCGAGGCGCCCGCCGAGAAGCTGCGCGAGATCGTCGAACAGTCGCGGGCCCGCTCGGCCGTCTACGACATCATCACCAACCAGGTGCCCGTCACCATCGACGTCGAGACCGCCTGACGGTAACCCAACCCGTCACGCGTGGCCGGCCCGACCGGGCCGGCCACCGGCGCGCCCGACGGTCAGTTCCGAGCCTCGGTCCGCACCAGGGGACCGGTCCCGTGCGGATCGGCGGCGGTGGTCAGGTCGGCGGCCGTGTCGGTGGCCCGTCCGCGGCGAGGAACGCGTCGACCGCGGCGAGGAAGCGAGGCCAAGCCGGGTCGCGCTCCGGCAACAGGTGATTGCAGCTGTCCAACGGCAGCAGGGCACTTCCGGGGATCAGCGAGGCGAGCTCCCGCGACTGTTCGAAGA
Organism: uncultured bacterium; assembly: GCA_963717085.1. Lineage (GTDB taxonomy): Bacteria > Actinomycetota > Acidimicrobiia > Acidimicrobiales > VFJN01 > DASQUK01. The sequence continues at coordinate 495,572 of CAVQVM010000019.1, forward strand.
CGTTGTCGGGTTCGTTGCGGGCGCACGCGACCAGCGTCGGGACCGACAGGGCCGGCAGCGTCGACCACGGTCTCCAGATCGCGCACCCACGCCTCGAGCGAGAAGTCGGGTACGTCCCAGTCGGACAGCCCGCAGCCCCGCTCGTCGTAGCGGATGAGCCGATGGCGGCTTGACAGCTCCCTGAGCCAATGGCGCCACACCACCGTCTCCCGGTCGTAGTCGAGGTGGCTCAGCCAGTTCGCGACCTTCACCAGGGGTGGTCCCGCACCCGTCGTCGCGTACGCCAGCCGGACGCCGTCGTCGGTGGTGCAGAAGCGGATCTCCTGGGGCGGCGGCTCGTCGGGTGCGAGCGCCGTCGGCGTGACGGCCGGGTGTCCGCCGCGCTCGTCGACCTCGGCGACGAACTGGTAGCCGCGCCCGCGGACCGTGCGCACCAGCCGCTGCGCCTTGCCGTCGTCACCGAGCGCCTGGCGCAGTGCCTTGATCCGGCTGGTGAGGGCCGATTCGCTCACGAAGCGGTCGCCCCACACGGTGTCGAGGATCTCCTCCTTCGTGACCACGCGATCCCGCTCCCGCACGAGCAGGACGAGCACGTCGAATACCTGAGGCTCGATCCGGCGCGCGCGACCGTCGCGGCGAAGCTCGTACCGGCGCAGGTCGACCTCGCTGTCGTCGAACGCGTAGATCACGGGCGTCAGCTTCTCAACGGCTGCCCGGGGGACCGCTCGACGTCGTGTCCAACGAGTAGTCGATCCACTCCGCGCGGGTGGCGCCGAGGCGTTCGTAGAGCCGCTGGGCCCGGGCGTTGTCCTTGGCGGTCTGCCAACCCATCGAGACGGCGCCACGGCGGCCGGATCGCAGCCGGCACTCCTCGACCAGATCCTCGGCCAGGCCCGTCCCCCGGGCGTCGGGGTGCACGAACAGGTCGTTCATGATCGCGGTGCGGGCGGCGGCGAGCGTGGACCAGCTCCAGTACACGGTCGCGAACCCGACGGCGCGACCCGCATCGTCGCGGGCGACCAGCTGGAAGCCCTCGCCCTCCGGATCGGCCACGAGCGTGCGGGCGACGTCCAACAGCGCATCATCGCCGGGTGCCACCCCGTAGAAGTCGCAATAGGCGCGCATCAGGGGCAGCAGATCCCCCAGATCGGGCTCGCCCACGACCGCAATGTGCACGGGGGCCAATCCTACGGTTCGGCACCGACGCGCCGAGGCTTGCCGCGCCCCGGAAGTTCCCGATTCGCCGGCGCTGACGGGGGTAGTCGGCGGGGGCCGACAACCGCGGAGGTGGCCGTGTCGCTCTCCCGGGACGACGAGCCGGATCCCGAGACCGGCGACGCTGCCCCAGCGCCTGCGGCGCTCGACCGTCCGGAGGAAGGCTCACTCGAGCGGGACGTCGACGAGGTCGAACGGGGCAGACCGGAGCGCGCCTTCAACGTCGGCGTGACAATCGGGATCGTGGTGACGGTCGCAGCGGTGATCTTCGTGCTCCAGAATCGCCAGTCGACGACGTTCGACTGGCTGTGGCTCGACTTCGAGCTGCCGCTGTGGATCGCGCTCCTGGGCGCCGTCGGGGTCGGCGTTGTGCTGATGCTGACGATCCTCGCCGTCCATGCCCGGCGCCGGCGGCGGATCAGGCGACGCCGCGACGCCGCGGGTCGGCTGCGCCGTGCAGTCGCCCGAGGTCGCCCGCGGGCCGACCCCGGCTCTTGACGCCGGGCGCCGCCCTCCGGAGGTGTGCCATCGTCGGGCATGGCCGGCGATCGGTACGAGATAGGTCGTCTTTCGTTCGCCATCCGTCCCGCCACCGGCGCACCCGGCGAGCGCGATGAGCTCTTGGGCCTGGACGCAGGCCGCGACGGCGTGCTCTACGTCCCCGAGACCGCCGGTCCGGCGGCACCGCTGCTGCTCTTCCTGCACGGCGCCACGGGCACCGGCCGCGCGCACCTGCGAGCGGTGCTCGGCGCCGTCGACCGGTACGGGGTCATCCTCGTCGCCCCGGACTCCCGCGGACCCACCTGGGACCTCATCGTCGAGCGTCGCTTCGGCCCCGACGTCGCGTTCCTCGACCGGGTCCTCGACGCCGTCGTCGACCGGGTCGATGCGGACACCCGGCGGCTGGCGATCGGAGGGGTGTCCGACGGCGCGTCGTACGCCCTGTCCATCGGGCTGACCAACGGGGACGTGCTTCCGACAGTGCTCGCCTTCTCACCCGGTTTCTTGGTGGCGCCCAACCCGACGGGCGAGCCCCGGATCTTCATCTCGCACGGCCGGTCCGATCCCATCCTGCCGATCGACGCCTGCAGCGGCTCGTTCGTCCCCTCGATGCGCGGCGCCGGCTACGAGGTGAACTTCCGCGAGTTCGACGGTGGGCACACCGTGCCGCCGCCCATCTCGGACGAGGCCGTCCGCTGGTGGCTCGACGGCGCCGCCCCGTCGTCGGACGGGTAGATGCGGCTCTACACGCCCGTATTCATGTCGCCCTGGATCTCGGCCGCCGAGAGGGTGCGGTCAGCCGACGATCTTGCGGACCACCCAGCGGGTCTTGCCGATGCGGCGGGTCCGCTCGAACCCATGGCGCTCGAACAACGCGACCGTGCCGTTGTGCAGGAAGGAGGCCGAGACCGACCGTCCATCGACCTCGTCGGGATAGCTCTCGACCGTCCCGCCGCCGAGGCGTCCGATCTCCTCGAGCGCCCCGGTAAGCGCGGCGGAGGAGACACCCCGGTGGCGCCGGCCTCGGTCGACGAAGAAGCACGTGATCCGCCAATCCGGCAGGTCGCCAAGGCCGTCGAGATAGGCCCGCCGGTTCTTGATCCGCGGCAGCTCGTCGGGCACACCGAACTGGCACCAACCGACGCACGACTCACCGTCGTAGACGAGCGCCGCGTGCGCTCGCCCCTCGCTGACGCGCATCTCCTTCTCGACACGGTTCTGCTCGGGGCTCTTCCCCCGGCCCACCCCCTCGGGGTGGAACCCCATGCACCAGCAGCCGCCCCACACGCCGTTGTGCGCTTCGACCAACCGGGCGAAGTCGGGCCAGGTCCCGGCGTCGAGCGGCCTCGTGCTGTAGTCCGGCATGCTCACCTCCCCGCACTGAATTCGCGGTCGCAAACCTGTGCCGCGTGGCCGTTGCTGCGGACCCACGCATATTGCCCTGATCGTCCAGTTCGCGCACAGATCTGGACGATGCGCCACTACGTTGGGCCACCCCCCGGCCAGTGATGAGGGATTGGATCTCGCCATGACGCCACGGTCTCCTGTCCCGGAGTCACTGGACGGCGCTCGGGTCCTCGTGACCGGGGCGACGAGCGGCCTCGGGCGGGCCATGGCGGAGGCACTCGCGGCCGCGGGCGCCCGCGTCGGGGTTACCAGCCGAAGCCGAGAGCGCGCTGAGGCGACGGCCGGGCAGCTGGGCCCGGCGGTCGTGGGGTTCGTCGATCCGGTCGAGCGTGAGCCCGGTCGCCTCCTAGAGGCGCAGCCCCGCTCCGAGACCGAGCGTCAACGCCGCCGCGAACCAGTCGGGTGCGGCAGCGCGTAGCGCCTCGCATTCGTCGTCGGTGAACGGCACCACTGGGCTCTGCTCGACCCGGGACAGTGTGGCGTCGCGGGCAGGGCAAGGTGTTCCGGCTCGTCGACCCCGACGGCACCGTCGTCGCAGGCTCATGGGACAAGCCCCCCGACTACTACGCGCTCACCCTCGCCGATCTCGCCAAGGTGCTCGAGGGGGTCCTCCACCTAGAACGCTCCGCCAAGGTGCTCGAGGTGTCCTCCACCTAGAACGCTCCTAGGGGCGGGACGGTCAGCTCCTCATCCCCGGGCCCCCCGGGAGCACCCCCCAGGATGGCGGATTCGTGACCCTGTCCTCTATGCAACCCCACTCGCCCCCCTTTACGATCCAAGGACGGCGTCGAGGGACCAGGGGACCCTGAGCCCTTTCGGGTCCACGCGACCGGGTCTCCCTTAGCCCGACCCGGACGCTCCCGGCCCCTCGACGCCGAGTGGCTCTCAATGACGCGGAACGGTCCCCCGACAGGGTGAACAGGACGCCGGGGAACCAATCCGTGACTGTTAATCCGAACAGTTTGCGCCTCGGCGGCCAACGAACGGCCAGTGAACTTGCCGTGAACCCTGGGGCCAACCTTCTTCACGGCACCTTTGGAGGACCAGCAGCCGGTAAGTGACTGACATACGGACCAATGACCGCCATGTCCACCAAAAGCTCGGTCATCGTCGGCGGTGTGGCCTGGATGGCCGGCACCGCGCTCGGGCTCGCCCTGTGCCGGGCCGCCAAAGACGGCGACCAATGGACGAAGGACCACCATCCCCCGAACGGGACTTCAGCGCCCGTGAGGGAAGCGGGGTAGGGGCCTTCGCGATTCTTCGGAGACCGCAACCTCATAGGGGGCGGTGAGCGCCAGGCAGCTGCGATCAAGCTCTTGTGCGCCAGCCGCAGATTGGCGAGGTCGTTCGTTCCACCATCGGCGACGCTGACGACATGATCGAACGTCAACGAGGCACGGTCATAGCCGAGATCGGTGATCGGGTTAGCGACCGACGAGGTGTGGGGCGTCCCGGTGACCCCTGACGATGCCGATCGGCAGACCTGCGTTGTCTGCGACGCGTTGGATTCGATCGAGGTGAGCCGCGCGGAGCCGCTGGTCGCGGAGCTGCCGGTCGAGCCGCATGCCCGCCGCCCGCCGCCGCAACCCCTCGAACACGACGCCGGCCATCGTCGCCGAGGCCGACGCCAGTAGTACGTATCGCACGAGTTCCTGTGTCATGTCCGCCTTCTCGTGTCCGCCCGCGCGATGACCCGCCGCCATCGCCGCTGTATCGCCGCCAGTGAACCGGACGCCCATTAGCCAGCCGGCAGCGGGACGGCGACGCGGATCCAGGTCTGCTACCGCTAGCCGATCGAGGTGCTACGGCGCGATCACATGCAGTCGTAGATGCCGGCACCCAACCCGGTGGCCCCCACAGCGGCTCGGGCCAGTTCCCGAACGGACAGGTCCTCGGGCTGCGCACCGGCGGCACCCCGGGAGGCGCACCGAATGCCAGCTCTGGCGTCGGTCGTGACCGATGAGGTGTGGGCGTGGGGCCTAGCCCGCGCATACGCTGCTGGTCACCGAGGAGAGCCAGGGCCATCGTCGTGACGGGATCACCGGGGCAGTTCCCATGGACAAGCTGAAGCTGTACGCGGTGGTGATGGGCATTGGGGCGGTGATTGGGGTCACGGTCGCTGAGATCTGGCGTCGAAGGATGCGTGAGGACAGTTACCTGAACTATTTGCCGCCGCCTCGCGACCGCGATGGCGCTGGGACCGACGGCGACCGCTCCGGTGGACGGATGCGTGGAGCGGCCAACCGGGTGTGGTCGCCCGTCGCGGCATCTGCCAAGAGCGACTGGGCGCGCCTACGACGCATCCGCGCTGGCGCGCCCCGACCCAGCATCGGCGCACCAGCCCCACCCCAGGAGCAGCCGGATGCTGCCGTGCCTCCGGTTGCGCCGACCTGAGAGCTCGGGTCCGCGGTGCGGCGACCTCGGTGGCACCTGCACGGGCCAAAGGCCACTCCGGCTGAGCGACGTTGTCTGCCGGCGACCCGACAGGGTCGATGTACCGGTTCGGGATCGTGGGCCGCTGCGTTAGCGTTCCGGGGTAATGCCCCGGTCGGTGGTGTCCCGGTCGTCGAGGTGGTCGGTCCTGTCGTGGCGTTCCGTCGGTTCGGCCCTGTCGGCGGTATCGGCAGGCTCGGCATTGTCGTTCGCCAGCCTGGCTTCGGCGGGATCGGTCGCAGCAGTCGGGTCCGCCGGGTCGATCCTGTCGATCGGATCCTCCGGCTCGATCCTGTCCGTCGGCTCGACCGGGAGCATCCTCGGGATCGGTCGGGCCGGAAGTTCGACCGGGGCGGCACAGGCGGTCGGCACCTGTCTGGCTGTCGGGGCGCTCATCGCAGCTGTCGCCGACCGCTGACATCGTGATCGACGCCGTCGGCTTCGGTCTCGACGGGGTTCTCATCGACTCCGAGCCGACGTGGAGTGACGTGTGCCGAGAGATCAAACGCCGATCGTGGCGCCCGGCCCGACGGCGCCGACCTCCGGATGATGGGCATCGCCACCGCCGATTGGGCCAGTTGCCTGGTCGACAACCTGAGCGTGGCGTTTCCCGTGACCGAGACCCCCGAGGGGGTGATCGACCAGATGGCGGCGCCGTTCGGCCGCACACTGCCGATGCTGCCCGGCGCCATCGGGGCGGTGCGGCGCCGCGATGGCTCAGCGGAGAACCGGCGTCGATCGACAGACGGTGGATCTGTCGGAGTTTCCTGATTCCGGTGGCATTTTCGGGCACGCTGCGCATCGCGTGGCGCACGCAGACATTCCACGTCAGAGAGCTCCGCGGCCCCTGACGGCGCTCAAGGTCGGCCAACCGCTCGGCGACCCGATAGGTTCACCAGCCCGGCATGAACACCAATCCGCGCGACTCCTTAGATTGGAGTGCGTCATGCGAAAGGCTCGCAGGTACGCCCCTGGCACCCCGGTCTGGGTCAACCTCGAGACGGTTGCCGGCACGACGGCGGCAAGCAAGTTCTACGGCGGCCTCTTCGGCTGGACGGCGCTTGCCCGGCATCGCCCCCTCGAGGATGCGTCCCATTGGTGGGTCTTCGTTCTTGACGGCCGGGACGTCGGAAGCCTGGCGCCGGGGCCAGATCCGGTATGGGCGATGTACATGTCGGTGGACAACGCCGATGAGACGGCTCAGCTGGTCGTCGACAACGGGGGTGCGGTCGCGATCTGGCTGGGGGAGATCGACGAGGTCAGCCGCCTCGCGGTGTGCACCGATCCCCTCGGCGCGCGGTTCGGGCTCTGGGAGCCGAGGGGGCACCCCGCCGCGTCCCGTATGCACGAACCCAATTCCTTCACCTGGGGTGAGCTGTCGTGCCGTGACATCGACGCCGCGAAGGATTTCTACGGCGCGGTGTTCGGCTGGGAAGGCCGGACCCGTGCGGTCGCCGAGGGATCGACCTACACCGAGTTCTTCCTCCCGGACGTCGACCAGGCGGTCGCCGGCATGGTGCAGATGAACCGGCGGTGGCCCAAGGACGTGTCGCCGCATTGGATGCTCTACTTCGCCGTCGCTGACACCGACGAGATCGTCAGTCGCGTCGGCCAACTCGGAGGCATGGTGTCCGTCGCTCCCTTTGACCTCGCGGATGTCGGCCGCATCGCGGTGCTCAACGACCCAGAGGGAGCGGTCTTCTCGGTCCTCCAGCGCCGGTGACCGCCGCCCCGCGCCATCAGGAGCGCGGTCGACCGGCGTACCGGTCCGGGGTCTCGGGTGACGGACGACTCGACGTCGAGCTCGCGTTGCTCGCCTCCCATTGGATGAGGGCCTCCGTGCTGCACGCGCCGACCTGATCCTGCTGCTCGGCTTCGTGGACGCCGACCAACGGGCCGCGAGTCGCTTGTGCTCGGCGTCCGATGACGTGACGGCCAGCTTCGTGGATGCTCCCTGTGAGACCGAACCAACGAAACGGGGCGACACCATGGGTCAGCCGATACTGATTCACGATCGACAGACATTGGACGTCGACGAAGATTCGCTGACCGGACGCGTCGCCTGTTCACGGGTGGCACGCGCGGCACTGGTGCTGCGATCTGTCGCAGCCTGGTCCGGCGAGGCGCGGTCGTCGCGGCGGGCTTCTCGGCCGACGCGGCGCGGGCCGCAGGGTTCAGGGACATGCTTGAGGCCTGCATGCATCTGTGCACCACGGAACGTGGGTGACCCCGACGATTGCCTCCGCGTCGTGCACGAGGTGATCGGCCGGTACGGCCGTCTCGACATCCTTGTCAACAACGCGGGTGTCACCGTCGATCGGGCTATCTCCGTGATGAGCGTGGACGACCGGCGCCGACGCAGGCGTGAGTCGGGTTGAGAGGTTCCGCGGGTGGCGGCTCACGACATCGTCTCCAGCCGGCTCGACGTGGCGTGTCATCCAGTCGGTATGACGTCGACCCGGGCGATCAAGGGCTCGAGGGCGCGCAGCTTGCGTTCGATGCCCGAGACCAGGTGTTCGACGGCAGCGCCGTCGAGGGTGTCGTCGATGTCGACGCGGGCGACGACCAGCACCTCGTCGGGGCCGGTGAAGGTCACCACGAGACTGCGGACCGCCACCACCCCGGGCCAGCTGGCGATGAAGGCGCGGATGCGTTCCTGGCCGGCGGGCGCCACCTCCTGGCCCACGATGAAGTCGCGGTTGCGTTCGATCAGGAACACCGCAACCGCGCCCAGGATGAGCCCGATGCCGATGGCGGCGACGGCGTCGGGGACCGTCGACCCGGTCGCCTGATGCAATGCGATTCCGGTGGCGGCGAGCACGTTGCCGGCAAGGGCGGCGGCGTCCTCGGCGAACACCGCGCGGGTCGTGGGGTCCGATGTCAGCCGCACGTGTTCGAGCAGCCCGCGCGCCAGGGCCTGCGCCTCGCCGCTCAGCTGCCGACGCGCTCGCAGGAACGACACCAGGTCCAGCAGGAAGGCGATGGCGAGCACCACGTAGGCCACCACGAACGACTGGGCGGGGACCGGGTTGAGCAGCTCGCGGACGCCCTCGTACACGGCCAGCACGGCGCCGACGACGAAGACGCCGATCGCCGCCAGCAGCGCCCAGAAGTACGCCTCGCGCCCCCGGCTCAACCCGCCCGACGTGGCGGGGCGGCGACTGCGGCGCTGCGCCACCAGCAGCAGCGCGCTGTTGCCGGTGTCCGCGGTCGAGTGCACGGTCTCCGCGAACATCGCCGTCGACCCGGTGATAACAGCGGCGGCGAGCTTTGCCACCACGATGCCCAGGTTCGCGAGCAGGGCGACCACCACGGTGCGCGTGCTCTCGTGGTCCTGGGCGGACGCCACCACCTCATCGTGCCAGCATGCGCGATCCGGGGGCGTGCCGACGGTGCCTACTCGACCGTGACGGCATTTGTGGACCTCGTACGCGCCGTCCCGGTCCTCGGCGCCGACGTCACCGTCGTCTCCACCGGTGATGATGGTGATGGGCCGTGGCGAGCAGTCGATCGCCCAAGGGCACCAGAACACAGGAGGCTGTGAGGAGGTGTATCAGGTTCGAACGGGTGCGGCTGCGCGTGTCATCGTCGTGGCGTCGAAGGGGTCGTGGGCGCGGCCGTCGCGGGGCGTAGCGGAACAGTGCGACGGCGAGCACGCTTCGTGACCCGTTGTGGATGGCGAGCCCGCAGGCGGCGAGGATGACGCCCAGCCGCGATCAGTCCGCGGCTGCGTAGCACGGCCCCGTCGGCGGACGGGGCGACTGCCGGCCCGCTCGGCCGATGACTCGGTGCCGCCCGGGGGAGGATCACGCTGTGTCGTCACGGCACGAATCCTCACCCTCGGGGTGTGGCACGTCTGTCGAGCGCCTGGTCGAGCCACTGGCGCAGCGCCGCCTCGGGCGCGGCGCCCGTCTGGCGGGCGACCGCCGTCCCCTTGTCGAGCACCAGCAATGTGGGTATCCCCTGCACCCCGAAGCGGTTCGCGGTGGTGGGCGACTCGTCGACGTTGACCTTCACCAGCTTGATGCGGCCGGCGCGCTCGCGTGCCAGGTTCTCGAGCGCGGGGCTCACGGCCCGGCACGGGCCGCACCATGGGGCCCAGAGGTCGACGAGCACGGGGAGCTTGGCCTGCTCGACCACGTCACCGAAGGAGTCGTCGTCGGCCTCGGCCAGCCAGGGCAGGGGGTTGTGGCATTGACCGCAGCGAGGCTGCCCGTTGGCGGCCGCGGGCACGCGGTTCTTCCGCCCACAGGTTGGGCACACGACGACCGACGCCGGGGCGGTCACGACGGGGGGCCCGCCTGGTTCCGCGGCACGACGAGCACCGGCGACGGGCTGTGCCTGGCGATGGTGGCAGCCACGCTGCCGAACACCAACCGGTGCAGCCCTGTCCGCGAGCGGGTGTTGATGGCGACGAGGGCCGCGGGGTGGTCCAGCAGGTAGCGGTACAGGCCGCCCCAGACGTTGACCGGCTCGTAGCGCACCACGGCCTCGACCGCATGACCGGCGGTTATGAATGGCGCGACCAGCGCCGCGAGATACCCCTCGGCGTCGCCATCGGGCCCGAACCGGCGGCGGATGGCGCCGCCACTGACGGGTTCGGGTGCGTCCTCGGCGACGGTGAGCACGATGCAGCGTTCCGCGAGGAGTTCCGCCCACCTGACGGCGACGGCGACGAGAGCAGCCGACGCCGGGCTGTCGTCGACGCACGCCACCACGCCCGAACTACGTCGGGGTTGTTCCATGTAGGGGCACACCAGCACCAACGGATCGTGGCCCCGTGCCACCACGTCCGTAGCGACCGAGCCCACGAGGGCCGTGGAGCGCGTCCGGCCGTGCGTTGCCATGCAAGCGACGGCGTTCCCAAGCCTGTGGAGCGCCGCTTGGACCGCGCTGGCCGGATCACTGTCGACGACGACGCTGCGGTTCACCACGTGGCCTGGGATCTCGACGCGGTCGAGCTCCCGTTCGCGGGGGCCGACCTCGTCGGCGGAGTCGACGGCGCTCAGCAGGTGGATCTCGGCCTCGAGCCTTGCCGCGAGGCGCGCCGCAGTCGGTACCGCCAGGCGCGAGAAGTCGGACCCGTCGAGTGGGACTAGGAGGGCATCGACGGTGTCGGGAACCATCGGCTCGCTCGACGACGGGCGCGCGGCCTCGAATTCCGTCATGGCACGAGGATCGCACTACTGGCCCCGGCGGCGAACCCCCGATCGCGTGGTTGTCCGTCCCGGTCCGTGCGGGCGAGGACCCGCAACGCGCGATGGATCTGTTCAGCGACCGAGGCGCCCGGATTGGAGCGCAACAGCTGTGGCTTGGGTTTCGAGTCCATGTGCCGCCCGTCATCTCGGGGTCGTGCCCGCCGCGTGCCCCTATCCGGGCGCGACCCAGCTACGACATCCGGCGTGCCAGCTGCGTCCGTGACTTCACGTCGAGCTTCCGGAACACCTTGCGTAGGTGGTACTCGACGGTGCTCGGGCTGATGAACAGCTGAGCGGCGATCTCTCGATTCGTGTTTCCGTTCGCCGTCAGGTGAGCGATCTGCGCCTCCTGCGGAGTGAGCTGGTCGAGGGTGTCCAACGTCCGTTTCCGGGCGCGCTCGCCCGTCGCCTGCAGTTCGACCCGTGCGCGCCCGGCGAACGCCTCCATCCCGAAGTCGGCGAATAGCTCATGGGCGACCCGCAGGTGATCCCGTGCCTCAAGGCGGCGGCGTTGGCGGCGCAGCCATTCCCCGTAGAGCAGATGAGCCCGCGCCAGGTCCACACGAAGGCGTGTCGGCTGCAGACGATCGATCGACTCTTGGTAGAGAGCCTCGGCGGCTTCCTTTCGACTGAGGAGCGCCCGCGAGCGTGCCTCGACGCCCAGTGCCCAGGGTGTGCCGCTGGCACGCGTGGATTCGCGCAACACCTCGAAGGCTTCGGCGGCGCGATCGGTTCTGCCGTTGCGGCTGGCGGCTTCGATCAGCTCGATCGTCGCAAAGGTCGAGAACCACAGCTCGCGTGGATCCGTGGTCGCGTCGGCGGCAGCGGTGAACGCATCCTCGTAGCGCGCCAGCCCGTTGTAGAGCACGGCGGTCACCCACTGGGTCACCGTGAGCCCAATCCCCTCGCCGCGGGTGATCAAGTCCTGCGTGTTGGTCCGCACCAATCGCGTGAGCTCATCCTCGCTACCACGAAAGGCGGCGAGCGCCAGTGCGCCGTACAGGGGGACGGCCCGACTGTACGTTGCTTCGGCCAGAGCGCCGGACTGCTCGACCAGCGACGCGGCTGCCTGCAGCTCCCCCGCGAAGAGGTGGACCCCCACTCGGGTGCTGAGGGCGAGCGGCAAGTGCCCGAGTGCGCCGACCTCACGGGCCGCTCGCACCTGGCGCGCCGTCAACGAGTCCCAGCTTTCATAGTCCCAGATGAATCCGGCCGTTCGGCCCGCCAGCCAGAGCCAGCGCAGGCCTTCCTCCGTTCCGATCTCGTCCCTGTGGAACGCAGTCAAGGCTTTGCGCACGGTCGGCATTGCGGCCGTGTGTCCGTCGGTGATCAGCAGCGCCAACCCGTCGAGGAGGATGTCCGCCGCTCGCGGCGGAGACGGCGAGGGAGGCGCAGCACGGGCCGCGGTCGCTACCTGTCGCGCGTCGTATCCGCCTCCTAGTCGACCGGCGAACAGGGTGGCGGTCAGCGCGTCGAGGTAGATCTCGCGCGCCTGTCGCACATCGAGGGCCTCGAGCCTTCTGGCCGCTCTGAGCAACAGCCGTGGTGCCTCGCTTCCCCTATCTGCGGCGAAGGAGATTCGGGCGCGAAGGACGTCGACATGGGCCCGCTGGGACTCGTCCAGCGGGCCTGCCTCCGCATTCGTAACAAGCGTGAGCGCCTCGTCGAGCGCACCCGCCTCCTGCGTTGCCTGCGCCGCGGCGAGAGCCCGGCCGGCGCGACGTGCGGCTTCAGGCGTCAGCGCGGACGAGCGTTCCAAGAAGGCGGCGGCGGCGGCGAAGCCGCCCCGCGCCTGCGCTCGAGCCGCCGACCGCTCGAGCTCGGCGGCAACGTCCTCATCGGGCATGAACGCCGCCTGCGCCCGATGCCACGCCCGGCGATCGGGGTCGATCTCCGGATCGGTCGCCTCCGCGAGGGCCCGGTGGACATCGCTCCGGTCGTCCGGGCCAGACGCCCGGTACACCGCCGAGCGAACCAGCGGATGACGGAACACGACGCCATCGTTGAGAGCCAACAAGCCGTCCGATTCGACGGTAGGAGCGGCCGACTCCGGGATCCCGAGCCGCTGAGCCGCCCGCCAGACAAGCGCCAGATCGCCGGTCGAGTCGGCCGCGGCGACGAGCAACAGGCGCCGCGCATCACGCGGCATCCTCGCCAGCCGCCGCGTGAAGCTCGCCTCGATCTGAGCGGACAAGGGCAACGCCGCAGGCAGGCCGAACCCACCAGCGAGCTGCGCTGGCGTCAAGCCGCGTGGCAACTCCAGCACCGCGAGCGGATTCCCGTGCGTCTCGAGGATGACCCGTTCCAGCACGCGCTCGTCCAGCCGTCCGGGCAAGGCCGACTCCAGGAGGGCACGCGCATCCCGGTGCCCCAAAGGCCTGACATGAAGCTCTGGCAAGCCCTCCAGCGCCTCACTCGGCTGGCGCGCCGCGAACACGAGCGCGATCTTCTCGGCCAACAGGCGCCGGGCCACGAACGCAAGGACACGCGCCGATGCCCGGTCGAGCCACTGGGCGTCGTCGACCACACAGAGGAGCGGTCGCTCCCCGGCGGCCTCGGACAGCAGGCCGAGTACCGCCAGTCCGACGAGGAAGGCATCCGGCGCTTGCCCCGCGCTCAGCCCGAGGGCCACAGCAAGCGCCTCGCGCTCGAGTATCCGGGAGCCGCTCGATGACCTCGAGGCTTGGCGCGCACAGCTGCTGGAGCGCCGCATAGGTGAGCTCCATCTCGCCCTCGACCCCGACGGCGCGGGCGACCCGAAAGCCCCGCCCCGCCTCGACCGCATACTCCAGCAACGCGGTCTTGCCGACGCCCGGCTCTCCGTACATCACGAGGACCCCGCCGCGTCCCTCGCGTGCTCCCTCGAGCAGCCGTTCCAGCACCTCGCGCTCGCGCTGGCGGCCCAGAAGCTGCTCGCCCGGCGACCCGGTGACCATCTCAATGCCGCGTGCTAGCAGCATGGCACTGGGGCGCGAACTAAGGAATTCGGGGATTCGATCGCCTGCCCGGGGCGGCCACGATGATTGGCATGACCACTCCTGAGACATCCCTGCTGGACTACGCACCCGTCCCTCGGCCAGCGCTCGGCCCCACTCTCAACGACCAGGGGTACTACGTCGGACGGGTGGAGCGAAACCTGTACTGGGTGACCGACGGCACGTACCAATCAGCGTTCCTGACCACCTCCGACGGCGTGGTCTTGCTCGATGCCCCGCCCACCATCGGCCACAACCTTCGGCGGGCCGTCGACGAGATCGCCGCCGCCAACGGCGTGAGCAACAAGGTGACCCACCTCATCTACTCGCACCACCACGCCGACCACGCCGGCGCATCCTCGCTGTTCGACAAGGACGTCGTTCGCATCGGGCACGAGGAGACACGGCGGCTCCTGCTGCGCGACGACGACCCGGCCCGGCCCGCGCCCGAGGAGACGTTCCAGGAACGGCGCAGCCTCGAGATCGGCGGCGAGCGCATCGACCTGGCCTGGTACGGCTCCAACCACTCGCCCGACAACATCTACATCCACCTGCCGGACCACGACACGCTCATGCTCGTCGACATCGTCAACCCGGGGTGGGCGCCCGTCTACATGTCCAACCTCACCGAGGACATCCCCGGCTACATCGAAGCCCCGGCGAACGCCCTCGCCTACCCGTGGAAGCACTTCATCGGCGGCCACCTCGGCAGGCTCGGCAGCCGCGACGACGTGACCGTGCACCAGCAGTACATGGCCGACATCGCCGCCAGTGTCAGGGCGACGATCGACACGCTCGATCCCACCCCCTACTTCGTGAAGTACGGCGAGAACGTGTGGGCCGGCGTGAAGGGGTACCTCGACGCCGTCACCGACACCGCCGCCGCACCCGTCATCGAGAAGTACACCGGCGTGCTGGCCGCGGCCGACGTGTTCACCGCCAGCACCACGTTCTGGGTGATGGAGTCGATCCGCCTCGACCTCGGCTACGGCTCCCAGGTCCACCCGTGAACGCGATACGCGATCCGATCGCGGACCATCTGCTGACCCCGCAGAATGCGGCGATGGTCGTGATCGACTACCAGCCCTCGCAGATCGCCGCAGTCCGATCCATGGCGCAAGCTAACCTTGTGTGCGCTCTGGACCGAGATCTGCATGGCGTTCCCGGCGCTCGACGCGCTGCGGGAGGGCTACGAGGTGTACCCCGTGGTTGACGCCATCGCCGGTACGTCCGTCGACGCTCATCGTGCCGGTCTGGATCGTGTGACGCAGGCAGGAGGGCAGCCCGTCAGCTGGGTGTCCCTCGCATGCGAGCTGCAGCGCGACTGGGCTCGCCAAGAGACGGTGGCGGACGTCGTTCAGATCGTGCTCACGGAACGCCTGGTCGAGGAATGAACGCCACCAGGGCACCCCTCGCCGACCCGAGGGCGCGGGCCTTTCTGCGCAAGGCCGACCCGGTGCTCGGCCGGATCATCGATGCGCACCCGGCCTTCCGCCCGCGGGCTTGGCTCGACGAGCTCCCGCCCCTCGATGCCTTCGGGACGCTGATCTTCCAGGTCGCCGGCCAGCAGCTCTCGGTCCGGGCGACGCGGACAATCGTGTCCCGCCTCGAGGAGCACTTCGGAGGACAGCTGCCGACTGCCGCCGAACTGCTCGCCGCGGACCCGGACGTCCTTCGCGCGAGCGGCCTCTCCGCCCGCAAGGGCGAGACACTGCGGGCGCTGGCGGAGCGGTTCGGCGACGGTCGTCTCAGCGTCGAGGCCCTGTCGCACATGACGGACGACGAGGTCGAGGCGGTCCTGACCGAAGTCCCGGGCATCGGCACTTGGACGGCACACGGCTTCCTGCTGGTTGCCCTCGACCGGCCCGACGTCTTCCTCTCCGGCGACCTTGCCCTCAGGCGGGCGATCCAACGCGTCTACGGACTCGACCACACGCCGACCGAAGACGAGATGGTCCGGTTGGCGGAGCGCTGGCGGCCGTACCGAAGCCTTGCCGTGAGCTACCTGTTCGCATCCGAGTACGAGGGAGGCATCTGATGAAGCGACCAGACCACACCCCAGTCGGAATCCTCGGCGCCGGCCGGCTCGGCCAGGCGATGGCACGCACCGCGCTGCGTGCCGGCCGCTCCGTCGTCATCGCCAACAGCCGCGGCCCCGAATCATTGACGTCGGTGGTCGCGGCGCTGGGCGATGGCGCGTCGGCGGGGACAGTGGCCGACGCCGCAGCAGCCAGAATCGTGGTCATCGCCGTGCCGTGGGCCAGCGTCCCCGACGCCCTCGCAGGACTCCAATGGAACGGTCAGATCGTCGTCGACGCCACGAACGACTTCGACCCCAGCGACCTCGGCGGGAGGACATCGAGCGAGGTCGTCGCCGACCTCGTCGGCGGTGCGCCAGTAGTGAAGGCCGCGAACACGCTCGGCGCTGCCGTGCTCAGTGCAGATCCGCATGAGGCGGGAGGCCAGCGCGTGCTCTTTCTCTCAGGCGATGACCGGGATGCTAAGGCCGAGGTAAGCGCACTGTTCCAGGACGCGGGCTTCTTCACCATCGACCTGGGCGATTTGATCACGGGCGGCGTGATGCAACAGATCGGCGCTCCGCTCTCCGGCGCCAACCTCATTCGTCTTCCCGACCTCAACTAGGCCAGGCAGCGCACACCGAGCTCACGCCGTCCGAGGCGGCAATCGTCTCGCCATTCGCGAGTTGCTCGACGCCTACGCCCATGGCTCGCACTCGCGCCCCGGTGCCCGCTACCCGACGGTCTCGCATCGCAACCTCTCCGCGAGGAGCCGCTGCTCGCCGCCGTGAGCGAGGCCCACCCCGTCGCCGAACAGACCAGCATCGACCTCCGAGACCTACAGCACGAGTTCTTCGAGCTCTGGCCGCGAGACATGGGTCCCGGCTACTACGACGCGGTCGTCGCTGGGTGTCGCGCCGCTGGCTTCGAACCGCGCCGCGACCCGTCCGCTGCCGGCTCGATCGTCTGGGCCAACATCGCGCAGGCACACGGCGTCGCGCTCATCGTGAAGTCCCTGGAATCGCAGGTGCCGCACGGGGTACGGATCCTCCCGTTGCGCCAGCCGTCCGCGCCGCTCCCGATCGACGTCGTGTGGGCCACCGACCCAGTGGCGCCCGCGGTCGAACGATTCGGTGAGCTCGCACGTGACGTCGCCGATCGTCACGGCTGGCTCCCGACCACGGCGGAACACGCACGATCCGCATGACAACCACACCGAGCGCACCTATTCGGCGGTCTGCGCTGCCGGCGCTCCGAGGCGATAGGCGAGGTTGACGCGGCCGGATGTCGTGGGTTCAGCCGACACGAGCTCGAGTGGCTGGCGCTCGGCGATGCCGCCGAAGACGGCAGTTCCGCCTCCCGTGGCGACCGGGTGAACGATCAGGCGAAGTTCGTCGAGCAGTCCGGCGTTGATGAGGCTGGCCACCAATCCCGGGCCGCCAACGACGTAGGCGGCCTTGCCCGGCTGCTGCTTCAACGTACGTATCTCGTCGATGTCGTGAACGATCCGTGCCGTCGGCCAGCTTGGGTCTGAGAGCGTCTTCGAGAGCACCAGATGCGGCGTCTCCGCGGCAAGGCGGGCGTAGGCGATCTCGCGCGGGTAGAGGTCTCTCCCGAGCATGTCCGAGGCGGCGCCGGGGTCGTCGAGGATGGTGGCCCAGAACCGCTCGTAGTCGGGGAACATTCCGCCACCAAGTACGAAGGCGTCAACCGGCGGTAGCAGGTCAAGGCCGTCGGCCCAGGAGTCGACCCACTCGGCGTCGCCTTCGGAGCTGTAGCCGTCCACCGTCACCTGCATCGCCGAGATCAGCGATCTCGATGCCGTCGCGATTGTCATCGAAGACCTCCTTGAGCGAGTCTGCCTCCGGAATGCCGTGTGGTCGCAGACCGACCACGCGAATGCCCTGGGGTGCGAGCTCGGCGGATGGCTCTCGGGTGCGTGCCTCCTTGGCGGCCTGCGCCGGACCGTAGCCTCCGTTCAATGGGGTGCCCGTCCGTGACGGGAGTGCGATGACGGTCATGATCACCCCCGATTTGTTCGGAATCATGTGCCTTGCCGCCAGGCGTGCGATCAGGAAGTACGACGCCGTGTAGGTCGTGATCGGCAGGGCGAACTGCTCGACATCCAGCTCGACCAGGGGCACCCACAATCTTCGTATCCGGGATCCCGACCGCGTTGAACGAGATGTCGACGCGGCCCGCCTTGTCGATCACGGACTGCAGGTGCTTGTCGATGGCCCGCTCGTCGCCAGCGTCGACCTCCGCCGCCTCGGCGGATCCGCCGGCGGCAACGACGTCCTTGGCGACCGCATCGACGGGCGCCAGGTGGCGCCCGGTGAGAGAAGGCCTTCTGTCGAGTCTCATCGCCGAGCCGCCTTCGCGGCCCAACCCGCTGCACGCCCCTCGATGACTGCACGGCGACGTGCCGTCATGCTGATCACCGTGGCGAAGGAGGCTGCGTGGCGCTCGGCTCGCATGGCACGAAACTGAGTCCCGGCGCGGCTGATTCGCATCGGAGGCGACCCCAAACTCGCCCCTAATGTTCGTTCGGCCTCCGGGGCGGCCGGCGGCTAGGCAGAGGCGGGCGACGGGCTGGGTGCGGGAGTCAGGAGGGCCTTGTGGAGCCGCGCGCGGGAGCTGATCTCGAGCTTGCGGTAGGCGTGGCTCAAGTGCGTCTCGACCGTCTTGATCGTGACGAAGAGCGTTTGCGCGATCTCCTTGTTGCTCATGCCGTCCGCCGCGAGCTGTGCCACGCGCCGCTGGCGGTCAGTGCGTCGAGCTCCGTCTGGAGAACCCTTCGCGGTCTCGCACCGGTGGCGGCGATCTCTTCGTTCGCCCGCCCGGCGAGCCCGAATGCTCCGACCTTTCGGGCGAGGTCGACGCCCGGATGACGGGATGGAACTGGAGGACCTCGTCGTCGATCCTGACTGGATGCGCCAGGGGGTGGGGCGCGAGTTGATACGCGAACGGTCGATGATCACGACATCGCGGGCGAGCTGGTCGGCCTCCTCGAGGTACTGGGTGGTGAGCAGGACGTCGGTGCCCTGCACCGTCACGTGCTTCTATCGCTACGCCGAACAGGAAGGCGTCATCGCGGTCTCGCCGGCCGCACATGTGCGGCGACCCCGCCTCGGCGATGGACCGTTCGCCGCGGGCTAGCCGCTGTGGGGTGGTGCAATGGCTGGGGGTTCACCCACGCGCGCGACGTCAAGCTCAACCACAAGCTCGGGAGTGTCGGGCGCCGATCTGACGATGATGTGGGCGATGTTGCGGTCCTCGTCGAGGGTGATCAACACGTTCGTGCCGACCAGCAGCTCGCCGTAGACGTCATGCGGGTCCGCCGTGAGCATGGTGGCTCGGATGACACACCGCCCGGCGGCGTCAGGCGTCTCCTCCCTGGGGTCCCTCGCCGACAAGACGAGATGGAGCATGGCGGTCGGCCCGAGCACTAGCGGTCGAGCCGAGGCGCGGAACACCCACGAGTCGGCGTCGAGCCACTCGACCGTCGATGCTCTGCGGATCCACAAGTTGGGACCCGACGTCATGGTCTCCACCGCCCGCCCAGTCGCATCGACGGCTATGTCATGGGTGAGACCGTCCTCAAGCACCACAGCGCCCTCGACGGTGACATCGCGTGCCGTCCACCCACTGGGCGGGAACGGACTCTGCTCGGCGGCGTGTACCTCGCCCCGGTAGGCGAACGAGCCGGCCTGGACCGGCCGATGCCCAGCCTCGAAGAAGGCGACACGAGCGGCCCGCTCCCTGTCCCCGGCGATGCCGCAATAGGGTCCATCGCCGCCGCCATCACCTTCCTCGCCATCGCTTGCCCACCACAGCAGTCCGCCGGTCAGCAGCCCCACCATGGCGACCACGCCCGCCAGCCGAGACCAGCGCCCAGGCCCACGCACCACCCGGCTCACTGACGACCGGTGGCCCGGAGCATTGTCTCCCGCGTCCGGTCGGCCCCACGCTTTCGTGACCTTGGACTCGATGTGGATCGGGGGCTCATCGCCCACGCGCCCAGTGTTCCATGGGGTACACCGCCCGCGCACCACCCGCCCACGGCTGCGATCTCGGGTCGGTGTCGTTCTGTGCTGGCGATCTGATGAGCGACCGGTGCGCCGTTCGGGCACCATGTGCGCGCGATCACCTGGCGCGCCGACCGGCGCGGTGGTCGCCACGCACGCGAGGGAGGGAACACGATGCCGACCGTCACGGGCGCACATCACGTCGCCTTAACGGTTCAGAACGTCGATGCAAGCGCGGCCTGGTACCAGGATCTCTTCGGGATGCAGCCGCTCCTGCAAACCGATGACGAGAACGTACGCGTCCGAGTCCTGGTGCACCCCGACAGCGGCTTGATCATCGGACTGCGCGAGTACCAGCGTCACGACGACGGCGCCTTCAGCGAGTTCCGCACCGGTCTCGACCACATCGCCTTCGCCGTGTCGTCACGTGACGAGCTTGAAGCATGGCAGGACCGGCTCGCCGAGAAGGGCATCACCTTCAGTCCGATCGCGGAATCACCAATCGGGACACTGGTGGTGCTGCGCGACCCAGACAACATCCAGCTCGAGCTCTGGCTGCCACTCGGGCAGTAGGTGCACGTCACAGCCGCCGGGCTGCTCTCGGGGTTCCGGCGGACTGCAGGATCTGCCGATCTCACGCCGGCGATCTCTACCACCGGACTCGCTGGCAGCCCGAGCGCGGTCCGGGCAATATGCGCTGGTGTTCGGCTGGTGGCGTCCGAAGCGCTCGCCACGTTCCAAGGACCGCATGAGCAGATCGCTGGACCGCTCGCCTGCGTGGCGATCACTGTCGCTCTGGCTGCCTGCAACGGCGATGACGAACCGGAGCTGACAGCAGACTTCCGTCGCTCTTCGAGCAGCCGACCACCCGCATCACGAGCTGCCCGGTCGTTGCAATTCACTTCCAAGATCGGACGACCGGGCATCCGACCGCCTGGGAATGGACCTTCGGCGACGGCTCGGCATCCTCCGAGCAGAACCCGACCTGGGAGACCAACGCGGTATCGGCCGAAGTGACACTCACGGCGAGCCGCGGTGATGTGGAGGACTCGGCCACGAAGGTGATCCCGACTGCCGAGTGCTAAAGCGTGCGGGCGTGTTGGCCGGCGTCGCCGCCCCGTATCTGCCGATCTCGCGCGGCGTCGTCCTACGCTGACGATCCGTTGGGCGAACACCGCCCGCAACCGCCAATCTGTACGGGTGGCTGACAACGACCAGCAGGGTGTGCTCGTGCTGCGGGCATCGCGTCGAAAGTGGTTCGCGGTTCTCGCTGTTTCGCTGGTCTTCACATCAGGCGGGGTCGCGGTGGTAACAGACGGAAGGCCGCTCGGCTGGGTGCCCCTCGTCGTTTTCGCAGTCGTGGCGCTCGTAGCGACGGCGGCAATCGTGTGGCGGCCACAACTGCGCATCGACCCTGATGGCATGACCTTGGTGCAGTGGTGGCGTCAAGTGCGCTACGACTTCAGGGACTGCAGCGAATTCATGACCTGGCAGAACCCGTTCGCACTGGGCAACACCCTTGTGGTGTTCGACCATCGAACAGGCGATGGTACAAACCCTTGGCTATCGAGCAGGCTCAACGCGCGGGTCTCCGGCGTGAACTCAGGGCTACCGGACACCTTTAGCCTCTCAGCAGACGAGCTGGCTCGCCTCTTGAACGATCGGCGCCGCCGTGTCGTCGATCGGGTCGAGCCGTAAGACTGTTGCGCCCGCATAACTGAGCCGATCTCGCGCCCCGTCGTTCTGCGCTGAGGATCGGAATGGGCGACGGCCGCCCCGCAGCGGGCAATACGCGCCTCCCGCGGCGCCACCTGGGCGGCGTTGTCGGACCGGGCCGTTCGATGTTGGAATCAGTGGAGGCGGCCGTCGGTGGGCCCACGCCGGATGATCTCGTCGACGGTCTCGTCGGGAGACTGGGTTGACGTGTCGATCCACAGTCCGATCCGCGGAGTCTCCTGGCGGAGGGCCGCGTCGAGCGCCGGGATGGTGGCGGCGTCGTCGCCGTAGGCAACCTTGGTGCGAGCCGCCTCTCGCCTCGCCACAACCTCGGGCCGGGGCGCGAGCACGACGAGTACCAGCGGCCTCGCCCTGATGCCGTTCACGTAGCTCGTCAGGAGTGGGCCGATCACGACGTCTTGGATAACGACCGAGAAGCCAGCCTCGTAGTAGGTGTCCGCCACCTGCGCGGCCAGGCGATACCGGAGCCGGAGTTGGCGCCACGCCTCCTCGGAGGGGGTAGAGGTCATCTCTTGCCGGCCGGTGACGACCATCCGCCGGAAGACATCGCCTCTGACATGGACGCTGCGCTCGAAGCGTCGGGCGAGCCGATCGGCGACGGTCGATTTGCCCGCTGCAGGTATGCCGGTGATGAGCACTATCGCGGCGTGGTCGGTCAGTGCCATCGGGGTGAGGTTAGGGATGGACGCGACCGCCGCGATGGGGGTAGCACCGATCTGCCGCCATGGCGAAGCGACAGGTCAGCAGTGCGAGGTCGATAGCTCGTGGATCTTCGCCGGTTGCGCGAGCGAGACCATGATGGGCGCTATGACTGCTGCATTCGCTCCGCCCGGACCCGGCCAGTGGGCCCTCGACCGCTCGCACTTCGCGGGCGGGACCACGCCGATCTGCCAGTGGCTCATGGAGGAGTCCATGGCGAGGGGCATGCGCCGAGTCTTTGCCGAAATCGGCGTCCCAGCCGACACGCTGCAGGCCCGCTTCGTCAACGGCTTTATGTACACGCGTCTGCGCCCGCTCCTCCGGCCGGACCATGCCGCCACGAAGTTGCCCCCCGAGCCAATTCTTCGCGTCGTCACCCACCTCCACCCGGCGTTCCGCCGCCGGGCCAAGGCAGCGGCGACCGCCCTTCGCATCCGGCCTTGGGTCGATGTCGCACACCGGTGGGCCACCCAGCTCAGGCCGGCGGTGATTGCCGAGAACCGCCGCCTTCAGGCGACCAATCCCGAGGTCCTGGATGACGCTCCGCTGGGCAGGCACGTGGCTGAACTATTGGAGTACTGCCGGGACAAGGCGGAGCTGCACTTCTGGCTGCACGGTCACGACCTCGGCCCGATCGCCCGTTATCTCCACGCCGTCCAGGGATGGGGCATCCCTCCGGCCGATGCGCTGCCGGCCCTCGCCGGTGCCTCGCCGTCGACATCCGATCCGGTCCGGGTGCTGGTTCGCCTCCGGACGCAACTGGCGGAGGCGGGCGCCGCTCCGACCACGCTCGACGACGTCCGGGCCGTCTCGCCGCAGGCGGCGGCGACACTCGACCACTACCTGACCGACCGTGGTCACCTCCTCGTCACCGGCTACGACATCGTCGGGCTCACCTTGGGCGAGGTCCCGGGTGCGGTCCTCGCCAGCATCGTCGATGCGGTCGAGCCGCCGCCCATCGACGACCGCGCCGTGGCTGGCGCGCTTCGGTCCCGGGTGCGGGAAGAGCACCGCGCCGAGTTCGACCTGGTGCTCGGGGACGCCCGGGCCGTTATGGATATGCGGGACGACAACGGTCCGTCGACCTACGAGTGGCCGGTCGGGCTACTGCGCCGGGCGCTGCTCGCCGTGGGTCGGCGGTTGGTGTCACGGGGCCGGATTGCCAACGCCGAGCTCGCGCTCGAGTTGACACCCGCAGAGGCGGCGACCGTGCTGGATCGGGATACGCCGAGCGGCGCCGAGCTGACGCGTCGTGGCCATGAGCGACGGGCCCTAGCGCAGCTGACGCCACCCGAGACGCTCGGTCCGGTCGAGCCCGCACCACCCCTCGACGTCCTGCCCACGCCACTGGACGAGACCGTGGCCATGGTGCGAACCGCCTTGTCGCTCATGGGCATGGCGGGCGCGACGCGGCCCGAGCGCCTGATGGGGGCAGGGATCGGGACCAGCGCCTACCGGGGCCGTGCCCGTATCGCCGCGTCGTCGGAGGACGCGATCGAGAACATGGAGCCCGGGGACGTGCTGGTCGTCCGAGTGACCTCGCCCGCGTTCAATGCCGTGCTCTCTATCGCCGGCGCCGTCGTCACGACCGAAGGGGGGCCGCTTTCTCACGCCGCGGTGTTGGCCCGCGAGCTCGGGATCCCCGCGGTGGTCGGGGCAGCCGGCGCGCTCGACCTGGCAGACGGGGCAACCGTCGAGGTCGATCCGCGGGTCGGATCCGTGCGCGTCGTGACCTGACAATTCCGGTTTCGACCCGAGCCATCACCGTCCTTCCGTGACTGGGCACAACATGGATGATCACCTGCACGCAAAGAAGACCGCCGCCCGCGCCTGCCGTCATGAGCTCTAGGAATCGCGCACCGCCGCGATGCGTTGGACCGCAGCGGGCCGTGGATCGTCGATGACCAGGTCCTCGAAGGCCACGACGCGCAACCGACCGCGGACCACGTCGAGCAGCTCGCCCGGTCGGAGCAGGAACTCCGGCCGTGTCGGTCGCCCCAAGCGCTCGTTTCGGACCGCGAACGTCTCGTAGAGCAACGCACCTGGGACACCAACCGCCGAGACCAGCTGATCCAGGAGGGGTCGGTACAGGTAGTTCGTGACCACCACGCCTGCGAACCGTCGCTGGGCGAGCGGGAACGGTTCACCGCTCTCGAGGTCGACCTCGACCACCTCGAGTCGATCGTGTTCCCGGATGTCATCGAGACCAGAGACGTCTCGATCGATGGCGACGACGTCGTGGCCTTGGTCCAAGAACCAGCGGGTATGGCGACCGGCGCCGCTGGCGACGTCGAGCACCGGACCAGTGCGAGGGATCAGGGATGCGAAGCGGACGACCCAAGGTGATGCGTCGTGAGCCTCATGTTCGTCGCGGTTCATCGGTCGCCATCTCACCCCAGCGCGTCCAGCACCTTGGCGAGGTCCTCGGTTACGGCACGCAGATGCCACGGATCGTCACTGGTCCGCTCGCGACGCCTGAGCTCCTGGCCGAGTGCCAGGATCAGCTCCCGGTAGGTGGCGGCTCGATCGGGATCGGTCTTGCGCAGGTCGCGGGCGGCTGGCACGGCCTCTCGTGTCAGGGTGACGAGCACGGTGAACGCCTCGCGGGCGGTGAGCCCGCCGTCAAGCACCTTCGTCGCGGTCTGAATGACCTGTTCGACCACAACGCGCACACGCCGACTGTACGAGCACCGTCCGCTGCGGACGTCTCCTCTCGTCCGGGCTTTGTCCAGCGGGGGAACTGAGGACAGGCGCTGTCCCCCTGGACGTCGTTGACTACCAGCTCGAGTTCACGACCGTGTCGCGAGACAGCCCGTCGGCCCGGCAAAGCCACTCAGATCCGCCGATCCCGGCATGCGCCAAGGTTGGGCAATCGGTGCGCGCCCAGCCACCTACCCGGCGTTCGGGGGCGCATGGATGCCGAGTGGACAACCGATGCAGCGGGGCGCCAAGAGCGAACGCGCCAATGTCGCGGACTTCTCACGACGTGTCGGCGTACCCGAAGAACAACTCGACCGGGCCGAGTAGGCGGCCGGGGAACGCGGCTGCAGATCGGTGCGGCTACGCATGTTCGGGTTTGTGCGTCTGCCTCGGCGTGTCGACACCGCGGTTGTGCGCCCGATTCGCTCGACAGCCGCGACGGCTGGGTTCGTGAATCGGTGGACCCGGCGGGGGCACCGGGGCATCCGTCACTCGGCGGCGAGAGCTTCGCTGGTGGGGTGACGCTGGAGGATCAGCGCGGGGATGGCGGCAGCCGCGGCGGCGACGGCGACCGCGGCGATGGCTACGGCTCCGACAGCGCCTGGTGGTACTGAGTTTTCGACGCCGCTGGTTTCGACGAACCCGGAGTAGAGGTTGAGGCCGAGCGGTACGCCGAGCATGGCGCCGATCACGCCGAGGAGTCCCTGGCTGACAGCTGAGGCCCCGGCGAGTTGGCCGGTGGTGCAGCCCAGCGCGTGGAGGGTGCCGAGCTCTCGGGTGCGTTCTTGCAGGGTCATGGCTGCTGCGGCCAGCAACGTGGCGACTGCGACGCCTCCCAGGAGCAACTGCATGGTGGTGACGAGGTCGACGATCCTGCCGGTGACCTCGCCACTGACCGCCGACGGCAAGACCGGCAGGTCGGGGATGTCTGCGGGATCCACGGGGACCTCGGTCGCCGTCGTCGCCGCGCGGGACGCGGCCGGGTCTGTGGCGTCGAGCTCCTCGGCCGCCACGGCGACGATCGTCACGGCCATGGTGACGGCGAGGGTGACTGTGAGCACGGTGACGATCGCTCGTCCTCGGCGGGTGGCGACATCCTTGAGGCCCAGCACCAGCGTCGTCCACGACGATGCGAGCAGCGTGATCGACGCCAGCCGGGAGCGGTGGACACGCCCGCTGCCACCACGAGCTACGACGGCCATGCTGCGGCGCCCGGCCCGCAGCCCGGCTACGGCGCTGACGACGGCGGTGCAGGCAACCGCGACGGCCCCGACGCGGACCACGTCGGCTGCGGTGAAGTCGGGGGACACGGACGCGAATACCGTGGCGGCAGAATCGGTCATGCGCGGGGCGAGCACGCGGGCGATGACCGCCCCGGCCAGCACGCCGACGGCGGCGAGGAGCGTGTGTTCGAGAGCGATGAGGCTGGCCAGCCGCCCTGGTGTGACCCCGGCGACCTGCAACAGGGTCAGCTCCCTGGCCTCGGCCAACAGGCGTGAGCCCAACAGGGTCACGACGAGCATCACCGCCGCGATCAGCATGAGCACCGCGAAGAACCGCATGGTCGCCCCGACATCTTTGGCTCGGTCGGGGAAGGCGTTGGAGCGGACGTTGGCGGTCGTCCGCGCGCAGCCTCCGTCCTGGGAGGTGCACCCTGCGCCCTGCGACGAGAGGATCTCGTTGATCCGGTCGGCCACGGCGTCGCCCCGCGCCGGGTCCTGCAGCTTCAGCCCGATCGACCAGTACGGGTCGCCGACCGGGTCGACGGCGTCGTAGAGCACGTCGCCGCCGAAGATGGTGCCGGGGGCCGACTCGGGGTAGTTGGGCATCATCGTGGTCGCGGCGGTACCGACGACTCGAACGGTGCGTGACTGCGCGCTGGTCACGACGATCTCGTCGCCGACCTCGACGCCGAGCGTGTCGGCTAACGAGGCCTCGAACACGACCTCGTCGGGCGACTGGAACCAGCGACCGCTCATCATCAGGGGCCGGTCGACCGTCACCGCCTCGCGGTCGGGCATCCGACTCAGTGACACCAGCAGCACCTCGTCGCCGACCTGGAGGGCGGCGTCACCGCTCTCGATCAGGCTCCCGACCGATCCGACGTCGGGCAAGGCGCCGAGCGCCTCGGGGTCGGGCTGTACCGACACAGCGTCGAGCTCGACGTCGCCCCCGTTGGTGGCGTCCACCAAGCGAGCCCATGGATCGTCGGCCACGGCGAGCACGGCTTGCGCGCTCAGCGCGATTCCCGAGGCGACGGCGATCACGGCGACGAGCACCAGGGACCGCCACCGGTGGGAGCGAAGCCTGCCGACCAGCAACAGCGCTGTGGTCCTTGCCATGGCGCTACCCTGACCTTCAGCCCTCGACCAGGTCCGCGACGGTGAGTGGTCGCCCCGTACCACCGTCGAGTCGGGTCTCGTCGACCACCCGGCCGTCGCGCAGGCTCACCACGCGCTGGGCTGCGGTGGCGACCCGTTCGTCGTGGGTGACGACCACGATGGTCTGTCCCGCAGTGTGGAAGCGGCGCAACAACTTGAGGACCTCGACGGTCGTGGCGCTGTCGAGGTTGCCGGTCGGTTCGTCGGCCAGCAGCAGCGGCGGGTCGTTCATCAGCGCCCGAGCGAGAGCGATCCGCTGACGCTGGCCGCCCGAGAGTAGGGCGGGCAGCGCCTTGGCCTTGTCGCCCACACTCAGCTCGTCGAGGAGCTCGTGGCCGCGGCGCCGGGCGGAGCGGGCCGAGTGGCGGCCGAGGATGCCTTGCACCTCGAGGTTCTGCAGGACGGTGAGGTTCTCGACCAGGTTGAAGGTCTGGAACACGAACCCGATGTGCCGGCGGCGCAGCCGCGCCCACTTGGTGCGCGACAGGCGCTCGACGCGGCGGCCTTCCAGACGGATCTCCCCGCTGGTTGGTCGGTCGAGCCCGGCCAGCAGGTAGAGCAGGGTCGACTTGCCACAACCACTCGGTCCCATCACGCTCACGAACTCGCCCTCGTCCACCTCCAGGTCGATGCCGTCAACGGCCCGCACCACGTCGTCGCCGAGACGGAAGTGCCGGTGGAGGTCAGTCGTGCGCACCAGCTCACTCATCGGTCAGCCTTTCCGATCGGTCCCGGTCGCGTGCATGAAGGGCTTCCTCACATCGCTCCAACCAGCGCAGATCGGCCTGCAGGTGCAAAACCGCACCCTCGACGGCCATCGCGGCGGCGAAGCCCTCGACGGTCTCGGCCAGGTCATTCAGCTCGCGCAGGCGACGCAGATAGGCCCGGCGCTGCCGATCGATCAACACCAGCGGGTCGCCCAGGCGGGCCTGCGAGGCCACGACCAGCTTCGTGAAGAACTGATCGCGCAGCCGGTCACCGACCACCACCTCGTCCACCCAGCCCTGCAGCTCCTCACGCCCTACCGGTGTGAGCTCGAACACCTTCTTGTCCGGCCGTCTCGTCTGGGCCACCGCGACCGAGCGGACCAGACCGGCCCGCTCCAGCCGCCCCAGCGTCGAGTACACCTGCCCGATGTTCACCTCCGGCCAGACGTCACCGAACAGCGACTCGATCCCGTGCCGCAGGTCGTAGCCATGCGCCGGCTCCTTGGCCAGGAGGGCCAGGATCACCTCACGCACGCCGGTCGAACCACCATCTCGCCTCATACATACGTGCTATGTATACGCGCTAGGTAGCGAGGGCGTCAAGGATTGGCGAGGGACGGTGGCCGGCACCGAGGCGTGGCCCCAGCGCTGATACGTGAATGGGGGTACGCAAACCGGCAACGAGAAGTGCGGGAACGCCGCGACAGAACGTCGTCGTTCCGAAGGCCGCCACCGGGCACCGAACGGCACGTCGGGAGCGAGGCTTCACGTCCCATAGCGCGATGCCGAAGTTGCCCGCTAGAGAGACGGCGGAGGCTTGGGTGTCCGGAAGCGCCGGCTCGAAGATGCGGATCGCCGGGCCGAGGCGGGTCGGAGTCGGCGCCGGGGTGGCACAACCCATCCGAATGGGGCCGGCTCCGGCCCAGCTCCAAGCCTGGCCATGGCGCCATTCGATCGTGTCACCGTTCGGTGACATTGGCGCCTCAATCGTCGTCGGCGACCAGGCGGAGGAGCCGACGGCGTCGGTGGGTGGACATGCCCGGACCGTGCATCGGGCACTGTCGCTCTGACGAGCGAGATGTTCCAGCGCGGCCGTTGTCTTGTCGGGACGCGTCGGTCAGACGAACCAGCCGGCGTACAGCCCACCTCGACGGACAGCCGCGCCGGCGTAGGCGTCGGCCTCGGGCACCACCAGCGCCGATTCCGTCGCACGTGAGCGCTGCCCAAGGAGAACGCCCCATGATTCCCGAGTAGAAGATCGCCGAGATTCAGCCGGACGTGCCGAGCCGCGCACTTGGATTAGCGCATCGTCGGGCGAGGTCGTCAGGTCGATCTTCGCGAACCCATGGTGCGACACTCGGCTCATGGCGCCCAACGAGATCGACCGCTACCTGGCAGGGTTGGACGAGCCACAGCGAAGCACCCTCGAGGCGCTGCGGAAAGCGATCATGGAGGTGGTACCGGGAGCGGAGCAGTGCATCTCCTATGGCTTGCCAGCGTTCAAGGTGCAGGGCAAGACGGTCGCCGGATTCGCTGCATTCAAGAACCACCTGAGCTACCTGCCCCATAGCGGATCGGTGCTCGCGACGCTCGCCGACGACGTCGCGCCCTACGAGGCCTCGAAAGGCTCGCTGAAGTTCGCCATCGACAAGGCACTCCCCAAGCGCCTCGTCAAGAAGCTCATTCACACACGGATGCGAGAGCTCCGTCTGGCGTAGATCCCCCAACGCGACGCACCGTCACCGCTCGCCCGGTCCTCGGCGTGCGATTCGCATCACCGGATCGCGCCCGCGATGCGTTCCACGATCGGCCTGGCCCGGGGCGCCGACGGTCGCGACCACGCGCCAGATCGACGGCGCCGAATCGGTTCGTCGTCGTCCCAAGGAGCACCCCATGCGACGCTCCCTCGCAGTCCGTCAGCCGCGCCGAATCTGCCGATCTCGCGCTCCGGCATTCTGTACTGCTCGCTTGGCAGGCGACGGGCGCCCGGTTCGGGCAATCGGCGCCTCGGCGATCTGTACCGCGGCCCTCGGTGGCAGGCCGAGCGCGGTCCGGGCAATCGGTACGCGTGACTCGATGCACGGGAACAGGGGATCAATCCCGTGGTGCCCCGTGGGGTGAAGACAGCCATGCTGAAGGTCTGTTCGACGACACGGTTGGCTCCCGCCCGTGAAGCATTGGGATGAGATGTCCTCGCGATGGCATGAGGACTACGAGCGCGGCCGGCCGGGTTACCCAGCGGAGGCTGTGCGCGTCGCTGGCCTGCCGAACTCGGCCGCGGTGCTCGAACTCGGCGCTGGCACCGGCAAGCTGACCCGTCTGCTCGTCGACGAGTTCGTGCAGGTACTTGCCATCGAGCCCGATCCCGAGATGCGCCGCCGGATCGGTGTGCTCTGTGCTCAGAGCACGCTGATCGGAGCGATGGCAGAGCAGGTCCCGCTCGCGGACTCGTCGGTTGACGGTGTCTTCGTCGCCGAAGCCTTCCACTGGTTCGCCCACGAGCGTGCACTCGCGGAGATTGCCCGCGTGCTGGGCCCGAGAGGCGTACTCGTTCTGATGTGGAACCGACCCACCGGACCTCCCGAGCCCCCAATCACCGCAGTGGAGCAGTTCCTCGAACCGCACTGGCCTCACGACATAGGGATGCCCCTCGACCTCGACCCGAATCGGTTTCCGCATGCCCGCGACTGGCCTCTCGCGTTCTCCGGATCGGCGTTTGAACCACTCCAGGAGTCGCAGATCGCGAACCCACAACTCGTCGACCGAGATGGACTGGTCGCCTTCTTCGGTTCTATGGGTTGGATCGGCTCGCTTCCCCAGGATGAGCTTCTTGGCCTCTGCGAAGACGTGCGCTCGCGGCTCACCGCCAACGAGTATCGACTGCCCTTTGAGACGCACGTCTTCTGGACACAGGTGTCGCCATAACTGCCGATACCGCGCCCTGTCGGGGGCTGTCGTCGGGCGATGGCCATGGCCAGGGCGTCGACGACGAGCTCGGCGTTACGGCGGGGGCCCATGGCCCACCCGACGATGCGGCGGGCGCAGAGGTCGAGCACGCCGGCGAGGTGGAGACGTCCGTCGTCGGTGTCGAACTCGGTGAGGTCGGCCACCCACCGCTGGTTTGGGTGCTCGGCGCTGAAGTCTCGCTCGAGCAGGTCCGGGGCCGGTGCACCAGGCCGATCCTGGCCTCGTCGCCAGCGCCTTCGGTTCGAGAGTCCCGCCAGACCGGCTCGGCGCATCAACCGGCCGACGCGTTTGTGGTTCACGCAGTAGCCACGACGATGCAGCTGCCCGGTAATCCGGGGCCGCCCGTAGGTGCCATGAGAGCGCTGATGGATCTCGGTGATCACCGCTACCAGCTCCCCGTCGGCGGTCTGTCGGGCCTACGCCGGCCGGTTCCGCCAGGCGTAGTAACCCGAGGTCGACACTTCGGCCAGGGCGCACAGCCGCATCACCTCATAGAGGTCCCGGTGGTCGTCGACGAAGCGGAAGCGGCTTACCGCATCGTCTCCCGGGCGAGATAGGCGGCCGCCTTGCGGAGGATCTCGCGGTCCGTGCGCAGCTCAATGTTCTCCCTGCGGAGCCTCTTCAGTTCCTCCAGCTCAGACTCGGTCGCCGCAGGTCGTCACGCCAAAACGGCACTTGGACGTTGGGGAGCGCCCAGTTTCTCGACGCCGTGGTGTCTACATCACTGGCTTCTGACAACGCCAACGGCAAGGAGAACGGAAATGGGAAAGATCGTGATGAGCGGTCCGCAGAACGTCTCGCTCGACGGAGTGGTCCAGGACCCCGACGGTGAGGAGGGCTTCAGGCTCGGCGGCTGGTTCAACGAGTTTGGGGGCAAGGACCTCGAAGCGTGGGCCAAGGTCGCGCTCGACGACGCGCTGGGCGCCGAGGCGTGGCTGCTGGGTCGACGCAGCTACGAGTTCTTCGGGGCGCGGTGGCGACCCCGGACTGGCGCCCTGGCGGACAGGTTGAACAGCCTGCCGAAGTACGTCGTGTCCTCGACCCTGGAAGATCCCGACTGGAACAACACGACGGTCCTAAGGGGCGATGTGGTGACCGAGGTCTCCGAGCTGAAGCAGGAGCTAGGCGGAGAAATCGTTGTCCCAGCCAGCTATCAGCTCGGGCGCACGCTGATCGAGCACGACCTGGTCGACGAGCTCCGGTTGGTCGTCTTCCCGGTCGTGCTCGGGGCGGGCGAGCGCCTCTTCGGCGAGACCAGCGACAAGAAGCCCATGCGCCTCGTCGATACCAAGACCATCGGTGACGGCCTCGCCTTCCTCACCTACCAGCCCGTCCGAGACACCTAACAACCGAGCGGCGCCTGCCAGCGTGAGACTCGTTTGCGCCATCGCCCTCCGCGGGCGCGGTGCCGCAGCCGCTTGGTATTGCTCCTTCGCGGAGCCGCAGCCACGCATATCTGCCGATCTCGCGCCGGTCGTTCTGTACCGTCGGCCTCGCTGGAAGCCCGAGCGCGGACCGGGCTACTAATCATCGAACGCGGCGACGTTCGCGAGTGCCTCTGGGAGTGTCGGCCGGGACTATCTCGAGACTGCCGGCGATTCCTGCATCTGGTCCGGCGTCGGCTCCGTCCTCGCTGGCGCCGGCGAGCCAGACAGGCGACGTCGCATTCGCGACCGTTCTGCCGTAGACAGGCTCCGCCACTGAGGGACACTCAGCATCGCCGGTCAGTCACCCAGAAGGCGCTCGAGTTGGTCCGGGAGGTCCTCGGGGAACACCGCCTCGGCGGTGGCTCGCAGCTCGTCGATCGACCACCAGCGGTGGCCTCGGATCGTGGCGCTCTCCGTGTTCGTCCACTCGTTCGACGACGGCTCGAACGTCGAGGTGTGGACGAGGAAGAACCACTCCTCTTGGTCGTACTCCTCGCCCTCGAAGTCCCAGGTGAATCGGCGGGTGAAGACGATTGGTCCTGGGTCGCTGATGATGAGGCCGGTCTCCTCTCGAGTTTCGCGGACCGCAGCGTCCTCTGGTGTCTCGCCGTGTTCGAGACCGCCGCCCACGGGGAACCACCATGGCGTGAGGTCCGGCTTGGTGCGGTCGATGCCGCTGAAGAGCAGGACGCGACAGCGTTCGTCAACGAGGAGCACCTTCGAGCTTGGTCGCCTGCTCGCCACGACCTGCATTCTCGCTGACGACCTGGCACAAGGCTGCGCCCAGATCTACCGATCTCGCGCCCCGTCGTTCTGTGCTGACGCTCGGACAGGCGAGCCGTGCGTGGTTCGGGCAATATGCGCTCCTTTCCGAACGGGCGCAGACTGGTGGTTGGCAGTTGTCGAGCTCGTTGACCCCGGAACATGTGGAGCATCCATGACGAAGCCGTTTGCAGGCCGCATCGAAATCGATATCCGAGACTCGGAGCCGGACTGGAGTCCGTTCGAGCCTCCGAAGGCACCCGACGGTTCACCCAACGTCGTGTACATCGTGCTCGACGACGTGGGTTTCTCGGCGATGAGTTGTTACGGCGGTCCGATCGAGACGCCGAACATCGACAAGATCGCGGGCGATGGTGTGCGTTACACGCAGTGGCACACAACGGCGTTGTGCTCGCCGACACGGTCGTGCCTGCTGACGGGACGCAACCACACGCGCAACAGCATGGCGTGCATCACTGAGGCCGCGGTCGGGTTCCCGAGCGCGAGTGGAACGATCCGGCCCGAGAACGGAATGCTGTCGGAGATCCTGGGTGAGGCCGGCTGGAACACCTACATGGTGGGCAAGTGGCATCTGTGCCCGACCGACGAGATGAACCTGGCGTCGACGCGGCGGAACTGGCCGACCGGTCGCGGGTTCGAGCGCTGGTACGGGTTCCTGGGCGCCGAGACAAACCAGTGGTATCCCGACCTCGTCTACGACAATCACATGGTCGAGCAACCGCGCCTGCCGGAGGAGGGCTACCACTTCACCGACGACATCACCGACAAGGCCATCGAGTTCATACAGGACGCGAAGGCCATCGTTCCCGAGAAGCCGTTCTTCCTCTACTACGCGCCCGGTGCGTGTCACGCGCCGCACCACGCGCCTAAGGAGTGGAGCGACAAGTTCAAAGGCCGCTTCGACATGGGCTACGAGGCGATGCGCGAGCAGACCCTCGCGAAGCAGAAGGAGATGGGCCTGGTGCCGCCGGACACCGAGCTCCCGACGATCAACCCGATCGGCACGCCCGAGACGCGCACCGGACCGGACGGCAAGCCGTTCCCACCACTCGACTCCACGCGTCCGTGGGACTCGCTCAGCGCTGACGAGAAGCGCCTCTTCGCCCGCATGGCGGAGGTGTACGCCGGCTTCCTCGCGCACGCCGACCACCACATCGGTCGGCTGCTCGACTTCCTGGAGAGCACCGGCGAGCTGGACAACACGATCGTCGTCGTCGTCTCGGACAACGGTGCCAGCGGCGAGGGCGGCCCGGACGGCTCGGTAAACGAGATGAAGTTCGCCAACGGCGTCCCCGATGACCTCGCCGAGAACCTGGAGAAGATCGACCTCCTGGGGACCCCTGCGACGTACAACCACTACACGAACGGTTGGGCGATGGCCTTCAACACGCCCTTCAAGATGTGGAAGCGCTACGAGTTCAACGGCGGTACGTGCGACCCGTGCATCATCTCGTGGCCCGCGGGCGTGCCGGCACGCGGCGCGCTCCGCGAGCAGTACCACCACGCCGTCGACATCGTGCCGACGGTGCTCGACCTGCTCAACGTCGAGGCGCCCGAGTCCATCAAGGGACACACCCAGTCGCCCTTCGACGGCGTCAGCATGCGGGGCAGTCTCGACGATGCCGACACGCCCTCGGCGAGGAGCACGCAGTTCTACGCGATGCTCGGCTCCCGCGCGATCTGGCACGAGGGATGGAAGGCGGTCACGACCCATCCGACGATCGCCGGCTGGGGTCACTTCAACGACGACGAGTGGGAGCTGTACCACACCGATGTGGACCGGGCCGAGGCGACCAACCTCGCGGCCGAGTACCCCGACAAGGTCCGCGAGCTGGTCAACATCTGGTTCTCCGAGGCCGGCGCAAACGGCACGTTCCCGCTTGACGACCGGTCGCCTGTTGAGATCCTCACGACTCCCCGACCCCAGCTCACCGCCCCACGGAACCGGTACGTCTACCGGCCCGGCGCCGCGGTCCCAGAGTGGCAGGCGGTCAGCACTCGGAACCGCTCGTTCGCGATCGGCGCCGTCGTCGATATTTCCGCCCCGGGAGCCGAAGGGGTGCTCTTCTCGATGGGTGCCCGGTTCGGCGGCCACGCCCTCTACGTCAAGGACAACCGGCTGCACTACGTGAACAGCTTCGT
This sequence comes from uncultured bacterium, assembly GCA_963717085.1. Taxonomy (GTDB): domain Bacteria; phylum Actinomycetota; class Acidimicrobiia; order Acidimicrobiales; family VFJN01; genus DASQUK01. The sequence goes on from CAVQVM010000019.1 coordinate 530,890, forward strand.
GGGCAGCATCGAACAGCAGATCGTCGGCTCCGAGGACATCCCTACGGGCGACCAGGTGGTCCTCTCGGCCGCGTTCGAGAAGGAGGGGAACGAGGCCGACTGCGCCGTCGGCACCCTCTCGCTGTATCACGGCGACAAGAAGGTGGGTGAGGGACGCATCAAGTCCCAGCTCGGGGCTTTCGCCATCGCTGGCGAGAGCCTCTACGTCGGCCAGGACCCGGGCGACCCGATCACCCAGGACTATGCCGGCGAGGCGCCGTACTCGTTCACGGGCGGGACCATCGACCGGGTCGCGATCGATGTCAGCGGCGAGCCCTACATCGACCTCGAACGGGAGGCACAACTCATGCTCATGCGCGAATAGGACACCGACCGCTGCGCCAGAACTGCCGTACTGGCGCAGCCGGACCGAGCGCTGTGTGTCGTGTGCTCATGGCGAAGGCACGGTCAGTCGGTGAGTGTCACTTGGTCGCCGACGCGCACGACGCCAGGCGTCTGCACGGCGGTCCAGACGCCGAAGGTCGCGCCGTGGTGGCGCGAGAGCGTTTTGAAGATGTCGAGATCGCGATCGAGGCCTGGTTGTGGCCGTGTCACCATCGTGCAGCGCTCGCACGGCGCTGCCGGTTGCACCACGGCGGCGCCGACACGGACCGTGCGTCCGCGCCACGTATCCTCGACCCAGCCGTCGTCCTCGACGTCGACCACGATGTTGGGCCGGAAGCGGCGTGTTTCCCACGCGCCGTCGGGGTACAGATTCCGGCCCTGGCGCAGACTCGCGGTCGTGACGACGAGGAGCGGGAGCGCGTCGACGAACCGGCCCGGTGGCATCGTCCACGACACGACCGCGCTGGTGTCATCGGTCGCGTCCGCGAAGTACTCGCCGACGCCCGCGCCGAAAGACTCGGCATGGACAAGCGCGACCCGACGGCCGATCCACTTCGACAAGACGTCATCCGCGTGCGCGCTTGGCGCACTGAGCCGGTCGCCGTCCGGAAGCATGAGCTCGACCCCGGAGTCACTAAGCCGGGAGCTCGCGAGCAACAGCGACGGCACGCGCCGTGCGGTCAACACCATGCCGGTCTCGTTGTCGACGATGCCCCACCGGCGATCACCCGCCAACCCCGAGTTCTCGACGACCGCCTCGTCGAGCGGCTCACCTTGCAGCGACTTCACCGGATGGCGCCACAACTCGGCGACGTGCACGGCCGTCCTCCTTCCACGCGGCCGGCGACCTTCAGCGCCCGCCACGAAATCGTGGCGCGCGATTCTGCATCATGACCGTCGAGGAAGCCGAGCACGAGGAGCGAGCGGCCCCAACCGACCGCGGCGAACCGCCTCTCGCCGCGCCAGAACTGCCGATCTCGCGCCGCGTCGATCGGTACCGGCGGCCTCGCTGGCAGCCCGAGCGCGGTCCGGGCATTAGGAGCGCCCTAGCAGGTTGGCATCCGTGGGATGGACCAGGGTGTTCGACGGAGGGTGGCGACGCGGCGACCGTCTGCGCGACGGTTGCGGGGCATGGCACCGGACTTCTCTTTACGACCGGTGTGCGGGCTGAACGCAGCTCATTGCGTTGATCGGGCACCAAACGGAGGTTGTCATGACTAGCAACGTCGAATCCGCAATGGAGATCCGTGAGTTCCACGTCGACATTCCCGATGAGGCGCTGGATGACCTCCGTCGACGCATCGCGGCCACGAACTGGCCCGAGAAGGAGACCGTCGCGGATCAGTCGCAGGGCGTGCCGCTCGCCATGATTCAGAAGCTCGCCCGCTATTGGGCGACTGACTACGACTGGCGCAAGTGCGAGGCGACACTTAACGCGCTGCCGCAGTTCATCACCGAGATCGACGGGCTCGATATTCACTTCATTCACGTTCGTTCGCACCACGAAGATGCGTTGCCGGTTATCGTGAATCACGGCTGGCCCGGCTCGATCATCGAGCAGTTGAAGATCATCGATCGACTGACCGATCCGACGGCGTACGGCGGGAGCGCGGCTGACGCGTTCGATTTGGTGATTCCGTCCATGCCGGGCTACGGGTTCTCGGGCAAGCCGACGAGCACCGGCTGGGGCCCCGAGCGCATGGGTCGAGCCTGGGACGTACTGATGAGGCGCCTCGGCTACAGCCGCTACGTCGCCCAGGGCGGCGACTGGGGTGCGTTCGTCGTCGACTTGATGGGCGTGCAGGCACCTCCAGGGTTGGTCGCCATCCACACCAACTATCCTGGAACCGTTCCCGCTGATGTCGACGCGGCGGCTGGCGCAGGCGCGCCCGCGCCAGCCGGACTGTCAGCCGAGGAGAGACGCGCGTACGACGGTCTGGTCTTTTCCTATAAGCAGGTCGCCTACGCCAAGCTTATGGGGACTCGCCCGCAAACCTTGTACGGCATCGCGGATTCACCCGTGGGCCTGGCCGGCTGGCTTCTCGACCACGGCGATGGTGACGGCCAACCGGCCGCGGGGCTCGTCTCGGCTCTCGACCGGACCACCAGCGACATCGGCGAGCTGACGCGAGACGAGTTCCTCGACAACGTCACGCTCTACTGGCTGACCAACACGGGGGTCTCTGCCTCTCGTCTCTACTGGGAATACAAGGGCGGCTTCTTCAACGTGAAGGGCGTCTCCATTCCCGTGGCCGTCACCGTCTTCCCGGGCGAGCAATACCAAGCCCCGCGCAGCTGGACGGAGCGGGCCTATCCCAACCTCATCTACTTCAACGAGGTCGACAAGGGCGGCCACTTCGCCGCCTGGGAAGAGCCCGAACTCTTCGCAAGAGAGATGCGGGCCGGGTTCAGCTCCCTGCGGTAGTACAAGAGGAGACGGCGCACGCGAGCGCGCCGTCTCCCAACGAGATGCATGACTGCCGTTCGGCTCGCCGGGGCTGGGGGGTGGGGTCGGCCGCACGGGGCGGCCCCGCTCCCGAGGAGTGTCGGGCTGCTCAGTCCGCCTCTCCAGAGCCGTTCGCGTCAGCGCGAGGGTGGCGGCGCGGCTGGCCAGACAGCGTGTCGTTATGAGCGCCCCGAACAGACACTTTGGCGGCTCTAGCCGACGGCGAGCAGCGCAAGACCTCGAGCTCGCGCGCCGTCATCCGGCGCCGGAGAAAGCAGCTCGTGCACGCCTTCATGCGGGACTTCACCAACTACGTTCGTCAAGACTGGGAGCGGAACCAGCGCCTGGGCCGCGGCATCGGCCTGACCTACGACGGCGTCTACCCCGACCGCCGGTATCGCGGAGACAACGTCACCGTGCTGCCGGGCGGCGAGCGCCTCCGCACCACCACGCCGACGCCGTAACGAGTCATCGAGATTGCCCCCAGAATCGCCGTGGGACGATCACCGCTGACGGCAACGTGCAGGTCGAGTTCGAGCGCGTTAGCTGCTCGTAGATCACAACCCGCGCCGTGGCTTGTACCGGGCGGCGCGCCATGGCTCGCCGGAGGGCTGAATGAATCCTGCTTGACGAGCCCCAGGAGGTTCGTGCCGGTCGGGACCATCGGGCGGCGGACGTCGTACTCCGAGAGGCCGGCCACCTTCCACAGAGCGCGTCGCGGGCAGCCTGGAGATACCGGTGGAGATCCGCCTTCGGCGACTCGGGCATGCGCGGCAGCTTCTCATCACCCGGCCGCCTCCTCCGGATACGATCGGCGCGATCGGTCCTCAGCCTAAGGACCGGCCGAGCTCGAGGTGGCCAGATGGCTCGTATGCGCTTCGGCATCTTCATGGCGCCGTTCCACCCGGCGGGTGAGAGCCCGACGGTGCTGCTGCACAACGACCTGGAGCTGATCGAGCACCTCGATCGGCTGGGGTTCGACGAGGCGTGGATCGGCGAGCACCACTCGGCCGGCACCGAGATCATCGCCTCGCCGGAGATCTTCATCGCCGCCGCCGCCGAGCGCACCAACCACATCAAGCTCGGCACGGGGGTCGTGAGCGCCAGCTACCACAACCCCCTCTGGGTGGCGGAGCGTGCGGTGCAGCTCGACCACATGACACGCGGGAGGTTCATGCTCGGGCTCGGGCCCGGGGCGCTGCCCAGCGACGCGGAGATGATCGGGCTCGACATGCCGCAGACTCGCGAGCTCCTCGAGGACGCCGTCGACGTCATCGTCAGGCTCATGCGCAGCGACGATCCCGTCTCGGTCGACAACGGTCGCTGGTCTCTACGAGACGCCCGACTCCACCTCCGGCCATACACCGATCCGCACCCCGAGATCGCCATCGCGGCGGTCGCGTCGCCGTCGGGGCCGAGGCTCGCTGGCCGGTACGGACTCGGCCTTCTGTCGGTCGGTGCGACGACCGCCGCGGGCTTCGACGTGCTCGCGCTGCACTGGGACGTGATGGAGGAGCGGGCTGCCCACTACGGCGTCTCCGTGGACCGGGACGCCTGGCGGCTCGTGGGACTCATGCACCTCGCGGACACGCGCGAGCACGCCTACCGCGACGTCGAGCACGGCATCGCCGCGTGGTTCGACTACTTCCAGCACACGGCCGCCTTCCCTCAGATGTCCGTCGGCGAGGGCACGAGCGTCCGCCAGTTCATCGACTTCGTGAACGAGTCGGGACTGGGCACGATCGGCACTCCCGACGAGGCGGTCGAGCAGATCGAGCGACTGGTCAAGCAGTCGAATGGTGGCTTCGGCTCGTACCTGCAGCTCGCACACGACTGGGCACCGCCTGCCGCGAAGTGGCGCAGCTACGAGCTGTTCGCCCGCCACGTCGCGCCGCGGTTCCAGGGGCAGGCGACGCCGACCCTCGACGCCAAGGCGCGGGCCCGGGCCCGCCGGCCCGAGCTCGCCGAGAGCAACCTCAAGGCGGTGGAGATGTCGACGGCGAAGTACGAAGCCGAGCGCGACGCGGCCGCGAACGAGCGCGGGTAAACGAGCGGCGAGCGCACCGCCGGGGAAGATTCAGAGGCCGAGCACGCAGCCGACCCACATGACCGATGCGCTCTCGTACCAGGACACCGGCGGCGGACCCTCCGCCCTGTTCCTCCACGGCAACCTGTCGCGTAGCTCGCACTCGGCGCCGCAACTCGAGGCGCTCGGCGACGAGCTGCGCTGCATCGCACCGAACCAAACGCGGGTTCGGCCGGTCGACCGGCGGGCCGTTGCCGACGTCGCTTCTCGGGCTTGCCGACGACGCGGTGAGGCTCTGCGCCGAGCTCGGCGTCGACCGCGCGCACGTGGTCGGGCTCTCGTTCGGCGGCGCGGTCGCGCAGGCACTCGCGGTCCACCACGCGGGGTTCGTCACCTCGCTGGTCCTCGCCGGCACGTACCGGCTCGACGAGTCCCAGACCGCCGTCAAGCAACTGTCAACTGTGCGTTTGATGTGGAACTGACGGAGGTTGTTTACAGCCGGGGTCTCCCTGTGAGAGGAGACCCGGATGGACGAGCGGGAGCAGCAGCGCAAGATCCGGCACCGGTTGGCGGTGTTGTGCCACGCGGAGGAGGTGTCGGGGAATGTGGCGGCGACTTGTCGCTACTACGGGATCAGCCGGCCGACCTTCTACAAGTGGCGGCACCAGTACGAGGAGTTCAGTGAGGAGGCTTGAGGGATCGCTCGAGCCGGCCTCGGACGTGTCCGCATCAACCGACGGCGAGGTGGTCGGCACGATCGTGTGCTTGCGGCAGAACTACCACTTCGGGCCGGCGAAGATCTCGATGTACCTGGCCCGCTATCACGACGTCGCCGTGAGCCGGTCGGGGTGTGGCGCATCCTCAAGCGTCTCGACATGAACCGGCTCCCCACCTCGCAGCGCTACAGCGTCATGAGCGCCGCTGGAAACGCTACGAGAAGCAGCTCCCCGGCCACCGGGTGCAGGTCGACGTGAAGTTCATCGAGCCGCTGACCAGCAGCGCCGGTTCGGCCGGCCGCAAGAAGCGCTACTACCAGTTCACCGCCATCGATGACTGCACCAGGATCCGGGTGCTGCGCATCTACGACCGCAACACCCAAAGGAGCTCGATCCAGTTCATCGACTACGTGCTGGCCAAGCTGCCCTTCGCAGTCGAGGCGGCCAGACCGACAACGGCGCCGAGTTCCAGGGTGGCTTCCACTGGCACCTGCTCGACCGCGGGATCGGCCACCACTACATCAAGCCCAAGACCCCCCGGCTCAACGGCAAGGTTGAGTTCCCCCCGCATCGACGACGAGGAGTTCTACCAGCTACTCGACGGGGTCGTCATCGACGCGTGGCCTTGGACAACGGTGGCGTCGTGGTGCTCGCCGATGGCGAACCCCGGGAGCCGGCGGGACGCCAGGTCCAAGACGGTGGCCAGGTACAGCTTGCCCTCGTCGGTGGGGATCTCGGTCAGGTACCCGCACCACCGCTGGTCGATCGCCTCGGCACTGAACTCTCGCTTGACTAGGTCGGGGATCGGTGCGGCCGCCTTGTCGGAGCGGGTGAAGCGATCGGCGCTTGCGTTTCGGGCAGCGGCCCCTGCAGACCCTGGCGGGCCATCGAGGCCGCCACCGTCTTCTTCGATACACGCCAGCCGGCCTCGACCAGGTCCTCCCACACCCTGGGCGACCCGTAGGTGCCCGGCGAAACGCCCGAGTCGTCGAAGGACGTCTTCACCGCAGCGTCCAGCTCGGCCCGCCGAGCCTGACGGGGCGTCGGGGGCCGGTCTCACCACTTGTAGAAGGGTGGACTCGTGGCACATCGAGCGCCCGGCAGGACACCGCGTGGGGAAACGCCCAGGTGTTCAACCAGAAGCTCCAGGAGTGGGAGGACTTCTACAACTTCAACCGACCCCACGGCGGCCTCGACGGCCAAACCCCCTACGACCGACTAAGGCAAAGACCACCAAGGCCCCGGCGTAAGGCGCCTACGTCAGCTGCACAGCGTCGAGCGCGCACACCCAGTGGTGCGTCTTGCCGATATCCACCCCGACTCACGCCGTTTCCTGTGCTGCTGCCACGCGCTTGACCCCTTCCGACCGGTTCCGATGTCCAGTTCACAAACCCTGCGAGCACCCCGCTGACGCATCCGTAACCAGCGACCAAGCGCACATCTCAATCAGCAGCCAGGGCACCCCGGAGGATCAGGCGGACATTCCCAGTTAGCGACCAAAGCGCAAGGCGACCTCGGCCACACCCGACCCTCCGGGGCGATCCACACCCTTACGAAAGGAGACCTGATCTTCGGCAAAGCCATGAGCGCGATCGCGACGCTCGTAACACTCCATTGGAAGTCACCATCAGAGGCGCTCGACGAAGCCGTTGCGATGACCGCCTGAGACCACAGCCGATCTCGCGCACTCTGCGAATACGCGGAACGCGCCAGAACGCGAGCACAGATCATCGCCAGAACGTCGGGCCGTCGCGCCGTGGGGATAGCGCCAGATCGGCGGCTCGGAGCAGCCTGACCGGCGGGCTACCCGACCGGATCAACCTGATGCGACCTCAGCTTCGCCATTCGGGGTTGAGCGCCGAGGGCGTGTCAGCGTGAGACTCGTGCTCGGCGACCGGCACGGGCCGGTGTCGGTGGCTCATGTGGTCTTCGACTCGGCCGCCCCACCTCCAGGTCGTCCGCATCACGTGGCAGCCCAGGTGCCGGTTGGGGTCCAGCTTGGCCGGCCCCGCCGCCATCGTCACATGACCGCGGCTGAGCGGCTGACCTGCGGCGCGGGCGCCATCTCACCGGGTCTGACCGCGCTGGGTACCGTCGGCGTGATGGCGCAGAACGATCGCGAGATGACCCGCCTGTTCCACGACGCCACCAAGCACACAGTCGAGAGCGTCCACGCGAGCGGGCACTTCCTCGACTTCGCCAACATGCCGCTCCCGCTGAAGCACTACCCGGACCTCGAGCCGATCCCCCTGCCGGTCGACCTACCGGAGCGGGACGCGCCGGCGGTCGAGGTGCTCTCCGGGCGCGTGGACGCCGCGCCGGGGCCGTGGGGGCTCCCGGAGCTGACCCGTGTGCTGTTCTTCTCGGCAGGGGTGACGCGCCGGGCGCGGCTGGTCGGTGGGCGGCCGATCTTCCTGCGGGCCGCCGCCTCGGCCGGCGCGCTCTACCCCATAGAGGTTTACGTGGTCTGTGGCGACCTGCCGGGCCTGCCGGCTGGCGTCTACCACTTCAATCCGGTCGAGTTCGCCCTGCGGCGGCTCCGCGATGGCGACCACCGGCTGTTCCTGGCGCGGGCCGCCGCCGACGGGGCCATCGAAGGCGCACCTACGACCCTGGTCCTCTCCGGCATCCCGTGGCGCACCACCTGGAAGTACGGAGAGCGCGGCTACCGACACCTCTTCTGGGATTCCGGCGCCGTCCTGGCGAACTGCTTGGCGGTCACCGAGGCCGCCGGCATCACGTCGCGGGTGCTCACCGGCTTCGTCGACGACGACGTATCCCACCTCCTCGCTATCGGCTCACCCGAGGAATACCCGCTCGTGATCGTGCCGCTGGCGGGCGGTCCCGGAGCTCGACCACCCGCGGCGGCCGATCGGCCCCCCGCCATCGACCACCGCGTCCACCCGCTCTCTGCCTCCCCACACCACCACACCGGGATGGCAGCGGTGCACCGGGCGGGCGTCCTAACCGATACCGACGAGGTGCCGGGGTGGCGCACCGCGGCCGCGCAGCTCGGCACGCCGGCGACTCGGGAGGTCCCTGTCTCGCCGGGCGGTCGGGGCACGCTCGAGGATGTCATCGTGCGCCGGGGCTCCACTCGCCGCTATGCACGCGACCCGGTCGGCGAGGACGCGCTGCGCTGGGGGCTTGCAGTGGCAGCCCGTCCCCTTCCCGCAGACTTCGCCGGAGCGGGGCGCACGCTGCTCGAGCACTTCCTCACGGTCCACGCCGTCGAAGGTGTCGCACCGGGCATCTACCGCTGGGTGCAAGGCAACCTGGAGCAGATCGAGCAGGGGACATTCCGTCACCAAGCGGCTCACCTCTGTCTCGATCAGCCGCTCGGCGGCGACTGTGCCTTCGACGCCTTCCATTGCGCCGCGCTCGGCGTCGTCATCGAGCGAAGTGGTGCCCGCGGCTACCGGTCGGCCCTGCTCGAAGCGGGCACCGCCATGGGCCGCCTCCAACTCGCTGCCAACGCGCTCGCCGACGGCGCCAGCGGCATCACCTTCTACGACGACGAGGTGTCCGCCTTCCTCCGAACCCAAGCGTCCCCGATGCTGGTCACCACCGTGGGCGTACCCGACTACCGGCCCCGCCCTGGCAAACGCCCCGCCGAGATGCAGCCACTACGAGTCCAGCTCACCTAAGCCGCGCGACGGTCGAACCCGTCCGCCTGCCAGCGGGCCCGGAACCATCTGCAGACACGAGCGCCCCAACGGCACACCCGATGGACACCCCCCTCCGTCGAGCATTCTGGGGACAGCCGCGGTGAGCACCGATCGCCGGTTCCGCGTGCGTCTTCCAACGGCTCGCCGCGCTTTCTGTCTGGCCGTCGGACGAACGATCTGGGTGTCTCGATCTGAGCGCGCGTTCTGGCGCGGATCGCGTATACGACGCCGGCGCGGATCGGCAGATATGGCGCGCGGTCAGTCCGCGGGGAGTGCGGCGAAGTTCCGTTTGGCGGCGCGGTACCAGCCCATCCCTGAGATCGGGTGCTTCCAGCGGCCCTTCATCTCTTTGAGGGCGGGAGCGTGCGCGGTGTCCCCAGCGGCGACCATCTCGTTGAGATGCCGGTCTTGGGCCTTGATGACCTCGTCGGCAGTTTGACCTTGGTGTTGGTGGTCGCATGGCCCACCGAGTTGCTTGCATGTCATCGTTTTCATCAGCCACTGCTCTCTTCACGAGTTTCGCGATCTGGAGGTGGACGGCCGCCGGCCAGCCGATCCTCGGTACAGATTGCGTCGTGCTCGAACCTAGGGGCAACGTCGTCCGCATCACGCAGGGATAGGACATTGACCGCCGAGACCTTCCGCTCCACCGTCGTGCCCGCCGGCAACGCAACCGGCGTCGAGGTGCCCGCCGAGATCGTCGGCGCACTCGGGGAGGGAAAGCGACCAAAGGTCGCGATCACCATCAACGGCCACACGTGGCGCAGCCGCGTCGCGTCGAAGGGCGGGCGGTACCTGGTCGGCATCAGCGCAGCGAACCGCGCCGCGGCTGGCATCGACGAAGGAGACGAGATCGAGGTGACGCTCGAACTCGACACCGAACCTCGCGAGGTGGACGAGCCAGCCGACCTGAAGGTCGCCCTCGACGCGGCCCCGACAGTCCGTGCCGCCTTCGACCGGCTCCCGTTCGGCCTCCGACGCAAGCACGTCAACGACATCGAGGCCGCGAAAACCGCGCAGACACGCGAGCGACGAATCGAGCGCTTAGTGGAGTCGCTTCGGTGAGGACGCTGGGCTGCGCTCGTCGACTCAAAGCCCGAGCTCCCGGCCTCCCGGCTCACCCCGTGCTCTTCGAGCTCCGACGCACCGAGCATCGCGGAACCTAGGTGGGACGACACGCGCACCGATTGCCCGGACCGCGCTCGGGCTGCCAGCGGGGCCGGTGGTTCAGATCGCCGGGGTGCGAGGTCGGCAGGGATGATTCGTGTGACCGTTTCGGTGGTCGTCGAGGAAGCGGGCAGGGGTTTCGCTCACTGGGTCTGACTCTGTGATGGGCCAGATCGCTTTGGTGTCGGTGATCTGACCTGTCGGCCGAGTGAGTGGGGCGCTGTCCGAGGCACGACCGGTCGGGTGAACGTGACTGAAGAGGCGCCTGTGCGACCAGGCCTGCTCCCTGTCTTGTCCAGCGTCCCGGCCGTGCGTGCCACCCCATCCAGGTCAGAAGAATGGGTGGCATGTCCACCATCGCAGATGGCGACGACCTGCGTGTCGTGGCCGGTGTCGACACCCACAAGGACGTCCATGTCGCGGTCGTGGGCGACGGAGGTGGGCCGGCTGGGGGACACGGCGTCGTTGGTAGCCACGGCGCGCGGCGACCGGAACCTGACCGGCTGGGTCACCAGCTTGGGGGAGGTGGGGGCGATCGGGGTCGAAGCCACGGGCTCGTGGGGTGCGGGACTGTCCCGGCATCTGCGTGCCCGGGGGCCCAGCGTGATCGAGGTCAACAAGGCTGAACCGTCACACCCGGCGACGTCGCGGCACGACCGACCCGATCGATGCCGAGGCGGCGGCACGAGCGGTCCTCGCCGGCGACGCCACCGCCACACCCAACGCCGGCGACGGTCCCGTCGAGGCGCTGCGCCAGCTCCGAGTCGCTCGAGCCGGTGCCACGAAGGCCCGCACCGCGGCGGCCAACCAGTTCCACAGCATCTGTGACACCGCCCCCGACGCCGTCCGCGGCCAGCCTCGGCGGGCTCGGCACCCGAACCAAGATGACCGCCGCCGGCCGCTACCGGGCGGGTGATCCGCTCACCCCCACCAGTGCGGCCAAGACGGCGCTGCGTTCCATCGCCCGGCGCGGGGCTGGCCTCGATACCGAGATCCGCGCCCTGGACCGCGCCATCCACACCATCCTCGACACCATCGCCGCGCCCCTGCTGGCCCGCCACGACCTCGGCTACGAGACCGCCGGCTCCCTGCTGTGCGCCGCCGGTGACAACCCCGACCGGCCAGCCACCCAAGCCAGCTCCGCGGCGCTCTGCGGCACCTCACCAGTCCCGGTGTCATCCGGGCGAACCAACCGGCACCGCCTCAACCGCGCCGGTGACCGACAAGCCAACGCCGCCCTATGGCGCATCGTCATCGTCCGCCTCCCAAGCCGCCACGCCCCCACGATCGACCACCTCGAGCGACCCGTCAGTGCCGGGAACTCCAAACGCGACGCCATCCGCTGCCTCAACCGCTACCTCGCCCGCGAGCTCTACAACGACATCCAAACCATCGTGACCACCACCCAACCACGATCAGAAATCGCTGCTTGACCCCAAGAGGCGCATCAGATCCGGCGGGGTTCACCTACCCGCTTGGTGCTCCTCCAGCCATGCTCGGATCTCGGGCTCGTCCTCAGCGAAGACGAGCAGCGCACTGTTGCCGAGCGCGAAGAAGCCGCCTGTTTCTGGGTGCTCGTTTCGGACCAGCTCAACTCGGAAGCCGTGAGACCGGAGCGACTGAGCGATCAGCTCCGCATCGAGCAATGAGTTCCCCAACTCGATCCGGATGACCTCAGACACTGGTGACCTCCGAGATTCGTGTTGCTTCTACGGCTGCCGAGCGGCAGGCCGAAGTGAGCCACCAGTACAGATTGCCCGAACCGCGCACCCCGCGCGTGTCGCGCCGCCGGCACAGAACGACGCCGCCCGAGGTCGGCAGCTCTGTCGCGGTGGGTGCTGTCCCGGATCATCGCTTATCGGGGCTACGCGGGGCGGGGTCGGCACGTCCGGTCGCACCTCGCAGTCGAGGTAGCCGGACGCACGGGTGCCCCGGGGGTCCACGAGAAGCAGGTCGTGGTCGTGACCGTACGAACCGGCCGTGCCGCGGTTGATACGAACGATTGATAGGGGTCCGCACGACGGGCGGTCGGGGGCTGGCTGCATTCAACCGGGTCACTGCGGCGGATGGGATCACGCCCTGGAACGCTCGCTCCGGGCGGGTGTCACGTCGGGAACAAAGGTTTCCGGGGACGCGACCCGGGGATCGTCGGCAGAGCACTCCAGCGTGGTGCCCGGGGTGAAGAACATCTCGACCACGTCGTGGGCGTCGGTGTGCCGGTGCCAATGACCTTTGGGCACGACGACGAACTGGCTAGCGGTCAGCGGCAAATGATGTCGGTCGGCGGTGGTGAGGATCTCCACGGTGACGCTGCCCTCCAGGACCATGAGCAGCTCGTCGGTGTCGGGGTGGAGTTCCCAGTCGGACTGGTCGCCCTGGTCGCCGTAGTACATGCAGAACGCGCCGTCGTTGAACGGGGCGAGCTCCTGGAAGTCGAAGGCTGCAAGGTTCCTGGCGATGGCGATGGGGTCGTGGATACGCATGGCCCCACTCTCACCGACCTCAGGCGCGGCCGTCTTGGAAGAATGTTCGGTATCCCGGCCAGGCGACGTCGTCCACCGCCAGCCACGGCGCGCCGGCCACGGCGGTGGGCGTCGCCCCCGTGAAGGACAGGACGTCTCGGTGGAGGTGGGACTGGTCGGCATAACCGCCTTCGACGGCGACCTGGGCTGCGCTGAGGCCGGCGGCCAGATGGTGAGCGGCGTGATCGAAGCGGACCAGCCGGGCCGCGCGCTTGGGAGAGAGGCCGATCTGGGAGCGGAACCGGGACCACAGGCGCGTCCGGCTCCATCCGGTCTCGAGGGCCAGCTCGTCAACTCTGACCCGACCGCGGCTGGCGACGATGCGCTCCCACGCCCGGGCCACCTCCGGATCGACTGACGGGCCCGCCTCGTACCGGCGAAAGACCATGGCGTCGGCGATCGCGAAGCGCTCGTCCCACGACGGAGCCTCACGGAGCTGATCCCGGACCCGTGCGGCGTCCCGGCCAAACACCTCCTCCAGGCTGACCACGGCGTGGCCGAGCTCCGCAGGGGAGGCACCCAGCGCCGCGTGGGCGACCACCGGCGACAGGCGCACCTGCAGGCACTCGATGCCCTCGCCACGGACCTGGAGGCCGCCGAACGCGAGCCCGGCGATGACGCAGCCCTGATGTTCGCGGCCGGCGGCGTGGTCGATGACAAGCCGGCCGGCGCCGAACTCTATGACCAGCGTGACGGCGGAATGCGGCACCGCCCGGAGCTCGAAGGGCGCCGTGCTGCAGTCGCGGAACCCCGCCATGCTCACGCCTGGTACCCGCCCAGGCCGCGACGGTCGCGCGATGTCCCACACGGGCGTCATGGCACCCTCGAGCGAGCCGAATCGCATCCCACCAGGCTACAAACCGCGTCCGTCCGTCACGCCGCGACATTCGTCCAAGACCCGGCCGGCACCGCGCTGAGACGCTCCTTTCCATCGGTCGGACGCCGCCGGGCGTCCCCACACACGAACCGGGAGGACAACGCGTGGCACACGACACGATCGACCCCTTCACACCGGCCGTCGAGCTGGCCGCGGCGGTGCGTCGAAAGGACGTGAGCCCGGTCGAATTGGTCGACCGCTACCTCGACCGGATAGACCGCCTCGACGGCCGGCTCAACGCCTTCTGCCACCGGGCCGACGACGAGGTGCGCAAGGCCGCGTCCGCCGCGGCCGACGCGGTGGTGACGGCATCGCCGGGCGACCTGGGGTCCTTCCACGGCGTCCCGCTGCCGATCAAGGACCTCGTTGACGTGGCCGGCTGGCCCACGACCTACGGGTCCGCCGGCGCCAGCCCGGCACCGGCGACGACCTCGGACCAGGTCGTGAAACGGTTCGTCGAGGCCGGCTTTGTCCTGCTCGGCAAGACCACCACCTCCGAGTTCGGTGCCATCAGCTTCACCGAGAGCGACGCGCTGGGCATCACTCGGAACCCGTGGGACCCGGACCGCACACCCGGCGGGTCCTCAGGTGGCGCCGGCGCGGCGGTCGCAGCCGGGATGGCCCCCATCGCGCACGCCGCCGACGGCGGCGGGTCGATCCGGGTCCCCGCCTCCTGCAACGGCCTGGTCGGCCTCAAGGCGACCCGGGGCCGCGTCACGAACCGCACGATCGAGGTCGAGGGCCTGGCTACGCACGGGGTGGTCGCCCGCTCGGTGGCCGACGCCGCCACCGCGCTCGACGTGTTGGCCCACCACGACCCCGCCGCCTGGTGGTCACCCCCGTCCCCGTCGGCCTCCTTTGCCGACGCCGTCATGGCGCGGCCACCCACGGGGCTACGGATCGGTGTGCTCTCCGATTCCCCCGTCGAGGGGGTCAGCGTGGACCCCGCGTGCAAGGCCGCGGTCGACACGGCCCTCCGAGCGCTCGAGTCGGCCGGCCACCGGGTCGTGGACACCCCCATCCCGATCCCACCGCCCCACGAGCTCATTGCCTCGTTCACCACGATCTGGAACGTCGGCGCCGCCGGGATCCCGCTCGCAGACGACAACGCCGTCGAATCCCACAACCGGGCCCTGCGCGACGCAGCGCGAGACATCGACTCGTGGACCTACGCCCAAGCCGTGCAGCAGACCCAACGCTCGTCACGGACCATCGTCGAGGCATTCGCCGCCCGGTTCGACCTCGTCGTCACACCCACGATGGCCTGCCTGCCGCCGCCGGTCGGAGCCTGGCGGGACGGCGTCGGCGAGAGCCCCCTCATGGCCCTGCTGAACTGCTACCCGCTGGCCGTGTTCACATCGCTGTTCAACGTGACCGGCCTGCCCGCCATCTCCGTCCCGATCCATCACGACGACCGCACCGGCCTCCCCGTCGGTATCCAGATCGTCGCCACACCCTGGCGCGAAGACCTCCTCCTCCAGGCGGCCCGCACCCTGGAGCTGGCACACCCCTGGGCCGACCGCCGCCCCGACCTCCGCGGCACCTGATACCTCGACAGACCCATTCCCCCTTGAGGGTTCTCCCGTGTTCTCCCGCCGTCGCTCACGCTCCTGCCGGCGCTGCCCGGCTTCGCGGGCCACAGGGTCGAGCGCACCCGCTGGCGGGTCTCGCCGCCGCCGGGTTCGCCGCGGTCGCCCTAGTCGGGGTCGGCTTGGACATCGGCGCGCTGACAGCCATCGCACGGGGACCAATGTCGTGCTGCGTGCGGCTTGCTAATACCAGGGTCGCTTTGCGCAGGGCGCATCAACCGCCGAGGACCACCGGTTCGCGCAGGAGGCCGGGCGGCAGGCTTCGGTCGTGCCGGCTCGGCTAACGGCGAGCTGACCGGAGGCGCGAGACGTGCACGCTCCCGAGGCCCTTTAGCCGCTTGCGTCTCTGCGGCTCGATCACGAGCGTCATGGTGCCGCTGATCGCCTCGACGAAGGCGTCATCAGCGAGCACGGTGTCCGGAGGGGCGACGTCGACTAGGCGGCTCGCCAGATTGACCGCGCGGCCGAAGTAGTCGCCTCCCCGGGCGAGGACCTGACCGAGCGACAAGCCAGCGCGGGCCGAGGGCAGGTCGCCTGCGGCGCAGGCGTCGACGAGCTCGATCGCGCCCTGAGCCGCTTGGTCGGCGGTGGGGAAGACCAGCATCGCCTCGTCACCGATGAGCTTGACGACCCTGCCGCCCGCCTCTGTGATGACGTCGGAGGCGAGCGCCTCGAACCGGCCCAGCAGTCGTCCGAGTTCGTCTGTCTGCATGGAAGCGCTCGTGCGGGTGAAGCCGACGAGGTCCACGAATCCCATCGCCAGGGTCGGGTGGTCGCCGGCTTCCAGGGTGGTGCGGCGTCGGAGTGCCTCCTCGAGCCGGCGACGGAACGCGTAGAGGAGGACCCAACCAAGGTCCGAGTGCTGCACACCCCGCTCTGAGGCCTCGGTGAGGACCCGCTCGCGCAGCCCGAGCGCGGCCAGCTCCGCCATCGAGTCGACCTCGATCTCCGCGATTCGGCTCATGTGAGAGCTGACCATGCGCGCCTCGCGTACGATCGCGTCGAGCGCGGTGCGACGGTGATCGCCTCGGACCGACTCGATGCCGTCGGCCGCGATTCGTAGGGCCCGTACGTCGTCCGTGGTGTAGGCGAACTCCTCCGGCGGTATGTCCGGGAAGCCCAGGGCCCGCCAGAGCGGATCCGCCACCTCGTGGCTTACCCTCGCCCGGGCGCAGACCTGAGGCCAGGTCAGCTCCTTCGGCCCGAGACGGACCAGCCGCTCCACGTCGTCGCCATCATCGACGCGCGGTTTCTCTCGATCAGGCATTTTGGATCGGCACCGACTCTACGGCCGCAGCCGCGTCACGCAGCGAACAGATCGGCCTGTGCCTAAATCAATTCCCGCCCTCGCCTCGATCATGGCCAACGGTGAGCTAACGGACGATCCACGTGACCTGTTGGGCGCACGGTGTATGCGGGGGCCGACTATTGGTCAGGCATTCGGAGGGTGAGGAAGTCCGCGAGGCTGGAGGCCGCTGGCGGGTCGAGGTTGCTGAGGATGACGACGACGTAGCCGAGCTGGGGGAATACCCGGAGGTCGCCGTTCATGCCGGGTGCTCCGCCGCCGTGACCGTAGTTGGGACCGGTTCCTGGCCGATGGTGAAGCCATATCCGTACTGGTCTTGTTGCTGGCGGGTGGCCTTGTCGAGCGTCGCCTTGGAGATCAGCGTT
This sequence comes from uncultured bacterium, assembly GCA_963717085.1. Classification (GTDB taxonomy): domain Bacteria; phylum Actinomycetota; class Acidimicrobiia; order Acidimicrobiales; family VFJN01; genus DASQUK01. The sequence continues at coordinate 547,956 of CAVQVM010000019.1, forward strand.
CCGGAGCCCAGTGCCTGTGTGAACCCCATGAGGTCGAACGAGCTGGCCGACCACGTCCTGCACGATGGCCCTCGAGCCCGGAAGTACCGAGCGCCCGTCTCGCGACCTGTGGCGCCCAGGCGCGCGTCGCCCTGCACCGCTGTCGTCGCCGTTACCGAACAGGGCGACCGGCTTCGGCGGTCATCGCAGTGTCGGTGGATATGGCGTATGTCGAAGATTTTGGCGCGATCCATGATCCCCAACGGCGAGATCCTGGCTTCAGGGCGCGTGGTGGGTCGTGCCGGGCGTTCTCACCAGCTGATGGACCGCCCGGTCATGGTCGCTGGGGAGTGGCGGCGTAGCCGACGAGTATGTCTGCGAGCTTCTTCGGGCGGCTGAGGGCCACGCAGTGGCCGGCGGCGATCTCGTCGGGAGTGATGCCAAGACGCTCGGCGGCGATTCGGCGCATGAACTCCGGCGGGAAGAAGCGATCCTCGGTGCACAGGACGAACCTCGTCGGCACGGCTGGCCAGGCGTCGAGTGGCCACGGGCTGTGGTACGCGGTTTGCGATTCAGAGCGCTCCTTGCTCAGTGCCTCCTCGGCAAGGGCGCGGGGCACATCGTGGTAGAACGCGACGAAGGGGTCATCATTGCCGGTCTTGCCGCCGTCTCCTCGGGCTTGCTCGTGCACGGCTTGTCGATAGCCGGTGTTGTCCCACCAGTCCGCGGGTGTCTCGCCCGGAGCTGGGATCATCCCAGCTACCAGCACGAGCGCGTCGACTGGAACGCGATCGGCCACCAGCGCGGCGGTGAACCCGCCGTACGACTGGCCAACCACGACCACGTCGTGGCGGTCACCGATGGCATCGACCACGGTGTTGGCGTACTCGTTCAGTCCGGCGGAGTCGTCGTCGCACGGGAGGTCCGGTGCGACGACCGCATGGCCCTGCTGGCACAACTCTGTCTCCACCAGATGCCAGTACCAACCCACGTCGCCAGCGCCATGGATCAGCGCGAACGTCGCCACCGTTTCCTTCTCCCTCGATAGTTGGTACCGCTCGATCGCAGGAGCCGGCTCGGCGTAGTCCTATCCCCACGGCGAGGCCAAAGACGACGCTCCTGGGCCTTGAGCCGGTGGATCCGATTTCCGGGCTATACCCCCTGTGACGACGCGGTCGCGCTGAACGTATCGCGCTGGTCTCGTCACGGATCGCAGGCAATGCGCGGGGCGGTCCGGGTGGATCGCCAAGGAGCGCCCGACGACGGGTGCCCTTCCTTCGAGCCGCACTCGCCGGCCGAGGATCCGGTCGAGGACCCTGCCCCGGCGATCAGGGTGGCGCGCTGTCGGGTCTCGCCGAGGATCAGGAGTTCGGCAAGTTGGCATTGCAGCTCGCGCCGTTGCACCGTCCGCACCGGCGGTACGGAGTCACCGATCGTCACCGAGCCGCGGCCAAGGGCCCTGGTCGCGCCGATGACCAGAGGTTTCTGCGTTCCCGGCGGGGTACACCAGGAGCCCGCTCGCGCCGCCGTGGCGCGGTGTACTTCACGGCGCTCCTCACTGGCAATCGGTCAGGGAACGAAGGTCCGCGGACCGAGCAAGGTGGCGAAGCGGCATTCCCTGGCGAGCCTGTCCTCAGGGAAAGGCTGGCTACTGAGGGCTTCTGACCTTCGTCGGTGCGGTGCTGCGGCCACCCCGACGGTTCCCACGCTGAGAGTAGGTTTCGTCAATGGCATGCCGTATCAGTGAGCTCGTGCTCAAATGCCACGACCCCGAGGAGCTGGCGCGGTTCTGGTGCGAGGTCCTGGACTTCATAGTGCTCGCTAGCAACGAGAGCCTCATCGGGATAGGGCCGCGCGAAGGGTTCGGCGGCCCGCAGCCGGCGATCATCCTCATCCGCAATGACGAGCCGAAGAAAGAGATTCTCCGGCTGCACATCGACGTCAACGCCACCGACCGCGATCAGGACGCCGAGCTCGAACGCCTCCTGGCCGCCGGGGCCGAACCCGTCGACATCGGTCAGACCGGGGAGGCCTCCTGGCACGTCCTCGCCGATCCCGAAGGCAACGAGTTCTGCCTGCTCAAGGGCCGCCTCGACCCACTCTGATGGCCCTCGTCGGCAACGAAGGCCGCGCCCGGGTGGAGGGTGGATGTGCGACATGCCCGGCATGCAGTCGGCGGCCCGACGGGTGGCACGGCGGAAAGCACTGGCCGTAGGTCGGGTCGGGGTTCTGCTTCATCGAGGTCAGCAGGTGCCTCGCCAGCCGGCCACCGCAACCGTGCTCAGCCCGCGTCGACGACGGATGTCGGATCATCATCGGGGTACGTCGATTCGTACCGCGGTACGAATCGACGTACCCGATGACAGTGGACCTAAGTGGACAGCTTCGAACCCTCAACCTGACCTATGCCACCTCGCTGACCTGGACATCGGTGGTGCGCGGGACCTCGCACCAGGGAAAGCCCAACCCGCTCCCCAAGTTCCACGGTCGAGACCGCGGACTGCGCGGCCCTTGAAGCCCGCCCGGGTCGACGCCCTAGTCGCCGGCTACCAGGCTGGCAGTACGATGATCGAGCTCGGCGCCGAGTTCGGCATCGACCGGCGCACGGTGTCCATCCATCTGCGTCGGGCCGGGGTGGACTCTCGCCCGGGTGGCCTCGATCGGGAGCAGGCGCGTGAGGCGGCCCGGCTCTACGACGCAGGCTGGTCGTCGGGACAGCTGGCCAAGTGGTTCGGCGTGAGCGCCGACACCGTGCTCAAGGCGCTTCGGCGAGCCGGAGTCGCCATTCGGCCTCGACGTGGCGGCCCGACGGCCAAGCGCACCGGCCCGACGTTCTGGCAAGCGGTTGCATACCGACCTGCCGAACGGCACGCAACCGTCTCTGCCAGGGTCTTCCGTCTAGCAGGGTGCTGAAATACGTCGGTAGGCCGCCTGCGCCTCGGCGAAGAGTCCAGCTCGCAGGCTCGGGCGACCGGCCGCGATGGGCAATTTCAGCACCCCGCTAGCTGATCTCCGAACGCGACGTGTCGGGCGACGTGACACCCTTCTCCCATGTCCTTGGCCATGAGCGAGCACGAGCGGCAGGAGTTCCTCGCCGGTGTCCACGTCGGCGTCATCTCGATCGAGCGAGCCGACGGCGCGCCGCTCACCGTCCCGATCTGGTACGGCTACGAGCCCGGGGGGCTCGTGTGGATCATCACCGGCGCCGAATCCCTCAAGGGAAGGCTGTTGAACGCCGCCCGGCGCTTCAGCCTCTGCGCGCAGACGGAGGAGCCACCCTTCTACAAGTACGTCAGCGTCGAGGGACCGATCATCGACGTGGCACCGGCCGAGCTCGAAGCCGACCGACGCCCGCTGGCGCACCGCTACTTCGGCCCGGAGCTGGGCGACGCCTACGTGGCCAGCACCGACGAGGAAGGCAACCTCAAGTTCTCGATGCGCCCGACTCGCTGGTGGTCCGTCGACTATACGAAGCTCTCCCCAGCAACCATCTGAGGCTGCCGACCGTACGTCCGGGCCAGCAATATCACGCCAGAGCGACGCTCCTATGTGTTGTCAAGGATCAACGCCGGGGTGCTGGCACACCAGTGATGGGCCACGTGGGGCACGCTCTTATTAGGCCAGTGCGGTCCGGCGCGGGTGGCGGTGACGGGGCGGCAGGTCGCTCGGAGGACGATTCCCGTTGGGGAGTGTCAGGGCAATCTTGGGCCAGTCCCGTCACCGTGACCCGGTGGTGGCTACCGGTGCTCAGGTAGGGATGTGCTGGAAGATCTCGCGTGCGACGTAGCGCTTGAGCGCGCGGATGATCTCGGGCTTGGTGCGGCCCTCGGCGAGACGTCGTTGCATGTAGGCGACCGTGCGGGGTTCGCCTTGGCCGAGGCGGGTCAGCACGACCCGCCACAGGGCGTGGTTGGCTTGGCGGTTGCCGCCTTGGTTGAGGCGGTGCCGGCTGTTGGTCTTGCCCGACCCGGCCGGTACCGGGGCGACGCCACAGATCTTGGCCCAGGCTGCCTCGGAACGGATCCGGCCGGGGTTGTCGCCGGCAGCGGTGAGGAAGATGGCGGCAGTGTCCGAGCCGACGCCGTAGACCTCGAGCAGGGCGGGTGCGGTGGCACGCACCAGGGTGTCGATGTGGGCGTCGAGGGCAGCGATCTCGGTGTTGATGGCCTGGACCCGGCGGGCGAGGGTGACGATGGCGGTCTTGATCGCGTGAGCCCCTATGGGATCGCTGCCTGGCCGGGGACGTAGCGCTGCGGCCTGGCGGATCAGGGCCTTGGTTGTGAGCCCGCCAAGGCGATCGCGCAGGTCATCGGGTGCGGTGATGACCAGGTGCCGGAGCTGGCCGATGGTCTTGATCCGGATCGACCGAGCAGAGCGCTTGGCGACCAGCAACATGCGCAGCGCCTCGACGTTACCGGTGGCGGACTTCGCAGCTCCGCTGGCCCGGCCCGACAGGGCAGCTCTAGCGGCTTCGATGGCGTCGAGCTCATCGGACTTGCCGTTGCGGCGACGAGCCTGACGGTTCGGCCGGTCGACCTCGACCACCACGATGCCCGATGCCGACAGGTGCCGGGCGAGTCCGGCACCGTAGCTGCCGGTGCCCTCCACTCCGACCCGCTCCACCGGGCCGAAGGAGCTGAGCCAGCTCGACAGCTCGTGATAACCGGCTGGGGTAGTCGGGAACGACCCGACACCGAGCACGCCACCCACCGGGTCGACCGCTGCAGCGACGTGGACATCGAGGTGGGTGTCCACGCCCCCGACGATTGGGCGCGTGACTTCTACGATGGACATCTGCCATCCCTTCCTGTGCAACTGGGTTCAAGGGGTGGCACGCACGTCCCGGGAAGGAGATCGTGACGGGCAGGCTGTTGGCGCAGCTGGCCCGATCACCCTCCGGAACGGGGCGTGCCTCGTTGGAACCGGCGACCGTAGTCACACCCACCAGCAGCCCGGTGGACCCCAGTCCTGCTGGCCCTCCCCAGTCTCACTGGGCAATCTGGCGCGGGTGTCGGTGCGCCTGCGATCCGTAACCGACCAGAACGTCTAGCTGCAGCTGCTACGTGAAACACACGACGCGGACGGCTACCCAGCTCGCTGGCCGAGGAACCCGTGGCGATTCCTCGCGCCACCACATGAGATCACCGCGTGGGTATGGGGCGCGAACGGCATTGTGCGCGGAGGGGTAATTCAGTCGTCGTCGGGGCGGGCGCGTTGGGCGGGATACCACGGCGGCGACCGGAAGCCAATCCGTGTCCTGTGATGAAAGATGTATCAGGGAGGTCGGCCGGCGCTCAATCAGGCATGGGGCATGTGGCCCCGTGCGAGGAGGCAGAGCAATGTCAAACCATAAGTCGTCGTCCTGGACCGGCCAAGGGTGGCAGGTCGGAGAGTGGCACGCCGGCGACCAGCCCGTCCTGCACCAGCCCTTCGACATTCCTACCCAGGTCCCCGTGCCCGATATCTGCGTCCAGATCAAGGGCCCAAGATCCGGCCCCCCCCTGCCTCAGTGACCGAGGGGCGCCTGGAGATCGAGGGGTTGATCAGGGCCGCGATCCAATTGGAGTTCCCCGGCGCCTACGTCGATAGCACGTGTTCCAGGCCGGGCCTGCCGGCCGAGGAGGCCGCGGCGTTCGGCATCTGGACCGAGCCTCCCGACCCGCTGACCGACGCGCAGAAGGAAGTCATGCACACCAACCTCGCCCGGTCGATCGGGCGTCCGCCGGCCCAGACCATCGCCTTTCTCATAAACGAGCACTTCGTCCGCCGGCTTGCCGAGAAGACCTGGAAGCCCGTGCGTGTGGATGACGAGGGTATCGAACAGCTCGACGGCGAGAACCACCTGAACACACTGCGGGTTGAGATGCAGCCGCCAGCGACGGTGGCCACCATCGTCGAGGGCTTCAACGAACGCGCGGTGCCCGACCCGCACTTCACCGTAACGATCGCCGAGACCTTCCAGGTGGAACTCGGCGAAATCGTCCACACGACCGGTGCGGAAGCTTGAAGTGGACGACAGGCTCCACGAGCCTCCTGACCATCATGTTGGGGTTCGATCCGCTCACCGGGCTATCAGGGCTTGCGGATCCTCCTAGCCCGAGCCGCCCGACGACGAGAAGCCGGCCGTCGGCATTCTGGTCCAGGCAGGTTCCTGCCGCCTGCGATTCTCATCAAGGGCGGGATGAAGCTCCCGATCGGCTACGCCAGCACTTCGAGGTAAGGCCCGATGGCATGTTCGTGGCCGGGGCCCTTAGTCCGGAGGAGCAACGGCAGCCCGAGGTTGAGGTGAAGGGGCGGTCTTCGATTACGGCAGCCAAGGGCCAGGGGACAGTGAACGGACACTTCCACGCCGGGATCCTCGATCTGCGCGCCCCGCTCACCTACGCGTGGACCAGCGACGACGAGGTCGTGCTCGACCCGGAAAACCCGCGGAAGGTGAAGGTGCGGTTCACCCCCACCCCCGGCCAAGCCCGCTTAAGCCGGGTCACCGTCACCGTCACCGACGCCGACGGTCTGAGCGCCACCAACACGAAGAAGGTCAACGTCTCGGTCGTCAAGGTGCAAGGGCCGCGCGGTCAGGGCGGCGGCTCCGGCTCCAACAACCCTCAGGTCGAGCAGTGACTCACCGGACCAGTAGTGGAGGACACCGGCTGAGACCGGAATGCCGATCGGTACACCTACGG